>JBGAJW010000004.1:0-130052 GCA_044224725.1 Flavobacteriales bacterium
CGGCCCGTGGTCGGCGCTGCCGAGAACAGCCTGCTCTATTACCAGACCGATTCCAATACCGTTACCGGTGAAGGACGCGGCTACTACTACTGGGACAATACCATCCCGCAGTGGGTGCGCGCTTCCATGGGATCCGGCTGGCGCTTGGGCGGCAATGCGGGCACCAACCCGGCCACCAACTTCATCGGCACGACCAACAACGTGGCGATGCGCATCAAGACCAATGGTGTTGACCGCATCAACCTGAACACAACAGGGCAAGTGCAGGTAGGCACCTTGGGACCGGTCACTGACCAGTTGGAAGTGAACGGGGCCATGCGGGTCTATACCACGAACCCGCCAGCGACTGCCAGTGACGCCACACCTGTGGAGGGAGCCATCCGCTACAATAGCACGACCGGAGCCCACGAGGGCTATGTGAACAACCCGCTCGGCGGGGGCCAGATCCAATACGTGGGCTGGTACCAATTGGAGAACGCCTTCAAGGCCCGTGTGAAGCAGAAATACGCATCGGTTCCGGTAGCTGCGTGTGTGTACCCTGCACCTGTCGTCGTTCCGGCAGGTGCCACCGTCGGTTCTTGGCTCACCATTGATGCCAATGGCGGAGGGTTTGGCAACAATCCAAGCACGGGTGCCACACTCGAAACGCCCTACAGCACCTTCTGGGAAGATGGCCGCCACCAGTTCCTTTACTTGAGCAGTGATCTGCAAGCTTTGGGTGTGTGCCCCAACACAAACATAAATGGGGTGGCTTTCTGTGCTGCAGGTGGGGGCACTTCATTGGGGATGCGTAACATCAAGGTGCGGATGAAGAACGAAAGCTCGAGCAATTTGACCGATTTCATTTACTCTGGCCTACAAGATTGTGCATCCATCGCCCCCTTTCCCAATCCCCCCTTGGTGGTAGTGAACGGATGGAACTCACACCAGTTCAATGTCAGCCCGTGGCAATGGCTCGGTGCGGGCAGCAACATGTTGGTGGAGTTCTGCTTCGACAACCAGGATTGGACCTCGAACACAGCGATCTATTATGAAACCACCGCCTACAACGCCATGTATGGTTTGTATTGCGACGCTTGCGGAAGTCCGACAGCAGGAGGTCAAACATGCTTCTACACTGGCACTGGGTGTGGTGCTGGCACGCCGTACAATTCCGCGCCATCGAACACCCCTCCACCGGGTACTTCTACGCTGGTCAATGCTGGTGCCGGCCTTTGTCAAGGCTGGGGCTGGAATGGTCTGTCAGGTGGCGGCTGCGCATGGACCTCAACGACCAGCTTGACCACCTGCGACGGAACCTTCCAGTACCAAGGCGCGCAAACCGCTTCTGCTCGTCGTCCGATCCTCAAATTCGATGCCCAGACCAGCGGCGTAGTCACCAGCTACGTGAACAGCAGCTACTTGGTCACCTCGGGTGATGGCCTGATGATCGGGGACTATGCCTCTTGGGCGAACAGCGGACTTTACGGTTCCTGCGCGGCCTACCAGTTCAAGGGTCCGGGTACCATCGCCGCGCGCAGCAGCGTATGGGGCGGCTCGGTGCTGTTGAGCGACCACGTTTTTGACAACTACTACGACGGGAAGATCAAGCCAGAGGACCAGCAGCAGGCTATCGGCTACCGCCACTACCCGATGAAGGAAATGGCCAGCTACATCGAACAGGAGCGCCACCTGCCCACCATCGCCGGCCGCGATGAATGGAACAAGGAAGGCATGTTCAGCGTGGACCAGCTCACCAACCAATTGTGGGTGACCGTAGAGACGCAGAGCCTCTACATCAAGGAACTCAACGATCGCATGAACGCCCTCCAGGATTACTTGGTGGAGAAGCGGCTGAGGGAGTTGAAGAAGAAATGAAGCGATAGAATTTTATGTCCTAGGAGGGCTGGCTCACCGAGCTGGCCCTCTTTGCATTTGGTGGTTTGCAGCTACGATGATCAGCATACATCGAAGGCTTATGCCAAAAGGAATCGGTGTTCAATGTTGATCATCGGTGCAAAACTCGAGGCCACTGTCCCCTCACACTGTGGGTAGCTTCGTTATAAACAAAACCATGCCATCATGAAAAAGCTACTGACATCAGCCTTGGCCCTGATTGTTTCCAACATGTTCGGACAAATACGACAGATAGAAACCCAAGAAGCATGTGGAACGGGTAGTTCCTCCGTTGGGTATGACGTCGACGTGCATGGTGACAACATGATGGCTACTGGCCTTGGCATCACTCTTTACCGCTTCTGCGATGGCAACTGGAGTCCCACGTGGGTTACTTCCGGGGCATACAGCAAGGTTGCCGTTGGGGTCAACAACTATGCTGGATTCTATCCATATTCCGGCACTAGTGCTGTAAGGGACATTTCATCTGGTTCCTCAACATACAATGTAGTAGGCCCAACAGCTGGCGCACAGACCGGACGGCCTGTGGCATTCGCTTCTGACGACATTGCCACATGTACCGTGAGTGGTGCCGCAATAACGGTTTACACCGCCGCAAGCAACTGGACGACCGCAGTAAGCTTGGGCAGCGGTACGACCGTCGCTAACTCGAATATAGCTACTGATGATGACGACGTCGCTGGTGTGGTGAACGATGTGGTCAAGATATATCATAATAGCAGCGGTACATGGAGCACGACCGCGTTGCTTAACTATTCTGTGAGTGGGCTACTGTACTCGTTGGACTTCTCCGATGACAACCGGCTCGTGGTTGCGAGCTTGGACGGCAACTATGATGTCACGGTTTGGGTATTTGAGGATACTGGTGGTGGCTGGGTGCTGGCATCAGGGGGGACAAATAACCCATTCACCTACGCGAGTACGTGCGGGGCAAACAACTTGGCTGCACAGCGTGTGGCGATGGACGGTAACTACATTTTTGTATCCGACATGACCAGTAGCGGTGCGGATGGAATTGTCAGGGTCTTTCACAATGATGGCACTGATTGGGACAATGAACTCACAAGCTCACAAACGGGCGCTGAAATGCCCCTCACCATTCAAGCTGATGGTGCGGGCAACGTGGAATTCGGTACATATGGTCTGTCTGCGAGCAATGGGCATCTGATCATCGGCGCACCGGGGGTGAGCAAAGTATACGCGTACGAGATCATTGAGTCCTACACCACGCACCTTCTGATAAACGCTAGTACAACTAAGGGCACCGCATGGACTGTCACTGACCTGACAACCAGCAGTACAGTGGCTTCGTCAGCCTCTTACACGTACACATCCAGCTGTGTGGCTTATGACCATACGATCGTACTTGACGATATTAATCACTGCTATAACCTGGAAGTCACCCAAAGCAACAACACGCTTTGCACCGGCGGCTTCACGTGGCAAGTTGACAACGACCACAAAATCTGGGATGTATCAGAAGCCCTCAGCTTGCTAGGTGCAAATAGTTTGAGCTACACTTTCGTGACCAATGACGCAAACGGATTCTGCCCGCCTCTAGGAGCACCACAGTGGGACAGTGAGGGCAACTTAGCCCACCGCAATTCATGGTTGCATACCGATGGAGCGTGCGAAGTCACGGACATCTGCTCACCAAGCTACACCAACTGTTCCAGCACAAGCACTACTGGATTTAAGTGGCACTGGTTCAAGCCGAATGCAGGCACTTCAGGGAATCTGTATTCAAGGCAAGTAGGCTTTACAATTGCTAGCCCCCAAGCCAGCAATCCTGGCACCGGTTGCACACCCGTAGAATACGTTAATCCCGGAGGATTTGTAACTAGCCCTGTGCCCGTGCTTACCTACCTGAATGTGCGCGTGAGATCACAAGTGAACAACGTGTATCGCGGCTGGGGTCCGGTACGCCGCGTATACTATCTCGCTGCCCAAGCCAGACCGAGGATTACTGCTTGGCCTAATCCACTCTCACAGGGTGGCAGTTTGATCAATCTGCACGCCGAGGATGGTTGGTTCGAGATGTTGCTGGCCTTGGACGACGCAAAGTCAGTTGCCATTGAAATTTCTGACTTGATGGGGCGTGTCGCATATCGAGCTACCGCTTCAACTTGGAATGGCGCGGACCTGAGGATAGAAATCCCGGTACCCTTGTCCCCTGGTGTTTATCTCGTAAGCGCCAGTTCTGGCGAAGTCGTAGGGACGACTCGCCTATTCGTTGAGTAATCGAAGCAAGGTCATCGAGCCCAATTGAGGCTGTAACAGGTAGGTCTTGAGACAAGGAAGGGCACCCCGATGGTGCCCTTCCTTGTCGTGTGCCGACAATTCTCAGCCCAAATAAGCCCTCAGTACCCGCCCACGCCCGGCGTGCTTCAATCGGCGAATGGCCTTTTCCTTGATCTGCCGCACGCGTTCGCGGGTGAGGTCGAACTTCTGCCCGATCTCCTCCAAGGTGTGCGGCTGGTTGCCGTTCAGTCCGAAATAGAGGCGGATCACATCGGCCTCACGGATGCTCAAGCCATCCAGGGAACGTTCGATCTCGATGCGGAGACTATCGGTCATGAGAGCCTCCACGGGGTCCGGCATGTCGTTGTTCTTCATCACGTCCAACATGGTCCCGCTGTCATCCCCATCGCGCAGGGGAGCGTCCATGCTCAGGTGCTTGCCCGCATTGTTCATGCTGGTCTTCACCTCTTCGAGGGTCATCTCCAGCAGCTCGGCCAGTTCGATCGCCGTAGGCGGGCGCTCGTGCTCCTGCTCCAATTTGGCGAACGCCTTGTTGATGCGGTTGATGGAGCCGATCTTGTTCAAGGGCAAGCGAACGATCCGGGCCTGTTCAGCCAAGCTCTGCAGGATCTGCTGACGGATCCACCACACCGCGTAGCTGATGAACTTGAAGCCGCGCGTTTCATCGAAACGCTTGGCCGCCTTGATCAGTCCCAAGTTCCCTTCGCTGATCAGATCGGGCAAGGTGAGGCCCTGGCCTTGGTACTGCTTCGCGACGGACACTACGAACCGCAGGTTGGCCTTGCACAATTCCTCCAGGGCATTGTCATCGCCCTGCTTGATGCGCACGGCGAGCTCCACCTCCTGCTGGGCGGTGATCAACTTCACTTTCCCGATCTCGGTCAGGTACTTGTCCAGCGACGGCGTGTCGCGGTTCGTCACCTGCTTCGAGATCTTCAACTGTCGCATTCTGGCCATGGGTACCGCTTTGATTTTTGGAGGAGCGTCCCGTTCAACGCCCCATGGCCGCCATCGGTTACGAGATGTACGCGATCGGAGGACCAGCGGATCGCGCCTCACAGGCGCGGTGACGATCCATAACGCGTTCGCTGGCCGCCCGCCTACGGATCGAACGCACGAAGGGCCGCCCTTTCGGAGCGGCCCTTCGGCGTCAAGTCCGATCAGTATCAGTCCCGACGCGGGCCACGATCGCGGAACTCACGGCGGGGGCGATCATCGCGGCGTTCGCGACTGTCCCCTTCCATCGCCGGTTCGCGCTCCACATAGCCTTCAGGCTTCGGCAACAGCACGCGACGGCTGAGCTTGAGCTTTCCGGTACGCGGATCCTTGCCCACCACTTGGAACTCGATCACCTCGCCTTCCTTCAGCACATCCTCAACGCGATCGATGCGGCGCCATTCCAGTTCGCTCACATGGAGCAGGCCGTCCGTACCGGGGAAGATCTCCACGAACGCACCATAGGGCATGATCGTCTTCACCTTGCCCTTGTAGTTCACGCCCACTTCCGCTTGCGGCGGGTTGGCGATAGCCTTCACACGGGCCAGAGCGGCCTCGATGCCGGCCTTGTTGTCGCTCATGATCTGCACATGACCGACGCCATCCTTCTCTTCGAGGACGATCGTGGTCTTGGTCTCCGCTTGGATCTCCTGGATCACACGTCCACCCGGTCCGATCACCGGTCCGATGCTCTCTTTCGGGATCTCGATGGTGACGATACGCGGCGCGTGCTCCTTGTAGTCCGAGCGCGGCTTGTCCATCGTCTTCATCATCTCGCCCAGGATGTGCAGACGACCTGCGCGGGCCTGTTCCAAAGCTTGTGCGAGCACCTCATAGCTGAGGCCGTCCACTTTCATGTCCATCTGCGTGGCGGTGATGCCCTTGGCACTGCCGGTCACTTTGAAGTCCATGTCGCCCAAGTGGTCCTCGTCGCCGAGGATGTCGCTGAGGATGGCGTATTTGCCGTCCGGGTCACTGATCATGCCCATGGCGATGCCGCTCACCGGTGCCTTGATCTGCACGCCAGCGTCCATCAGTGCCAAGGTGCCGGAGCACACGGTGGCCATCGAACTGGAACCATTGCTCTCCAGGATGTCGCAGTTCAGGCGAATGGTATAGGGATTCTCAGGAGCCGAAGGGATCATCGGCTTCAGCGCACGGAGCGCCAAATTGCCGTGTCCCACCTCACGACGGCCGGGGCCGCGGATGGGCTTCACTTCGCCCGTGCTGAAGCTGGGGAAGTTGTAGTGCAGCATGAACGCATCGCTGCGCTTGTGCATGGCGGTATCCACGGTCTGCTCGTCCATCTTGGACCCGAGCGTAACCAGGTTGATGGCCTGCGTTTCACCACGGGTGAAGATGGCGCTGCCGTGGGTTCCGGGAAGCACGTCCACTTCGCTCCAGATCGGGCGGATGTCCGTGGTCTTGCGACCATCGAGGCGAACGCCCTTCTCCAGCACAACGCGTCGTACGCCGGCTTTCTGGGCTTTCTTGAAATAGCGCGCGAGCATGGCCTTCTTGGCCTTCACCTCATCCGGCAACGTGGCCACGAACTCCTCCTTCACCTTCGCGAAGGCTTCGCTGCGCACTTCCTTCGCGCTGGCCACCAGTGCGATGTCGTAGTACTTCTGGAACGTCGCATCGTAGATGGCCTTCTCCAGCGCCTCATCCTTCTCCTCGTGGTTGTAGGTGCGCTTGGTGTGGCTCTTCGGAACGGCCGCGGCCAGTTCATTCAGCACCCGGCATTGCGTCTTGATCGCATCGTGCGCGAGCTTGATCCCTTCGATCATCTCCGCCTCGCTCACTTCCTTCATTTCGCCTTCAACCATGAGGACGTCACTGGACGTGCCCGCCACGATCAGGTCGATATCCGCCCCGTCCATCTCCTCGAAGGTGGGGTTGATGGTCCACTTCCCGCTCTTGCGGGCCACGCGCACTTCGCTTACAGGACCGTTGAAGGGGATGTCGCTAACGGCGAGGGCTGCGGCTGCGGCCAAACAGGCCAGTGCATCGCTCGGGTTCTTCTTGTCGGTGCTCATCAGGGACACTTGTACCTGCGTATCGCCGTGGAAGTCGTCGTTGAAGAGCGGGCGCAGGGCGCGATCGACCAAACGGCTCACCAGGATCTCCCCGTCACTCGGACGGTTCTCGCGCTTGAAGAAACCGCCGGGGAAACGGCCCGCAGCGCTGAACTTCTCGCGGTACTCCACCTGCAAGGGGAGGAAATCAATGCCCTCGCGGGCCTCCTTGGTCGCCACCACCGTGGCCAGTAGGATCGTGTCGCCCATGCGAACGGTCACGCTGCCATCGGCCTGCTTGGCCAGAATGCCCGTCTCCAGGCTGATCGTGCGGCCATCGCCCAAGTCGATGGTCTTCTTGATTCCTTGTGGTTTCATCTGTCTATGGACGCGCCTTTCGCGTCGTTGTGTTGGTTGGTTTTCTTGTCATGGAGCGGTGACCCGAAAAAGCAAAAGGGCGACCGTGGTGTACGATCGCCCTTCGTCCGTTCAGGAATGATGACCGCCCGTGTTCGGGAGGACGTGCGTATCACTTACGCAGGCCCAGCTTCGCGATGATCGCACGGTAACGCTCGATATCGTAGGTCTTCAGGTAGTTGAGCAACTGTTTGCGCTTGCCCACCAGATCCAACAGAGAGGTCTCCGTGGCGTGGTCTTTCTTGTTGTTCTTCAAGTGAGCGGTGAGGTGTTCGATGCGCGCCGTGAACAACGCGATCTGCCCCTCGGAGCTGCCGGTGTTCTTGGCATCTCCGCCGTGGGTCTTGAAGATCTCCTGCTTGGCCTCTTTCGTCAGGTTCATGGGTTCTTTCTGTGCTCAGGATCCACCCCTTTGGTGGACCGGGGCGCAAATGTAGCCGTTTCCACGATCCGGGAAGGTTGAGCCTTCAGACTGGTGCAAGACCTCGGCAATGCGGCAGCGAATGCCGTATCCGCCGCTGAAAGCCCCATCCGAAGCACGCACGACAATTGCATTGCCATGCAAACGATCAATTCGGCCCGTCAATGATGAATTTTCGCGCGTCTACGGCTCCCCTGGGCTTTTGTAAGGCCGCTCAAATGAATCACTAAGTCCCTTTTTGCACCCGACGATTGCATGGCCATGCAATCGTCCGGGGAAAATCGCTTGGATCGACCGAGAACTCGAGCGATCTCAGCTCTGGAAGAACTGGATGAACCGGCCCAACGTGGCCTTCAGATCCTTGCGCTCCACGATCTTGTCCAGAAACCCATGCTCCAGCACGAACTCACTGGTCTGGAAACCCTCGGGAAGATCGCGGCCGATGGTCTCCCGCACCACGCGCGGTCCGGCGAACGCCACCAGCGCCTTGGGTTCTGCGATGTTCAGGTCGCCGAGCATAGCGAAGCTCGCCGTCACTCCCCCGGTGGTCGGGTCGGTGAGAACGCTGATGTAGGGTATGCCCTTCTTTGAGAGGAGGGTCAGCTTGGCGCTGGTCTTTGCCATCTGCATCAGGCTGAAACCGGCTTCCATCATCCGCGCTCCACCACTCTTGCTGATGATCACCAGCGGGCACTTCTTGCGCAACGCCGCATCCGCTGCCAAGGCGATCTTCTCCCCCACAACGCTGCCCATGCTCCCGCCGATGAAACGGAAGTCCATACAAGCGATGACGACGTTCTGCTTGGCGAGTTTCCCCTCTGCGGACCGTAGCGCATCATTCAGGCCAGTGTCCTTGCGCGTCTTTGCCAACCGGTCGGCGTACTTCTTCGTGTCCTCGAACTTCAGCGGATCCCCGGCTGCCAGTTTCTCGCCGATCTCCTTGTACTTCTGGTCATCGAACAGCAGGGCGAAATATTCCGCGCTGCCGATCTTCTCGTGGTAACCGCACTTGGCGCAGACCCACAGGTTGTTCTCGTGATCCTCCGTGGTGGCGATCTCCGAGCACTCGGGACACTTGTACCAAAGTCCTTCAGGCGTCTCCTTCTTGTCCTCCGTGGAGGTGGTGATGCCTTCCTTGACGCGTGTGAACCAGCCCATGATGAATGCTAATGTAGGAGTGAGGGGTGAGTGCGGAGGTATGGAGTGTGAGGTGCTGTACGTTCACACCTGACACTTCACAACGCACACCTCACGTTTCGTTAGGCGATGGTGACCTTCTTGTCGAGGTACACGTCCTGGATCGCGTTCAACAGTGCGACACCCTCGTTCATTGGGCGCTGGAACGCTTTGCGGCCGCTGATCAACCCTTGTCCCCCGGCGCGTTTGTTGATCACCGCGGTTTTCACGGCCTCGGCCATGTCGCTGGCGCCGCTGCTGGCACCACCGCTGTTGATCAGGCCGATGCGGCCCATGTAGCAGTTGGCCACTTGGTACCGGCACAGGTCGATCGGATGGTCACTTGAAAGATCGGTGTACACCTTCTTGTGCGTCTTGCCATAGCCGCTGCCCATGGCGGTGTAGCCCCCATTGTTCTCCGGCAGCTTCTGCTTGATGATGTCCGCTTGGATCGTGACGCCCAAGTGATTGGCTTGGCCAGTGAGGTCGGCGGAAACATGATAGTCCACCCCGTCCTTCTTGAAACCGGGATTCCGGAGGTAGCACCAGAGCACCGTGGCCATGCCCAGCTCATGCGCGTGCTGGAACGCCTCGGCGATCTCATTGATCTGCCGGCTCGCTTCATCGCTGCCGAAATAGATCGTGGCACCCACGGCGACGGCACCCATGTCCCAAGCGCTCTCCACCGTGCCGAACAGGACCTGGTCGAACTTGTTCGGCAGTGTCATCAGCTCGTTGTGGTTGATCTTCACGATGAAGGGGATGCGGTGCGCGTACTTGCGTGCCACGCTGCCCAGCACGCCGAATGTGGAGGCCACCGCGTTGCAACCACCTTCCATGGCGAGCTGCACGATCCTGTCTCCATCGAAGTAGATCGGGTTCGGGGCGAAGCTGGCTCCACCACTGTGTTCGATGCCCTGGTCCACCGGAAGGATGCTCATGTAGCCCGTGTTGGCCAAGCGGCCGTTGCCGTACAACTGCTGCAGGCTGCGCATCACTTGGGGGCTGCGGTTGCTGGCGGCGAAGGAGCGGTCCACGAAATCGGGACCCGGCAGGTTCAGGCTGCTCTTGTCGATGGTCGTGCAGGTGTGGTTCAACAGCGCGTCGGCCTCAGCGCCCAACAGGTCCTCGATCTTGCCGGTCTTCAACGTTTCCATGCGGTTTCCTTGGTTGCGGGGGCGAACTTACACCAGTCGGTTCCCGAGGGGAAGCCCGCAGCGGAAACGTGCCAAGGTCGAAGGGTGGAAAAGTCGGGATGCGCACTTCTCGCCCGCGCCTTCTTCAGAACGGGTATCCGATGCCCAGGTTGAAGTTCAACTTCGCTCCCAGATCGGTCCGGTATTCAGTGTCATGAGGCTGGAAGATCCAACGTTGGCCTGCGGGAAAGCTGGGGTCCTTGGTCTGCAGGCCAAGATCGAAGCGCACGAGGAAGAAGTCGAAGTTCAAGCGCGCTCCCAGGCCGGTGCCTACCGCTATCTCGCTCAGGAACCGGTCCGCCTTCCACTCCCCATTGGGCTTCGCCGGATTGTCCTGCAGGAACCAGATGTTGCCGACATCCGTGAAGAGCGCACCTTCGAGATACCCGAAGACCTTGAAGCGGTATTCCGCATTGCCCTCGATCCGGAATTCGCCGATGCGGTCGAAATTGTTCACTGTTGAGGTGTACGATCCCGGACCCAATGAACGCGCTCGCCACGCCCGGACGCTGTTCGCGCCGCCGGTGAAGAAGCTCGTTTCAAAGGGCATCACGCTCTGGTTGACCAAGGGTTTGGCCCAACCCACGGCGGCGCGGAAGGCCATATTGCTTCTGTCGTGGATCGTATGGTAGAACCGGTAGTCGCCCTCCAACTTCAAGTATTCGGCGTACCGCACATTGAACAGCGTGTGGTAGCGTACGAAAGCGACCGTATCATCATGGACAGGCGCATTGAAGATCTGTTGCCCGATGCGGAGCATGGTTCCGGCCAGTTCCGCGGACCCGCGCAGATAGTGGTTGTTGCGCCGCTTGCCCACAGCGGCCGTGTTCAGCGTATAGGTGAAGCGGGGGATGTTGATGATGATGTGGTCCGTATAGCTGTTGGTCAGGAACAGGTCGTTGGTGCTGTTCAGGAAATCCTCGAAGAACCGGGACTTGGTCGGAATACGGATCACGTTCACCTCGGTCAGGTAGAACCCGAAGGTCTGGGTGAACGTCGAGTTCACTTCCAAACCCAGTGCACCCTTTCCGAGAGTCCTTGTATAGTCCGGTCTGCGCTGGTAGTTGTACAGCGCGCTCAATGTCACGCGTGAACCTCCTGACTTCGCTGAACCGATGCTCCAAGGGAAACCCAGCTTCACCTCAGGGCCGATCTCCATGGTGTTGAACAAGGCGCCCCGGCCGATGTCCGTGCCGGCATCCTCTGAAGCGCTCTCCGGCTTCAAGCTCTGTTGCGCTTCCAGACCCAACGTGAGCGATACCTGCAGTGATGTCATCGTGCGGAGGACGTTGCGGTGCTTGTAGTTGAAGTTCAAGGAAGTCCCCAGGAAACCGCCCCGGTTGGTCCCGAAGCCTTCCACGGAAAAGCCTTGGCGCTTGCTCGGGATCAGGTTCAGCCTCGCATTCACATTGCCCCTGCCCAGGCCGGTGGTGTCGTAGACGATGTCAACCCGATCGAACACACGCAGATTCGTGAGACGACGGAAGGTGCGGTCGGCATCGTTCTGGTTGAACCGCGCGTTGGGCTTCATCAGCACCGATGCGGTTATCGGACGCGGCCTGAACTCCGGGCGTTTACCCCTGTAGAGCAAGGAGAATCCTTCATAACGTATGGTGTCGTAGGGCAACAGCGCATTGGCCTTGGTACGGCGCGTGGCATCGATGAACACGTCGTTCACATAGTAGACCGTACCGGGCGGAGTGCCCTTCAAACCGCGCTGGGTAGTGGCCAAGGGCCGCTCAAGCCGCATCAACAGATCCACCTCATGGTCCCCCGCACTGGTGTCCGCATCGAAGATCACCATGTCCTTCGTGAAGTACAGGTAGCCCTGTATCTTCAGCTCCTTGGTGATCCGCACGCGCTCAGCATCGATCACGTCGCCATCAAAGCGCGCACCGGGCTTGATCAGGCTATTGATCGAATCCTCCCGCAGGAAAGCGGCTATCGAAGGGTCGTCCACGCGGTGGTTGACCATGCAGACCGTCCAAGAACGGCCGGCCTTCACGATGTACTCCACATTGGCCTTGGGCTTCTTGTACGGTTTGTGTCCCCAGCCGCCGAAAGGCCAGGTGCGGCGCGTGTAACGGATGGTGTCGTGCACTTCAGCCGAGAACCACCCTTCCTTGAACGCATAATTGCGCAATTGCTCGCTCGTTCGGCGCACCAGCGAACTGTCCAAGAGCACCGGGGCCTCCCCGCTCCTGCCGCGTGCCGATGCATCGCATTCCTTCACCTTCAGACTGTCCTTCAACCGGATCTCCTGGTTCTTCAGCACGCAAAGGCTGTCCTTGCGTGCACGCTTCCGGGCGACTTTCTCCGGATCCCGCAGGTTGTAGAAATCGAGGTACAGCGTGCGGCCCAGCACGCGTTTGTTCGGTTTCTGCTTGAGGATCGGCTCCAGCTCGTCCACGCTCAACGTGCCCGGCTCCACGGTGATGGTGTTGTGCGTCAGCAGCCGCTTACCGGGAGGCACCCACTTGGTGGAATTGCATGCCGCCAACAACAGCATGGCCGCTGAAAGAAGCAGGGTCTGTGGACGCACGTGCGGCAAGCGCGACAATGGAGAGGCTATTTTTCGCGGCCTTCCGCAAGGGGAAGGAAACGCGCCCGAAGATATCCGCGCCCCATACGCCTCCGCCGGGCTTCGGCGGGCAAAGCATGAGCACCAACGCCCACGTGAAGCGCATCCGCGGACTTCACCAGAAGAAAGCCCGCGAGGAGCAAGGGCTTTTCCTGGTCCAAGGGCGCAAGTTGATCCGCGAACTTCTGGCTTCACCCTTTGCCGTTGACAGCATCCATGCCACGGAAGAGTCGGCGCGGGACATGCGGCTTCCCGACGCCGTGATCCACCCTGTGCATGACCTTGACCGCATGGGGACCTTGGAGAAGGGGAACGAGGTGATCGCCGTGGTGCGCGCACCCAGGAACAGCCCACCGCAGACCCCCCGCGGACAAGCACTGACCTTGGCCTTGGACGGCATCAGTGATCCCGGCAACCTCGGAACGCTCCTGCGCATAGCCGATTGGTTCGGCGTGGACCAGGTGTGGTGCTCGGCCGACTGTGTGGAAGCCTTCAATCCGAAATGCGTGCAGGCCAGCATGGGTTCGCTGTTCCGCATTCCGGTGCGTTACGGCGACCTGCCTCCCGCCATCCTCGACGCGGTGGGCGCGAACGCACATGTATACAAGGCCGAAGCATCCGGAGAGAACGTCTTCGATCTGGCCCTTCAACGCCCAGCGGTACTTGTGCTCGGAAGTGAATCCCACGGCTTGCGGGACGCGGTGAAGAACGGACCGGGCCGCAGCATCGCTGTCCCGCGCTTCGGTTCAACTGAATCCCTCAACGTGGCGGCGGCCGCAGCGGCCTTATGCATGGAGTTCGCCAGACCGATGTCGCAAATGGGAAGAGGAACGTAGATCCATAGCGGACCACTTTCCGCGTGTCACTTCCCACTCGCGGCCAGCGCCACCCGCATCCCGTCCATGGCCGCGCTGACGATACCGCCCGCGTAGCCAGCCCCTTCTCCGCAAGGGTACAGGCCGCGCACTTCCGGATGCTGGAGCGTGATCGGGTCGCGGGGAATACGCACAGGTGAGCTGGTCCGACTTTCCACAGCCACGAGCACCGCTTCGTTCGTGCGATAGCCACGCATTTTGTCCCCGAAGGCCTTCAATCCACCCCGTAGGCGAAGGGCGATATCGCTTGGAAGCACATCGTCGAGCTTGAATGGAACGATGCCCGGCTGGTAGCTGCAGTCGGGCAGGTCCGCGCTCGAACGACCGTGGATGAAATCCTCCATGCGTTGAGCGGGTGCGGACTGCCGTTGGCCACCGGCATGCCAGGCCGCCTGCTCTACCCCGCGCTGGAAGGCCACGCCTGCCAGCGGATCTTCCAGGTTGAAGCGCGTCTCCACCACGATACCGGAATTCGCGAAGGGGTTGTTGCGCTTGCTCGGGCTCCAGCCGTTGGTCACCACCTCGCCGGGTGCCGTGGCGCACGGTGCGATGATGCCGCCGGGGCACATGCAGAAGCTGTAGACACCACGACCCTCCACCTGCTGTACGGCATTGTAGCTGGCGGGCGGCAAATAGGGATCCCGCACGTCGCAGTGGTAGCGTATGCGGTCGATCACCGCTTGCGGATGCTCGATGCGCACACCGAGCGCGAACGGTTTCGCTTCGATGCGGACCCCGCGGGCGTGCAGCAGTTCAAAGATGTCACGCGCGGAATGGCCTGTGGCGAGAACGACGGCATCAGCGCGGACCTCTCCTTCGTTGGCGATGCGCACACCCGCCAAGCGGCCATCGTGGAGCAACAGATCCGTGACGCGGGTTCCGAAACGTACCTCCCCGCCCGCGGCGATGATCGCCTCACGCATGGCGGTGATGATCCCCGGCAACTTGTTCGTTCCGATGTGCGGATGCGCGTCCACGAGTATGTCGGGCGACGCGCCGAACGAAACGAGTGTTCGCAGCACCGACTCCACATCGCCACGCTTATCGCTTCGCGTGTAGAGCTTCCCGTCGCTGTAAGTGCCGGCGCCGCCTTCGCCGAAGCAGTAGTTGCTGTCCGGGTCAACGATGTGCTCCCGGTTGATCGCCGCCAGGTCGCGCCGACGGGCTCGCACATCCTTACCGCGCTCCAGGATGATCGGCCTCCGCCCGTTGCGGATAAAGGTCAACGCAGCGAACAGTCCGGCAGGGCCGCACCCCACGATGATCAGAGGCGGAGCCTTTGACACATCCTGCAAAACTTCGGGGGCGAACTTGTCCTCGAATGCATGTTCCGTGGAAACCTCCACGCGCATGCGTACCAACGGCCGTTTGCTGCGCGCGTCGATAGAGCGTTTCAGTACACGGCTGCCCTTTACGTCCGCGAGCGGCAATGATGCCTCCTCGGCAGCGGCCTCACGGACAAGCGCGGGATCAGCGGCCTCGCGGGGCGATAGCGCGATCTCCACCGTACGGGACATGCGCGGTCAGCCTTCGAAGGTGAGCGTGAAGATCCAGTTCTTGCTGCGCAGGCTCTCGATCGGCGAGCTGAAGCGCGTTCCATCATCGATCAGCAGGTTCGGGAAGCCGACGGCGAACTTCAATTCCATCCCGAACTTGAAGTAGGGCAGGAACATGTCGCACCCGCCGCCCACTTCGGCGCTGTAGTCGTATTTGTTCAGCTTGATCACGATCTCGTCATCGATCTCATTGTTCACGTCCTTCTGGCTGGCCATGTCGATGCTGAACTTGCCCCCCGTGATCACATACACCGCGAAGTTGTTGATGCGGTCGCTGCGCATCTTCAACAGCACGGGGAACTCCAGCCATGTGCTCTCCACCGGCTTGTCGAAGCCGATGAAGGTGCCATCGCTCTTGCGGAAACGGTAGCTCAGCACACGGTCCTGGAACGAGAGCGACGGGATGAAGCGCACGCTCAGGTTCGGCGTCATGTTGAAGCTGCTGACGATGCCCAGGTTGAAGCCCGGCTGGCGTACGTGATCCAGCACCAACAAGGAATCCGAGAACGGCGCGAACTGCTGGGAAGGCTTCAGCTTCACGAAGAAGTCCGCCGTGTTGTAGCTCAGCAGGAAGCCGAAATGGAAGGGGTGCAGATCGAAGTTCTGCAGGTTCTCCGTCTTGATCTTCTTCTGGGCTTGTGCGTCAAGGCCCAGCAAAGAAGCGAGGAAGAACAGGAGGCCGTAAAGCGCGAGACGGGTGCGGTGCATCAGGGAACGGATCGCCTTCGCCGGGCTATGGCGAACAAGGCAACGAAAGTAGCGTTCGGGTATTGCCCGATCACTTCCTGGCCGTGTACAACGTGGCGATACCGCCAGTGAGCCGTTCGCTCTTCACTTCGCGCCCTCCGCACGCGCGCAATACCGCTTCGAACGCAGTTCCTTCCGGAAAGGCGTCCACGCTCGCGGGCAGATAGCTGTAGGCCGCGCTGTCCTTGCTGATCATGCGGCCGATGAAGGGCATCACCCGATGGAAGTAGAACCGGTAGAAAGGGCTGATGAGGCCGTGTGGCCGGGAAAACTCCAGCACGAACAGCCGACCTCCCGGCTTCAGCACCTTGAACATGCCTTGCACACCGCGCGACAGGTCCTCGAAATTGCGCACACCGAAAGCCACCGTCACCGCATCGAAGGTCCCTTCGGCGAACGGCAGATCGGCCGCATCTCCGCGTACCAAGGTCACGCGCGCATCCAGCCCGGCCTTTTTCACCTTCTCGCGGCCGTGGGCCAGCATGCCCTCGGAAATATCCGCCCCGGTGACCTGTTCCACCTGCTTGGCGGCCATCAATGCCAGATCCGCCGTTCCCGTGGCCACATCGAGCAGGCGCGCTACCGGCTCCTGCGCGACCAGCCGCATCACCTTGCGCCGCCAGCCCTGATCCGTCCCCATGGAGAAGAGGCGGTTCAGGAAGTCGTACTTCGGAGAGATGGCGTCGAACATCCGTTCCACCTGCTCGCGCTTCGAACCGTTGGCGGCATAAGGCTTCACGGATGCCATCAGAGCCCGAGTTGTTCAGCCTCGGATAGGAGCAAAGCCCGATCCACCGGCACCACGCCCACGTGCTCGCATACGAGGCCGCCAGCGAGGTTCGCCCAGCCGGCCAAGGCGCGCCACGGAAGCCCTTGCGCCAGGCAGAGCGCCGCGACGGCGATGACGGAATCCCCCGCACCGCTCACGTCCACGATCTTCCGCTTGTGCGCTGGCAGCACGTACTCCTCGTTGCCCGCATGCACGTAAACACCATGCTCGCTCAAGGTGATGAGAGATGCTTTGTTGGCCATCCGCTCTTCCAACAGCGCAACAGCGTTCCGCACACCGGGGATGTCCCCGCCGCGCAGATCGATCTTCAGTCCTTCCCTCAGCTCTTTCACGTTCGGTTTGAACAGGTCAACACCCCGGTAGGCGAAGAAGTTCTTCTTCTTTGGATCCACCGCTACGGGAATGCCATGCTCCTGGGCCGCCGCGATAACGCCAGCGATGACCCGTTCGGTGAGCACGCCCTTGTTGTAGTCTTCCAGAATGACGACGCCGGGTTTCGCTGTACCCATCAGATCCCGCACGCGGTCCAACAGCAATTCCTCTTCTGCCGGGGTGATGTCGCTCTCCATCTCCTCATCCACGCGCACCACATGCTGGTGGCCGCTGATGATGCGCGTCTTCACCGTGGTCCTGCGCTCTGCGGAGCGGACGAGCCCGGCTGCGGAAAGGCCTTCGACGATCAACAAGCCTTCGAGTGCGCGTGATTGGTCATCATCGCCCGTTACGCTCACCACGATCGGCTTCGCGCCCAACGCGTGGATGTTCCGCGCCACGTTGGCAGCACCGCCCAACCGCGCGCTGCGATCCGTGACCTGCACCACAGGCACCGGCGCTTCCGGGCTGATGCGATCGACGCGGCCCCAGAGGTAAGCGTCCACCATCACATCGCCTACCACCAGGGCAGTGGTGCGGGTGAAGCCCTCGGCGATGGAGCGGACGTCGGTAGAAGCCATCTCAAGATCGCTTTTGGAAGCGAGCCGTTGGTATTTCGGGACCAACCAAGGCGCGAAACCCGCACATAGCCGGGCACTCTGTAAGGGTTGAGCAACGCCGGGTGGTCACGAAAGACCCCGGCGTAGCCCGAAGGGTGATCTTGAGATGGCTTCTCTGGGCCACGGTCAGTGCGTTGAGAGCGCTTTCGCGATGCGGTCCACGGCCATCAACAACTTGTCGTCACTGGTGGCGTAGCTGATGCGCACGGTGTCCTTCGCTCCGAACGAATCGCCTTCCACGATGCCGACACCGGCGGTATCCAGCAGGAACAGACAGAGGTCGACGGAAGTCTTGAGCGTTGTGCCATTCAGGCTAGCGCTCGCATCGGGCAATACGTAGAACGCTCCTTCGGGAACGTTGCACCGCCAGCCGGGAACGGACTTCAATGCACTTACCAGCAGATCACGGCGACGCAGGAAATCGGCCCGCATGCCGCCGAGCAGCTTGGGATCGGCCTCCATGCACGCGATGGTCACGCGCTGCGCGATGCTGTTCGCCCCGCTGGTGAACTGGCCTTGGATCTTCATGGCCGCTTGGGTGATCCACAACGGGGCGCCGATGTAGCCCACGCGCCAGCCCGTGAGCGCGAAGGCCTTGCTCAATCCGTTCACCGAGATGGTGCGCTCCATCATGCCCGGCAACGCCGCGAACGAACGGTGCGTGCCGCTGAACACGATGTGCTCATAGATCTCGTCGCTGATCACGTACAGCCCGGGATGCTTGCGCACCACCTCGGCCAGCGCTTCCATCTCTTCCCTGGAAAGGACGGATCCGCTCGGGTTGCACGGCGAGCTGAACATCAGCAGCCGCGTTTTCGGCGTAATGGCCGCAGCGATGCGTTCTACCGGTGCCTTCCAATCCTCTTCCAACGTGCTGCGTACGATGACCGGTGTTCCTCCGGCCATCTTCACTTGCTCGGCGTACGTGACCCAGAAAGGAGCGGGGATCACCACCTCGTCGCCGGGACCCACCAGCGCCATCACCACGTTCATGATGGACTGCTTCGCGCCGGTGCTCACCATGATCTGGTCAGCGCTGTACTCCAACCCGTTGTCGCGCTTGAACTTCTTGGCGATCGCCTGCCGCACGTCCAGGAAACCGTTCACGGGCGGGTACTTGTGCCAAGGGCCATCGATCGCTTCATGCGCCGCGGCGATCGCGAAGGCGGGCGGCTCGTGGTCCGGCTCGCCGAGGCTCAGGTCGATAATGTCACGGCCTTGGGCCTTCAACTCGCGGCTCCGGCGCGCCATGAGCAGGGTTGCCGGTTCTACCAGGGACGTGACCAGTGGGGAAAGGTGCATGCGTGAGGGACCCGTGGCCTTCCAGAAGGCGGACGCGGGGTCCGTTGATGAGGCCGCGAAAATAGGCCTCCCGCTCCGGGGACTTCCCGGCGCATGTGCCCGCGATGCCGATATTCGTCAACCGATTTTTCCACGATGACCGGAGACCAGTGGTTCCAAGTGCTTCTCGCGCTCCTGCCGAGCGTGATCGTTTTCCTCACCGCCTTCTACCTGATCCGTGGCATGCTGCAGGGCCGAGCCGCCGAGCGCAACGCCGATTGGCTCGCCCAGATCAAGAAGGACGACCACAAGCACGCCCTGCCCCTCCGGCTCCAGGCCTATGAGCGCCTGACGCTCTTCCTCGAACGCATCGGACCGGGGCCCTTGGTGCTGCGCGTACACAAGAGCAATATGACCAGCCAGCTCCTCCACGGAGAACTGCTGGCCACGGTGCGCGAAGAGTTCGAGCACAACGTGACCCAGCAGATCTACGTGAGCGACCGCGCTTGGAGCCAGGTGAAGATGGCCAAAGAAGAAACGTTGCGCATCGTGAACATCGCCTTCGAGCAAACAGGGCCGGGAGCCAGCGGCACGGCCTTGAGCCAGCGGGTGTTCGAGACGGCTTCGCGGCTTTCACACCTGCCCACGCAGGAGGCGATCCTTACCTTGAAGGAGGAGGTTCGGAGGCTGTTCTGATCCCGCGCAACGCTGAACGAAAACGGACCGCAGAGGCGCAGAGTTCCGCAGAGGAAGATCGCCTGTGGCGAGAGGGCGCTGAGGAATGCCAGGCACGCGACGCACTCGAACACCGATGGAGCGCCGATGCGGTTCGACCGACCTCAGTCACGCGAGAACCGCAACAGCTCGTCAGCGGCATCGAAAGGGCTACGGCTACCATCCGTAACGGCCCGCTCCAGTTCGGGCAAGGCGGCTTGAACGCGCGGGTCGGCGAAGAAACCGGACACCAATCGCTCTTCAATGGTGGCACGCATCCACCAGCGGTCCTGCTGATGTCGGCGCAGTGCGGTATGTCCCTGTTCCTCCAGCTTCACGCAGAGCTTGTCCAATGCGGAAAGCACTTCCGCGATGCCTCGGTTCTCAGCGGCCGAGCAGAGCAGCACACCCGGCCGCTCTCCGTGATCACGGGCGGGCAATAACTGGATGGCCTGCCGCAGATCACCGGCGCTGCGTTTGTTCCGCTCGGCATTGTCGCCGTCGGTTTTGGTGAGCACGATGAGGTCCGCGGCTTCCATGATGCCGCGCTTGATGCCTTGCAGTTCATCGCCCGCGCCACCGATCATGAGCAACAGGTTCACATCGGTCATGCGGTCCACCGCCAGTTCGCTCTGCCCGATGCCTACCGTTTCTATGAGAACGCGATCGAACCCGGCCGCCTCGCACAGCACCAGTGTTTCGCGCGTGCGTCGGCCAACACCACCGAGCGTCCCGCCAGTCGGAGATGGCCGGATGTACGCGTTCGGATGCTGGGACAGCCGTTCCATCCGTGTCTTGTCGCCCAAGATGCTGCCACCGCTGCGCGAGCTGCTCGGATCGATGGCCAGCACCGCGACGCGATGTCCCTGTTCCGCCAGCAAGATGCCCAGCGCATCGATCAATGTGCTCTTGCCCGCGCCCGGGATGCCGGTGATGCCGATGCGTCGCGAAGAGCCGGCGTGCGGAAGACAACGGCGCACCAGTTCACGAGCAGCCGCGACATCCTCTTCCCGCGTGCTTTCCACCAAAGTGATGGCGCGCGCCAGTGCGGAGCGATCCCCTGAACGCAGCGCTTCGAACAGTTCTTGTGGACGTGCAGGAGGCATGGGACGAAGATGGTACGAATGCGCCACTGGCAGCGAGAATGCGCCACTGGCTTCAGGCCTTTGGCTACTGGCCCCGTATCAAAGCTCCTCGCTCAGCTCACTTGGCCAGTCCGCTTCATCGAGCCGAGATCACCGCGAAGCGCTGAGGAGCCAGTGGCCAGCAGCCAAAGGCCAGCGGCGCATTCCTCACAACCCGCTCCGGTAGTTCTGTACCCATTCCTCATCCCCCATGTCCTTCAACAGCCGGAACATGTTCTCGCCGATCACCAGGTCCAGCATGTAGCGCATGCCGTAGCCCTTCAGCAAGAGCAATTGCCGATCGTCCGGACGCAATTTGTTCGCCGCCCAACCGGTGATGGCGTGCTGGCCTTGCTCCACCTGCAAGGGGTACTCCCAGAACCGCAATTTCCACAGGTCGTCCAGCGTCGCGCAATCGATCACGAAACCGGTACTGTCCACGGTGTTCAGGCATTGGGTCACCCCGTACTTGCGGAAGAGGTTCTCCCCGTCCTGATTGGCTTGGCTGAACGCACGGCCCTGCACTTGACGGATGAAGTTGAGGCGGCTCAGCGGCTGACTTTCCACGATCGTGGTGTCGTCCACCACCTTCACCAAAAAGAGCGAGAACAACTGGCCGTCGGTACTGCTGCCCAAGCTGAGCGCGAATTTCCAGACGGCGAAAGGGCGGACGGCATCGGGCTCGGCCGCGCGCGCTTGTGCCAAGAACACGAAGAGGGAACAGATGATGAGGGGGAGGCGCATCGGGGCGAAGCTACCGGCGGGCGGTGATTGCCCCATGAACACGTTTCATTCCACAACGACCTTGCCGCCCGACAACCATGTTCCACCCGTGATCAGATGCAGGTAGTACATGCCTGCTGGGATGTCCGGAATGATGACCTCTTGGAGCACCTGACCTTGGCGCCATGGCTCCTGCAACAACCGCTTTCCAGCTTGATCGACCAGCACGATCCGCGCATCCTTCGCGCCGCGCAGCCCTTCCGGCAGTTCAACTTGAAGCACATCGCCAACATGCACCGGGTTCGGCCATAGCCGCAACGCTCCTTTCCAATTCGTGGCCTGCTCCGTTATGCCCACACCTTGGCAGCCCGGTACCAAGCAACCCAGACTGTCCAGTTTTACGACCCATAGATTCTGCGGTGACTGCTGGCCGAAGTGCCAAGCCTCGCCGGTCAAGACCATGCCCCCGTCATTCGTGGACTCAACATCCCAGATGCGATGGGTTCCTGTGGAAGCTATTGTATCGTAGTACGTGAACTCACGGTCCCAGACCACGCTGCCATTCGGTGAGTAAACACGTACGAAGCCATGGCCCCCGGTTTCCGTTGACGTGAACGAGCCTGCTGTCACGATGTTCCCATCCGACTTTTGATACCCGTCGTTCAACTCCGCGACCAACGCACTACCCGAGGTGGCGCGCGCCGTATCCTGCCAGAGCAGGTCCCCAGCACCGGAGTAACACGCAGCATGAGCGTAGTTCTGATCCGGGAACGGATTCAAATATTGCGTACAGGTTCCCAAGGCCAGCGCATTTCCGTCGGCCAACGCGATCACTGTACGGTATATCCCCGTAGTGGCAGGGCCCAGCGGCTGCAATTGGAACCACTCCACCGCGCCGACCGCATTGCATTTGATCAAGCTGCCGCGTTGGTTCGGATAGATCCACTGACCGGACAGATAAATGTTGCCGCTCGTGTCCTCAGCGATTCCGCTGCCATCGAAACCTGGATATGCGAACCAGCCAAGAATGTTGCCCATAGTATCCGTGCGAAGGCAGAACTGCTCCTTGGGCGATTCGTGGAGACCGGTGAAAAGGAGGTCGTTGTTCAGCGTTTGTAGGCATTTGCGCACAATCATGATCGTGTCACCAATTACAAAACGGGTGTAGGTGGTATCGCCTATTGCATCGAAGCAATAGAGAAAAATGCGATCATGGAGAGAGTCTGAACGATTGGTGACCCCGCAGTAGTAGAGACCATTTGCGGATGCGGCAATTGGATCCGGTAGCCCAATGTTAGTGGGTTCGGATGTCGTGTAGTCGCGCTCCTGAGCAACGATCCCGGATTCGCTCAAGAGCGTCGTAAACGGATCCTGGGGGGTGCCATACCAACCACGCTGATTCGAAAATACCAAGTAACCATTGGGGACTTCCCGTACAGAAAAACCAACAGCAGGACCCTCCACCAGATTCTGATGAACCATGTTGAATGTGCTACTCTCCTGAGCGGGCACAAGCCCGCTCAGGAGGAGGCAACACATTACACCTAACAAGTACCGCATGGTCGTGGTTCAACGAACCACT
Source organism: Flavobacteriales bacterium (assembly GCA_044224725.1). Taxonomy (GTDB): domain Bacteria; phylum Bacteroidota; class Bacteroidia; order Flavobacteriales_F; family PHOS-HE28; genus PHOS-HE28. Next base: position 23,348 of record JBGAJW010000004.1, read on the forward strand.
GAGCATTCCGGGCCAATGGCCTGTCGAAGTAAAGGCGGAAACACTGTTCGGCAGTCAGGACCTCGGCGGCATCCCATCTTTGCGCCCCATGCCCCACATCGTTGCCCCCTCTCTCCTCTCCGCTGATTTCGCCAACCTGCAGGCGGCCGTTGAACTGGTCGATGGCAGCAGTGCGCCTTGGCTCCACTTGGATGTGATGGACGGCGTGTTCGTGCCCAACATCAGCTTCGGCCTGCCCGTGATCAAGGCGATCCGCAAGCACACGCGGAAGACCTTCGACGTTCATCTGATGATCGTGGAGCCGCAGAAGTTCGTGCAGGAATTCAGCGACGCGGGAGCCGATGTGCTCACGGTACACATAGAAGCCTGCACGCACCTGCACCGCACGGTGCAAGCGATCAAGAAGGCGGGTATGAAAGCCGGCGTGGCCTTGAACCCGCATACGCCCGTGAGCACATTGGAGGACATTCTCGGCGACATCGACCTGGTGTGCATGATGAGCGTGAACCCCGGTTTCGGCGGCCAATCCTTCATTCCCAATACGTACCGGAAGATCGCCGCACTGCGCGAGATGATCTCCGCGCGCGGAGCCAGTTGCCTCATCGAGATCGATGGCGGCGTGGGCCAAACGAACGCGGCGGAACTGGTCGAGCACGGTGCGGATGTGCTGGTGGCCGGGAACAGTGTGTTCAATGCCAAAGACCCTGTTGAGGCGATCAGCGCATTGAGCCGCCTTTGATCCGGTAACATCCACCGGTTTTGAGGTTCTTTCCACCGATACCCCGATCCATCGTCTCCCGGACCACGCATTACCTTTCGATCCCGTCAACCTCTCCGGCCCCGGAACAAGGGTCCTTCCTCCAGGGCACATGGGCAGCACCACCCTCCTTGAACCGCAGCAGCTGACCAGTGTCCGGCAAGCCGCCGTCCGCACCTTGCTGTACTTCGACGTCTTCCACTATCCCCTGCGCGCGGATGAGATCCAGCGCTACCTCGGCATACCCGCAACTGACGCCACAGGTCTGCAGGATGACCTGTCAGCCTTGGTGGAGGAAGGGACGCTCCATGAGCGCGATGGCTTTTTCGGTTTCGGTGCTCTTGAGGCCGCGATCGAGCGCCGCCAAGCTGACAATGCACGTGCGGAAAAACGTATGCGCAAAGCGCGGCGCATGAGCCGCTTCATCGGTCGCTTCCCCTTCGTGCGCGGCGTGATGCTCAGCGGCAGCATCAGCAAGGGCTGCATGGCGGAAGACGGCGACATCGATTACTTCGTGATAGCTGAACCGGGCCGGTTGTGGATCGCACGCACACTGCTCATCGGTTTCAAGAAGCTCTTCCTCTTCAATAGCCGCAGGGATTTCTGCGTGAACTACTTCGTGGACCTGGACCATCTGGCCATCGAGGACCGCAACCTCTTCACGGCCACGGAGGTACTCACGCTCATACCCACCTTCGGCGGGAAGGTGTGCAAGCGCTTCTTCCGGGCGAACACGTGGGCCAACGGAATGCTGCCGAATATCGCGGAACCAACGGTGGCGGGCATTCCGGAGCGTGAAGGCACCATCAAACGACTGCTGGAGCGCGGGTTCCGGAATGGACTGGGCGACGAGTTCGATGAGTGGTGCATGTTGCGCACACTCCGCCATTGGCGCGGGAAATTCGCTGAACTGGACCGGCGGGAATTCGATCTGGCCCTGCGCACCCGCAAGTACGTGAGCAAGCACCATCCGCGGAATTTCCAACGGCGCGTGCTGGACGGATACCGCATACGGCTCGACCGGTTCGCCGAAGCGCATGGCCTGACGCTGGATTGACCATGGCCCGCGTACTGCTCACCCACAGCTATTTCTACCGCTTGGACCCGAAGCAGTGGAAGGATGCTCGACCCTATCCGCCACTGGGGACACTGATGGCGGCGGCGGTGCTGAGGGAACCCGATCAGATGATCGCTTCGCGGGAGTCGCCTCATGCCGTTCGCGTGTTCGACACGGGATTGCGGGAATCGCCGGATGAGCTGAACACCGAACTCGACGCCTTCAAGCCCGACATCGTCGCCATCTACGACGACGGGTTCAACTACCTCACCAAGATGTGCCTCACGGTGATGCGCGATGCGTGCTTCCGCATGATCGCCGCAGCGAAGGCGCGCGGTTGCAAAGTGGCAGTTAGCAGCAGCGACAGCACGGACCATCCGGCTGACTACTTGGCGCACGGTGCGGACGCGGTGATCCTCGGCGAGGGCGAAATGACCTTGCGCGATCTGGTGGAGCGCTGGACCCATGGCACCGCATGGCAGGACGTAGCGGGCATCTCTTTCCTGACGGATGACGGCCTCCGCACCAATGCGAAACGGCCGGTGATGCGCGACCTCGACGCACTTCCATTGCCCGCTTGGGACCTCATCGATGTGTCACCCTACCGCGATATCTGGATGGCCTCGCAGGGTTTCTTCTCCTTGAACGTGGCCACCACACGCGGCTGCCCCTTCAAGTGCAACTGGTGCGCGAAGCCCATCTATGGCAATCGGTACAATAGCCGTTCACCGGAACATGTGATGCGCGAACTGGAACTCCTGCGTGACAAGTTCCGACCGGACCACCTCTGGATGTGCGATGACATCTTCGGCCTGAAACCGGGCTGGGTGCAGCGCTTCCGCGACCTGGTGAAGGAGCGTGGACTGAAGCTCAAGTACAAGATCCAGAGCCGGGCCGATCTGTTGCTGGAGAACGACACCATCGCCGCGCTCGCGGAAAGCGGACTGCACGAGGTGTGGATCGGGGCCGAGAGCGGATCGCAACGTATACTCGACGCGATGGACAAAGGCATCACGGTGCAGCAGATCGCTGAGGCCCGGGCGATGCTGAAGAAACACGGTGTGCGCACCGGCTTCTTCCTCCAATTCGGGTACCTCGGTGAAACGGAGGAGGACGTGCGCAAGACGATCGATATGCTCGAACGGCTCATGCCCGATGACATCGGTATCAGCGTCAGCTATCCGCTGCCCGGCACGGGATTCTTCGACAAGGTGAAGGACCAGCTGGGCGCGAAACGCAATTGGACGGACAGCGATGACCTCGCCATGATGTTCCGCCAGCAACAACGCCCGGCCTACTACAAGCGGCTCCACCGCTACGTGCACAAGCGGTTCCGAAGGCGCCAGGCCGCACTTGCCGGGGAAGCCCTGTTGCGCGGCGAATCGGCTTCGCTGAAGCGCCTGCTTTCCGGAGCGTACTACTGGCCCGCCAGCATGATCGACGCCCGCAAGCTGGCCCGGCTCAGCGCCTGAGCAGTGGCTCACCATCCGATGCGATACGCACAACGCGAGCAGGTGAGCGAGGCGTTCAGCCGCCAAAGCCATGTGTTCGATGAACTGGACGAGGCGCCGCTGATCCAATGGGTGCGGGCGCGGGTGCGCAATGCCGTTATACGGTGGCTACGGCCGGGCACGCACTTGTTGGAGATCAACTGCGGAACCGGCATCGACAGCCTGTGGTTCGCGGATCAGGGCCTGCGGGTGACCGCCACGGACGATGCGCCCGGGATGCTCGCGGAACTGGAACGCAAGATCGCTTCCCGGAGCGGACCACGGATCGACCATCGCCGCTGTTCATTCCTTGAACTGGATACGCTCGCCCCGCTCCGAGCGGATGCCGTTTTCTCCAACTTCGGAGGGATCAATTGCACGGACAGGCTCGAAGACATCCTGAAGGGTATTGATACACGGCTCGTGCCCGGCGGCATCTGCGCGCTGGTGATCATGCCGCGCTTCTCGCCCTGGGAGCTGATGGAAACACTGCGCGGGAACTCCGCCTTCGCTTTCCGCAGGTATCGTAAGGGCGGAGCAATGGCCCACGTAGAGGGCGTGCCGTTCCGTTGCTGGTACCACGATCTGAACGAGGTGCGACGCGTGTTGCCGGGCTACACCATCCTTGATCGTATGGCCCTGTCCTTCTTCATGCCACCGCCGCACTTGGGTCCCTTCGCTGGGCGCCATCCGCGCTTCACCCGGCTCGCGGCACGGATCGAGAACGCGCTTTGCCGATGGCCCTTCATCCGCTCGCGTGGCGACCACTACCTGGTGATCCTGCGGAAGCCCGATCGTTCATGAACGCCGCAGAAGCCTATCACGATGTTCGCCAGCGCGAAGGGCGGCTGCTCGCCGATGACGTCGTGCGCGGCTTGCCGGACAGTGGTGGGCACACGGCCCATCCGGAGGAATGGCGTGTGCGCGGACGCAGCCTTCAGCGCGTGATAAGGATGCTAAGTGACAGACCACGAACCATTCTCGACGCGGGTTGCGGTAACGGCTGGCTCGCAGCCCGGCTCGCTGAAGCCGGACATTCAGTGACCGGTCTCGACACGGGCGCAACGGAATTGGAACAGGCCAAGCGCGTGTTCGCCGACCGGCCGGTCACATGGATACTCGGCGATCCCTGGACCGGGCAGTTGCCCGTTCACTCCTTCGACCTGATCCTGTTCGCCGCCAGCACCCAGTACTTCCCGGATCTCCGTGCGCTCTTCAGCCGCTGCCGCGAGCTGCTGAAGGAGGACGGCGGGATCCTCATCATCGATTCGCACTTTTATCAAGATTCAGCAGCCGCTAAGCACGCACGCGAACGCTCAACGTCCTACTACGCTTCGGTCGGAACACCGGAAATGGCGGACTTCTATCATCACCACACGTACTGGTCGTTGACCGAAGCGTGTGCGGGATGCAATGTGGAGATCATTCCGCCGCGTGGAAAAGTCGCCGCCGTGCTGCTGGGGCACTTCCCCTTCCCCATTGTTCGCATCCGTCCGTGAACGGGGGGGATCCGGTCCGGGATATTTTCGCCGCCCTTACGAGACCTCTACCGCATGATCCGTACGCTGCTTTTCGCTGGCCTTTCCGTCCTGGTACTCCCTTCAGTGCTAGCACAGGAACGCTGTACCTCCCATACGATCACTCAGCGCTGGCTGCAGCAGCAAGGTCAGCCTACGGATCTGGCCCATGCCTTGGCGGGAACGGCCAAGGGCCTGCCGAAAAGTGGCGGAGCACCCACCATCGCCGTGGTGGTGCACGTTGTTTGGAATACCGCCGCCGAGAACGTGTCCGATGCACTGATAGATGGCATGCTGGCCACCCTGAACGAGGATTTCCAGGCACTGAACAGTGACTACGACGACGTTCGTGCAACGTTCCTGAACGACCGCGGCAACCCGAACATCCACTTCTGCCTGGCACAGATCGACCCGAACGGCGCAGCCACCACGGGCATCACCCGCACACAGACCTCCCAGACCTGGTTCGACCCGGACAACGAAACGAATGACATGAAGAGCGCTCCCGGCGGGATCGCCCCATGGGACACGGAGAGCTACCTGAACATCTGGATATGCGACATCAGCAGCGGGGCCACCGGTGGACTGGTGACTACGGGCTACGCCTACCTGCCCGTGGGCGGTATGGTCGGTAGCGACATCGATGGACTGGTGCTGGACTACGACTATGGCATCGGCAATGGTTCGCGCACCTCCACGCACGAGATCGGCCACTACCTGGGACTGGTCCATCCTTGGGGCGATGGCGGCTGTGGCAGTGACGATGGGATGGCCGACACGCCGACGACGGACGAGGCCACCTTCTCCTGCGCGAACACGAACCTCATGAACTGCAACCAGCTCACGCAGTACGAGAACTTCATGGACTATGCGGACTGCGAGGTGATGTTCACCAATGACCAATCCGCCTACATGAACAGCGTCCTCAATGGCGCGCGCTCAGGGCTCCTGAACAACAACGCCTGTGGAACCGTGGTCACCGGGCCCTGCATCCCCACCAGTGGCGGTGGCACGGGCGATGGCGATTTCATCGACGGCGTAGAGCTCGGTTCCATCAATAACGTCGGCAGCGGGTCCGTCACCGGACCCACCTACACCGACTACACCGCCCAGTTCTCCACCTCCTTGCAGCGCAACAGCAGCTACACGGTGACCGTGACCTCCGGCGACTATGCTCCGGACAACTACGCGGTGTGGATCGACTACAACCAGAACGATGTGTACGAGGCCTCCGAGAAGCTGGGTGAATTCACGAACACAGTGGCCGGTGAAGCGCAGGATATCTCGTTCACGGTTCCCGGTGGCGCAGCGCTCGGTACCACGGTGATGCGCGTGCGCGGCGTGTACTTCAATACGGGTGAGCCCAGCCCGGCCGATCCCTGTTTCGCGTACGATTTCGGTGAAACGGAGGACTACGGCATCGCCGTTACCGACAACGGTGGAAGCGGGCCGTGCATCCCCACATCTGTGGCCGGCACGACGGACGGCGACTATGTGGACGGCGTGGAACTTGAGGCCATCAGCAATACCGGTAGTGGAAGCGTTACCGGACCCACCTACCAGGATTACACTTCACAGACGACGGACCTGATACGCGGACAGGGCTACACCATCACCGTGACGTCCGGCGAATACACGGAGGACATCGTTGGGGCTTGGATCGACTTCAATGCGAACGATGTCTTCGACGCCAGCGAACTGCTCGGGGAAGCGTTGACCACAGGCTCTTTCGAACAGGTGCCGTTCTCCTTCACCGTGCCCTTGGCCGCCACGCTGGGCACCACCCGTTTACGCGCGCGCTGCGTGTACCCGGACACCGGCGAACCGACCAATGCCGATCCCTGCGCGAACTTCTCCTGGGGAGAAACCGAGGACTACTCGGTGAACATCGGGACGAATACGGGAGTGACGGCAAGAGACCTGAACCCGTTCTTTATTTACCCGAACCCCGCGGATGACATACTGTGGGTGCGCATCGAAATGGGCAGCACACGTACCCTGGAGATCCTCGATCCGCTTGGTCGCGTCCTAGTGCGCTCTTCGCCCCAAGCAGCACCTTGGACGGTGGATGTCAGTGCACTCGCCAATGGTCATTACCTGTTGCGTAGCACGGTCGACGGCCGGGTGAGCACACAGCCGTTCAGTGTGCAGCATCTGCGCTGAAACAGGGCGGATGACTTCTTGAACGTGGGAGGATCATGGGATCGCCCCCTACCGAAGGTTTCCCTCGGTTCGGGGGCTGGTTCCCGTGGTCTGGTCGAATCGTGTCTGCTGGTCTTCAACCCTGCCGTCGCCCGAGGCGTACACGGAGGAGGATACCCTCCGCCATGCCAAGATCGCTACCGCTCGTTCTCGTTTTCGTCCTGCTCTTCAAGGCAACCGCATATGCTCAGCCTTCGGCCCATGCCGGCATGGGCATCAAGGCTGGCGCTCAATGGTCCACCCTGCTGGCCTCGGACGTCACCTACACCCCCGTTCCCGGTGGCTTGGTCGGCGTTTACTTTCCCTTGCTGGCCTCGGCGCGTCTCGAACTCCAGCCTGAACTTCTGTTGTCCTACCAAGGGTGTGATGTCCAACGCCATGAGAACGACCCGACACAGTTGCGCATGCTCTACGTGCATCTGCCCGTCTCCGCCAAGCTCTTCCTCACCAACGAAGTGAACCTCCAAGGCGGTTTCCAAGTCGGAAAGTGCGTTTCGGCCATGATGGACGATGAGCGCGTGACCGATGACTTCCGTCCGTTCGACGTGGGCTTCATCGCGGGTCTGGGTATGGATCTGCGGAGCGGCATCGATCTGACGGCGAGATACTACGGCGGCACTACTCCCGTGCTCAATGAGACGACCGGCGTGAACCCGCGACATCGTTTGCTGCAACTCACCGCCGGCTATCGCGTCATGCGTTTCGGTCATCATCGGAACAAACTGCATAAGGGCTGATCGGCCGGTATCTTCGCCGGCGTGACCGGTAAACGCATCGCACTCCTCGGTGGCGGCCAGTTGGGACGCATGTTCCTGGAGAACGCCTTGCGCTACGACGCCGAAGTGCATGTCCTCGACCCCGACCCGCATTGCTCCTGCGCCCGCCTCGCCTCAAGCTTCACCCAAGGCCGATTCGATGACCGCGAGACCGTACTGCGCTTCGCGAGAGACGCGGATGTGGTAGGGATCGAGATCGAGCACGTATCCGTGGAAGCGCTCGAAACGCTCAAGGCACAGGGCAAGACCATTATTCCCGACCCGCACGTTCTGCGCATCATCAAGGACAAGGGCCTGCAAAAGCAGTTCTACCGCGATCATGGAATCCCCACCCAGGACTTCGCACTGATCGATGACAGGTCCGGGATCGCGGAGCAGGCTTCCCTCCTCCCCGCTTTCCTGAAGTCGCGCACCGGTGGCTACGATGGCAAAGGCGTGATGCCCATCAACGGTCTGGACGATGCGGATCGTGTGTTCGAAGGCCCTTGCGTGCTGGAGAAAAAAGCCGACATCGCGATCGAACTCGCTGTCATGGTGGTGCGATCCGTCTCCGACGCGCACGCCATCTATGATCCCGTGGAAATGGTGTTCGATGCGCGCTTCAATCTGGTGGATCACCTGCGCGCTCCGGCACGCATCGATGCATCACTGGCGGATCGTGCGAAGAAGTTGGCGTTGCGCGTGGCCGGTGCTTTTGCCGAACCGGGCATCTATGCGGTGGAAATGTTCCTGACGAAGAGCGGCGAACTGCTCGTGAACGAGACCGCCCCACGTGCGCACAACAGCGGACACCACACGATCGAAGCGTGCGCGAGCAGCCAGTTCGATCAGCTCCTGCGTGTGTACATGGGATGGCCTATGGGCGATACGGTCCTGCACGGAAAGGCGGCGATGATCAACCTTGTCGGTGAGGGCGGAACGGGACCGGTCTCATTGAACGGGCTCGATGATGTGCTGCATGTGCCGGGGACCTTCCTGCATCTTTACGGGAAGAAGGAAACCCGCACGGGCAGGAAGATGGGGCATGTGACGGTGGTCGCGAAGAGCGATGCGGAACTTGATCAAGCGATCGCGGTGACCAAGGTGCACTGCAAGGTGGTACCCGCCGCAGGTGTGAAAGGAGAGGTGTGAGGTGTAACTGACAACGACAACCGACAACAGAGCGAACATGATCGGCATCATCATGGGCAGCCGCAGCGACCTGGAGGTCATGCAAGGCGCATCGGACATCCTGAAGGAATTGAACATCCCGTTCGAACTGACGGTAGTGAGCGCGCACCGCACACCGGAGCGCATGTTCGAGTACGCGAGGACCGCCCGTGAACGCGGCGTGACGTGCATCATCGCCGGTGCGGGCGGGGCCGCTCATCTGCCGGGCATGGTGGCGAGCCTCACCACCCTTCCGGTGATCGGCGTGCCCATCAAGAGCCGCAACAGCATCGACGGTTGGGATTCCTTGCTGAGCATCGTGCAGATGCCCGAGGGCGTGCCCGTGGCCACCGTGGCCATCAACGGCGCGAAGAACGCCGGCCTGCTCGCCGTGCGCATCCTGGCGGCCCATCATGAGCCGCAGCTCGCCGCGCGCCTGGACAACTACCGCCGCTCACTGAGCGACAAGGTGCATGAGGGCATCGCCGTGCTGAAGCAACAGCACACGAACACCTTCGACCATTGAAACAGGTTGCCGGTACCGCCGGGCGCGTCCATGTGCTCCGCCTTCAACCCGGAGAGGATGTGCGGATCACGCTGCGGAACTGGGCAGCGGAGCGTAACCTCGAAGCAGCAGCGATCACGAGCGCCGTGGGAAGTCTCACCCACGCCCACATACGCTACGCCAACCGCGCGGACGGGATCATGACCACCGCCGACCTCGAGGTACTCTCGCTCAGCGGCACGCTCAGCATCCACGGCATGCACCTGCATCTGAGCGTCGCCGACCGCGACGGCAACATGCTCGGTGGACATATGCTCGATGGCTGTATCGTGCGCACTACGCTCGAACTCATCGTGCAGGAGATCGACGCTGTGCGGATGGCACGTGTGAAGGATGAGCAGAGCGGGTATGATGAATTGAGCCCGGAACCCAAGTGACGAGTCGCGAGTGGTGAGTGCTGCTTCCGACAGGCAGCACTCACAACTCATCACTCACGACTCAGGGAACGATCTCCATCACCGTCTTCTGTGGGATGATGTACGGATAGATCTCGTCCACGTCCGCGTTCTTCAGCGCGATGCACCCCCAGGTCCAGTCCTCACCGGCTTCGATCCAATGGTCCATGCCATCCGGAACACCATGTATGCCGATCTCTCCACCGATATCCTTCACGGCCGGGATCAGCCCTTGAGCCTTGCGCTCTTTGTAGCGGCGGTAGCTCTCCGCGTTCGGATAATCCACCCAGATGAACACGTGCCACTGGTGCGGCCTGCGCTTGCTCCGGAACGTGAAGGTGCCTTCGGGCGTCTTGCGGTCGCCCTGACAGAACTTGTCGCCAACCGGTTTCTCGCCCAGCACACAGGGATAGGTTTTCAGCAGTAAGTCGTTCGCGAGTACTTCGAAACGCCGATCGCTCTTGTCCACATGGAAGCGGATGGTATTCGCGTCCAACCGCAAAGAGTCGATCAACGTGGCCAGCTTCATCTCCCTTGAAGCCGCATGCGCTGCAGGAGCCGGTAACGGGTCTTCCCGGGGCTTCGCCGAGCCTTGGCACGACGCGATCAGCGGAAGCAACAACACGCAAAGCGAAGGACCGATCCTCATTTCGAACGGAGTTGGTTCGGGAACGGGAATGCGGCCCTTCGCCGCGCGTAACGGTTACTCGATGACGATCGGGAATTCCACCTCGATATCCGTCTCCCCACCCGCATTCGTGATATCCCCGCTCACCACCCCTGCTGCCGACTTGTCCGGTTGGTGGCGCAGGGTCACCTTCAACGTGCCGACGCTGGCCGTTCCCGTTGCCATGGTGGTCTGCAATCCGATCGGGTTGCCGTTCGCGTCCGCATCGGCGTAGGTGAACGTCATGTTCGCGCCGGTGAGCTGGAAGAAGAACTGGTGGTCCACGCCCTCGTCCAACACTTCATTACTGATGGTGTCCACCGGACTTGCGGTCTCGTTCAGCAGGATGATGCTGACGTTGTAATCCGATGCGGCTTGAAGCGTATCGAGATCCAAGACCGGGACTCCACCTCCATCACCGTCCGCGTCCGCGAAACGAAGCTCCTTGTCCGCAGCGCCATTCTGCCCGTCGAAGGCGAGTATCATCGTAGTGATCACTTCCTCCTCGTTCACGATCGGTGGTGTTACCGTCTCCTCTTCATCCTTCTTGCAGCCCGAGATCGCCGTTGCGGCGATGAGCGCCAGGGTCATGTTCTTCAAATTCGGGTTCATGGTTTTTGGTTGTTTGTTGTTCGACAGGCGGGACAGGAAGTTCCGCGGCCGCGCACATCAGTGGTTTCCGAAGGAGTAGCGTATCCAGAGCGTAAGGTCCGTACCACGCGCGTCGGCGTAGTAGCGGAAGCGGTCCATATAGTCTCGGTAGGTCGTATTGAGGATGTTGTTGGCTTGAAGGCCGATGCGCAATTCACCTTTCCCGAGCTTGCGCGTCGCTGTGGAGGAAAGGCCGATGAGGTGATAGGTCCCCGGTGGCGTGGTGAAGTCGAGCCCCACGGGGATCCGGGATTGTTCAAAGACCACTGTGCTCGAGGCGCTCACTTCGACCACGCTCCATTTCCCGGCTTTCGACAACGTGAAAAGAAACGCGCTCTCGGTGCGATCGCTCGGCATCTGGAACAGCCATTCGTTCCTCACCAGGTCCCTCCCGCGCACCAGGCTCGTGCGTGAACGGATGCTCCATACCGGCGTCAGGTGATAGTGGAGCGTCGCATCGATGCCGTGCAGGAACGCATCCGTCGCAACATACTGGAAAACAGGGAACGCCCCGCGAATGGTGAGCTGCACACCGGCAGGGCGCAGGTAGATGAAGTCGTTGATGCGGTCCGCGTACAGGGTGATGTCCGTGCTGAGCTTCCCCTTCAAACAGACCGCTTCCAGATCGGTGGCGACCTTCACCGACCGCTCGCTCATCAACGTCGCATCGCCCGTCTCGATCGCCGCCGCGCCGTGGTGGAGGCCCTCACTGTACAGCTCGCTCACATGCGGTGGGCGGTACGCCGTGCTCAGGTTGAAGCGCAGCCGAACACTGTCCTTCACGCTCCAGTTCGCTCCCAGGCTGAACGCGCTGTTGGTGAAATCGTGCTGCGGCGTGATGTACACATCGTCGTAGGTGTACTTCGCCACATTGAGACGGGTGGCTTCCACACGCGCACCCGCCTCCATTTCCACCTTGGACGACAGCGGATAGTGCTCCAGCAGGAACACCCCACCGCTGTTCTTCCGATAGTTCGGGATCAGCGGACGGATACCCGTACCTGGAATGTTCGTGTTCTCCTGATGAACGCCGTTCACCCCCACCTTGCCGTGCAGGTGCTTGCCGATCCAGTGCTTCAGCACCGCATCCGCCGTATGTGTCACCAGGAAAAGGTCGATGGCCGGTGTGCCGCTGCGCCCGCCACGACGGAGATCGTACTCCTGCCGATCATCCGCTTGGTAGCCGTATGTGAGCACGAGGCGGTCGCGCTCGCTGACCGCGTACCCGACTTCCGCCTTCAACAAGTGGTGCCGAACGTCCTGGCGTGGTGGCTCGATGTCGTACGTGAAATTGCCGATGTACCATGGCGTCCCGCTGGCTATCGCGTTGTTCAGGTCCGTCAGATTGCCGATGTGCGAGGCGCGCAGGATGCCCAGTTCGCGCTGGAACCAGCTGAAGTACACACTCGCATTCCAGCGGTGATCACGATATCCCACCGATGCGCTCGCGCCTTCCTCCCGCAAGCCCGTATTGCTGAGTACGTATCCCGGAGCGTAACTGTCGCCGAAAATGCGACCGCTGCCTTGCACACGCCAACCGAACCCGCGCAAGCCCTTCACTCCGCCTTGCAACAGGCCATTGCCGCCACCGCCCCTTCCGTTCAACAGGCCGATGCCGCGTACTTCGCCGCTGATGCCGGCCTCTCGCGGCAATTCAACCGGCTCAGTGATCACCACGCCTCCGAGCGCATCGCTTCCGTACTGCACACTGGCCGCGCCCTTCACCACCGTCAGCTTGTCACTGCTGAAGGGATCGAGGTTCGGTGCGTGCTCGGTGCCCCACTGCTGATCCTCTTGGCGGATGCCCTGATTGAGGGTAAGCACCCGGTTGCCGCTCAAGCCATGGATCACGGGCTTGCTGATGGTAGGACCGCTCTGCAGCATGTTCACGCCTGGAATGGTCGCGAGCATTTCAGCGAGCGACTTCCCCGCGTTGCGTTCCATTGCCGACTTGTCCAGTTCTTGGTGGGCCTGGCCGACATTCTCGTCCGGACGTTGGCGGGCAACTTCCACTTCCTTCAGCTGCTCGCTATGATGCTCCATCCGGATGCGCACCTCGTCCTCCTGCGGTACGGCTACCTTCACTTCCACCGGCTCGCAGTCCAAGTGGGCACTTCGCAATGTGTACTTGCCCGCGCACACCCCCTCGATGGAGAAGCGGCCGGCTTCATCCGCAAGCACGGAACGGCCCAACTCCACCACATGCACTTCCGCGAAATCGAGCGCGGTGGCATCGTGCTCGTCGATCACACGGCCCGTGATCCGGAACGTACACGGCTGTTGCGACATGGCGTGCGCGCTCACGGAAATGAAAGCAACGCACACGAGGGTTCTTACGGACTTCACAGCAGAAATGGCGCGATGCCACGCACCGCGGTCGGTATGGATGGAATGTTCGGGACTCAGATGCGCATAAGCGCTGCCATGCGTGATGGCCGGACCGGATCAGGTCAGATCGACTCCGGGGGGCCGCGATCAGCGCAACGCAGAACGCAGCGAGAAGCGACGGCGCGGGCCGGTTCGGCGTGTTCCGATGCGCAGAGGATAACAGGGACCACCTCCAACTGTTCCGCAGCACCGAGGGCTACCGGCATGGCCGCATCACAAACCGGGCACACGGCACCTATGGTCGCGCCTCCACCATGTTCCTGATGGGATGCCTGTTGCGCATCGCACCGGTGCAATCCATGACGCGGCGCGACGACCATGGCCATCATGACCAGCAGAGACCATGCGGCGATAAGACGGTGTGCGACCCGGAACATGCGCTGCGAAAGTAGTCATCTTCGGACCCGACGATCCTATGGCCTCCCGCGACCTGCACCGCTTCCTCCACTTCGGATGGAACGCCGCGCGTTATGCGCTCGGGCCGCTCGCCGCCATGCTCATCCCTTGGGTGGTGATGCGGCACGGAACGAAAGCGCTGTGGGGTGAGGTCGTGAGCGTGATGATCGGGGTGCAATTGGCTTCGCACTTCCTCCGCTGGGGAAGTCGCGAAATGCTTCCACGCGTGTTCGCGGAACGTCCGACCGCTATTCCGACGATCTGGACCGGCAGCGTGATCACACGGCTTTGGCTCGTGCCACCGGTTGCGATCATCCTGTACTTCTTGGTGAGCGGCAGTGCGGCGATCGCGATCATCTGGTTGGTCCTTCTCTTCGTGAACAACTCCTTCGAACCGCTCGCCATCTGGCGGAAACGCTTCCTGCATTCGTTCGTTATCGATGCGGCGGGCTTGGCCATCACGCTCACCGGGCTTTTCACAAGCATGGATCCCACGCTGGACCGTGTGCTCCAATGGGTGATCATCGGACAGGCCGCCAGGACACTGCTGCTGTGCGCCGTTTTCCGGAGCGACATTTCGCCGACACCGAAGGCCGACACACGCATGCACCTGGGCGAAGCGGTCCCCTTCCTGCTCATTGCCCTCAGCGGCCTGCTCGGCTCGCGCGTGGACCTGTACGTGATGAACCTGACAGCGGGCCGCGAAACGCTCGCCGAGTACCAGGTGGTCCAAGGATACTTCGTTCAACTGCAAGCATTGGCGGGCATCATCGCCGTTCCGTTCACGCGCGAGCTTTACCGAATGGGCAAAGCCGGCGTGGAGAAGGCTACCGGGCGACTGGCAACGTTGGGACTGTTGGCGCTGCTTCCTGTCGGCGTCATCGGACAGTTGTTGTTCACGCGCTTCTATGGCTTTGATACCGATTGGCACACCTGCGTAGCAGGCTGCCTGATCGGCTGGCCCGTCTTCGCATATACGCCCATGGTGCAAACGCTCTACAAACACGGCAAGGAGACGACGATGGTGACGGCCGGCTTCATCACCGCTGGCATCAGCGCGGTGCTCACTTGGCTGCTCGTTCCGCGTTTCGGCATCACCGGCGGACTGGTCTCGGCTGCGATCAGCCAGTTCCTCATGCTCCTCGTCGTGCGTTCCATTTTCCATCGGCTCGCCCCGAAGGCCCGATAGATTCGCGTCGTCGCCTTCGCCAAAAGCTCCAGCGACCGAAGAATGAACGGCGTCATCCTCTTCAATCCGCGCAGCGCCAAGTGGAAGCACCGCCTCCCGAACAGCATCCTGCAGGTGGGCGCCAGCATCCATGGCAAGCGCGACTACGTGTTCGTGGACGGCAACCGCGAGGAGGATCCTTGGGCTGTGATCGAGATGCACCTCGCCACCGGCCGCTACCGCTATTTCGGAAGCACCGTGATGCCAGGCCCCCAGTTGAGCCAAGCGATCCCCTTCGCGAAGCGCGCGCATGAACGGTTCCCGCAGGTGACCAACATCTGGGGCGGGTACTTCGCCGCGAACCAGCACAAGAGCGTGCTCGCCTCCGGCTTTGTGGACTTTGTGTTCGATGGGCCCGCCGATGCCGGGTTCCCCATGCTGCTCGATGCGCTCGACAACGGCACCTCGCTCGATGGCATTCCGAACCTGATCCACCGGAAGAACGGAACGATCACGCGCAACCCGAAGGCCCCGCTCGCGGACCTGGACGCACTGCCCGACTTCCCGTACGATCATCTCGACAAGCACTACCCCATCGGGCCGTACCTGGCGAACTCCTACCTCGGCACGCGCACCATCGCCTACCACAGCAGTTTCGGATGCCCGTTCACCTGCGGCTTCTGCGCGGTGGTGCCCATCTACAACGCGCGCTGGAAAGGCATGGGGGCCGAACGCGTGCATCGGGACATCGTGTACTTGAAGGAGCGCTGGGGTGCGAATGCCATCGAATTCCACGACAACAACTTCTTCGTGAACGAGAAGCGCACCGTGCGCTTCAGCGAACTCATCGGCCCGGAGAACATGGGCTGGTGGGGCGAAGGGCGCATCGACACCATCGACAAGTACAGCGACGACAGCCTCGCCCTCATGAAAGACAGCGGCTGCCGCATGATCTTCTTCGGAGCCGAAAGCGGCGATGACGCCGAACTGAAGCGCATGGACAAGGGCGGCACGCAGAGCGGCGCGCAGATCCTCCGTTTCGCGGAGCGGATGAAGCGCGTGGGCATCGTGCCCGAATACTCCTTCGTGCTGGGCTTCCCCGCGCCCACGGAAAAGGAGGTGCTGGACCGCATCGACCGGGACATCCTGTTCATCCGCAAAGTGAAGGACGTGAACCCGGACACGGAGATCATCATCTACGTGTACAGCCCGGTGCCGGTGGAGGGCAGCGATCTCTACGAACGCACGAAGGCGGAAGGCTTCAAGTTCCCGGAGAAGCTGGAGGACTGGCTCGCCCCGCAATGGGAGAAGTTCGATCTGCGCAAGAACCCGCTTACGCCTTGGCTCACACCGAAGGCCATCGACCGCATCCGCGATTTCGAAACAGTGCTCAACGGGCGCTACCCGACCGCCACGGACGTGCGCCTGTCCCCGGCCCAGCGCGCCACCATGCGCATGCTCAGCGCGGTACGCTACCGCACGGGTTTCAACAAATGGCCGTATGAGATCAAAGCGCTGCAGAAGTTGTGGCGCTACCGTCAACCGGAGATCGAAGGCTTCGCATCGAAGTGAATCGTCCCAGCTTCATCAGACGTTCTGCTCTGCGCATCATCGCGCCGTTGCTGAAGGGCTGGTACGCTTGGTGGAACGGCAAGGAACGCCGCGTGCATGTGGACGGCTTTGATCTGACCATCCCGCCCGGCGTGTTCCATCCGGACCTCTTCCTCAGCACGCGTCTGCTCGCCGAGCATGTTGGCGACTTATCGCTCGCCGGAAAGACATTCCTCGATCTCGGTACCGGATCCGGACGCATCGCCCTTACCGCGTCGCGTGCCGGGGCCATCGCTACAGCCTGCGACGTGAACCCCGCGGCGGTGGAATGCGTTCGGCAGAACGCTCAACGGAACAAGTTCCCACTGACCGCCGTGCTCAGCGACCAGTTCGCTTCGTTGCCGGACCACTTCGACTTCATCGCCATCAATCCGCCGTACTACGACCGGGATCCGTCGACGCCTGCGGAACATGCTTTCCTCGCGGGGGCCGGACATCGCTACTTCGTGCGCCTGTTCCCCGCATTGGCGGTACGCATCCGCAATGGCTCCGAAGTGCTCATGGTCCTGAGCGAGGACCTGGACCTGGAGCGCATTCTCGGTATCGCCACCTTGAACGGACTGGTATCACGACCGGTGCGGAGAGCGAAGAGATGGGGGGAAGCCACCACGGTTTTCCACGTCGTTCAGGCCAGCGCCGATGCCCGATCCAATGCTACCGGTTCATAACCGTCCATCACCTTGATGAACAGGGATGCCGGAACCCCTTACTTTCACGGAGTCAAAAGCCCATGCGCGCGCTCCTTGCACCGGTCCTGCTTTCAGCGATGTTCTGCTTGAACGGCACGGCCGCCAAGGCACAGATGAGTGACCGTCCGTCCCTGATGAACGATCTCTGTGGCTGCATGAGTTCCATCGACCTGCGATCCGACGACCGCACCGTTGAAGTAGGAGTACGGGATTGCTTGGAGAACGCGGTGGTGGAGCATCCGGCCGAAGTGCATGCGCTCCTGCAGCGTACAACTGTTGGTGGTTCGAAGGCATTCCAGCTCGGTTCGGCCTTGGGCGGCAACCTCTTGCGTGTGTGCGAGCCCTTCCGGGCGGTGAAGGCACGCTTGCAGCAGATGCCGCCGAAGAAGCAGGGCACCTGACGGCTATAGGCCGTTCCGCCTTCCTTGGGCTATTTTCGGGGCCCTTTTCGGAAAACGCCCCATCATGCGCCTCAGCCTTACGCTTTCTACGACCCTTCTCCTCGCCTTCCAACTCACTGCCCAATGGACGCCCTTGGTCACGGGCATGTTCAGCAACCGCAGCCTCTGCGAGAAGGATGGCGACCTGTATTGCGCCACCTACACCAATGGGGTGAAAAAGAGCGTGGGCGGCACGGGTCCCTTCAACGCGGTGAACAACGGGCTCCCCATGTCAGGTGGGATCATCTACGCGCAAAGCGTAGGTAGTGACGGAGCGTACGTCTACGCGGGCACTGAAAGCGGCATCTATCGCAGCGGTGATGGCGGCGCGAACTGGAACACCATCAACGGCACGCTTACGGCGAGCACCACGGTGTACGCCAACAAGTTCTTCGCCATCGGCAGCGATATCATGGCGGTCTTCGCTGGTTCCGTAGGGCAAGGCGGCGGCATCTGGCGCAGCGGCAACTTCGGCAACACGTGGCTCATCGGCCACAGCGGCATGGGCAGCAACGTGGTGGTGAACCACCTGACCCAAGTAGGAAACACGCTCTGGGCCAGCACCAGCGTGGGGCTTTACACGAGTACGGACAACGCACAGAACTGGACCCCGCACCCGACCGTGAATTACGCGGTCTATTCTCTGGCTTCCTTGAACAACTCCCTGGTGATCGCCAGCAGCTTCGGCATGCGTTATAGCACCAATGGCGGTGCCTCATGGCTCGATGCGACAGGTGATCCGAGCTCGCCGACCGATGGCGAACTCATCGCGTTCGATGGCATGTTGCTCGCCGTGCTGAACGCCCCGACCGGCTGCCTGCGCAGCATGGACAACGGCGTCACTTGGAGCGCCTACAATACCGGCTTCTCTGATGTGGACGCGCAGGCGCAAGAGGAGTTCCTGGTGGTGGGCAACACCCTCTATTGCACCGCGCTCTTCGATGTCTACGCACTTGAGGCCACCGGCAACGGCCTGGCAGAGTCAACACGCGCTTCCTCCCTTTCCCTCTTCCCCACCGTGTTCGAGGACGGCTTCACCGTTCGGAATAGCGGTACTGGCGGAACCCTCATCCTCATGGATACCCAAGGCCGCTCGATCCGCACGGTGAGGGTGGGCGCAGGCACCGACCAACATATGGACCGCAACGGCATGGCCGCGGGCTCCTACCGTGCCCTGTTCCAGAAAGACGGGGAAGCCGCGCGCGCCTTGGTGGGCACCGTCATCGCCCGGTGATCCGTCTTGGTTGCACGAATAGCACGCACGGATAACGATCTTTCGCGTCCAGTGTCCTTACCTCACCCGTTCCGCCAGCCCGACACCCAGGGATGAACCCGATACGCATCCGAACCACGCGGACCCTCCTGATCATCGCTTGCGCGGCCGCCGCGCGCTCCGCCTATGCGCAGCCCTGCTTGATCGATTTCACGCTCACAGCCAACCCGCCCCCGATCGGTGGCCAGTACGGCGCGGGCCAGAACGTGGAGTTCTGTTTCACCATCAACTCGTTCGACACCGACGTCGACAACAACTGGCTGCACGGGGTGGTGCCCACTTTCGGCCCCGGCTGGGATGTGGCAACGTTCCTTCCGACCGTTACCGCCGCTGAATGCAGCGGCGATGGCGGAAACTGGCTTTTCCTTCCTTCTGTCACGGGCACAGGCCCTTTCAGTATCGGCCCCACCGGACCGGGCTGGTTCTATGATGACGAATTGCTCGACGGCGACCCGGGGAACAATCTCGGAGACTTCTGCCCCGGCGGATGGACCTTCTGCTTCTCCATTTCCGTAGCGAGTGGGGGCGGTTGCGTGGACGGCGCGGACCTCTCGGTCACCTTCGATACGTTCAGTGACAGTGAAACCGGTTCTTATGATCTGCCGGGCTGCAATGGTGACGTGCTCGCCACACAAGCCGCAACAGCCTTGTGCTGCACGGCGAATGCCGGCTCCGATGGCGTCGCCTCCATCTGCTTCAGTGATCCGCTCACGGATCTTTTCGGCTTCCTCGGCAACTTCCCTGATGCAGGCGGCACGTGGACGGACCCCTTCGGCGTGCCCGTCGCGCAACCGATCGACCCATCGGTGGCCGCTTCGGGCGACTACACCTACACGGCGAACCTGCCCGGTTGCGCACCCGACCAATCCATCGTGAGCGTGACGATCAGCTTCGGTGCGAACGCGGGCTTTGACGCTTTGGCCACGGTCTGCGGAACCGGACCGGCCGTGGACCTCCTTCCCTACCTGGGCGGAGCGGATGCGGGCGGCGCGTGGACGAATCCCTTCGGCGGTTTCTCTTCCGGCTTCTTCGATCCCGCCTTCGACGTTCCCGGTGATTACACCTATACCGTTTTCGGCCAAGGCAATTGCCCCGGGGACCAGGCCATCCTCACCGTGGACGTTGTGCCAGGGCCGAATCCGGGTATCTCCAACACCCTCGACCTCTGCAGCAACAGCGGGTTGGTAGACCTCTTCCCGGTCCTCGCAGGCGCGGAGCCCGGTGGCTCCTGGTCCGATCCGAACGGCAACTTCAGTAGCGGATTCTTCGACCCGTTCTTCGACATACCCGGCACCTTCACCTACACGGTCTTCGGCATCGCGCCCTGCTCCTTCGCCTCCGCTACCGTGGATGTCGCCGTGAACAACCCGCCCCAAAGCGGGTCCATCGCCGTTACCACGGTCTGCTCGGGTGATGCACCCGTTGACCTGTTCCCGCTCTTCAACGGCTTCGCCGACCCGGGCGGTACGTGGGTTGATCCCGGTGGTGCACCGTTCAACGGCACCCTCGACCCCGGAACGGATGTATCGGGTACTTATGTGTACACCGTGGCCGGTATCCCTCCTTGCCCGGACGGCGCGAGCAGCGTGGAGGTGACGATCAACCCTTCACCGGAGGCGGGCAACGCGGGCGGTGTGACCATTTGCGCACAAGGCGATCCGGTCGACCTCTTCGCTTCGCTGCTCGGAACACCCGATGCGGGCGGCACATGGACCGACCCGAACGGCCTGGCTTCCTCGGGTGTGGTGAATCCCGTGAACGCGGTTCCCGGCATCTACACGTACAACGTTCCGGCGAACGGGCAATGCCCCGGAGATGCCTCCACCGTTGAACTCGTGGTGGTGCAGCCATCGGATGCCGGCATCGACAACAGCGTGGCCGCGTGCGAGAACGAGCCCAACATCTTCCTGGACAACCTGCTCGGTGGAGGACAGGATGTGAACGGCAGCTGGACGAACCCCGGCGGCGGCGCTTCCAACGGCATCGTGGACCCCACACTGCTCGATGCGGGCGACTATACCTACACCGTGCAGGGTATCGCCCCCTGCCCGGATGACCAAGCGATCATCACTGTCACTATCGACACGCTGCCTTCACCCGGTGAGGACGGGGAGATCGCCATCTGCGCGAACCTCGATAGCCAGGACCTCTTCCCGCTGCTCGGCGTGGCCGATACCGTAGGCACATGGACCGCCCCGGACGGATCCCCCTTCAGCGGCATTTTCGACCCGGCCACGAACGCCACGGGGGATTACACCTACACCGTGGTCGGTGAGGGCGCTTGCACCGGCGAGGTCTTCTCCGCCATCGTTACCGCCACGTCCCTGAACGTGCCCTCACCCATCTTCTCGCAGGACACCACGCAAGGGTGCGTTCCGCTCACCATCGCGTTCAACGTGCTCGACCCCACCGTTACCCTGTCGCAATGGGTCTTCGGTGATGGCGCGACTTCCGACGGCATCCTCGACGCGGGCCACACCTACGAAGAGACAGGCTTCTTCGATGTCTCGGTGATCGTGTTGGACGACAACGGCTGCACGGATTCGCTGTCCGTGGACAGTGCGGTGCTCGTGCATGAATTGCCGAACCCCTTCTTCATCACCGAGCCCAATCCGGCGGGCACCCTGTCACCGGACGTGGCCTTCACCACGCAGATCACCGATTACCCTTCCTATGCGTGGACCGCCGGTGGCGACAGCGTGGGCAGCGGCATCCCCTTCGGCCTGCACTTTCCCTACTTCGAAGCGCGCACCACCGAAGTATGCCTGGTGGTGACCGACACCAACGGTTGCGTGAACGAGCATTGCGAGGACGTGGTGATCGAGCAGGACCTCGCCGTGTACGTGCCCAATGCCTTCAGCCCGAACGGCAACGGCATCAATGAGGTCTTCTACCCCGTGATCCTGGGTGCCGAAACCAAGGACTTCGAGTTCACCATCTTCGATCGCTGGGGTGAACTGGTCTACCGTACCGAGGACATGACCGAACCGTGGAACGGCGGCATGAACAACGCCGACACGCCACTCGAGCCCGGTGTCTTCACATGGCGTGTGCGCCTGCGCGAATCAGCCAAAGCCGAGCGCGAGGATATCTATGGGCATGTGACCTTGTTGAAGTAGTAATCACTGGTTTGTCTTCTGTTCAGAGCGGTTAGCTTTGAACAACATGAAGACCGCAGCGCAACCTCGAGCTCAGTATCCCGATGGGGATACCCTGCTAAAGGAAAGGTTTGATCGGCCCGCATCGTGACCATTCAACACACGCGATGGAAGCAGGTTTTTGGAACTACCAGTACCTGTTATCGGCCCTCGCTGTAGCCATAGGAATATTCCTACCTGCCTACTTGCTGCGGCACCGTGTACCAGGGCAGGATGAGCTGACCAAGGTGATCGCCTCCTCTTCGCTTGTCCTTGGAGGGTGGATCTGTCTCTTTTACTTGAGCTCTCTGATCGAGGTTCCTTCGTCCCATTTGATCCCGGTCGTATTGATCGGCGCACTGGTGCTGGTGTTCAAAACCGGCTTCGACTTTCCGCGATTGCCTGCTCAGGTCTGGTGGTTGTGCGCGTTGTGCCTCGTACCGTATATGGCCGGTTACGCATCAACAGGGATACTGCCAGGGTGCGATACCGCTATGCACGGCTACATCACGCGCCTGGTCATAGAACAACAGGGTGTGCCCGAAACGTACAGACCACTGCTGCCGGTGGAGCGATTCGGGGGTTACAGCGCCGGGTTCCACCTCATCGCCGCCTCAGCCGCCTTCTTCCAACCGCAGTGGTTGATGTCGGGCCTTTCCGCCGCGACCGTGATCTCGCATCTGGTGACCGTATTCGGGTTGGCATTTCTGCTCTCGCTCTTCGCTCCCTCCCGCACCGCACTCTTGGTGGCCATGGTCATCTTCTGGTTCCACCGATCGTTGCAGACCGTGGTGGATTGGGGCGGTACACCGACCATGCTCTCGCTCGGCCTGGTGTTCTGTGCCTTGGCGTTCTTCGGGTACGCCATCCGCGAGAGGTCACCCGCTTTCACCATCATGGGAACCACGGTCTGGTGCGCCGCGACGCTTACGCATTTGATCCCAGCCTATGTTGGGGTGTATGTGGGCATGGGCCTTGTCGCCCATTGGGGTTGGAGGTATCGCCCACCCCTGCCTTTTCTCCTGAGATCCGCAGGGCTTGCTGCCGCGACCGCGTTGGGGTGCTTGGCACCGTTCCTCTTGAAGATGGATGACCCTCGATCACCAGCACTCTCGAATCGAATATGGGATTGGCAGCATCGCATGATGGACAGTGCCATCACGGGCGACCTGCTCGGCGATGCATATCGTTTGTTGGGGGAGTTGAAATTCAGCTTGTCCGACCTCACCATGATCGCTGTTTCCGCGTGTGCGCTTTGGTTGCTTTCCAGAGGACGTTACCGGATGCTCGGGCTTGTATCGGGCCTATCGATCCTGTTGTTCGTGCTCATCGTGAACGCAGGGTATTGGTACCTGCCATTCTCCGAGTTGATCTACCCCGAGCGGGTCATGTACTTCTTCGTGGTGCCCTGCGGGATATTGATGTGCCACGCCGCTGAAGATCTCGCGTCCCTGCGTGCGATCAAGAACCCTCCTGTTCTTCCAGCGATCGCGGCTGTCGCGTTGGGCGTGGGCTGTTACAACTGCTTTGAGAGGTATGTGGACGCCCTTGCCCATCCCAACAGGCGCTATGATGCCGACATGATGGAAGTGTTCGATCGGATCGGAGAACACACGGCCCCCGATGCGGTCATCCATGTGGCGTATGATACCGAAGGCATGTGGGTACCGGCCTTGAGCTATCGGGCCGCTGCGGGAACACATTTGCATTTCATTCATGAAGTGCTCGGTGTGACGGACAAAATGGTGGAGGCCCCCGTGGACCATTATGTATTGCGGTCCACCGGGGACACCTCCCCAGTCCAGCATATGGACCCACGTGCGGAGATCGCTGAGATCGCTTTCACGAACGCAAGCATGGAACTCATACAGACCCGCAGGCACGAATAACTGACCTTGCATGGCAAGAGAGCGGATCGAACAAGACCGACTTCCGGCCGGACCGATAACGCCCCGCCTGCCCAGTCGCTGCACGCCTTGTGCAGTGCCACTTCGCTGATGCTCCACTGACGATCCATCGGAAACAGAAAAGGGCCCCGACAGACCCCGGAACGTATCCGGGGGTGCGGAGCCCTCTCTTCCAACCTTGCCCGTCAGTTCTTGACGAGCTTGGTACGCGCCAGCGGTCTGCCTTCCGCATCCAGCGCGATGACGACATAGCTGCCCATGGCGAGCGCGCTCACATCGGAGCGGATCGCGAAGGGTGCCGAGTAGATGAGCTTTCCTGAGAGGTCGAAGTACTGGATCGTGCGCACACTCGCATCCCCGCAGGTGATGACCACATGGCCGTTGGTGGGGTTCGGGAAGACGTTGAAGGCGGTGGTGCTGTTCTCCGCCATGCCGATCTCCTCACACAGGTCGCCGATGCCGTTGCCGTTGCTGTCCTCCTGGCCGGGGTTCGCCACCCACGCGCAGTTGTCGCACAGGTCGCCGACGTTGTCGCCGTCGAAGTCCGCTTGTTCACCGTTGGCGAGGCCGAGGCAGTTGTCCGCGCAATCCAATGCGCCGTCCTGGTCCTCATCAGGGTTGGCGACCACACCGGTGGTGCCGCCCGCGCAGGTACCGCAGTCATCGATCGCGGCCGTTCCGCCGATCACGCCCGCGCAATCGATGGGCACGCCGGTGCAAGAGCATGAGATGTTCCACGTATCGTTGCCGGTGCCCGCGTTTCCGTCGTCACAGGGCGTACCGGGCATCGCGGGGCCGTTCATGGTGCCCTCGCAATCCATCGTGTTGGAGTTGCCCACGCAGTTGCAATCGATCGTCCACAGGTCAACGCCATTCCCGTTGATGCCGTCATCGCAGGCCATGCCGGGCAGGGCTGTGCCGCCGATCACGCCTTCACAGTCGATCATCTGGCCCACGCAACCGCAGTTGCCGTTCCAGGTATCATTTCCGGTGTTCGGGTTGTTGTCGTCGCACGAAGTACCGGGCAACTCACCGCCCCCGATCACGCCTACGCAATCGATCAACTGACCGACGCAGAGGCAATTGCTCGTCCATACATCGTTACCGGTGCCGAAGTCACCGTCATCGCAGGACGTTCCGGGCAATGCGGTGCCGTGCGCCACACCGATGCAGTCGTAAGGGATCGGTGTTCCCGCGCAGACGCAATCAGCGCCGTACAGGTCATTCTCGGTGTCGATGTCACCGTCACTGCAACCGGTGCCGACGAGCGCGTTACCGCCCGGTACCCCTTCGCAATCGAGCAGGTATCCGATGCAGGCGCAGTTCGCCGTCCAGTGATCATCACCCGTGCTGGCGTTGCCGTCATCGCAAGCCGTTCCTGGAAGCGCATCACCACCGGGCGTGCCTTCACAATCCAACGACTCGCCCACGCAGATGCAGTTGGATGACCACGCGTCATTCACCGTGCTCGGTGCGCCATCGTCACAGGCCGTGCCTGGAAGGGCATCTCCGCCAGGTACACCGATGCAATCCAAGAGGTCACCGGTGCATACGCAACCAGCGCCCCAGATATCGTTCGCCGTGCCGGCATTCCCGTCATCGCAGATGGTTCCCGGAAGCGCGGCACCTCCTATCGCACCTTCGCAATCGATAAGGGTGCCTTCACAGGTGCATCCGAAGGTCCAGGTATCGTTGCCCGTGTTCGCGTTGTTATCATCGCACGCAGTGCCGGGAAGGGCGCTACCGTTCGGCGTGCCCAGGCAATCGAGACAGGTCGAGTTCGGGATGACCCCCGTGTTGCCACCGGCGCACACACCGCATGCATCGATGCCCGCGGTACCGTTCGCATCGCCATTGCAATCAACGGGGATCGGCGTGCCGGCGCACACGCAGTCGGCACCGTACACGTCGTTCTGGGTTCCCGCGTCGTTGTCATCGCAGGCGGAACCCGGCAGCGTGGAACCGCCCCAGTTGCCAACGCAATCCTGCGAGCAAGCGCTAAGGCCCGTGCCGCCACCCACGCAAGTGCCGCAGTTGTCCGTAAAGGCCGAGCCGTTCACTTCACCATTGCAGTCAAGACAGGTCGAGTTGGGGATGATGCCCGTGTTGCCACCGGCGCACACGCCGCATGCATCGATGCCTGCGGTACCGTTCGAATCTCCGTTGCAGTCGACAGGGATAGCCGTGCCAGCGCAAATGCAGTCTGCACCGTATGTGTCGTTCTCTGTTCCCGCGTCATTGTCATCGCAAGCGGATCCCGGCAGCACGGAACCGCCCCAGTTGCCGAGGCAATCCTGCGAGCAAGCGGTAAGGCCCGTGCCGCCACCCACGCACGTGCCGCAGTTATCCGTAAAGGCCGAACCGTTCACTTCACCATTGCAATCGAGACAGGTTGAATTCGGGATGATGCCCGTGTTGCCACCGGCGCATACACCGCACGCATCAACAGTAGCCGTTCCGTTCATGTCGCCATTGCAATCGACAGGGATCGCTGTGCCTGCACATACGCAGTCGGCACCGTAGACATCGTTCTCGGTTCCGCTATCACCGTCGTCGCAAGCCGTTCCGGGCAAGGTGGTACCGCCCGGTACACCGAGGCAGTCCATCATCATCCCTTCGCACGCGCACCCCGCGGTCCACGTATCGTTGGCGGTGTTGGCATTGTTGTCGTCGCAAGCGGAGCCGGGCAGCGCACTGCCGTTCGGGGCGCCGAGGCAGTCCGCGCACGAGTTGTTCGGCGTAATGCCCGTGTTGCCTCCCGCACAAACACCACACTGGTCCACCGCAGCAGCACCATTGGGAACGCCTGCGCAATCCAGGCAACTCTCGTTCGGGATGATGCCCGTGGTGCCGCCGGCGCACACACCGCACTGGTCCACCGCCGCAGTACCGTTCAGCACGCCTGCGCAATCGATGCAGGTACCCTCGGGCACACCGCAACCACATACGCCGGGACTTGTCTTGTTCGGATCGATGGGGCAGCCGTCGTTGCAATCGGCCGTGCCGTCGAAGTCCGTATCGGAATCGCTGACGCCGCAACCACAGGTACCGGGCGAGGTTTTGTTCGCATCGTTCGGGCAGCCGTCATTGCAATTCGCCGTGCCGTCGCCATCGCTGTCCGCATCGCTGACGCCGCAACCGCAGGTGCCGGGCGAGGTCTTGTTCGCATCGTTCGGGCAGCCGTCGTTGCAGTTCGCCGTGCCATCACCATCACTGTCCGCATCGTTCACACCGCACCCACAGATGCCGGGCGCTGTCTTGTTCACATCGTTCGGGCAGCCATCCACCGGATCGCATGCCCCATCGCCATCGCTGTCCGGAAGCGGGGTATGCACGCAACCGCCGCTAAAACTATCGGCCGTACATGGGTTGTTGTCGTTGCAGTCCACCGTTGTACCAACGCATTGGCAGCTCGCATTGAGCGCGTCGTTCACCGTTTGGCTGTTGCCGTCGTTGCACGTTGAACCGATCTGACCGGTCACGTTCGGGCAATTGTCATTGGCATTGCAGATGCCATCGCTGTCCGTATCCTGGAAGGTGCCCGCGCACTGGCAGCTCGCATTCAGCACATCGTTCGTCGTGCAGGCGTTGTTGTCGTTGCATGCGTAACCGATAACACCGGGCACCGTCGGGCAATTGTCCTGGCCGTCGCAGATACCGTCGCCGTCCGTGTCACTCGTCGTGCCGGCGCACTGGCAGTTGCTGTTCACCACGTCATTCGTCGTGCAGCCGTTCCCGTCGTTGCAGGAGGAGCCGATCTGGCCGAATGTGTTCGGGCAGTTGTCCTGCGCGTTGCATATACCGTCGCCGTCGCTGTCCGCACTGGCCGTGCCCGCGCACTGGCAACTGCTGTTCAGCACATCGTTCGTTGTGCATGCGTTGCCGTCGTTGCAGCTGGAACCGATCTGGCCCGACACGTTCGGGCAATTGTCCGTGGCGTTGCAGATGCCATCGCCGTCGCTGTCCGGGCTGGTCGTGCCCACGCACTGGCAGCTCGCGTTCAGCACATCGTTGATCGTGCAGGCGTTGCCATCGCTGCAGGACGAACCTTGCTGTCCCGCTATGCTGGGGCAGTTGTCCTGTGTATTGCAGATCCCGTCGCCATCGCTGTCCGGGCTGTTGGTACCCACGCACTGGCAGCCAGCGTTCAGCACATCATTGATCGTGCAGGCGTTGTTGTCATTGCAGGAGGATCCTTGCTGACCGGCCACGTTGGGGCAGTTGTCGGAAGCGTTGCACACGCCGTCCCCGTCGCTGTCACCACTGTTCGTACCCGCACAAACGCAACTGGCGTTGTACACGTCATTGGTGGTGCAGGCGTTGTTGTCATTGCAGTTGGAACCGATGGTGGCCGGGCCACCCACGACACCCAGACAATCGGGCGAAGCCGTTCCGGATGCCGTGCCGAACGCACCAAGGGACATGTTGTAATAGGTACCGGTGGCGCTTGTTTCGAGTTTCACCGCGCGCACCATGTACTGGCGGCCGGAAATGAAGGGTACCGTCGGGCTGCTGAAGGACGTTCCGGTTACCATGCTGGTGGTCACACGCACCGGAGTGCTGGTCGCAGAGGCCCCCATATCGTAGATGTGGTATCCCGCCGGGGAACCGGAAGCCGCCGTCCATGTGAAGTTCGCCAAGCCACCGGAATTGGTGACAGACAGGTTCGAAGGCATGTTCACCATCACCTGACGGAGGCTGGGGTCGCCCATCAGGCACATATGCACCCGGTTGGTGTTGCCACCTTGCCATCCTGAGTTGGCCGGGGAGTAGATGGAGCCATTGTTCATGCTCACCATCGTACTGTAGCCGATGGGGTCGCCCATGCCCATGTGGTGGAACCACCAATAGGGCAATCCCGCGTAGGCATTGGTAAGACCATTCCCGCTGCACAGGGGCGCGCGGAGGAAGTTGTTCATGATGTCCCAATCGCCGAAATAGCTGCCCATGCACATGTTGAACACGCCGCCCATGCTGACGTTCTGGGCGTACTCACCCGTGGAGCAAACATTGCTGGCACTGGTCCATGTGCCACCTCCGCAGGAGAAGGTCCAGAGGTAGCTCTGGCCATTGATGTAGGAACTGAAGGGCGATCCGTTTCCGTTCAGGTCAGACATGTTCGCGGGGCCGACGTTGGCCGAAACGCTTCGATAGCCCGAAGCCGCGAGCGCGTTGCCCACGTCCTCGAAGTTGTCGAACACCGCTCCGCGGAACTGCGGGGTGAACTGCTTGATCTTGTAGTTGTGGAGCTTGGTGAGGTAGTTGCCCAGCAAGGCCTGCTCGTTGAGACCCTGGTAGTACTGGAAGGACTCCATGTCCGACAGGTCCACACGCCCGACCTGCAGTTCCACGTCGCTGGGGTAGGTGCTCTGGTCGAACTTGCCATCGCCTGGCACGTTGTGGTTCCGGCTGGACTGTCCACTCGTGATGTTCACCGAGTTGTCCGTCCAGGTCCCGTTCATTTCGCCGTAGTAACCGTCGGCGGGCCATGCTCCAAGGTGGTCGCCGTGGCCGTCCGGATTCAGCTGTCCGGAATACGGCACCGGCACGTGGCCGAAAACGAAGACCGACTTCACGTTCGCCGGGTCGGCATTGTAGTCGGACTGTACGATACTCCGGATGCTGGAGGTAGAAGCGAAACGGTCCACATCATGGCGCAGCACGACCCAACCGTCAGCACGCAGGTCATTCACCAATTGTGTCAGCTGCGTTGAGAGCGAGGAGGTGAACGTATTGTCCACCAAAAGCACCATTTTGCCCCGAAAGTCGACCACCGGTACCTGGATGCCGGCCGCGATGTAGCCATAACCGGTACCTGCGTTGGCGGTCCGTACCACCTTGTATTCGTAGTACTCACCAGCCACTGCCGTATTATCGGCGTATTGTGTGGCCGTACCAGCAGCGGTGCCGATGGAGGTCCAAGATGTACCGGACTTGGGCTTGCGGTAGACGGTGAAACCGGTGGAACCGGAGAACGCCGACCAATTGAGGGTGATGCTGGCCGGACTCGTCGACACG
This sequence comes from Flavobacteriales bacterium, assembly GCA_044224725.1. GTDB lineage: Bacteria > Bacteroidota > Bacteroidia > Flavobacteriales_F > PHOS-HE28 > PHOS-HE28. Next base: position 53,601 of record JBGAJW010000004.1, read on the forward strand.
GTGGCCGACACGAGTACGGTTTCCCGCTGGGAAGGTGTCTGAGCGCTAAGGCCTAACGCGCAGACGATGCCCAGGAGGGCGAGGGATGAACGAAGCATGATGGAAGGAGGTTGGAAGAAATGCCTTCCCCATGCGCGCAGCGGACTTGCTGCTCCCGACGCCTACTGGCAGGTATTCGCGGTGTTGACCCATGGACAAAGCGGCCTTTTGTACCGCAAGAGTATCCCGCTGGGTTTCAACCCGCCACGAGAATTCTACGGGTGACGGATGTGATCCGACGAATGGAAAGCGGACCTACTCCCGCACCAAACGCGCACGGGCCAAGGGTTTGCCGTCGAAGGCCCGGATCAGTACGACGTAAGCGCCGGATGGAAGGACGGACACATCCAGCTTCGGTGCGTATCGGGTCCGCATCATGCTTCGGCCCATCGGGTCAGAGATCTCCACTACTGAGGCTCCTGGATCACTGATAAGCATGTTGACAACCCCGCTGGAAGGGTTCGGGTAAAGGACGAAGACCGGAAGCTCCGCCGCGACCGGCTCCACACCCGTTGCGGCATCCGAATTCGAAGCGTCCTCGCCTTCGGCACGCTCGCTCTCGGCTTCGTTTCCATCCTCTTCCAGCACCATTCCGGTTGTGCAACTGGTCACGTTGATGGTGTTCGACGTGGCCGAACACCCGCTGCTGGCGACAGCGACCGTATAGCTGCCCGTCTGTGTGGCCGTGTACCAGTAGAGCGTGGCCCCGGAGATGGCCGTGCCGTTGCGCTTCCATTGGTAGGTAAGACCCGTTCCCGTGTTCGCACCAAGCAGCACGCCGCCACCCGGACAGATCGCCGTGGGAGCGTAGGCCCAGATCTGGGCAGTGGCTGAGCCGGCACCGATCGTGACGTTCACCGCCGATGAGGTGGCCGATGAGCAGCCCGAACTGCTGACCACCACCTTGTAACTGCCCGCTGCAGTGGCCGTGTAGCTCGCACTGGTCGCGCCTGTGATCGTGGTGCCGTTCTTCTTCCACACATATGCATAGCCCGTGCCCGTGTTCGCGTTGAGAACAACGCTACCACCGGTACAGAAACTCGTTGAACCGGCCGGTGTGATGGTAGCCGTGGCCGCAGCGTTCACCGTAACGGTGATCGCTGAGGATGTGGCGGAGCAGGACCCGCTGGTGACCGTCACGGTGTAGCTGCCGGTCTGAGTCGCGGCGTAAGTACTCGCCGTCGCACCTGCGATGGTCGTACCCGAGCGCTTCCATACATAGCTCAACCCTGCGCCCGTGTTGGCGGAAAGCGTCACGTTCCCGCCCGTGCAGAAGGTGGTGGACCCTCCGGCCGTGAGCGTGGCCGAAACGCTCCCCGTGACCACCGTTACGCCGACCGCCGAGGAAGTAGCTGAACAACCACTGTTCGTGATCGCCACCGTATAACTGCCTGCTGTCGTGGCCGAGTAACTCGCACTGGTAGCGCCGGTGATCGCGGTACCGTTCTTCTTCCACACATAGGTATATCCCGTGCCGGTACTCGCGTTCAGCAGTACGTTACCGCCCGAACAAATACTCGTGGATCCGCTTGCCGTGATATTGGCCGTCGGCGTGATGGACGTACCCGTACACTGGCAGCTCGCATTGTAGACATCACTCGCCGTGCACGCGTTGTTATCGTTGCAAACGGAACCGACAGTGGCTGTGCCGCCTGCCACACCGAGGCAATCAGGTGCTGCGGTGCCGGAAGCCGTTCCGAACGCACCGAGCGACATGTTGTAGAAGGTGCCGGTCGGGGCGGTTTCCAACTTCACCGCACGCACCATGTACTGGCGGCCCGAAACAAACGTTGCGGAGGTGGCCGTCCACGATGTCCCGGTTACCGGGCTCGAGGTCAATCGCACAGGGGCTGCGGTGGTGGTAGCACCCATGTCATAAATATGGTAGCCCAGCGGTGACCCGCTCGCTGCGGTCCATGTGAACATGGGATAACCGCCCGAATTGGTCACCTGCACGTTCGAGGGTGGGGTCACCATCACCTGCCGGAGGCTGGGATCCCCCATCAATCCCATGTGCACCCGATTGTATGATCCGCCAGCGTATCCGCACGCCTGAGGGGCATATACAGAACCGTTGTTCATCGATGCCAGCATGCTGTAGCCGATGTTGTCGCCCATGCTCATTTGGTGGAACCAGACATTCGGGATACCCGCGAAGCAGTTGGTCAGTGCCGCACCACGTCCCAGCACCGCGCGAACAAGATTGTTCTGGCAGTCCCAATCGCCATAGTAACTGCCGAGCATCATGTTGAACACGCCGCCCCAGGTGACACTGGTACACAATTCGTCCGTGGTCGCGATGTTGCTCGCGCTGATCCACGTACCGCCTCCGCAGGCATAGGTCCACAGGTAGCTCTGGTTGTTCACCGATGTACCGAACGGGGTGCCGTTGCTGTTGAAGTCCGTGAGGTTCGCCGTTCCCACGTTGGCCGAGACACTGCGATATCCGCAGCCCGCGATGTTCAGGTCCTCGAAGTTGTCGAACACCGCACCGCGGAAGGTCGGCGTGGTCTGTTTGATCTTGAAGTTGTGCAGCTTCGTCAGGTAGTTGCCCAAGAGCGTCTGCTCGTTCAACCCCAAGTAGTATTGGAATGACTCCATCAAGGACATGTCCACACGGCCCACTTGCAGCTCCAACGCGCTCGGGTAATCGCTCTGATCGAACTTGCCGTCACCGGGCACGTTGTGGTTCCTGCTGTCTTGACCTCCGGTAGAGTTCACCGAGTTGTCCGTCCATGTGCCGTTCATGTCGCCGTAGTATCCGTCCGCCGGCCATGCGCCAATGTGATCACCGTGGCCGTCCGGATTCAATTGGCCCGAATATGGCACCGGCACATGCCCGAACAGGAACACCGCCTTCACGTTGGCAGGGTCGGCGTTGTAGTATGTCTGTATGATGGAACGTATGCTCGGGACCGAAGCGGTGCGGCTGACATCGCTGCGCAATACGATCCAACCATCCGCACGCAGGTCGTTCACCAATTGCGTCAACTGTGTGGCCAGAGCCGTGCTGAAGGTGTTGTCCACCAACAGCACCATCTTTCCCCGGTAGTCCGTAACGGGCAGCTGGATACCAGAAGAAATGTACCCATAACCCGTGCCTGCACCGGAGGTGGTGCGGACCACCTTGTACTCGTATGCGGTCCCGACGGCGGCGGAATTGTCAACGTACTGTATGGCGCTCGAGGCGGCAGTGCCCACCTGCGTCCAAGTGGAGGCGGTCTTCAACTTCCGGTACACGGTGTAGCCCGTGGCGCCCGAGAAGGCGGGCCAGCTCAAGGTGATGCTCGGAGCGGTCGATGCCACGGCGGTCACCTGCACGGATTCCTTCACGGCGGGAGATTGTGCTGAACTCGCGAAGACCAGGAAAAGGCCGATGAGCAGCATTGACGAACGAACGTGGAGAGCGGTCGCGGAACGGAGTGTCGATTTCCACATGAGCGGTTCAGCGAACGATCCGGAACTCTGGAAGCACGACCATCGCGCATCCCTCTCCTCATCGTCGCAGGGCAAAACTGCCCTTGTCCCCGAATGACCGCTACGAATTTCAGACGAGCACGGTCCTGCGCTCGACGGGCTTACCAGCGCAGCAAGCGCGCGCGGGCCAATGGTTTCCCGTCGAACGCACGCACAAGCACGACGTACGTGCCGGAGGACAGGACGGAAACATCGAGCGTGCGTGCGAACGGTGTTTCGATGACCTTCCTGCCCGCCGCATCCATCACGACGATGCGCCCGGCCTTCGGTTCCTCCATTCCGATACGTACCAGATCACTGGCCGGATTCGGCTGGAGCACGAACGAAGGCAGGTCATCCTGTTCACTGATCCCGATCACATCGCAGATGTCACCTGTACCATCGCCATCGCTGTCCGTTTGGTCCGGGTTGGCCACCCAAGGACAATTGTCACAGAGATCACCGTATCCATCGTCATCGAAGTCCGACTGCGCCGCGTTCGCCACATCGACGCAATTGTCAGCGCAATCGAGCGCGTCGTCACCATCGCCGTCCGGGTTCGGTTCTATCCCTGTGGTACCGCCCGCGCAAACACCGCAATCATCCAACGCCGCCGAGCCACCGATCACACCCGCGCAATCGATCGGTATGCCGACGCATATGCACGAGCTGTTCCAGGAATCATCGCCCGTCATCTCGTCACCGTCATCGCAGGCCGCACCCGGCAGCGCCAGCCCGCCGGGAACGCCCGCACAATCGTAAGCCTGACCGACACAGATGCACGAGCTCGTCCATGCGTCATTGCCGGTGCCCGTATCGCCATCATCGCATGGCGAGCCGGGAAGTCCCGAACCTCCGGGCATGCCGGCACAATCGATCAATAGCCCCGCGCACAGGCAGCTGTTCAGCCAGGAATCATCACCGGTGGCTTCGTTCGCATCATCGCAGGGTGTACCGGGCAATGCCGGTCCGCCCGCTTCACCGAGGCAATCGATCACCTGTCCTGCGCAAACGCAACCGTTCTGCCATGCGTCATTGCCGGTCGTCATATCTCCATCATCGCAGGCCGTGCCGACCACGGACGCACCGCCTGGCAAACCTTCACAATCCAGCGGAAGGCCGATGCAAACGCACGAGGTATTCCAAGTGTCCGCACCTGTCGAGCCGTTGTTGTCATCGCATGCTATGCCGGGGAGAGCGTTTCCACCTGGATCACCCGTGCAATCGTAGAGCTCACCGGCGCAAACGCAGGCGGTGCCCCACACATCATCACCGGTCAGCTGGTCGCTATCGTCGCAGGCGGTTCCCGGAAGGGCTGTTCCACCCGGCATGCCAGCGCAATCCAATGGAAGCCCGACGCACCCACAGCTGTTGTCCCACGTATCGTCACCGGTCGACTGGTCGCCATCATTGCACGGAGTGCCCGGCACAGCAGGGCCACCCGGTGCCCCCGCACAGTCATAAGGAAGACCCGAGCAGATGCACGCGTTGTCCCATGCGTCAGCTCCTGTGCCCACTTCACCATCATCACAAGCGGTCCCCGGAAGAGCAGTACCACCCGCCACGCCCACACAGTCGAAGGGCAGGCCCGCACAGAGGCAGTTGTTGTTCCACACATCGTCGCCCGTACTGCCATCGTTGTCATCACAGGCCGTACCAGGCAAAGCGGTGCCTTGCGGAACACCCAGACAATCGATGGGTTCACCCGTGCATTCGCATCCCGCACTCCAGATGTCATTGATCGTGAGGGGTTGGGTATCATCACAAGGAGTTCCAGGCAACTGCGTGCCTCCGGGCGTGTTCTCACAATCCAGCAGCGCTCCCGCGCAAACGCAATCACCGTCCCACCCATCGTTGCCCGTGGTGACGTCACCATCATCGCAGGATGCTCCCGGCAGCGCTGCTCCACCCGGCACGCCTTGGCAATCGATGAGCGCTCCGGTACAAACACAATCGTCGCCGAGCGCATCGTTGCCCGTGGTCGCATCCCCGTCATCGCACGCGCTTCCGGGCACACCGGATACCAAGGGGCAGGCATCCTGGGCATCACAGATGCCATCGCCATCGGTATCAGGGCTCGGTACTCCGAGGCACGCACAGTCCACGTCGAGCAGGTCATTCACCGTACACGGATCGCCATCATCGCATGACGAACCGATCTGGCCGGCGAGGTTCGGGCAGTCATCCACCGGATCGCATACGCCATCACCGTCCGCATCCGGGCCCGGTGCACCCGTGCATTGACAGGCCGCGTCGAGCGCATCGTTCACCGTACAGACATCCCCATCGTTGCAGGGGAACCCGATCACCCCCGGGACCATCGGGCAGTCGTCCTGGGCATCGCAAATGCCATCGCCATCCGTGTCGCCGCTGAAGGTCCCGGCGCAAACGCAGTTCACATCGATCACGTCGCCGATCGAACAACCATTGCCGTCGTCGCACGCCGATCCGATCTCCCCGAAGACGCTCGGACAATCATCTTCAGCGTCGCAGATACCGTCGCCATCGCTGTCATTGGACACCGTGCCCGTGCATACACAGGCGGCGTTGAGAACATCGTTGATGGTGCAATCACTACCGTCATCGCAGGACCATCCTTGCTCCCCGAAAACGGTGGGGCAACCATCCTGCCCGTTGCAGAGCCCATCACCATCGGAATCGCCGGTGCCAGCGCCGACGCAGACACAGTTCGCGTTCAGCACATCGTTCAATGTGCAGCCGTTGCCGTCATCACAGCCGGAGCCGACCTGCCCGAAAACGCCGGGACAGTTGTCCTGCGCATTGCACACGCCGTCGCCATCGGTGTCGCCACTGTTGGTGCCGACGCACTGGCACGAGCCATTCAACACATCGTTCGTCGTACACGCGTCCCCATCGTTGCAACCTGAGCCGATCTGGCCAACTACGCTGGGGCAGCTGTCCTGCGCATTGCAGACCCCATCGCCATCACTGTCCTGACCCGGCAGGCCGACACACTGGCACGCAGCGTTCCAATTATCACCTGTGGTGCAGATGTTCCCGTCATCGCAAGTGGTGCCCGGCAGTGCGGATCCGCCCGGAACGCCCAGACAATCCAGGCTCACGGAGCCTATGCACACGCATGACGCGTTCCAGGTGTCATTCGATGTGTTCGCGTTCCCGTCGTTGCACGCCGTGCCAGGAAGCGCACTTCCTCCGGGCACGCCTTGGCAATCCGCAGGAAGTTGACCGACACATACACACGACGCGCTCCAGGTGTCATTCGACGTGTTCGCGTTCCCGTCGTTGCACGCCGTGCCGGGAAGCGCACTTCCACCGGGCACGCCTTGGCAGTCGGCTGCCAACTGGCCCACGCAAACGCACGATGCGTTCCATGTGTCGTTCGATGTGTTGGTGTTCCCGTCGTTGCACGCGGTACCGGGCACCGCGCTTCCACCAACTACGCCGAGGCAGTCAGGCGTTCCGCCGCTGAGAACCAGTTGGCCGAACGTACCGAGACTGAGATTGTAATACGTACCGCTCGGCGTGCTCTGCAGTTTCAGCGCCTTCACCATGTACCGCACCGTTCCGCTCAAACCGCTCACATTGTCCGCGAAGGTCGTGGCCGTTACGGCGTTCGTTGTGCGACGCACCCAGCTCTGCGCGCTGTTGTCGTAGCGGTACACATGGTATCCCAACTGCGCGTCCGAGCTCGCGCCCCACGAGATGTTCACGGTATTCCCTGCGGAAGCGCACGAAACCGTTCCCGGTGGGTACATCATGGTCATCCGCAGCGAGGGATCGCCCATCAGGTTGATGTGGACCCGGTTGGGGCTCTCGTTCGTGGGATCGTAGTGCCCCGTGTTGTTCATGGTGAGCAGCGTACCGAAACCGATGGTCTCGCCCAGGCCCATGTGGTGGAAGACCCAGTTCGGCCGACCGGCCCACGCGCAGGTGAGCGTGGTGCCCGTCGCGAGCGAGGCGCGCATGAAATTGTCCGTGCAGTCGAAATCACCGAAGTAGCTGCCGAAGAGCATGGTGAACACGCCCTGCAGGTTGCTGGTGGCGAACTGCGCAGTGCTTCCGATACCGTTCGCGTTCTCCCACCAACCACCGCCACAACCGTAGCTCCATAGGTAGCTGCCACCGCTCATGCTGCCGAAATAATCCGCGTCGGCCACGTTGGAAGGCCCGACCAGCGGAGAGAAACCCCGGTAGCCGTTCTGCGAGAAGCCTTCCACCATGCCTTGGAAATTGTCGTCCACCAACCCGCGTACCTGAGCCGTGAACGCCTTCACTTTCCAGTTGTGCAGCTTGTTCAGGTAGTTGGTGAGCAGGGCGGTCTCGTTCTGGCCGATCTGCGGCAGGTTCGCGAAATCGATGCGGCCCACTTGCAACTCCACGGCTCCTGGGAAATTGGTCTGGTCGAACTTGTGGTCACCGGGCACATTGTGGTTGCGGCTGTCCTGTCCTCCTGTGGCCGTAACGGAGTTGTCTGTCCAACTCCCGTTCATTTCGCCGTAGTAGCCATCCGCTGCCCATGCCCCAACGTGATCGCCGTGCCCATCCGGGGCCAAGGACCCGGAATACGGCACCGGCACATGGCCCACGATGAAGACCGCCTTCACGTTGTTCGGGTCGGCGTTGTAATCCCCGACCACCAACGGCTTGACCGCCTCCGGAAGGGCCGTGCGGCTCACATCATGGCGGATCACTTTCCAGCCATCGGCCTCCAGGTCGGTCTGCAGTTGCGTGAGTTGGGCAGCGATACCGCCCGACAACGTGTTGTCCACCAACAGCACCAATTTGCCACGGCTTTCGGTCATGGCTATTTCGATCCCGGCGTTGACGTAGCAGTAGCCGGTGCCCAAGTTGCTCGTGTACCGCAATATGCGGTACTCGTAGCTGGTTCCCACGGTCACCGTGTTGTCCACCCATGTGAGCGCCGTGCTCGGCAATGTGGCCACCGGGCTTCCCCAGCTGGTACCGCCCTTCAGCTTCCGCCAGACCTGGTAACCGGTGATGTTGTAAAGCGCGGTCCAATTCAGTGTGATGCGCGGCGGGTTGCTTTCCACCACGGCATAGGCCTGCACGCTGTTCTCGATACCCCCGGCCCTGAGAAGCGTGGGGAACAGGACGCACAGGACGAGCGACCAGCGGAGCGTGTATAGCAGGGCGTGGCGCACGAGCGGGAAGGGTACCGGAAAAGGTCGGCAAATGTAGCTGGGACCTGCATGCATCGGACGTTCTTTTCAACTGTACGCGTATGCACGCGCGCGCCTTTGGTCCCGGTGGCGGTCTCAGCTACCTTCATCCCGTCCCAGCCTCACTGAACCTTTGCAGAAGCACCCCGTTAGAACCCGCGCCCGGAACCGGATCAAGGCGTTCGCCATGCGCAGTGCCTGCGTTCGGATCGGTCAGGAAAGCGCGAACGAGCCATGAGCGAACGACCCAACAATGTCCTTTCCCTTTTTGAACGCACCGCTGCCGTCTCCCCTGAGCGCATCGCCGTTCTCAACGGTGACAATTCCTTCACCTATGCCGACCTGCGGGCAAGGGTCGAGCGTGTCGCCGCGCGGCTGCAACAGGCAGGAGCTGGACCGGACCGCACCGTAGGTCTGTGCTTGGAGCGCTCCACGGAACTGGTCTGCTGCGTCCTCGGCATCCTGCGATCGGGTGCTGCCTATACCCCTATCGATCCCGCTTACCCGACCGACCGCATCGGCTTGATGCTGGAAGATGCACAGCCGCCGGTGGTGATCACCGACCGGGCCCATCAGCATCTGTTCAAGGGGTCAAAGGCCACCATTCTGCTCATCGAGGACCTTGACGTGGAAAAGGGGTCGTCCTTCGAAGAGGAGTGCCCGGCAAAGCCCGGTAACCTTTGTTATGTCCTCTTCACCAGCGGAAGCACCGGCCGGCCCAAGGGCGTGGCCATGCATCATGCTCCGTTGATCAACCTGATCCAGTGGCAACTCCGCACATCGGTACTGAAGGAAGGCGAACGCACGCTGCAGTTCGCGCCGATCAGCTTCGACGTCAGCTTCCAGGAGATCTTCACCACGTTCGCCCAGGGCGGCACGCTGGTGCTCATCACCGATGAGGATCGCCTCAATAGCACGCAGCTATTGCGCAAGATCATCGCGCAGCAGATCAATCGCATCATCGTGCCCTTCGTGGCGCTTCAGTATTTGGCCGAAGCCGTTGAGCGTACGGGCGAAGTGCCGTCCACGCTGAAGGAAGTGTTCACCAGCGGCGAGCAATTGAAGATCACGCCTGCGATCGCGAACCTGTTCAAGCAACTGCCCGGCTGCCGCTTCTGCAACCAGTACGGCCCCACCGAAGGCCATGTGGTGAGCGAACTTGAACTCAAAGGAGATCCCTCCACCTGGCCCGCGCTGCCCAACATCGGCACCGCCATCGACAACGTGAAGCTCTACGTGCTCGATGAGCAGATGAAGCCCGTGAAGAAGGGCGAAGAAGGTGAACTATACCTCGGTGGCGCTTGTGTCGCAACTGGCTACATCGGTCGCGACGACCTCACAGCGGAGCGCTTCCTCGCGGATCCGTTCATCACCGGTGGGCGCATGTACAAGACAGGCGACCGCGCGGCGGAATTACCCAATGGCGAGATCGATTACAAGGGCCGCATCGATGGACAAGTGAAAGTGCGCGGCTACCGCATCGAACTGGGTGAGGTGGAAGTGGCCATGGAGAAACACGCCGCCGTGGAACAAGCGGTGGCCACTGTGCGCGAAGACCGTCCCGGACTGAAGCGCTTGATCGGGTATTACGTCGCCAAAAGCGACTTGAGCACGAACGAACTGCGCAAGCACCTCGCCTCCCTCCTGCCCGATTACATGCAGCCTTCCGCCTTTGTGGCCGTGAAGGAGCTGCCCCGCACACCCAGCGGCAAGATCGACCGCAAGGCTCTGCCCGCTCCCGATGTGAAACGCCCCGACCTCGATGTGGCCTTCGCCGCACCGACGAGCGCTGTGCAGAAGACGCTGGCCAACGTGTGGGCCGACCTGCTCGGCATCGACCGCGTGGGCATCGACGACAACTTCTTCGACCTCGGCGGCAACTCACTGCTCAGTATCCAAGCGGTGGCGCAGCTCGAAGGCCACGGCCTGAAGCTACCGATCGTAAAGCTCTATCAGCATCCCACGATCAAAGCATGCGCTTCCTTCCTTGAAGGAGATGCCGGTGCGATCGCTCCATCTGAAATGGCCAAGGCGCGCAAGGCTGCGGCTGGTGGATCGAAGAAGGGTGATGTCGCCATCATCGGCATGAGCGGCCGCTTCCCCGGTGCGGAGAACGTGGAGCAGCTTTGGAAGAACCTGCTCGCGAAGAAGAACAGCATCAGCACTTGGACTGCGGATGAGCTCGACCCGAGCATTCCAGCCGAACTGCGCAACGACCCCGACTATGTGAAGGCGCGCGGCGTGATCACAGATGCCGACAAGTTCGACCATGGCTTTTTCGGCGTGAACCCGAAGGTGGCCGGGCTGATGGACCCGCAGCAACGCGTGTTCCTCGAGTGCGCCTGGGCCGCACTGGAAGATGCGGCGTACGATCCCGCGCAGTTCGCCGGGCTCATCGGCGTGTACGCCGGCATGGGCAACAACACCTACTTCACGCGCAACGTCATCGGCCATCCCGAGCTCATCGAGCAGGTGGGCGATTTCGCGGTGATGACGGCCAACGAGAAGGACTACATCGCCACGCGCCTCGCGTTCGAATTCGATCTGCGCGGACCGGCGTTGAGCATCCACACGGCGTGCAGCACGTCCCTCGTTGCGATCGCACAAGCGTTCAAGGCGCTGCGCGATGGCGAATGCGACATGGCCTTGGCCGGTGGTATCGCGTTGACCGTGCCGTTCAACAGCGGCATCGTGTACAACGAGGGCGGCATGTACAGCCCTGACGGCAGCACACGCACCTTCGATGCACAAGGCAAAGGCACCAGCTTCAGCGATGGCGTCGGCATCATCGTACTGAAGCGCCTGGAGGACGCCGAGCGCGACAAGGACCACATCTATGCGGTGGTGAAAGGCGCCGCGCTGAACAACGATGGCAGCGACAAGGCCAGTTTCACAGCACCCAGCGTGCGGGGCCAGGCTGAAGTGATCGCGATGGCGCAGGCCGATGCGGGTGTAAGCCCGAGCGAGATCACCTATGTGGAAACGCATGGCACAGCCACGCCGCTCGGTGATCCGATCGAGGTGGAGGCGTTGACGCTCGCGTTCGGTGGCAAGACCAACGGCCACCACTGCGTGATCGGCTCGATCAAGAGCAACATCGGCCACCTGACACCAGCCGCAGGTGCAGCAGGCGTGATCAAGACCGCGCTCGCACTTCAACAGGAAGTGATCCCTGCGAACGTGGGCTTCGAGACACCGAACCCCGCGATCGACTTCGAGCATTCGCCGTTCCGGGTATTGACGGAAAGCGAAGCCTGGCCGCGCGTGCCAGGCACGCCGCGCATCGCGGGTGTATCGAGCTTCGGTGTGGGCGGAACGAACGCGCACGTGATCCTCGCGGAGCCGCCGGTGGCTTCGGTTTCCAGCGCTTCACGCAACAAGCAACTGCTGCTACTCAGCGCGAAGAGCAAGACTTCCCTCGACGCGATGACGGACAACTTCCGCACGTGGCTCGAAACGCACCCGAATGCATCCCTCGCTGATGCGGCCTTCACGCTGCAGGTAGGGCGTCGTCACTTCAAACATCGCCGCCTTATCGTCGGTGGCAGTCACGGCGAAGTGATCGACGCCATCGCCAACAAGGATACCAACCTGATCGGCACGCGCGAACTGCACGAAGCCGCGCCCGGCGTGGTGTTCATGTTCCCGGGTCAGGGTTCGCAGTACGTGAACATGGGTCGCGACCTGTGCGAGAGCGAACCCATCTTCAAGCAGCACTTCGATCGCTGCTGTGAGCTTTTCTCGAAAGAGTTCAGCACGGATCTCAAGGCCATCATCTTCCCGAAAGCGGGAGAAGAAGAGAAGGCTGCCGAGCAACTGAAGCAGACCATCTATACGCAGGCCTCGCTCTTCACCATGCACTACAGCCTTGCGAAGCTGTGGATGCATTGGGGCATCACGCCGGATGCGATGATGGGGCATAGCATCGGCGAGTTCGCAGCCGCTTGTCTCGCTGGCGTGTTCTCGTTGGAAGATGCCGTGAAGCTCGTCGCCAACCGCGGCAGCATGATGCAGGAACTACCCGGTGGCAGCATGCTCAGTGTGCGCTCGGCGGAAGAGGATGTGCTGAAGAAACTTCCCGCAGGCTGCAGCATCGCCGCGAACAACGGTCCGCAATTGTGCGTGGCAAGTGGCCCGCACGAGGCCATCGCGAAGCTCCAGGCCGAGCTCGAGAAGGACGGCATTACGTGCAAGTTGCTCGTGACCAGTCATGCCTTCCACAGCCCGATGATGGACGCCATTGTTGCGCCGTACAAGAAGGTGGTGGAAGGGGTGAAGCTGAGCGCACCGCGCATACCGATCGTGAGCACCGTAACGGCCGAATGGCTGAAGGACGACGAGGCCACTTCACCGAAATACTGGAGTGATCACCTGCGCGCCACCGTTCGCTTTGCGCAAGCCGTGAAGTTCGCCTGGAACGATGCGCCCCGCGTGATGCTCGAAGTGGGACCGCGCACGACCGCAACAACGCTCGCACGTCAGCAAAGCACCGATACCAAGAAGCAGATCGCCGTTGCCTCGCTCAGTGATTCAGCGGGAAGTGGCAACGAGCTCACGCAATTGCTGAAGGCCGTGGGTGGCCTCTGGCAGAGCGGCGTGCTCATCGACTGGAACACGTTCTATGAGCGCGAGGAACGGTGCCGCATCTCGATGCCCACCTACGCCTTCGAGCGGATCCGCCATTGGGTGGATCCCGTGCAGATGGTGGCGGATGGTGGAAGAGCCGTGGCTTCCACGACGATCGAAGCACCCGTGCCGAACAGCGGCGATGCGAACCTGACGCCCAAAGACGCATTGATCGCGCAGGTCCGTCACCTGCTGGAGGAAAGCTCCGGTCTTGAACTCGCCGAAGCGAGCAACGAGGAGACCTTCCTGGAGTTGGGCCTCGACTCGTTGTTCCTCACACAGGTCGCGACATCGCTGAGCAAGAAGTTCGGCGTTAAGATCTCCTTCCGTCAATTGAACGAAGAGCTGCCGAACCTTGATAAGCTCGCCGATCACATCCTTCCTAGTTGGAATGGTGGTGCTCCTGCAACAGCAGCGAGCGGCAAGGTGCAAGCGGCTAGTGCGGCACCTGCGATCAACGCCTTGGAAGATGCCCCGGAACTGAAGAAGGTCTTCGGTGCGCAGGCCCGCATCAGCAAGGAGAAGGTGGACGACATGACGCCACAACAGCGCGCCTGGTTCGACGCCTTCGTGAAGCGCTACGTGGCGAAAACCGCGAAGAGCAAGGCCTTCACGCAGGAGAACCGCAAGCCGATGGCCGACCCTCGTGTGGTCACCGGCTTCAAACCACAGACGAAAGAACTCATCTATCAAGTGGTCGTTGACAGGAGCACCGGCTGCCATCTCTGGGACATCGATGGCAATGAGTACATCGACATCCTCAGCGGTTTCGGTTCCTCGATGTTCGGCTACATGCCCGACTTCATCAAGGAAGCCTGCCACAAGCAGATCGACACCAGCGTGGAGATCGGACCGATGCATCCGCTCGCAGCAGAGGTGTCAAAGCTCTTGTGCGAGCTGACGGGTGCTGAACGTGCCGCTGTCTGCAACACCGGCTCCGAGGCTGTGCTCGGCGCGATGCGCATGGCTCGCACGGTGACCGGCCGCAGCTTGATCATCTCCTTCAGTGGCAGCTACCACGGCATCAACGATGAGGTGATCATTCGCGGTAGCAAGAGCAAGAAGAGCTATCCCGGCGCGCCCGGCATCATGCCCGAGGCCGTGCAGAACATGCTCGTGCTCGACTACGGCACGCCGGAAAGCCTGGAGATCATCAAGCAACGTTGCCACGAGGCCGCTGCGGTACTCGTGGAACCCGTGCAGAGCCGCCGCATGGAGTTCCGCCCGGTGGATTTCCTGCGCGAGGTGCGCCGTATCACCCAAGAGAACGGTACGGCGCTGATCTTCGACGAAGTGATCACCGGCTTCCGCATGCATCCGAACGGCGCACAAGGCCTCTTCGGGATCCAGGCGGACATCGGCACCTACGGAAAGGTGATCGGCGGCGGCATGCCCATCGGCGCCATGATCGGCAAGAGCGAATGGATGGACGCGCTCGACGGCGGCTTCTGGCAGTTCGGCGATGACAGTGTGCCGCCCGCGGGCGTCACCTATTTCGCCGGGACCTTCGTGCGCCATCCGCTCACGATGGCCGCCATGAAGGCGGTGCTGCTGCACCTGAAAGAGGAGGGCCCCGCCCTGCAGGAGCGACTCAATGACCTCACCGAGGGCATGGTGGACCGGGTGAACGGCCTTTTCGACAAGTACATGCTCCCCTATCGCTGGGTCACCTTCGGCAGCGCGTTCAAGACCAAGTACGACGAGAGCGTCAACTATACGGAGCTCTTTTTCATGCTCATGCGCTACCACGGCGTGCATGTGCTCGACTTCCCCCACTTCCTCACCACCGCGCACACCAAGGAGGATGTGGAGAGGATCATCGCCGCCGTGGAGAAGACGTGCATCGAACTGCGCGCTTCAGGGTTCATGCCCGAACGTACCTACCCGATCGAACGTGTGAACCGTGTGCTGAACGGACAGGTCCGCAAGCTGCGCGAACGTGTGATCAAGGCCAGCGAACCACCGGTACCCAGCGCACGCCTCGGCCGAACACGGAAGGGCGATCCCGCCTGGTTCGTACCGGACCCGCAGCGACAAGGCAAGTACCTCATGCTGATGAACGAGGACGAAGACTGATCCGCTCATCAACAACCGCATCAACGTACGATCAGATCCCTTTCCCGATCCGATAGCATGGAGAAATTCATTCCCGAGTTCAAGTACGCCCCGGTGGACTTCGACCCGTTCGCAGGCCAGGTCATCGAACGCACCGTCCCCAGTACAGAGGCCCAACGCGAAGTGTTCATCGCCTCGCAGATGGGCACGGAAGCCTCGTGCGCCTACAATGAATCCGTCTCGCTTGAACTGACGGGAAGGCTCGACGTTCCCGCATTGGAAGACGCGTTCCACCGGTTGGTGCAGCGTCATGAGGCCTTGCGCGGATGCATGAGCGCCGATGGAACGCGTGTCATCGTGCACGAGCATGCGGACATCGGCTTGCAACAGCGCGACCTCTCCGCCCTCTCGCCCGCTCAACGGCAGCTCGAACTGGGCCGCTTGGCCGAAAAGGACATGACGACCCCGTTCGACCTGTTGAACGGTCCCGTGTTCCGCGCTTCGCTCATCAAGTCAGGGCCTGAAGAGCACCAGTTGCGCCTCACCGGGCACCATGTGCTGGTGGACGGCTGGAGCCTGGGCATCCTGATGGCGGACATCAGCAAACTCTACAGCCGAGCGCCTCTGGAGGAAGTTACGCCGTTCAGCGACTTCGCCCTCGCCGTGATCGATCACGCGAAGAGCGAAGACCATGAGCGCACAGAACGCTTCTGGCTCGACCAGTTCAAGGGGACCGCACCGCGCTTGGACCTGCCAACGGACAAGCCGCGCCCGCGCATGAAAACCTACAGCGGCAACCGTATCGATATCGAGTTGGACGCGGAGCTCACGCGCAAGCTGAAGGAACTCGCCACGCGGAGCGGTGCCAGTTTGGTGACGACGCTGTTGACCTGCTTCGAGATGCTCATCCACCACATCACTGGACAGACCGACCTCGTGGTGGGACTTCCGGCCGCCGGTCAGAACGACTTCGGCATGAAACAGCTAGTGGGGCACTGCGTGAACCTGCTCGCCCTGCGCAGCCGCATCGATGAGGAACGTCCATTCGTGGAACATCTGAAGGAACGCCGCAGCGCCGTCCTCGATGCGAGCGACAACCAGAAGTACACCTTCGGCACGCTGATCCGCAAGTTGAACGTTCCGCGCGAAGCGGGACGCGTTCCGTTGGTGCCCGCCGTGTTCAACGTGGATATGAACATGGACGATGGCGTTGCCTTCGCTGGCCTCACCCATCGGTTCATCAGCAATGCGCGCCGCTACGAGAACTTCGAGTTGTTCCTGAACGCCACCGGCTCCGAGAAGCACCTGATCCTGGAGTGGAGCTACAACACGGACCTCTTCACGGAAGAGACCGTGCGCGGCTGGATGCGCGACCTGCAAGGCATCATCGAACGCGCGCACGCCGCTCCCACCCAGCGCATCGCCACGCTGGTGGCGCCGCCGCAGGTGGACAAGGACGCACCGCTGCCGCCCAAAGCATGGAACGGAGGTCTTTCGCCGTATCCGCACGAAGCGATGGACGCGCTGTTCGACCGCATGTGCGATCGCTACCCGGACAACATCGCCGTGGAGATCGGCGAGACCGGTGCGGGCGCCGCGACACGGGTGAGCTACGCCGAATTGCGCAAGCTCGTTGATACCCTTGCCGCTGAACTGGCGAGCCGGGGGTTGGCGCCCGGTGATCCCGTGGGCATCTGCCTAGACAAGTCGATCGCCACGCAGACCGCGATGCTCGCGATCCTGAAGGCGGGCGGTTGCTATGTGCCCTTCGACCTGAGCTATCCCGTGGAACGCGTCCGCTACATGCTGGAGGATGCGAAGCCCAGGTACATGCTCACCCACCAGCACCTGCTGGCCCAGTTGCCCGGTTGCGAGGAGCGCGCCATCCTGCTCGATCCCATAGGCGCCTCGGAAAAAGGCGCCTTCGCGACGCGCCAGGCCCCTGCCCGCAAGCACGATGCGGACAGTCCGGCGTACATCCTCTATACCAGCGGCAGCACGGGAAACCCGAAAGGCGTGGTGGTACCGCACCGGGGCGTGGTGCGCTTGGTGCGTGACCAGAACTATATGCGCTTCACTCCCGATCTGGTCTTCCTGCAGATGGGGAACCTCTGCTTCGATGCCAGCACCTTCGAGATCTGGGGCGCGTTGCTGAACGGCGCGAAACTCGTCATACAACCACAGCAGAAACCCACCTTGCACGAGGTTGCCCAGGTGCTGCGCAAGCACCGGATCACCAGTGTGCTCTTCCCCACGGGCCTGTTCAACATGCTGGTGGACGAGCAGCTCGATGACCTGCGCGGCCTGAAGAACCTCGTTACCGGTGGCGATGTGATGAGCCCGACGCATGCGCGGAAAGCGCTGAAGACGCTCGGGCCCGGTGTGCTGGTGAACGCTTACGGCCCTACCGAGAACAGCGTGATCGTGACCTGTCATGGGGTGGACAGCGAAGCTCAGCTGGTCAGCACGGTCCCGATCGGCAGGCCCATCGCGAACACCGAGGCCTACATCCTGGACGAAGCGATGCGGCCCGTACCCATCGGTGCGAGCGGCGAGCTCTACGCTGGCGGCGACGGAGTGGCGCTCGGTTACTGGCAGCGCCCGGACCTCACGGCGGAGAAATTCGTTCCCGACCCGTTCAGCGGCAGGCCGGGTGCGCGGCTCTACCGCACAGGTGACCTCGCGCGCTGGCGCGAAGACGGCACCATCGAGTTCATCGGGCGGGCCGATACGCAAGTGAAATTGCGCGGCTTCCGAATCGAGCTCGGCGAGATCGAAAGCGCGATGGACAATACACGGCGCTTGAAGGACCGCGTCGTGGTCTGCCGCGAGGACCGCCCCGGCGACAAGCAGCTCGTTGCCTACCTCGTGGCCAAGGACAACGCATTACCGCAGGACGAGCTCATCACCGATGTGCGGGAACACCTGCGCTTGACCCTGCCTTCGCACATGCTGCCTTCAGCATTCGTCGTGCTCCCTGCCTTCCCGTTGAACCAGAGCGGCAAGGTGGACCGCAAGGCGTTACCGAAACCCAACCACGCCGCACCCATGCTCAGGGCCAAGCATGTCGCACCGCGCACCGATGCGGAGAAGGAACTCGCGACCATCTGGTCCGCGGTGCTGGGCATCGAGGATGTGGGCGTGCATGACAACTTCTTCGATATCGGCGGGCACTCGCTCACGGGCATCCAGTTGCTCACCAAAGTGGAGCAGCACTTCGGCAAGGTCATCCCGTTGAAAAATCTGTTCATCGCACCCACCGTGGCGCTGATGGCCGAGCTGATACAGGAAAAGAAAACGCTGCCCACGTTCACGCACCTGGTGCCCGTCCAACCGAACGGATCGCGGCTACCCATCTTCTGCGTGCATGGTGATGAGGCGAACAACTTCCTGCCGAAGTACCTCGGTGAGGACCAGCCGTTCTACGCCGTTTCGCACCAGGGAGAGGACGGCAAGCCCATCCGCCTCACCGCCGTGGAAGAGATGGCTGCGGCCTTCATCCGCGAGATGCGCATGGTGCAACCGCATGGCCCGTACCAGTTGAGCGGCTATTCCTTCGGCGGCATCATCGCCTACGAAATGGCCCAACAACTCGTGAAGGCCGGCGAGGAAGTGCCCGTGCTCGTGTTCTTCGACACGTACGACCCGCGGGAATACCTCGCCGTGGCCAAGCGCGAGGCCCCGCTGCATCTACCCCTCAAAGTGGGCGTGGTGCGGCGCATGGCGGAGTTCATTTTCAACAGCGGGCACGACCTGCCCGTCAAGCTCCGGCACACGTACATCATCGACACGTACAATCGCGCGATCAACAACTACAAGGTGAGGCCCTACGACGGGCGCATCACCCTGCTGCGCACGTCGGACAGTACCGGCCCCGTGGACATGGGCTGGGCCGATCTCGCACGCGACGGTGTGGACGTGCGATCGGTACCGGGCAACCATTACAACATGGTGAAGGAGCCGCATGTGGCCGCATTGGCGGAAGAACTGAAGCGCTGCATCGATGCGCATCTTCGCGATCGGGCCACGCAGGCCGGTTGATGATGAACGATGAGCGCATCGGTCCAGCACGCCGCCGCAATGACCAGGGCAGCGATGTCCTTCGAGAAAAATGCCTGATACCGCGCACAGAACCCTGATGGTGCATTGCGCGCCGGTATGCGACCTGGTGCCATCAGCACCCTGTGCGGTCGAAATGCCGGCAATGGAGACTGTGCATCTGTGGTATGCGACGTTGGATGGTCTGCGCCCTCGTTATGCGGAACTCAATGACCTGCTCGATCCCGTGGAACAGGAACGCGCACAGCGCTTCCGCTTCGATACCGACCGCGAGCGCTTCATCCTCGGCCACGGCCTGCTCCGCTCCCTGCTCGGCAAATACTTGGACCGCGATGGATCGCTCGTGCGCATGGCGCGCGGGTCCTTCGGCAAACCCTACCTGGAACGCAAGAACCTGCGCTTCAGCTTCAGCGATACCAAGGATGCGGTCATCGTGGCCTTCGCCAGCGAGCTCGATATAGGAGCTGATATCGAGACCATGCACCGCCATGTGGACCATGATGCCGTTAGCGAGCACTACTTCACCGTGCCGGAAGTGCGGGAAATACAAGCGGCAGGAACAGGGGCAGGAGCAAAACGCCGCTTCCTGGAATTCTGGACGCGCAAAGAAGCCGTGCTGAAGGCCAGCGGCGTGGGCATCATGGACGACCTCCGCAGTTTGCGCGTGGACGGCGAACGGAATACGATGGTCATCGCGCATGAGGCCTTCATGTCCATGGCTGCTGAGGAATACCACGTGCATACCTGGCACGTGGGACCGGACCACCTGATCAGTTTGGCGAGCCCGGCAAGGCTCAAGGAGATCAAGACGTGGGGGGCCGAAACGAGTTGACCTTCGCCTCCCTCACTGTTCCCGGATCCGCCTTCGAACAACTACTTTCGACGGAAGCTACGGCTCCATCCGCAGCGGACCGTGCTTCGCCCCATGTAAGCATCTACCCATGAACATGAAAGCCACATCGATCCTCGCGATACTCCTGTTCGTCCCCTTGGCCTTGCCCGCGCAGATCACGCTGGAACAGACATACCCCGACGCGGGCTACAACCACAGCGTCCAACACGACCAGTTCTTCCTCTGGAACTTCGAGGCCTCAGGGAGCAAGTACGTGAAGATCGACCGTACCGCGTTCGCGATCACCCTGTACAACCTGGACCACACGGTGTACAAGGTGATCTCCTATGCGGATGCGCCAACAACCACTTCGACCGCCTACGTACTGTACATCTCCGAGCATCTGTTCGATCTGGACGACGACGTGGAATACCTGTACAGCAGTTTCGGAGGCTCCCCCTCAACACTGTTCACGCGCGTGTACGATGAGGATGGCACAGTGCTCCTGAACGCGGACTCGTGCTCCCTGTTCGTGTACTCAACGGTACACCAGCAGCAGTTCCCCATCATGAACACCCCGCAGGGCACCAAACTGATCCTCAGCCACTGGAGCGAAGCGAGTGCACGGGTATATCGCCTGCCCGGCACATTGGCGTGCTCCGCCTGTGAAGACGGCGTATCCCTTGGAGTGGGCGGAGGCGACCATGTAACCTCGACGAATACCGGTGATCTCTTTTCCTACCCGAATCCGGCACAGGAGAACATGATCATCCACTACGAGTTGCCCGATGGCGTCAACGAAGGAGAGCTGGTGATCTCGGACAGCAGCGGACGAACGGTTTTACGCAGATCCGTCAATTCAATGGCGAGCTCAGCAACAGTGAACACAGCGATGCTCGCGGCCGGTACTTATATGTACCACTTGTACACCGCACAGGGTGTGGTGCAAGGCCCAAAGGTCCTCGTAGTGAAGTAGGTCCATTCCGAGGGCTGCGATGATCAGGCGCTGATACCACTCGGCATCCCGGTCTCACTCCTCGGCATCCCCATAGAATCTGGGATGGAAGTTCAGCAAGTAGAGTTTCTCGCTCGCCCGTGTGATCGCCGTGTACAACCATCGCACGTACTCGCGGTCGATCATCTCCTCGGTCACGTAGCCCTGATCCACGAAGACGCTCTTCCACTGGCCGCCTTGCGCCTTGTGGCAGGTGACGGCATAGGCGTACTTCACCTGTAGCGCATTGGCGTACGGATCCTGTTTGAGCAAACGGAAGCGCTCGCCCTTGGACTTTGACAGGATGTTCGCGAGGACGCTCTGTGACAGCAACTTCATCTGCGGCGCCGGCAATGCGGGGCCTTCGGCGGCGAGCACGTCCACGATCACCTTCACATCCATTTCGCGTTCCTCAGAACCGTTCCACCAGCTCACTTCGAGGTCGGCGAAGCGCAGTCCGTATTTTTCTTCGATGCCCTTCATCCGTTTGACCTGGATCTGCTCACCGTTGGCGATGAGCTCCTTCTTGCCGTTCTCACCGGCCCAGAAATAGTTGTTCTTCACCACCATCAGGCGGTCGTTGGCCATGAGCTCCTCATCGAAGCCGTGGATGCGCGCGCGCACTTGCTGGCTGTACTGGTAGGCGCGTTTGTTCGAGCGGCAGATGAGGCAGACCTCGTCATCGCCATGGCGGCCATAGGCTTCCTCCAAGGCATCCTGCAGGTCGAGGCCTTCGATGCGTTGGACATCCTGAAAAGAGGTGTCGAAGGTGGGAATAATGCGCCCCATCCCAACCTTCCCCGGTGGGGAAGGAGCAGAGTCTGACAGAACAGATGGCGAGGATTCCGGCATTTCTGCCAGTGTTTGCCGAAGCGCCGTCGCGTTCACGAGGATGCCTGAGTTCTCCGCTTGGCGCACCACATCGGTGAGTTCGATGCTGCCCGCAACAAGACCGAAGTCGGCGAGGTCCTTCACTACGAGCGCTGGACTGTGATCACTTCCCACGGGCGGTAGCTGCGCGGGATCGCCGATGAGCAGAAGTTTGCAACCCCACGCCTTGAAGACATGCTCGAACAGGTCACCGAGCAGGTCGCGGTTGCCGAACGAACCTTCTCCCCTTCCGCTGCCGATCATGCTGGCCTCGTCCACCACGAAGAGCGCACCCGCATCGCGGTTGGGCTTCACGCTCATGCCGCCGCCATAGTCTTCATCATCATCGCCCATGCTGTAGATGCGGCGGTGGATGGTGCTGGCTTCAGCTTGCGCGTAAGCGCTCAGCACTTTCGCGGCGCGGCCCGTGGGTGCGAGGAGAATGACCTTCCGGCGCTCATTGGCGAGGACTTTCACCAAGGCCCCGACCAAGGTGGTCTTGCCGGTTCCCGCGTAACCCTTCAGGATGAGGGTCGCCCGCTCCTTCGGCGTGGCCAACAAGCGGTCCAATGCATCGATGGCCTTGCTCTGACCCGGCGTAGGCTCGTGGCCCAGCATCGTGAGGAGTGATCCGGTCAGTGAGGACATGATGGGGAATCCGTCAGCAGGCGCGGGTCAATGTACCGCAACGTGTGAGCGACGGACGCGCGGTTCCCAATACGTCCGCGCTACAAGCGCGAACGGGCGCAATGTTCGCTGGACATGTCAGGAAATATGGCAAGGCGCATGGACAAAATTGGGCGTCGTGGGCTGTCGACTAACTTGGCAACATGTCCCCATTCTCGGATCTTCTGGACACATTCGATGATGGCGAACTCGCTTACTTCTGGAGGTACAAGGTGCCCACCTATTTGCCCGCTGCCCAAGAACGTATCCGTGACTACCTCAGCCATCGCGGTCTTACAACCGATCAATTGACGCAACGGTCATTTCTCCAACCGATCCTGCGCCCCGGAGGCTGTCCACGTTGCGGAAGCGTTCATATCAAACGTTCAGAGGTTGCATGGATCCTTGGCGGAATGGACACTGTGCCCGCTGCATTTCGCGAGGAATGCCAGGTCTGTGGATCCGTATTGGATGATCCGAACGGTAATCCCTGAGCACGGGCCGTTGTTCGTTCCCAGCGGGTCAGATGAAAAGGCCTAGGCCGGAATAGTTTCAGCAAGCCCGTGATACGTTCCTTTGCGGCCCGATGCGCACCTCGATACTCTCCCCCAGCTATGATGCCGCCAAGGAACGGGCGTGGCATCTGAGCATCTGGGCGTCCCCTGACATCAGTGCATGGTGCGCGCATGATGTGACCACCGGGAGCTGTGTGGCGCTGAGTTCGGACCACGGTGCATTGTTGCCCGATGAGGCCCTCTTGCCCAAGCGGCCAGTGAGTGTGTCGTTCACCGCGCTACCGGAGATCAGCACCTTGGTACCGGAGAACGCGCTCGCGCCGGGCAGCGAGATGCGCCACCTGAAGATGGTACATGGTCATCTTCCCACCGGCCTTCTGCGCGATGAGCCCATCGGTGCCCTTGGCGCGCGTTGCGTGTATCTGCACGATGAGCAGGCCGAGCACCGCTTGGTGACGCGGTTCCCGCACGCACGTTCGTTGCCCTTGCAAGCGGTGCTGGTGCATGCCGTACTCGCACGTTCCAGCGGGAAGCACACGGTACTCATCCACCGTTCGTCGAAACGGCTCGATCTGGCCATCGCGCAGGATCAGCGCTTGTTGCTCAGCAATACGTTCCATGCGGTGGCTTCCGAGGATGTGCTCTACTACACGCTCTTCGCCTTGGAACAATGCGGTGCCAGACCGGAGGATGCGCGCTGCCTGACCTGTGGCACGCACCTGAACGCCGGTGATGACGAACTACTGACGCGCTACCTGCCGGACATCACCCAGGTGATCGCTCCCGAAGACCAGCGTCTGCATGGGCTGAACATCGCTGGGCCCCACCACTTCGCCGCGTTGCTTGAACAGTTCGCATGCGCGTAGTCGGCGGTAAATACCAAGGGAGGAGGATACATCCGCCCAAGAGCACACTGGCCCGCCCCACCACGGACTTCGCGAAGGAGGGGCTCTTCAACATCCTGCAGCACACCGTGCCGCTGGAAGGCATACGCGTGCTGGACCTGTTCGCGGGTACGGGCAACATCTCCGTGGAGTTCCTTAGCCGTGGGGCCGATGAGGTGATCAGCGTGGAGCAGGACCGGGAACTCTTCGCCTACATGCAGAGCACAGCGCGCTTCCTTCAAGCGGTCAACTGGCATCATGTGAAAGCCGACGCGTTCACCTTCGTTAAAGGCCATCGCGCCACGTACGACATCATCTTCGCCGATCCGCCGTTCAACCTGGAAGGCACCGAGCTGCTGCCTACCTTGGTGCGGGAAGCGGGCATCTTGGACCCGGAAGGTCTGCTGATCATCGAGCATCCGAAGGACGTTAACATGAGCGCCGATCCCTGGTTCGACCGCCATCGGCCTTACGGCAACGTCCACTTCAGCTTCTTCAAACCAATCCCACCGCCTTCGCCGGAGGCTTCGGCGGCCAACGCATGAGCGAACGCATCGCTGTCTTCCCGGGATCCTTCGATCCGATCACCATCGGGCACGTGAGCATCGTGGAACGCGCATTGCCGCTGTTCGACCGCATCGTGGTGGCCATGGGCGCGAACTCCACGAAGAAGTACATGTTCACCACCGAGCAGCGGATCGACTGGGTGCGCAACACCTTTATCGGCCACAAGCAGGTCGATGTGATGGCCTTCGAAGGACTGACCGCCGACCTCTGCAAGCGACTGCACGCGAAGTACATCGTGCGTGGGCTGCGCAACAGCACGGATCATGGCAACGAACGGAGCATCGCCCTGATGAACTACGCGCTGGCGAAAGTCGAGACGATCTTCCTGCCCAGTTTGCCGGAGCATGCGCACATCAGCAGTACCATCGTGCGGGAGCTGATAGCCAACAAAGCGGATGTTTCGGCGTTCGTACCTGCAGCTGTGCGACCGTGAACCCCGGATGGACCGAACCGCAGATGACGCCGATCCCGCAGATGAATGCGGCTCGCGTGGCCCGCGCATGCAACCACGGATCAACACGGATGAACACGGATAAAGTTCGATGCATGAGGACCGGTGTGTTCATCTCAACACTCTTGCTATGCTGCTTCGGCGTGAAGGCAGCGAATGTCCGCATTGAACTGGATGCCCCCGGCTACAAGGGCGAGCGGGCGCTGTTGTACAGATACATGGACCTGTTCACCCTGCGGACGGAACTCATCGGCCAAGCCACGATCGACGCACAGGGCCGGGCGGTTCTTGAAGGTGCGGTATCCGGTACGGAGAAAGGCGCCATCCGGATCGGGGCGAACGGCTGTGACCTGTGGCTGAGGAGCGGGACCTATTCCGTGGGATTCCCATTGCCCGCACCGGGCACCCCGCGCAGCTTGAACGGCACCACGGAGGTCACCCCCACGTTCAAGGACCTGGACCGGCTGGACATCAATGCGCTGATCGGTGACCTGAACCAACGACTGGACGACTTCATCGCCGAAGACTTGGCCACGGACCAGCAAGCCGGGATGCAGGCATTGGACATCGCGAAGAAGAGCGGCGGCCCATTGCCTCCGGATTCCGCAAAGCGGCCGGGTACGCTGTTCATCACACCGAGCTGGAGCACGGCACGCGTTGACAGTTTCGAGAACAGGTTGCGCGGGTTCTACAAGGACGTGAAGGACCCCTGGTTCTGGCAGAACCTGGATTACGGGATCGCCGGGCTGCGCTTCGGTCCACGCGTGAACGACCGCGATCTTTTCGACCGCTACCTGAAAGGGAAACCCGTGCTGTACGACGTGCCGGAATACGTGCGCTTCATCGGCTCGTTCTTCGAAGGGCATACCATGCGTTTCCCGTTGCGCGCGCACGAGGAGGGCCTGACCACGTGGATCCGCGCGGCGAACGCGGACACGGTGAAGAAGATCTACGCGGAGCATGACTTCCTGAAGGATGATGCGCTCAACGAACTGGTCGTGCTGACAGAACTGTACGCGCAGTATCCCGGGAAGAACTTCGACCGGTCGGGCGTCTTGAGCATCCTGGAACACCTGTCCAAAGCCTCGAAGTATCCGGAAGATCGCCTCATCGCCACGGATATGCGCTGGGACCTGATGACCATGCGCGTGGGCGGTACCCTGCCCGCGCTCGTGCTCCGCGACTTGGAGGGGAAGCAAGTGCGCATCGATACCTCCTTGCACGACGCGACCTGCCTGGTGATCACCGCGAGCTGGTGCACGTATTGCGAACAGGAGATGGTCGCGTTGGAATCGCTGTACAAGGAATACGGTACGTACGTGCATGTGGTGGGCATCAGCTTGGACAAAAGCACGAAGGACCTCGACGCCTATACGAAGGCACATCCCGGCCGCGACTGGCCTTGGTACTACGGCGGCGATGACCCGACGATCATGGACCATTTGCGCATCCGAACGATCCCGGCGTTCTTCCTGTTGAACGGGAATACGATCGCGCATGCGCCCGCACCTCCACCGAGCAACGGCATGGCGGCCATCTTCCATCGCATCAAGGCGCAGGCGGAAGATGAGAACAAGTTGAAGCCGGACCAGGGGCTTCCGCCAAGGCGGTGAAATGCGATACTAACCGCGGATCTCGCAGATGACACAGATGAATGCGGATCCTGGAGGCTTGAAAACTACAGGACGGCTTCTTCCCAAGCAGTGATCACCTGACGCAGTGACGGGTACGTGGCTGCTTTCATGGCGGCGACTTCCCGCGCGTCCATCCAGCGCACTTCGCTGATGTCCTCCTCGTGCTGTGCGATGAGCTGTTCGGCGTTGCTTCCCCGCATGAGGTACCAATCCGTTCGTTTGAGGTGCTGGCGACCATTGCGCTCGTAGGTGTGCCAGGTCTCGCACAATCGCTTCACCAGTTCGAGCTTCTTCAGCCCACATTCCTCGCGGACCTCGCGGAGAGCGCCCGCATCCACGGCTTCGCCTTTGTCCACTTTTCCTTTGGGCAGGTCCCATACGCCGAGGCGATGGATCATGAGCAGCCGCTTGCGCTCATCGGTGACGCAGCCGCCTGCCGCTTGAACGAAAACGTACAGACCGCTGAAGAGATCCCAAACCTCATCGACATCGGCTCCGTGCAGGATGAGGCCAGCCGTTCGCGGCTGCGACTTCCACTGCTCCAGCGCTCGGTTGATATCAGTGCCGTTGCGCACCTCGCGGATCAACACCTGTTCAGAACTATCCCGCGCCTCGAGCTGTTCGACGATCGTCAGCGGCTTCCCGTCGATATAGACTTCATACTTTCGCCCCATGGATGCCCGTCTTGATCCGGCGCTGAAGATCGCCGAATTCCTCTTGCAGATCAAGGCCGTGAAGCTGAGCCCGAAGAAGCCGTTCACGTGGGCCAGCGGTTGGAAGAGCCCGATCTACTGCGATAATCGCAAAACCCTCTCCTACCCGGCCGTACGCACCTTCATCCGCCAACAGTTCGTGCAGGCGATCAACCTCGAATTCGGTCGGCCGGACATGATCGCGGGCGTCGCTACCGGCGGCATCGCACATGGCGCGCTCGTGGCGCATGACCTCGGCTTGCCGTTCGTTTACGTGCGAAGTTCCGCCAAGGAGCACGGCATGAAGAACCAAGTGGAGGGCGACCTGACCACCGGACGCAGCGTGGTCGTCGTTGAAGATCTCGTCAGCACCGGCAAGAGCAGCTTGGCGGCCGTACACGCGCTGCGCGATGAGGGCTGCGAAGTGAAAGGCATGGTGAGCATCTTCACCTACGGCTTCGACGAGGCCATGCGCAGCTTCGAGCAGGAGAAGGTGAAACTGAAGTCGCTGACGAACTACAGCGTGCTGCTGGACCAGGCGATGCACGACAGCTACATCACCGAGAAGGACATGCTGAACCTGAACGAATGGCGGAAAGACCCCGCCAACTGGGGGAGGCCAGCGAACGAGCGCACCAGCGCATCACCCCAGCCGGAGGCTTCGGCGACCAACTAGATGACGAGGATCGAGAGCAAGCACGTGGAGATCGCGCGCCCGGCGCAGGACGTTCACACCTTCCTGCAGGACATGAACAACTTCCAGCAATTGCTGCCGCAGGACCGCATCAGCGACTGGAAGAGCGACGGCACATCGTGCTCGTTCAAAGTGGCAGGTGCCGCTACGATCGGACTGCAACTGGATGGCGGTACGGCGCCGAACCATGTGCGCCTGAAGAGCACGGAACGTTCACCCTTCCCCTTCACACTGGACGTGCATCTGGACGGGACCAATGGCTCCACACAGGCCTACCAGGTCTTCGAGGCGGACCTCAATCCCTTCATCAAGATGATGGTGGAGAGCCCGCTGCGGAATCTCTTCGACCATATCGCGGACCGGATGGTGGAGATACATGCCTGACGTTCTCCCGTCATCGCTAGCGGAGCGAAGCCTGCTCGCGATGAAGGCATAGACAATGGCCAAGCGTTTCAAAGAACATGACGCCCCGAAAGCGAAGCTGAACAAAGCCACGCTTCGGAAGGCCGCGCGCATCTTCCGATACCTGAAGCCGTATCGCGTGCGCTTCATGCTGATGTTGATGCTCCTCTTCATTACCAGTGGGCTCAGCCTGGTATTCCCTTTCCTGCTCGGCAAACTGCTGGATGCCGACGCAGGCCCGGACTTCTGGAGCACACCGCTCACCGACCTCACCAACATCGATTCCATCGCGAAGCTTCTCGGACTGACCTTCATCGTCCAATCCGCTGTCGGGTTCCTCCGCATCCGACTTTCAGGCTACATCGCTGAGCATGCCTTGGCCAACGTGCGCACGGATACCTACCAGCATCTGGTGAGGCTCCCGATGGACTTCTTCGCGCAGCGCCGTGTGGGCGAACTGAACAGCCGCATCACCGCCGACGTCGCGTTGTTGAACGACCTCTTCACCACGGTGACCGCTGAGCTGGTGCGACAGGTCCTGGTGATCGGTGTGAGCACAGTGATGCTCGCCCGGCTCAGTCCGCAACTGCTGCTCACCATGTTGTCCATCATACCGGTGGTAGCGGTGGTGGCGGTCTTCTTCGGGCGCTTCATCCAGAAACTCGGCAAGGAGGTGCAGGACCGCATCGCCGATACGGGCACCATGGTAGAGGAGACCTTGCAAGGGATCCAGAACGTGAAGGCTTTCGCGAACGAAGCGTGGGAAACCATGCGTTACGGCCGCAGCGTTGCAGCAGCACGTGACCTGGCACTCAAAGGCGTGCGCTGGCGGGCAGCCTTCGTATCCTTCGTCATCCTCTGCATGTTCGGCTCCATCGTAGTGGTCGTATGGCGTGCCGCACACTTGAAGATCGAGGGCGCGCTTTCCAGCGGAGACATCACCAGTTTCGTGATGTACACCGTGTTCATCGGTGCCGGCTTCGCGAGCATCCCCGAACTGATGGCCACCGTGCTGAAGGCATTGGGTGCCACGGAACGGCTCATCGATATCCAGGACGAGAAGGCGGAGGCATGGGAAATGCACCCCATCCCGGCCTTCCCCGGCGGGGAAGGAGGAATGCGACCTCATCCACCGGCCCCTGTTCTCGACTCCTCGGTTGCGTCGCGCCTTGCGGCCCACGTCTCCGACGTTGCTCGAACTGACATGGCCGGGGAGAAGGCGAGGAATGCAGAGCATGGAATTATCGGTGGACTGGCATTCGAGCATGTGGCCTTCCACTATGCCTCACGCCCGGACATGCCTGTGCTGAAGGATGTCGACTTCACGGTTCGACCTGGTGAACGTGTGGCACTTGTGGGTCCTAGCGGCGCAGGCAAGAGCACGATCGCTTCACTGATCCTGCGCTTCTATGAGCCTGTGACCGGTCGTATCACCGTTGACGGCCGTGATGCGCGCGACTACGACCTGCACGCCTTGCGCGATCGCATGGCCATCGTGCCGCAGGAAGTATTGCTCTTCGGCGGAAGCATTCGCGAGAACATCGCCTACGGAAGGCCGGGGGCTTCGCAAGAGGAGATCGAAGAGGCAGCGAGAAAGTCCAATGCGCACGAGTTCATCGCGTCATTCCCGAAAGGCTATGACACGGTGGTTGGCGATCGGGGCATCCAGTTGAGCGGCGGGCAACGCCAACGTGTGGCCATCGCGCGTGCCGTGCTGAAGGATCCCGCGATCCTGATCCTCGATGAAGCGACCAGCGCGCTCGACACCGCAAGCGAGAAGCTCGTTCAGGATGCACTCGACAAGTTGATGAAGGGCCGTACGAGCATCGTGATCGCGCATCGGCTAAGCACCGTATGCAATGCGGATCGCATACTCGTACTGGACAAGGGGACCGTTGTCCAAAGCGGACGACATGACGAACTCATCGCGGATGCGGGCGGCCTGTATTTCAACCTAAGCCGAACGCAGTTGAGCAATCAGACGGTCGCGTGAGCGTATATACTTTGGTCCAATGCGTTTCGCCGCACTCATCACCGTCTGTTGGCTTTGGACGGTCAAGTGCGCAGGACAGGATTCGCTGCTCTATGTATATGGGACCGTACGCACCTACGAGAACAATGACTCCATCCCATTCCCAACCGTTCGAGTGCAGGAAAAGGTTGGTCTTGACGCGCCATCGTCCGTTCGGACCAACGCGCGAGGCCGGTATGAGCTCAACTTGAACAGGGATGGGGTCTTCTGGATCCTCTTTGACGCACCGGGCAAGGTGGGCAAACGCCTCGAGATCGATACTCACGGCGCACGTCAGGAGCGAATAGGCGGTTATGGCATGAATGCCGACGTCACCCTTTTCGACAGCATTCCCGGCTTGGATTTTTCTTATCTAAGTGAACCGATGGGTAGAGCCTGTTTCATTGGAACAAGGGATGAATTCAATTGGGACTTGGAATACACCCAGGCTGTCAAGGAGCGTATCGTGAAGTTGATGCGGGAGTATGACGAGTCGCGGAAGCCCACTACAGCACCCCCACGTTGAGCGAGCCGTTTCATATCGCCACCTCCACCACCTTCTTCGTCTCGAAGAACTCCTCGGTGAAGAACTCGCGCAGGTGATGTACGCGCACCCGATCACGCACGGGCGCGATCTCGTCCATGATGTCGCCACCTTTCAGATAGAGCATGCGCCCCTCCCCTTTCGGCACCAGATGTTTCGTGGCGCGGATGAACTCCGGTAACGTAGTAACCGCGCGGCTGATGATGATGTCGTAGCGGACTTTGTGGTCCTCGCTGCGCACCTGCTCAGCGGTGCAGTTGGTGAGGCCCAGCCCTTCGATCACGCCTTTCACGGCCATGATCTTCTTGCCGATGCCGTCGATGCCGTGGAAGGTGCTTTCCGGGAACAGGATCGCCAGCGGGATGAGTGGGAAGCCCCCGCCAGTGCCGACGTCGATCACACGTTCTCCGGTTTGGAACGCGTACACCTTGGCAATACCGAGTGAATGCAGAACATGTCGCTCGTAGAGATGCTCGATGTCCTTGCGCGAGATGAGGTTCACGCGCTCATTCCATTCGCGGTAGAGCGGGCCGAGAGCGGAGAACCGGTCGCGTTGCTCGGGCGACAGGTCGGGGAAGTATCGCAGGATGATCTCTACGGGCATCACCGGAAAAGCACAATCGAATTACAGACTGGGTCTTCGGTCACTTTGTGCCCTGCGGCCCTCCGCTTCGCTCATGTCGCCGAGCCTCCTCGCAGTGACGTCGAAGTGGCTAGATCGTGTCTTTACGCTGTTCGAGCAGGCCTTGCAGGAATTCGCGGGCGCGGAAGAGTTGGGCTTTCACCGTGCCGAGCGGCAGATCGAGCTCCGTGGCGATCTCCTCGTAGCTGTATTCCTGGTAGTAACGCAGCTCCACGAGTTGGCGATAACGCGGCTTCAACTTGTCCACCACTTCGCGCATCACCTCGTTCTTCTGGTTGCGGATGGCGACATCGGCGGGGTCGGGACCGGTGCCCTTCAGCTCGATGTGCATCTCATCGCCATCATCCGTCCCGATGGGCGCGTCTATGCTCAGGAGCTTCTTCTTCTGCTTGCGGATCCAGTCGATGCAATTGTTCGAAGCGATCTTGAACAGCCACGTGCTGAACGCGTAGTTCGGCGTGTACTGGTGCAAGCGGTTGAAGGCCTTGCCGAACGCCTCGATCGTGAGGTCCTCCGCGTCGTCCTTGTTGTTGATCATCTTCAACAACATGAAGTAGATCGAGTCGCGGTACCGGGACATCAGTTCGGCGTACGCCTTCTGGTCCTTCTTGTCCACCGCACGGCGAACGAGGGCCAGATCGTAGACGGCCTTGTCGCTGAGGTTCTCGCTTACTTCCATCGGCGGGGTTTTATCAGGAGTGTGCTGAGGTACAGCGCGGGCTCCAAAAGTAGGAACAGCCATTCGAGGGGGAGTGTGAGCCATAGTACGCCGCCCGCACCGAGGCGATGCATCGCCAACATGCGGATCGGCAAAAAGACCAACAGTTCGATCGCCACGCCGAGCAAGGCCTGCAGGATGTGGCCGGTGAACGCCAGATAGATGACGGCCGCCAACAACAGGATCCGCGCGAGCGGCAACAATGTGAGCAGCACTTGATGTCCGAAGCGGTAGAAACGAGCCGTGGTGTAATGCCTCCGTTTGCGGCGGACCCAAGTAGACAGATCGGGCGTGCCGCGCGTGGTCATGAACGAACGGCCATCAGCGATCGCCGTCGTGTTCTTCGCGCGCGCCACTTCGTTGATGAAGAGGTCGTCATCGCCGCTCATCAGCGCCGAGTGCCTGCGCGGGCCTTTCGCCGACAGGAACATGTCCTGCGTGTAGCCCAGGTTACGCCCAACGCCCATGTAGGGGAAGCCGGCCTGCGCGAAGCTGATGTACTGCACGGCCTTGCTGATGCCGTCGAAACGCTCGATCACGTTGGTAAAGCCACCGGTCTTTTCGTACGGGCTGAACCCGATCACCACCTTCTTGCCGTTGCGGAACCCCGCGCACATGGTGCTCACCCAGTCGCGGCCCACGGGCATACAATCGGCGTCCGTAAGCAGCACATGCGGGTGCTTGGCGCTGCGGATGCCCACACCGAGCGCGATCTTCTTGCCATAGCTGAACTTCTCGTCCGCCTGGATGTTCACCGGGCGCAGCTTCGGGTAGTTCGGCTTCATCCATTGCAGGATCTCCCACGTGTCGTCATCGCTGCGGTCGTTCACCACCACGACCTCGAACTCCTCGTGGTCCTGGTCCATCATCAGCGGGATAAGCTGCTGGAGAGAATTGCTTTCGTTGCGCGCGCAGATCACCAGGCTCACCGGCAGCGACCGGTCGGGTTCCACCTTCGGGTGTTTGAAGGCCAACCGACTGAAGATCACGAAGTGGAAGAAGGCCAGGACAGCCAGCGCCGCGATCAGCGTGTAGAGGACGTAAGGGGCGATGAGGGCGAACACGAAGGAGCCCCGCAACGTGCGCGGGTGTTGGGGCGAAGCTATCGGGACCCTTTCCGCGCAGGGTGGCGGGGCAGGGCAGTTATGAACAGCAGGGGCGTGGAAGGGGTGGCGGGCCTGCCTCTACTTTCGCGGCCCGCATGAAGTTCGACCTCCTCACCACCGACCCGAAAAGCAAGGCCCGCGCGGGCGAGCTGCACACGGACCATGGCATCGTGCCCACGCCCGTGTTCATGCCCGTGGGCACCCTGGGCGCGGTGAAGGCCGTGCACATGCGCGAGCTGCGCGAGGACATCGGCGCGCCGATCATGCTGAGCAACACCTATCACTTGTACCTGCGGCCAGGAACGGAGGTGCTGGAGCATGCGGGCGGGCTGCACAAATTCAACGGCTGGGACCGGCCGATCCTCACCGACAGCGGCGGCTTCCAGGTGCATTCGCTCAGCGACATCCGCAAGATCACCGAGGAGGGCGTGAAGTTCCAGAGCCACATCGACGGCAGCCGACACCTCTTCACGCCGGAAAACGTGATGGACACGCAACGCAGCATCGGTGCGGACATCATCATGGCCTTTGATGAGTGTACGCCGTGGCCGTGCGAGATCAAGTACGCCACCGACAGCATGCACCGCACGCACCGCTGGCTTGACCGGTGCTTCGCTCGCTTCAATTCCACGGAACCGAAGTACGGCTACGAGCAGGCGCTCTTCCCCATCGTGCAGGGCAGCACCTTCCCGGAACTGCGAAAACAGAGCAGCGAGTACATCGCGAAGCAGGACTCGTACGGCAATGCCATCGGTGGCCTGAGCGTGGGTGAACCCGAAGAGGAGATGTACGCCATGGCCGAGCTGTGCTGCGATATTCTCCCGAAGGACAAGCCGCGCTACTTGATGGGCGTGGGCACCCCATGGAACCTGCTGGAGAACATGGCCATCGGCATCGACATGTTCGATTGCGTGATGCCCACCCGCAATGGCCGGAATGGTATGCTCTTCACCCGGAACGGCGTGGTGCAGATCAAGAACAAGTGCTGGGCGGACGACCACTCGCCGCTCGACCCCGATGGCACCTGCTGGGTGGACAAAGCCTACAGCAAGGCGCTCGTTCGGCACCTGTTCGTCACCAACGAGATGCTCGGCCTGCAGATCGCCAGTTTGCACAACCTCGCGTTCTATGTGTCCCTGATGAAGGAGGCGCGGGAGAGGATCCTCGATGGGACGTTCTCCGAATGGAAGGCAAGGTTGTTGCCGATGGTGAAGACGCGGATCACCGGATAATGGCCCTGAGCCACGAGCCACGAGCTTTTGAGCGGTCAAAAGCTCGAGGCTCGTGGCTCATAGCTCGTAGCTGCGGCGATCCCACCGATCTTCACACCCGTGCTCAAGACCCTCGACCGATACATCATCCGGCAGTTCCTCGGGACCTTTTTCTTCCTGCTGGTGCTGATCATGGCCATCGCCGTGGTGTTCGACATCAGCGAAAAGACCGAGGATTTCGCCCAGAGCAACGCGACGGTGAAGGAGATCGCGCTGGACTACTACGTGAATTTCGTCCTCTACTACAGCAACTTCTTCAGCGGTCTGTTCATCTTCCTGGCCGTGCTTCTCTTCACCAGCCGATTGGCGGGACGCAGCGAAGTGATCGCCATGCTGAGCAGCGGCGTGAGCTTCCCGCGCTTCGTGCGGCCCTACTTCATCGCGGCCACCTTCCTCACCGTGGTGTCGCTCTATGTGAACGTGTTCCTGCTGCCCGCCGCCAACCGCACGCGGCTCGCTTTCGAGAAGGCGCACATCTGGAACCCGTACGACCTGGACGACAAGCATGTGCTGCGCGAGATCGCCCCGGGCACCATCGTGTACATCTACGACATGAACATGCGCGCGCGTACGGCCAGCCGTATGAGCATCGTGCAATGGGAGAACGGTGCCATGCGCTCCAAGCTCGAGGCCGACCGCGCCATCTACGATTCGATTTCCGGCAAGTGGCAGCTCTTCGAGTACAAACTGCGCATCATCCCGCCGGATGGCGACAGCCTCGGCAGCAACTCCGCGCACACGCACTACGCGGGTGTTGAGCGCATCACGCGCGGGGAGCGGATCGACACCTTGATCCCGCTGAAGCCGAGCGACCTCGGACAGCGGCTCGCCATCGCCGGGGCCATGGACCGCCACGAGCTGGCGGCGTTCATCAAGGCCGAGAAGATGCGCGGAGGCAGCACCGTGGCCTACTACGAGGTGGAGCAGCACCAGCGCACTGCTTCGCCCTTCGCCACCTTCGTCTTCACGCTCATCGGCGTGGGCGTGGCCAGCCGCAAAGTGCGGGGCGGTACGGGCGTGCACCTTGTGCTCGGCGTGATGCTCATCCTCGTCTTCATCTTCCTGGGCAAGCTCAGCACCGTGGCCGCAACGAACGCCGGGCTCGACCCCTTCATCGCCGTATGGACGCCCAACGTGGTCTTCGCCCTCATCGGCGCGTGGATCTACTGGAAAGCGCCGAAGTGATGAACGCGAACGCCCACTTCACACTGCATCGCGAGTCGCGCTGGTTGTACCGCCTGGCGCTCATCTGTTTCTTTATCGGGGGTGGTATCGTGGTCGGCCGGTACCTCGGCGACGGGGAAGACTGGTTCTATGGGAATGACAAGGTCCGCTTCTTCGTCCTTCCCCTCGCATTCCTGCTGCTCGCTGTCGCACCCGTGATCGCCTGGGCCGCGCGGAACAACAGCCTGCCGGCATTGATGCTCACGGACACCGCGTTGCTGTACCGGGCAACGGTCTGGTCCTCCGACTTCAAAGGCATCCGACGGGACCAGATCAGGTCGATCACGACCCTGGACCTGAAGTACAAGGACCATGTCACGGCGCGCATGCTCCAAGTGCACGTCTACGACCGTTCCACGGCCATGCTCGGGGATCCCGGCGGTCTAGTCGAACGGCTCAACCGGAAGTTATCCGGCGGAACGATCAATATTCCATGCGCCGGATGGCCGCTCTCGCCCGAGGACGTGAAAGCCCGGATCGAAACCTGGGTTGCCCAACGGAACTGATCGCGCACGATCTTGTGCCCGACCGAGGTCATGGCCCGGTGGATCCGACGTGAACGGCCTTACCTCCCCGCGCCATTGGAGCCAGGGTCTCTGGAGCGCTTTGGTGTGCGCGCTCTTCGCCTGGGCGGCCGTGCAGGAGGTGTTGGATATCCATTTCTGGCGCGACCTGCGTGTGCTGCAATGGGACATCGAGGCCTACTACCATTACCTCCCCGCCACCTTCATCCACGGCGATCCGCGCGACCTGGACTATGTGGCCACCTTGGATGACGGCCTGCACAAAGACCATCCCTCCAGCTACGGGATCTTCCACGTGAAGGAGACCGGCCATGAATGCCTGAAGTACACCTGCGGGGTAGCGCTCTTCGAAGCGCCGATGTTCTTCGCCGCGCACGCCTACTGCTACAGCCCGTGGACAGGACACCCTGCGGATGGATACTCCGCACCCTACCAACTCGGTGTTTCGCTGTCCTCGATCCTGTTCTCGTTCCTCGGGCTCCTGCTCTTGCGAACATTCATACTGCGCCATGCGAGTGATCGAAGCGCAGCGCTCGCCATCGCCGCGCTGGCCTTCGGCACCAATCTCTTCTTCTACAGCACGGTGGACAGTGGCATGAGCCACCCGTACCTCTTCTTCCTCTTCGCCGCCGTGCTCGAACGCACCGATGCCTGGCACCGCGCACCTTCACGCGGAAAAGCCATCGGGCTCGGGCTCGCATTGGGGCTGGTGCTCCTCACCCGGCCCATCGACTTTGTCGTCGTGCTGGTGCCACTGCTCTGGACACATGGCCTCGGATGGCGTGCGAAATGGGCACTGGTCCGCAAGTACCGCGGGCACATCGTGCTCGCAACGGTGGCTGCGATCGTTCCTCTGATCCCACAGTTGCTGTACTGGAAGGCCACCACCGGCCACTTCATCTTCTATTCCTACCGGAGCGAAGGGTTCAATTGGGGCGATCCGCACATCATCGACGGGCTGTTCAGCTACCGCAAGGGCTGGTTCGTGTGGTCGCCGCTCGTGGTGCTGGGCTTCATCGGCTTGGCACTGATGCTCTTCAACAAGTCGAAACGCGCGCTCGCCTGGCCCGTCATCGCCTTCTTCCCGACCTCGCTGTACGGCATCTTCTGCTGGTACCAATGGTGGTATGGCGGGGGCTTCGGTTCGCGGCCCCTGGTGGATACGCTGCCCCTGCTCGCCCTGCCCATCGCCGTGCTCGTGGACAAAGCGCTGGGCAAGCATGTCCTCCTCGCCGGGCTCCTCGCGGTGATCATCCTCGCGGGCATACGTCTGAACCTCTTCCAACAGAAGCAATACCTGAGCACCATCGTCCATTGGGACGGGATGACCAAGGAGCGCTACTGGGAGATCTGGGGCAAGGAGAACTGGGAGGGGCTGAGGCCGTTCCCGTATGAATGAGGCGGGCTACCTTGTGAACGACCGCATGGAACACGCGAACGAACGATGGTACGTCCGGCTCTTGACGACGGCCGCCTGCGCCACAGCGCTCATGAGTGCCGCACTGTGGAACGGGTATCCCATCGTGTACTCGGATACCGCCTCGTACATCATCAGCGGCTTTCATCTCGAAACGCTCATCGATCGGCCCATCACTTACGGGCTCTTCATCCGGGTGTGCAGTTTCAATGGATGGAGCTTATGGACCGTGGCCCTCGCGCAGTCCATGATCCTCGCACATGTCATCGGACTCTCACTGAGGAGTATCGGCATCGCACGTTCGCCCGCTCGGGCGGCCATCCTTGTTCCTACCGCCCTTCTCACGGGCCTGCCCTTCGTGTGCGGACAGGTCATCACCGATGTGTTCACGCCTGTCCTGCTATTCACACTCTACCTGTTGCTCTTCGTGAAAGGACTGCCTCAGAGCAACCGAATAATCTTGTTCGCGCTCTTCCTCTTGTCCTTCGCGATGCATATGTCGCATGTGGCCATCACGGCCCTGCTGCTGCTGGTCGCGTTGGCCGTGCGCCGTGCAATGTTGCGACGTTCCTTCCACGTCCCGTCCTGGTCAACGATGGGGATCGCGATACTCCTCTCAGTGATCGGCACCTTGGTGATGGGCACCGCCTTGGCCAAGTCCAAACACTCGTTCTTCGCCGCGCGCATGGCCGAAGCCGGTATCCTGCAGCGCTATCTGGAAGAGCATTGCGGCACGAATGAGTTCAAGCTCTGTGGCCGCTTGGGAAACATCCCTCACGACGCGAACGATTTCCTCTGGGCTGAAGACACGCCGTTGAACGTTTATGCGAACAGGCAGGAGATGGAGGATGAATTGGGCCGGATCGCGAACGGCTCTTTCCGTGAACCCACTTTGGTCTGGATGCACGTGAAATCCGCCGCGACCTCCATCGGTGCCCAGTTCAATCGCTTCGCAGTGGGAGATGGGAACGGGGCGTTCGGAAGAGGCACCGTGCTCAACGAACGCATCGATCTGTTCTTCCCTTCCGAAGTACCGCAGTTCAATTCATCGAGACAGATGGATGGTCCGAGGTTCCAGAGGCCCTTGGTCGCCATGAACCACTTCTATCGTGCGGTGATGTCGATCGCGGTCGTAGTGACTGTCGTCTTGCTTGCCCGGGCGGGCAAGACGGCGTTAGTGATGGGTGCTCAACGCCTGGTCCTGTTCCTCCTTATCGGACTCGTTTTCAACGTCTGCATCAATGCCGGGCTGGTCATGGTCGCAGATCGTTTCGGCACGAAGACGGCATGGCTCATCCCATTCGCCGCATTGCTCCTGGTAACCGCGTCGGTCCCGTCCATCAGGCGCGCCACCTTCGGAACACCATCGTCATGAGCACCGTTGGGTCCTTCGTATCGACGGCCATCTTCCTGACTGGATCCGTCCTGCATCTTGAAGGGCAAGCCTTGGCCGATCCAGTGGACCATAGGGTGATCGCCCTGGAAGAAGGCGACTACTGCGAGCATGACCCATGGAATTTGGTCTTCGAGGACGAGTTCAATGGCGACAGTCTCAACACCGACGTCTGGCTGCGCTTCTTCCCCTATTGCAACGCACAGGATGATTGTGAAGCCAGCCGGGTACATGGATTCCCCACGGAGATGCAGATCTTCATGGACGAGAACGTGGAACTGAGCGGCAATGGAACCGTGAAGATGACCGCACGAAAAGGGCCACTGACCCAGTGGTTCTCGGCCACTTCAGCATACACCTCCGGCATGCTCCATACCCGCATGCAATTCGGAAAGGGCCGCTACGAGTGCCGGTGCAAACTGCCGAAGAGCACGGCGAACTACCTATGGTCGGCGTTCTGGCTTTTCGGCGGTGGCCCACAATGCTCGGAGATCGACATCATGGAGATCCTTTGGAAGAGGCCGAACTCATACCACCATTCGCTGCACCGGTACAACTATAATTGCCAAGGTAACCACGCCAGCGACGAGGCCGGTCATGAGATGCCAGCGCTCTGGGAGGATTTCCACGTCTTCCGGGCCGACTGGGACACATGGTTCGTGAACTTCTACGTCGATGACGTGCTCATCCACCGGTCCTGCCGGGTCTATGACATGCTCACACGGCCGGTTTCCGATTGCCACATCCCCACGGGCATCTACATGCAGAACCAGGCCTTCCCTGGCCAGGATGCCGACATGTCGATCATCCTCGGCTTGGCCTTGCATGATTCGCCGTATGTGGACCCATCCGGCAACGGCCTCACCATCCCCGACCTCCCCGCCGTAATGGAAGTGGACTACGTCCGTGTATACCAACGCTGAGATGCTGCGCGAAGCCCGCGTATCAGGCATCCAAGCGGGGACGGCGATGGTACGTGCGCGAACCGCGCAGCACTCCGCATCGGATCCATATTTGCGGCATGAAGCACACCACTACACTGGCAGTTCTGGCAGCGTTGTTCTCCGCGAACAGCGCGCTCGCCCAATTCATCACCAGAGCGGATTTCTTCCAACCTACGGGTCTCACCAATCAGGGCTTGGTCCCCGGTTATGCGGCACAGGCGGGTCCGTACCTGATCTGGAACCCTGATCTGGCCAGCACCGAGGATATCGGGGGCCTCGCTCCCGGCAACGGTATCGGTGGACAAGCCCAGTGTTCCTACGACGGCAACTTCCTCTCCGGGACAAGCCAAGGATCGAACGGGATCGAATTGTCCCGGTATGATCGTATCAGTGGCGAATGGACGGCCTTGGGCAGCTTGGGCATCCAGATAGACGCGACGTTCAGCGGTGGATTCAGCATCTCCGGTGATGGCAACACGTTGGCCGGGCTCTCATGGGGCGACACCACGGGTGGACTGCCAGCGCACGCGCACGCGGTGGCCTACAACGAAGCCGAAGGATTGATGGACCTCGGCACCCTCTTTCCCGGAAGAAGCACGCGCGCCAATGCGGCGAGCGAGGACGGAAGCGTGGTGGTGGGTTGGCAGGACTTCAACGGTCCGTGGAAATCAGCGGTCTGGAGAAAGAACCCCAATGGAGGGTATTACCCGAACGAGTACCTGCTCATCGATGATGCGGGCGACCCGAACGATGAGTTCAACCAGCTTGGGGAATGCAGCACCGTTTCCGCCAACGGTGAATGGATCGGCGGTTACGGTGATTATGCGAACAACAACGAACCCTGGATCTGGAGCGCTGATTCAGGCGTCATCAACCTCGGGCATCTTCCCCTCACCGGCAGCGGGTTCGTCGCCGGCATGAGCAGCGATGCGTCCATCGTCGTAGGCTGGTTCGACGGTGAGTTCTTCGGCGACCCGCAGACGCCGTTCATCTGGACCGCGTCAGACGGACTGCAGAACCTGAACGAGTACATCATCAACGTGCTCGGGATCAACACCGGCACAAGCCAGGTCTATACGGCCAATTGCATCTCTTCCAACGGCCGGTACATCGCGGGATATGGCGTCGACAACAGCACCTTCAACTCCTTCGCCTATCGCGTGGACCTGGACGCATCCAATGGAACGATCGACCAGTCGGTAGTGCGCGGCATCGGGGCCTACCCCAATCCCACCTCAGACCTGCTGTACGTTCCATTTACTGAACGCGCCGAGTTGAGCATCACCGCTGCGGATGGCCGGACGGTCTACCGCTCCATGGTGAACGGTAATATCTCGCTCGACCTGTCCACGTACAGCCCTGGCGTCTATTCGCTCGCTCTGCGGTCCGGAGGGTCGGTACACACGCAACGGATCATCAAGGATTGACCGAACGGGCAACCTTGGGCGATCAACGTATCGAAAGCACGCACAATGAAAAGCCCCCGGGTCGCTCCGGGGGCTTTCCGCTTGGAATCGGCTCGCGGATCAGAAGCGGTCCAGCTCCATCACCTTGGTCCACGCCTTCACGAAGTCTTTCACGAACTTCTCTTTAGCGTCGCCCTGTGCGTACACCTCGGCAAGTGCGCGCAGTTGCGAGTTGGAACCGAAGACGAGATCCACGCGGGTGCCGGTCCATTTCCGATCACCGGTTTTGCGGTCGTGGCTTCCGTAGATGCCCTCTTCGCCGGACTTCGGTGCCCACGCATAGCGCATGTCGAGCAGGTTCACGAAGAAGTCATTGGTGAGCTGCCCCGCACGGTCAGTGAACACGCCGTGCTTGCTGCCGCCGGTATTGGCACCGAGCACACGCAGACCGCCTATGAGCACCGTCATCTCCGGTGCGCTCAGCGTGAGCAACTGTGCCCGGTCGATGAGCATTTCCTCGGCAGGGACGCTGTAGGTCTTCTTCTGGTAGTTGCGGAATCCATCAGCCTGCGGCTCCATTACGGAGAAGCTCTCGACGTCGGTCTGTTCTTGGCTGGCGTCCATGCGGCCCGGG
This sequence comes from Flavobacteriales bacterium, assembly GCA_044224725.1. Classification (GTDB taxonomy): domain Bacteria; phylum Bacteroidota; class Bacteroidia; order Flavobacteriales_F; family PHOS-HE28; genus PHOS-HE28. The sequence goes on from JBGAJW010000004.1 coordinate 96,034, forward strand.
GTGAAGGGCACCGTCACGTTGTGACCGGCATCCTTGGCAGCCTTTTCCACAGCGGCGCAACCGCCGAGCACGATGAGGTCCGCGATCGACACTTTCTTACCGCTCGCGTTGAACGCGCTCTGGATCTTCTCCAACGCGCCGAGCACCTTGCCGAGTTGTGCTGGATCGTTCACGGCCCAGAACTTCTGCGGAGCCAGGCGGATGCGCGCACCGTTGGCGCCACCGCGTTTGTCGCTGCCGCGGAACGTCGAAGCGGATGCCCATGCCGTGGCGACGAGTTCGCTCACGCTCAACCCCGATGCGAGGATCTTTCCCTTCAGTGCGGCGATGTCGTTCGCGTCGATGAGCGCGTGATCGACGGCGGGGATCGGGTCCTGCCAGATCAATTCCTCCGCAGGTACTTCAGGACCGAGGTAGAGCGACTTGGGCCCCATGTCGCGGTGCGTAAGCTTGAACCATGCGCGAGCGAACGCGTCGGCGAAGGCCTGCGGATCCTGATGGAAGCGGCGAGAGATCTTCTCGTAGGCGGGATCGAAACGCAAGGACAGATCGGCCGTGGTCATCATCGGCGGATGCTTCTTGTTCGGATCATGCGCGTCCGGGATCATGTGCTCCGGCTTGCAGTTCTTGGCCACCCATTGATGCGCCCCAGCGGGGCTCTTGGTCAACTCCCACTCGTAGCCGAAGAGCATGTCGAAGTAGCCGTTGTCCCATTTGGTGGGGTTCGGTTTCCAAGCGCCTTCCAGACCACTCGTGATGGTGTCGCCAGCCTTGCCGCTGCCATGGGTACTGAGCCAGCCGAAGCCTTGCGCCTCGATCGGTGCGGCTTCCGGCTCAGGACCTACGAGTGCGGCATCACCCGCGCCGTGCATCTTGCCGAAGGTGTGACCGCCTGCTGTGAGCGCCACTGTTTCTTCGTCGTTCATCGCCATGCGCTTGAAGGTCTCGCGCACATCGCGGCCTGATGCTACCGGATCGGGGTTGCCGTCCGGACCTTGCGGGTTCACGTAAATGAGGCCCATCTGCACGGCGGCCAACGGGTTCTCCAGGTCGCGTGCGCCCGAGTAGCGGCTGTTCGGTTTGTCGCTGGTGGCGAGCCATTCGACCTCTGAACCCCAATAGACGTCCTCTTCGGGCTGGAAAATGTCCGCTCGTCCTCCTCCGAATCCGAAGGTCTTGAAGCCCATGCTCTCCAGCGCCACGTTGCCCGCGAGAACGAAAAGGTCGGCCCAGGAAATGCTGTTGCCGTACTTCTGTTTGATGGGCCACAAGAGGCGGCGCGCTTTGTCGAGGTTGCCGTTGTCCGGCCAGCTGTTCAGCGGCGCGAAACGCTGGTTCCCACTGCCTGCACCGCCACGACCATCGGCCGTGCGGTAGGTGCCCGCAGCGTGCCAGGCCATACGGATCATGAGGCCGCCGTAGTGGCCCCAATCCGCTGGCCACCACTCCTGCGAATCGGTCATCAATTTCGTCAGGTCCGCCTTCAGCGCTTTGAAGTCGAGCTTCTTGAACGCCTCGGCGTAGTCGAATTCGGGCCCCAGCGGATTGGACGCCGGCGTGTGCTGGTGCAGGATGCCGAGGTTCAATTGGTTCGGCCACCAATCGCGGTTGCCGGTGCCGCGGCCTGCTACGGGATTGCGCATCGCGCCATGGATCACGGGGCACTTGCCCGCGCCGTTGCCATTGTGCGCATGAGGGTCCGCCGGGGCGGCCAGGTTCTTTTCGTCGTTCATCGGTTTGGGGCTTGGATCGGTGGTGCGAAAGGTGGGTCGATCGTTCGGGCTCAAAGGTGACCGTGGTCAGGCCATAGCCCAAACTGAATGTTTCTATCTTTCGATAGATATCGTCTATGTCCCGGACCTGATGACAGAACGCCTCGTCATGGACTCCTCGCGACTTGCCCCATGAACCTCCAGCAACTCGAGTACATCGTCGCCATCGACACGCACCGCAGCTTCGCGAAGGCCGCTGTGGCCTGCTTCGTCACCCAGCCAACCCTCAGCAGCATGGTGAAGAAGCTGGAGGAGGAACTGGATGTGACGCTCTTCGATCGTTCCAGACCACCCGTGGTGCCCACCGCGATCGGCGCGGAGATCGTGGAACGGGCCCGGGCCGTGCTGCGTGAAACGGCCCTGCTGCGCTCCACCGCCCGGGGCGCTCATGGCGGAGGTGAATTGCGCATCGGGGTCATCCCGACGCTCGCACCCTATCTGATCCCGCTCTTCCTCCCGACACTGCTCAAACGCCACGAGAACCTGAAGGTGACCATCAGCGAACTCACCACCGAGGCCATCGCGGACGCGCTCATGAAGGAGCGCATCGACGTGGGGTTGCTCGCTACACCGCTCGGCATAGCGGGCCTGCGGGAGGATCCCCTCTTCAATGAGCGCTTCCTCGTGTATGCCGGCAAGGAGGAACGCATCGGTCGCAAGAAGTATGTGCTGCCCGCCGATATCGAGCCGGACCGGCTGTGGCTCCTGGAAGAAGGCCATTGCCTGCGCTCCCAGGTGATGAACCTCTGCGAACTGCGCGAGCGCAGCGCGAAGGACACGCACCTGCACTACGTATCAGGAAGCATCGCCTCCCTGCTGCGCATCGTGGACACGCAGGGCGGGCTCACCATCGTACCGGAGCTGGCGGCGCTGGAGATGGGCGCGCGACAGCGAGCGAGACTGAGGGAGTTCGCTCCGCCCGTGCCCGTGCGCGAGATCAGCACCGTGACCTACCGCCATGCGATGAAGGACCGGGCGCTCCAGGCGCTGCGCGAGAGCATTCGAGAGGCCGTCACCGATCTGAAACCGCTGAAGCGGAAACAGATGGCCGTGGTGCCGATCACGCCAAAGAACTAGCCCGCATCTTTGGCCGGTGCTGTCCCGACCGGTCGCTTTCATCCGTCGTTCTCCGTTCAGCGTTGCGGCCAGCTGTGTGTTCCTCGTTGCGGCCATCTGGGTCACATCCAACGTGCGGCGCTGGAACCACCGGGAGATCCTGCAGTGGGATACGGACGGCTACTACCTCTATCTCCCGGCCGCGTTCATCCACGGCGATCCGCTGCACCTGGGCTTTCTTGACAGCATTCCGCCCGGAACCTCTCCGAAGGACTACCGCTTCGGGCAAGGGGCCTTCCCGGTGGAAGCGACGGGTCGCATGTGCGACAAGTACACGATGGGCGTGGCGGTCTTCGAATTGCCGTTCTTCCTCGTCGCCCATGGCTGGTGTTCGATCACCGCACCTGCATCCGCTGATGGATACTCACCACCCTACCATTTGGCGGTGGCGGTCGCTTCGGCGTTCTGGCCGTGGCTCGGGCTGCTCGTACTGCTCCGCCTTCTGCGCCGCTACGTCAGTGATGCAGCGGCGGCCATGACCCTGCTCGCGCTCGGACCGGGAACGAACCTGTTCTTCTATTCCTCCTTCGCGGGGGGTATGAGCCATCCGTTCCTCTTCTTCCTGTGCGCACTGCTGATCGAGCGTACGCAGACGTGGTATTCCGCTCCCTCCCTCCGCACCGCGATGACCATCGGACTGTGCATCGGTTTGGCCACGCTCACCCGCCCCACATGTGCCATGCTGGTGACAATACCGCTCTGTTGGCGGCTCCGCGAGGGAGGGATCGGTATGCTCCGATCCAACGCGCGGCACATCGGCGTGGCCGCGATCATCGCCTTCTGTTGTCTGGTGCCGCAGTTCCTGTACTGGAAAGTCACCACCGGCTCCTTCCTGTTCTGGTCCTACGGACCGGAGACCTTCGACTTCGCGCGGCCGCACATCATCGAGGGCCTCGCCGGCTTCCGCAAGGGCTGGTTCGTTTACACGCCGATCGCGTTCATCGTGCTTGTGGCTGCCGCTCTGGTGAAGTGGCCGCCCGCACTCCGCTCCTATGGATGGATGCTCGTGATCTTCCTCCTGCCCTTCGTTTACATCACCTTCAGTTGGGATCCCTGGTGGTACGGCGGCGGCTTCGGAAGCCGGCCCATGATCGACACCTTGCCCCTGCTCGCATTGCCGTTGGCGATGCTCGTGCGCCAAGCTTTCACGAGGAACACGGCCACCAAGATCATGCTCATCGCTCTGCTCCTCGGATGCGTCACGCTCAACCTCTTCCAGGAGTGGCAGTACCAGCGCGGCATCATCGACTGTTGCGCAATGACCATGGAGCGTTGGTGGCAGGTATTCGGCGAACCGACGTCAATAGGACTGCCTCCCTTCCCCTGAACGGTCCGTCACTTCCTTTCCATCGTTTTATTGCGATGCTTCAATATCCATCGTATCATTGCGATCTATTGATCATCCATGGGACTCGTCAAGGCCGACCTCTTCTCCACTGAGCAGAACCGTATCGCATCCATGGCGAAGGTGCTCGGGCACCCCGCACGCATCGCTATCCTTCAATACCTCGTCAAGCGGGGCACCTGCGTGAACGGTTCGCTCGTGGAAGAACTGGGCTTGGCGCAGGCCACCATCAGCCAGCACCTCTGGGAACTGAAGAACGCCGGGCTGATCCAAGGCACCGTAGAGGGCACGAGCGTTTGTTACTGCATCGACCCCAAAGGATGGAACGCCTTGAAAAAGGACATGGACAAACTGCTCACCAGCGTGAGCGACAACTGCTGCTGAAACGAACGCGAGGCCGGATCGAGCCCGGCATGACAACACATGAACACCGCACGAGAGACCAAGGACATGGTCCGCGCGAAGTACGCGGAGATCGCCACACAGGACAAGGCCACGAACGCCAGCAGTTGTTGCGGGGCCGGAGGCTGTTCTACGGAGGTGTACAACATCATGACGGACGACTACGGCGAGTTGAAGGGCTACGACCCGGATGCCGACCTCGGCTTGGGATGTGGCCTGCCCACGCAGTTCGCGGGCATCAAGCCGGGCGATACCGTGCTCGACCTCGGCTCCGGTGCCGGCAACGACTGCTTCGTGGCGCGCCACGAGACGGGCGAGGACGGTCGCGTCATCGGTGTGGACTTCACCCCGGAGATGATCGAAAAAGCCAAAGCGAACGCCGCCAAGCTGGGCTATCAGAACGTGGAGTTCCGCAAAGGCGACATCGAAGCCCTGCCCCTCACGAGCAACATCGTGGACGTGGTGGTAAGCAACTGCGTACTGAACCTGGTGCCTGACAAGCGCAAGGCCTTCAGCGAAGTACTGCGTGTGCTGAAACCCGGAGGCCTCTTCAGCATCAGCGATGTGGTGCTGCGCGGCGAGATACCGGACCGGCTGCGCGAAAGCGCGGAGATGTATGCCGGGTGCGTGTCTGGTGCGCTCCCCGAACACGAGTACCTCGGCATCATCCATGACCTCGGTTTCGAGAACGTGACCATCCAGAAGCGCAAACCCATCATCGTACCGGACGATATACTCGCCAAGTACATCAGCGCGGAAGAGATCGCCGCTTACAAGGCCCACGGTGCGGGCACGTTCAGCATCACAGTGTCGGCGTTCAAGACGAAGGATGCCTGCTGCGCACCGAACGCCGAAGGCACCGCCAAGGTGAAACTCGCCACCGGCGAAGAGTGCGGTTGTGGTCCGAACAGTACCTGCTGCTGACCATCCACCTACGCCCAGGCTTCGGCCGATACAATGCGCATCCTCGTACTCTGCACCGCCAACAGTTGCCGAAGCCAGATGGCGCACGGCTACCTCCAAGATTTCGCCGGACGTCGCGCCGAGATCCTCAGTGCCGGCGTGCGCACGGACGGGGTGAACCCGCGTGCCATCGCCGTGATGAAAGAGGATGGCATCGACATCAGCCATCACACCTCCAACCACTTGGACGAATACAGGGACGTGAAGCTGGACCATGTGATCACCGTGTGCGACAACGCACGGGAGGCTTGTCCGTGGTTCCCGGCGGATGCGCAGCATCACCATCACAGCTTCGAGGACCCCGCGCTCGTGCAGGGCACGGAAACGGAGATCATGGACGCGTTCCGCCGCGTGCGCGATGAGATCAAGGTCTATTGCCGCGAGTTCGTGGAGCGGCATGTGCTGGTGCTATGACCGAACGGCTGTCGTTCCTCGATCGCTACCTCACGCTGTGGATCTTCACGGCCATGGCCATCGGTGTCGCGCTCGGTCATTTCCTCCCGGATGTGGCCGGATCCATCAACGCGGCCTCCAGCGGCACCACCAACATCCCGCTCGCTATCGGCCTCATCCTGATGATGGTGCCGCCGCTCGCCAAGGTGGACTACGCGAAGCTGCCCAGCGTGCTGAAACACCCGCGCGTGCTGGGCACCGGCCTCTTCATGAGCTGGGTCGTCGGCCCGGCACTCATGTTCGCGCTCGCGCTGATCTTTCTCAGCGCCTTTCCCGCCTACTTCTCCGGTCTGATGCTCATCGCCCTCGCTCCGTGCATCGCCATGGTGCTGGTCTGGAACGACCTCGCGCAAGGCGATCGCGAACTGGCGGCGGGACTCGTCGCACTGAACAGCATCGTGCAGATCCTCTTCTATAGCAGCTATGCCTGGCTGTATGTCACCGTGCTGCCTCCGCTCTTCGGTGTCGAAGGCTACACCGTGGATGTGTCCATCGGCGAGATCACGCGTACCGTGCTCATGTACCTCGGCATCCCTTTCCTCACGGGCTTCCTGTTGCGATCCATCCTGGCGCGCTCCAAGGGTGAGGAGTGGTACATGAAGCGCTTCATCCCGACCATCGCTCCCATCACGCTATTGGCGTTGCTGTTCACCATCGTGGTGATGTTCGCGCTGAAAGGGCAAGTACTGGTGGAGATCCCACTTGACGTTCTGCGCGTCGCGCTGCCGCTCACGCTCTTCTTACTGCTCATGTTCTTCGCCACCTTCTACTTGGTGAAACGACTGGGCGGCACCTACAAGGAAACGACCACACTCGCATTCACCGCCGGCAGCAACAACTTCGAACTGGGCATCGCCGTGGCCATCGCCGTTTTCGGGCTCAACTCCGGCCAGGCCTTCGCTGCTGTGGTAGGTCCTCTCATCGAAGTCCCTGTACTGATCGGCCTGGTGAACTTCGCTTTGAAGAAGATGGTACGCTTCAACACTTGATCATGGATCCTCGCTCAAGATCCCACCTCGCCCTCTGGAAAGAAGGCCGCACGCGCTTCACCAACCTGCTGAACAAGCTCTCCGCAGCGGACCTGCCGAAGAAGCTCGTGCCCGGCCCCAACAGCATCGGCTTCCTCGTTCGCCATATCGGCGATGTGGAGACGCTGTTCTCCAAGAACGTGTTCGGTTTGAAGGAGGTGCAGGTACACGCGAAGACCGTAATAGCGCAGCACGACACGGGCGAATGGACCGATCTCGCCGCGCTGACGACGTATGTGCGGGAAAGCGCGGACGTGCTCGAACGCGCCATTGTCGTGCAGAGCGATGCCGACTGGGATACCGTGATCGAGACGAAAGAGTTCGGGAAGAAGACCAAGGCCGAAGCCCTCGGCCGCATCACCACGCACACGGCCTACCACGCGGGGCAGATCGGAATGGTGCTGAAGTATGGAACGTGAATCCTGACGGTTCCCCTTCCTTTGACGTATGCTCGCCGACCGCCTGCTGAATCTCGTCACCTCCATCTCGCTCGACGGCATCACCTTGCCGAAGGGCGTGCGGGTCCTCGATCCGTTGCGTGGTGAGAACAGCGCCGAAGTGGAACGCATCGTCCGCGACTTCCACAGGACCTATTTCAGTGATGATCGCCCCCGCAAGCTGATGCTCGGCATCAACCCTGGCAGATTGGGCGCAGGAAGCACAGGGCTCTGCTTCACCGATACGAAACGTTGCGAGAGCGACCTCGGTATTCCCGTGAGCGGCTTCCGGACACACGAGCCCAGCAGCGACTTCTTCTACCGCGTGGTGCGCGCCATTGGCGGGGCCAAGGACTTCTACCGCGATGTGTACGTGCAGGCCGTCTGCCCGCTCGGCTTCACCAAGTCTGGACCGAAAGGCTCACCGGTGAACCTGAACTACTACGATGACCGCGCCCTGCAAGAAGCCATCACGCCCTTCGTGGTGGACTGGTTGAAGAAGCTCATCGCCACCGGCATGCTCACGGACAAGGTCTACTGCATCGGAACCGGGAAGAACCTGGCGTACCTTGAAGCGCTGAACAACGAGCACCGCTTGTTCGAGCGCGTTACAGCGCTGGAGCATCCACGCTTCATCATGCAGTACAAGGCGCGACAGGTCGATGACTTCGTCCGCAAGTACACGGATGCGCTGGCGTGAGCGGTGATGTTCGCCGAATGGCGATCTTGTGACCGCCCCAGCGAACCGCGCATGCCGATCACCCGACTCTTCGACATCCTCGATCACCAGCTCGCCCACACACCCAAGACGGACTGCATCGCCACGAAGGAGAAGGGCGAATGGCGGCCCTATTCCACGGCGCAGGTACTGGAGACCAGCGAACTCCTGGCCATGGGGCTCATGGCGCTCGGTATCCAACCCGGTGACAAGGTGGCCATGGCCAGCGGCAACCGCAGCGAGTGGTGCCTGTTGGACCAAGCGCTCTTGCGCATCGGCGCGATCAACGTACCGCTCTATCCCACCAGCAGCGCCACGGACTACGCGTACGTGCTGATGCACAGCGCTGCGCGGCTCTTCTTCGCCGGCGATCCGGACATCCTGGCCAAGGGCATCGAGGCGCGCAAGAGCACGGGAGCGATCGAACACCTCTTCAGTTTCGACAAGCTGGAGGGCGCACGGCACTGGAGCGAACTGATCGAGTTGGGGCGGAGTGGAGATCGTGCCAAGTTGGAGAAGTACAAAGCCGCCGTGAAGGGCAGTGACCTCGCCAGCATCATCTACACCAGCGGCACCACGGGGCGGCCCAAGGGCGTGATGCTCACCCATACCAATATACTGAGCAACGTGGAGGCGAGCTTCGAGCGCTTGCCCGTTGACAGCCAAGCGCGCACCATCAGCTTCCTGCCGCTCTGCCACATCTATGAGCGGATGCTCATGTACCTCTATCTGCGTACCGGAGTCAGCATCTACTTCCAGCCCACTTTGGACGACCTGGGCGACCGCATCCGCGAAGTGAAGCCGCACGTCTTCACCGCGGTGCCGCGCCTGCTGGAGAAGATCTATGCGCGCATCATGGCCAAGGGCGAAGAGCTCACCGGCATCAAGCGGAAGCTCTTCTTCTGGGCGCTCTCCCTCGGCGAACGCTACGATGTGAAAGACAGGAGCTGGTGGTACGACGTGCAGCTTGCCCTCGCGCGCAAGCTCATCTTCAGCAAGTGGCAGGCGGCGCTGGGCGGCAACGTGCGCTGCGTGGCCAGCGGGAGCAGCGCTTTACAGGTGAGGCTCGCTCGGATCTTCAACGCCGCCGGCATACCGCTCATGGAAGGATATGGACTCACCGAGACCAGTCCCGTGGTGAGCGTGAACGACGCGCGCAACGACGGCCTCCGCTTCGGTACCGTGGGCAGACCCATCCGCGATGTACAAGTGCGCATCGCTGAGGATGGCGAGATCCTGATCAAAGGGCCGAACGTGATGACCGGCTACTACCACGAGCCGGAGATGACCGCCGAAGTGCTCACCCCCGACGGCTGGTTCCATACAGGCGACATCGGCGAGCTCACCAATGAGGGTTTCCTCCGCATCACCGACCGCAAGAAGGAGATGTTCAAGACCAGCGGCGGCAAGTACGTGGCCCCGCAACCCATCGAGAACAAGTTCAAGGCCTCGCGCCTGGTGGAGCAGGTGATGGTGGTGGGCGAATACCAGAAGTTCCCCGCCGCGCTCATCGTGCCCAACTTCGAAGCACTGAAGGAGGTTTGCGGCCAGCGCGGCATCCCCTTCACCACACGCGAAGAAGCCGTGAAGGACAAGCGGGTGATCGGCCTGTACGCCGAAGCGATCGCTGCGGCGAACGATGGCCTGGGGCACTGGGAGCAGATCAAGAAAGTGGCGCTGCTGCCCAAGGAATTCACGATCGATGCGGGGGAGCTCACGCCGAAGCTCTCGCTGAGGAGGAAGACCATCCTGGCTAACCATGCGGCCGTGGTGGACGGGCTCTACTCTGGGGAGCCGGGTTGAACGCAGGGGCACATGGCCCCGGCCTCTACTTTAGCGCACCTTAATCAGAACATGATGCGTGCATTGCTTCCGCTCCTCGTGTGCTCAGCCCTGCTCCTCTCCTCCTGCAAGAAGGAACCCGGCGAAGGCGGCAAGTCCGAGGTGCGCGGCCACCTGTACGAGCAACGCTTCAACAGCGGCACCTGCCAGGCCACCGGCGAAGCCTACCCCCTGATGGACGCCCGCGTGTACATCATCTATGGGGACCACGACTTCTACGATGATGACGTACGCAGTGGACCGGACGGGCTCTTCGTGTTCAGCTGGCTGCGCGAGGGGAGCTACCGCATCTATGCCTTCGGTGAGTGCGATGACGGTTGCGACGACGGCGACTGCCCGAACGGACAGACAGCCTTGTACGCCTCGGCCAGCGTGGACGGCAAGGAAGGAGTGACCGACGTGGGACGGATCACGGTGAAGAATTATTGATGCGCTTTTCCCTGCGCCAACTCGCGGCAACCCTCCTGGTGCTGCTGGCCGTGTCGGTCCGCGCCCAAGAGAAGCCCCTGCTGCGCCCCTCCACGGATGCCGAGCTGTGGATCAGCGGGGCCGTGGAACTGCGGTTCGACGAGAAGGCGAAGAAGAAGATCAAGAAAGCCAAGGACGATAAGCTCACGGGCGAAGCCCTGGAGAAGGCTGAACAGAAAGCCGCGAAGGCCAAGCGCTCCTTCAACAACCGCTTCCGCCTGAGCGGAGAGCTGGGCTACCGCGGCAACGAGAACCTCACCAGCAGCAAGCTGTTCTACACCGTGGTCGGCGCACGCTACCGCCTGCACCGGTACGCGCGCTTCACCTTGGAGCACCGGTACAACTTCCGCGACAAGTACACCAACAACACCCACCGCATCGATCTGCAGCTGGACGGCGACAAGGATTTCGGCCGGTTGAACATCGGATACCGCGGTGTCTTCCAGCACGAGTTCACCATTCCCATAAAGTACCGCGACATCCTGCGCCATCGCGTGCAGCTCACGGCCAAGACCAAAGGCATCCCCTTCGATCCGTACATCTCCGCCGAGACCTTCAGCACCTTCCACTACACGGGCAACAAGCTCATCAGCATCCGCTACGGCGTGGGCGGGGAATGGACGCTGAGCAACGACCACATCCTGGACCTCAGCCTCCGCTATGACCGCGAACAGAACATCCCCGCGATGCAGTACCGCTGGATCTTCGGCGTGGCGTATGAATTCAAATGGAGGAAATGACGAGTATTGAGTGGCGAGTGGTGAGTTGTGAGTGCTGTCTGTCGGAGCCAGCACTCACAACTCACCACTCACAACTCGCCAATTGGGAACCATGAAACCGATCCTCCAACGCATCCTGCTCTTCCTGCTCGTCTTCGCCATCGGTGTGGGCATCGCCTATCAAATGCTGAAGCCCAGCGATGAGCTTCCCGTGTACACCCCCGCACAGTTGAATCCGCTGGTGGTGGATCCTTCCCTGCGCAATTCCACGGCGGAGCACCACATCCTTGATTTCAAGCTCACCGATCAGAAAGGGCGCACGGTGACGCTCGCGGACACCAAGGGCAAGGTCATCCTCACCGATTTCTTCTTCACCACCTGCGGCAGCATCTGCCCGAAGATGAGCACCCAGCTCGAACGCGTGCAGGAGGCCTTCAAGAACGAGCCGCGCTTCATCATCCTCTCGCACTCGGTAACACCCGAGATCGACAGCGTGGCCGCCCTGGAGAAGTACGCCGAGCTGCACGGTGCCGACCCCGAGCACTGGCGCCTCCTCACCGGCGATCGCAAGCAGATCTACATGCTAGCGCGCAAGAGCTGGTTCGCCGTGAAGGACACCGGCGACGGCGGACCGAACGACTTCGTGCATACCGAGAACCTCGTACTCGCCGATACGCTCGGGCGGTTGCGCGGCTTCTATGATGGCACGAAACCCGCGGAGGTGGACAAGGCCATCGAGGATATCGGGAAGTTGCTGGGGAACTGACGGCCGGTGGCACGGCGAGTTGGGCGAGTGCGGAGTTCGCCAGGTAGCACGCAGAGACGCAGAGAATACGACCCCAAGGAGGCCGTGGCCGGATGCGTCAGCGCTTGGCATTCCTCCGCGTCTCTGCGCCACTGCGTGAGTTCTATGGACCGAGAGACACTTGCGCCCCGCGCGTGCTCTCCGGTCCTCCGCTTACGGGTATTTTCGCCCCGGATGTCTCTCCGCCACACCCTCGACAAGTACTACGGCGCCCTCCGCACCTGGAAGGCCGGCTATGTGCTGCTGAACCTCTTCAACCGCAAGAAGCTCCGCCATGCGGAGGCCATGTACAAGAAGTACGGCGTGAAGCAGAGCGTGCTGATGCCCATCAGCAGCGAGAAACTGCCGAAGCACAGCGGTGAAGCACCTTGGCTGGACAGCGACGGGGCCGTGGATCGGATGAAAGCGCATCCCGCCTTCCAGCGCTTCGATACCGCTACGCAGGAAGCCTTGTCGCATTGGCCTGCCGATGGCTACGTGGTCCTGCGCGGGCTCTTCAACCCGGAGGAAGTCGCCGCGATGAACGCGGAGATCGACCGGTTGATCAATGACAAAGTGGTGGACTTCAACTTCACCGGTCGCAAGATCATGTTCGCCTTCCACCACAGCGAGCTGCTGCGGAAGTACGTGCATGACCGCCGCATCCTGGACGTGATGGACTTCCTGCTCGGCAAGCGCATCAAGGTCTTCCAGAGCATCAACTTCCTCACCGGCAGCGAGCAGGCCGCACACAGCGACAGCATCCACATGACCACGCACCCGCTCGGCTACATGACCGCCGCGTGGATCGCGCTGGAGCCCATCACCGCGAACAACGGCCCGCTCATCTACCATGTGGGCAGCCACAAACTGCCCTACCTGCTGAACGGTAGCTACGACCACGGCGGCAACCACTTCGTGATCGGCGAGGACGCCTATGCGCGCTATGAGGAAGCCGTGGACAGGTCGATCGCCGAAGGCCATTTCGAAGCGCGCGAGTTCCATGCGCAGCCCGGTGATGTGCTCTTCTGGCACGCCAACCTGTTGCACGGCGGCAAGAAGATGACCACGCCCAATGCGTCACGCAAGAGCATGGTGATCCACTGCTTCGCGGATGATGTGCTGTGCTACCACGAGCTCACACAGCGGGTGGCGATGATGGAGGAGCATTGATCCAAACGGGCACCCTGCACGCGGCCGAGTGCCCATCAGGTCGGCTGAGCGCGCCGGACGGACCGGGCCCTTGCCATCCCGACCGATCGATCAACTTCGCGGCGAACCGGTCCAACCATGTCCTACCCGCGTATTCCCCTCACCTGCCTTCTGCCCTGCCTATTCCTCGTGGCCACGTCTTATGCGCAATGGAGCCAAGTGGGCGAAGTACAACTCAGCGTGGCGAACCACGGGACCCTTGTCGGCCATGATGGCCTGCTCTTCGCCAGCAACGATCTGGCCGGCATCAAGCGCAGCACGAACGGTGGGCTGAACTGGACGGATATCACCAACGGTATCCAGGAAGCGAGCGCCATGGGCTACGACGGCACCTACCTCTATGTGGGCAGCGTGAACGGTATCCACCGGAGCGATGATAACGGGGACACTTGGACATTGGCGACAGGATCACTGGTGCTGTCCTCCACCAATTGGGCGGAAGGCTACCGCAGTTTCGGCGGCTGGTTCTACGTGCTGCTTTCCGGAGATGTGAACGAGGGCGGCGGCATCTACCGCACGAATGACCATGGCGCTACCTGGACCGCGTGCAACCAAGGCCTCAGCTTCCCCACCGTCCGGGTTTGGGACCTGGTGGAGAAAGGCGGTCGCCTGTACTGCGCGAACGGTAATGCCATCCACGCGTCCGATGACCTGGGGGCTACTTGGGCGGCCACGCACAACTGGCAAATCACGACCATCAACGGCAGGGCGCTGGCCACCTACGGCGACCGCCTGATCGTAAGCGGAACCGGCTTCTCGAACATGAGCTGGTCCGATGATGACGGCGTTACGTGGCAAGAAGCCAACTGCCCTTCCCAAGGTTCCGTCTACTCATCCATCGAGCATGCCGGCAACGACCTTTACGCACTCCAGTACACGGCCATCATGCGGTCAACCGATGGTGGCCTCAACTGGACCGTGTCACAAGACGGCATGGACACCGATCTGCCTTACCATCTGGCCGGGGCGAACGGCCATTTGTACTGCACGGCAGGTTTCTGGCTGTACGAGCTGGACGCCTTGAACGCCGTGAGTGAAACGCCCACGGAGACCTTGGATATCCGATACGGGGATGGCCAGTTGCGCATTGCGCGCTCCACGGATACACCGGGCCAGGTGCGCATCGTGGATGACTTGGGCCGCGTGGTGCTCGAACGTCGACTGACTGACCGGGTGACCTGCTTGCCCTTCGCACCGGCTACAGGCCAGTTCGGTGCGCAGATCATCGACGCCTCGGGCAAGGCGCTAGCAACACAACGGTTCCTCGCGCTCTAGTCCAGCTGGGCACGAGACGCCCGCCCGCGCTTACGCGGTCTGCCGGAAGTCTCGCGCCAGAGCGGGGGCCTATGCGCGCTATGAGGAAGCCGTGGACAGGTCGATCGCCGAAGGCCATTTCGAAGCGCGCGAGTTCCATGCGCAGCCCGGTGATGTGCTCTTCTGGCACGCGAACCTCTTGCACGGCGGGAAGAAAATGACCACGCCCAATGCGTCACGCAAGAGCATGGTGATCCACTGCTTCGCGGATGATGTGCTGTGCTACCACGAGCTCACACAGCGGGTGGCGATGATGGAGGAACACTGAAGGGCGGTTGAAAAGAACCAATGTCGAACCACTTACGGATGCGGTGGTTCCGCACAGGAAGTCCGAACTTCGACGACAGCACCAACATCCGTGGCCATGCGCCTTGGTCTGTTCAGCATCGCTCTCCTTGCGGTCCTTCACGTTCTTTCCCAAGACGTGGTCAAAGACACTTTGCCAAGTGTTGAACTTCCACCGGCTGCGGTGGAAGCCGCTCGCTACGATGTAACACGACTCGCCCCCATCGTTGGCACGTACATCTTCGACGGCAAGAAGAGCGAGGTGGTGTCGCTGGCCCAGCGCGATGCGGCCCTCACGGAGAAGTACGGCCGCCAGCTCTTCGCCAAGGTTCCCGGACTGTTCGTGTATGATATGGATGGCACCGGCAACCAGTTGAACATCGCCGCGCGCGGACTGGACCCGCACCGGGGCTGGGAGTTCAACATCCGCAAGGACGGTGTGCTCACCAACACGGACATGTACGGCTATCCCGCCAGCCACTACAGCCCGCCGATGGAGGCCGTGGAACGCATCGAACTGGTGCGCGGCACGGGCTCCTTGCAATACGGCGCCCAGTTCGGCGGCATGCTCAACTACGTGACCAAGGGGGCCGATACCACACGCGCTTTCGCCTTCGAGAGCATCAATTCTGTTGGCTCGTTCAACCTGCTCAGCACCTTCAACCGTGCCAGCGGCCGCTGGCGGAAGTGGACCTACAACGTGTGGATGGCCCGCCGGGGCTCTGACGGCTACCGTGAGAACAGCCGCAGCGACTATCAGGCGCAGAATGTCACTATCGGTTTCGCGCCTTCGGCCAACCTGAGCCTGCAAGCGGAATGGACGCGCTCCGATTTCGTGGTACAACTGGCCGGCCCGCTGAACGACTCTCTGTTCCGCGCTGACCCGCGCAGCAGCACGCGCAGCCGCAACTACTACGAGCCGGATATCCGTGTGCCTTCCTTCACCGTTCATTGGAAGCCCGGGGCACGCACACGTGTACAGTGGGTCACCTCTGCGGTGCTGGGCCAACGCAACAGCGTGCTCTTCGACAAGCCCGCCACCATTGCCGATGTGATCGACAGCGCCACGTTGCGATACGCTCCACGACAGGTCGACATCGACAACTATCACAGCTACACCAGCGAGTTGCGCGTGCGCCATGACTACACCTTCCGGGGCCGAACCAGTGCATGGACAGGGGGCGCACAGGTGATGCGCAATGACATGCACCGCCGCCAGCTCGGCAAGGGCAGCACCGGCACGGACTACGACCTTGCGCTCAGCGCACCCGGTTGGGGGCGGGACCTGCACTACACCACGGAGAACATCGCCCTCTTCGCCGAGAACCATTGGCTGCTATCGCAGCGCTTGTCCCTCAACATGGGTGCCCGCATGGAATCCGGTGCGAGCGACTTGGGGGGCCAGACCTCCTACTATGATGGTGCGCAACTGCCCAACACCATCCAGCACCACTTCCCGCTGCTGGGTGCCAGCGCGGAATACCGACTGGGCCGCACCATCGCCGCGTACGGCGGCTGGTCACAGGCCTACCGCCCGGTTATCCTGAAGGACATCGTGCCCGCCTCACCCTTTGAACGGGTGGACAAGGACCTGAAGGATGCGCAAGGCTACAACGCCGAGCTCGGTTCACGGGGCACATGGCGCTCGCTGCAATGGGATGTGAGCGCCTTCCAGCTGGCCTATGACGACCGCTTGGGTGCGGTGGTGGAAGAGGACACGGCGGGCAATGTGTTCGTGCGCCGCACCAACATCGGCAACTCGCTCAGCAGCGGCATCGAGTGCTTCGTGCAAACGGACCTGCGCATCAGCCCGCGCCTCAGGTTCACGCTCTTCACCAGCACGGCCTATATGGATGCGCACTACACCGATGCAACCGTTCGCTCCGGCAACACGAACACGGACATCAGCGGCAACCGCGTGGAAAGCGCGCCGCGATGGACCAGCCGCAGCGGGCTTACCGCGCACTACCGTGCCGTGCGGCTCAGCCTGCTGTACAGCTACGTTTCCGAAACCTATGCCGACCCCTTGAACACGAAAACGCCGAACGCCTCAGGCACCGTTGGCCTGGTGCCCGCCTACGCCGTGCTGGACGTGAACGCGACCATCATCGCAACACCGCACGTGGAGTTCCGTGCCAACCTGAACAACGCGCTGGACGAGCACTACTTCACCAAGCGCCCGCAGTTCTATCCCGGTCCGGGGGTATGGTCCAGCGATGGGCGCGGTTGGTCGGTCAGCGTAGCGTTAAGACCGTAGAAGGCTTTGGACCCGGCCTTCCGCGTGCCTCGGTGGGCTTCTTCCAGGTCTCCGGCCTGAGCGCCGAAAGATGTACAAGGCGTCTCGACGCTCGGGTGAACGCGTTAACGGTGGCACGCAAAGGGGCCGCCCTCGGAACAGGACGGCCCCATGCACTGCGGACGGACAGGGGTTCCCGCGTTACGGAGCGGGACGTCCGCAGGGCGCTATTGCTGTACCACGTCGTCGCGCAGCGTTTCGATCAGCGCGCCCACTTGCGTGATGATGTTGTCCGGAACGCTGTTCTGCTGCGCGCCCGTGACCACGTCCGCGATGAACCGGTCGAAGGCGGCATTGTTGGCCAGGCCGGACATGCGTGGGTTGCCTGTGGAATTGTGGGCGTCCACCATGTTCAGGCCGCTGTAGGTGAAGTTCGTTCCACCAGCGGCCACGGAGAAGAACTCCGTCAGGTTCTCACTGAGTATCGCGAGGTTGGTCGTGTTGCCACCCGTCACCTCGCCCAAGAGAACGGCGAAGAACGGCTGGAGCTGCGGGTCTGCCGCAATGACGAAAATGGTACTGTCCACCACGGAGCGGAAACTCAGGTAACCTTGTTCGATCATCTGGCCGGGATGCGCGGGATCAGCCACCATGGTGGTGCCGCCCACTTGACTGTACAGGCTTGGGGTCGGCGTAGGCGTTGGAGCGGGATCCTCATCATCGTCCTTCTTGCAGCCGGTCGCCAGCACTACAAGGCCCAAGACGGACAAGGCGAGGCAGTTGTTCAGTTTGTTCATGGAATTGTCGGGGTTGGTTGTTGTTCTATTGCGTTGGTCCGGTCAGTTCCGCAGGTCGCGCACCCAGGCGCTCAGCGTGTAGTAGAAGCCGCTGGGGGCCATGGCCGGGCACCCAGCAGCCAGGTCTTGTGCATCCACATGGAAGGCTTTGCATGGCACCGGGGATATCCGTGCTACTCGGGAGAACACGGCCTGTGAGGTCTGTTCAGTCAGGTCATAGGAATACACCAATTTTCCGTCCGGCACATTGATGTAGCAATGTGTAACCCCCGGAAGCCCTTGCACTTCACTCCGGAGCGCAAGAGCTTGTGAAGAATCCAACGGTTGTTCGAAGTCGATGCGCGCCAGTTGGGTAACGGCCAGGTGTTTGGCGGGCTTCCCGGCGACGATCCAGATGTGGATGAACAGGGCAACGACCACAAGTAAGAGTGCCGACCCTGTGAGGAGAAAGATCTTTTTGAGCATTGACCGGGGGGCTTTGTCACACGTACGTAAGGCGATGAGGCTTTGGATCATTCCGTCCGGATCTTTTTTCGGCCTCCTGCCGGGAAGCGTTTCGGCCGGGGCCAGAAGGCGGGGTTTGCCGGGTCGGGCACCAATGGCCATCGGGCGGTCGGGGAGTCCAATACCCCCACCGGAATTACCCCCGAAGGGTATTTTACGGTCCGCTGGCGGGGGCGTTTCTTCGGGGCTTTACACGTCCTTCCCAGTGCGAGGCAGCGAAAGGACTATGGCCAGGAGCAGATCCTGACCAAATGGATCGACGGTGTTACCGGACGGAAACTCTTCGATCCAGTCCGTGCCATCGGTGCGTACATGATGCATGGGAGCTTCAGCAACGCGATGAGGCGAGCAAGACCGCCTGCTTTGTATGTCGGGTTCTTCGCTGTTGCCAATATGGCCTGCGCACAGCACGTCGTGCGCAATGCGGTGGACTTCCACTATGCGAACGACTTCTTCACGGCCACGGACCGGTACTACACCCAAGGTGTGCTGCTGCGCCACGTCGGGGATATGTGGGGCCGCACGCCCACCGCACCACTATTGCTCCGTACGCACAGGGATACCGACCCGCTGTACGCCTTCTTCCTGCGGCAGGACTGCTACACACCCGGGGGTATTCGCAGCGATACCATCCGCACCGGCGACCGGCCATTCGCGGCGATGCTCTACCTCGGCCAAGAGCTAACGAGCAGCGATGAAGCCCGAGGGCTGCGGATGCGCAGCCAGTTCAAGTTGGGCCTCTTGGGACCTTGCGCCGGATGTGCCGAGGAACAGCAATGGATCCACCACGGCCTGGGCAACATCACACCGCTGGGCTGGCAGTACCAAGTGCGCACGGATGTGATCGCCAACTACGGCGTGGAAGTCAGGCGGCGTCTTGCCAGCGCGAACGCGTACCGCGTTCACGGTCTGGGGGCCGTAGAGGTGGGTACCATCCGCGATGCGCTCACGGGTGGACTGGTCTTGGAGCTGGGGCATCCCCTACGGCCGAACAACGAGTGCGACCGTTCCGCTCGCGTGCGGTTCACGGCCTATGGGCAGGCCGACGCCACGGCCGTGGCCTTCGACGCGGCCTTGCAGGGCGGCCCCTTCCAACAGCACGATGCCCATGCGCTGCGGGCCGATGATCTCGAACGCATCGTGCTGGCGGGCGAATGGGGCGGCCTGCTCTCCTTCCGCCACCTGGACCTGCGCTATGGGGAACGCTACATCACGCGCACCTTCCGCAATGGCTTGGCGCATGGGTGGGGCACGTTCAGTCTGCGGGTCTGGTGGTGAGGGCTTGCCAAGGCGCTCCCTCTGTGCCTCGAGTGCGCTCGGCATGACAGTTCGGAGCTACCGTAGTGCGAACCGGTATAAAATAGAAGAGGCTGCCCCCACCAGGACAGCCCCTCCGTCAAACCGCCATCGGTCGTTCAGAACCGATAGCTCACTATCCCCTTCAGGAAGAATGGTGTGCCGGGCGTGAAATGCAGCTCGCTCACAGGTTCGGCCTCGTTGCGCAGCCGGCTTTCCGTGTCGAACTGGGCTTGGTTCCATTCGGTGTTCAAGAGGTTCTCCGCGCTCATGCCGACCTCCCAATGCGGGAGGCGATAGCTCAGTCCGGCGTCCAGCAGGAAGTAGCCTTTCGCCACCACGGTATTCATTTCGTTCGCCGGCCGGTCAGCGATGTAGCGGTAACGAAGCGTGCCGTTGATCCCCTTGTCGCGCTTGTAGGCCAGCCCTCCGATCGTGGTGAACTGCGGTGCCAGCGGAATACGGTTCTCGTCGCTGGGCACATCGAGAATGGTGCCGTGCGAGTAGTTGATATCGGCATCGGCGTAGAAGTGGTCGCTCAATTGGTAACGGAGGCCCACATCGAAGCCCAAACGCTGCGTGGGCGTGCCGATCTCGGTTGTGCCGCCATCGCCGATATAAACGATCTCACTTTCCAAGAGCAGGCCCCAAACGGCGGCGTTCATGATCACGCGGGGGGCTGGCTTGAACGTACTTCCAACATCAACGCCGAAGGCGGAAGGCAAACTGTTCTCCGATCGGTTCAGCACAACGGACCGTGCATCATTGCTGTGGAAGCCGACACCGCTTAGCACGTAGAACTGGGTCTTCTCCGTCGCCTGATAATACAGATTCAACTTCGGGCTCACGCGGGCGAGCGTCCGGTCCCCGCTGAGCGAATCGTACCGGTCCTCGGTGTAGCGGTAGTCATACATGTCGAACCTGGCTCCGAGGTTCACCGACCATTTCTGGCTCAGCTCGAGCTTCCCGTCGAGGAATGCGCTGGTGTTCAATTGATCGAGGTTGCCGCTGCGCACTGTGTCCGTTACAACGCGTTCGATGGCATGCAGCAGTTGGATGTTGCTCATGTCATAGCGCGCACCCAGCCCAGCGGTCCACTTCAAGGGCTTGTCGCCGATCAGCGCGTTCTGCGTATAGGTGCCGGTGTACCCTCCGATGTTCCGGTCATCGCGCTGGTTGATCATGTCGCCATTGACGCTGTCCTCCAGGAAGAAGGTGAAGTTGCTGAACAGGCTGAAGTCGTAATTCACGTAGTAGATCTGGTTCTTCAGCACAGCTTCATTCACCAAGCGCGTGGTGAGTACGGCGTTCACGTTCGTGCGGCTGGTGTTGCCGCCCTCTTGGTCGTCAATGGCCCCGAAACGCGTGATCGTTCCGTCGTCTATGGAGCGTTGTGGAACTTGTCCGCTGGCATTCCAATTGGCCCCGAAACTGGTGGCGGTGAACGCCAAGTGGCTTCGCTCGCCGAGTTGCGCGCTGTACTTCAGCAGGCCGTTCGCCCGGTTGAAATCCTGCTTGCTGTTGAAGTAAGCGTCCGTGAACGCGTATTCACCCGCCACGTAAAGGTTCTCGGTCTGCTTGCTGAAGAGGTGTTTGTTTCCGAGCAGGTCGATCATGGCCACACCCCGGAACGTGTTGAACATGCCGCCCTCGACTTTCACCAGGCTCTTGTCGATGTGGTCGCGTGTGTTGAACTCGACCGTTCCACTGGTGCTGAAGTCGCCGAAGCGGGTCGTGTAGGGCCCCTTGTATACGTTGATGTGGTCCACCGTTTCGGGGATCACGAAATGCAGGTCGGCGTAGCCTTGCCCATGCGCGTGGCTCACCATGTTCACCGGCATGCCGTCCACGGTCAAGTACAGATCGGTACCATGGTCGCTATCGAAGCCGCGCAGGAAGATCTGTTCCGCCTTCCCGCCACCGGCGTGCTGCGCGATGAACAGGCCCGGCACCATTTTCAACAGGTCCTGTGCGGTCTGAACCGGGCGCAGGTCACGGTCCAGCGCGCCGATGGTCTGTGTCAACGTCGCATCGCTCCGCGGGGAAACCGAGACTTCCCGCAGGTCGATCGCACCATTGGCCAACACGAGATCAAGCGTGACGTCCCCGTTCAGGTCGATCGTCTTCTCCTGGGGCATGAAGCCGATGAATGCCACCTGCAGCGTGAGATTTCCGGGCTTCAGACCCGCGATCACATATCGGCCAGTGACATCCGTGGACGTCGAGCGATCCGTCCCTTTCACCAGCACGCTCGCGCCGATCACGGGGTCGTTCACATCATCCACAATACTGCCGCGAAGGGTGAAGGTCTGCGCGGCAGTGAGCAGGGCGAGCGATAGGGCTGCGAAAAACAGGGAGAGCCTGAAGGGTAGTTCATGCTTCATGACGGGTGGTTCTGAAGAGGGTATGCTCATATACGGGAGCTTCCCACCGACCGGATCACCTCACACGAAAAAGATCCGCTCCACCGTCCAGAATCCGGCGACCGCGACAACGGCGATGGACAAGGGGACCACCACACGCCGGTGGTAATACTCCTTGCCGCTGAACCAGCGGCCGAACAGCAGATATGATAACAGGATCACGCTGATCTGGCCCAGTTCCACGCCCACATTGAAGGTGACGAGCGTGGTAAAGAAGTGCTTCTTCGGAAGCCCGATTTCGCTCAATGCGCCCGCGAAGCCCATTCCATGCACCAGCCCGAAGAGGAACACGATGCCGATGCGGGAGGCGCGCAGCTTCGGCGAGAAGATGTTCTCCAGCGCTACCACCATGATGCTGATCGCGATCAAGGGTTCGATCACTGCGGATGGCGGCTGTATCACGCCGTACATCGCCAGGCCCAGTGTGATGGAATGCGCTATGGTGAACGCCGTGGCCTGCCAGAGGATGGTCTTCAACTTCGGACTGAGCAGATAGAGGCTCAGCACGAACAGGATGTGATCGAAGCCCAACGGCAGGATGTGCTGGAAGCCCTGCCAGAGGAAGTGCCATCCAGCCTCATCGCCGGTCATCAGATCGTACTCGTTGAAGACCACGTGCGCGTTGGCCTGCGCAACGGCGATCAGCAGGAACGTGAACGCCAGCAATGTCCGACGTCGATCCGTGGGGAACATGATGCGAAGGAAGATCAGCCTTGCACCATTTTCCGAGCCTCGGCCGCGAACGCATGGTTCTGGTAGGGATCGATCCCGAAGCTCGCCTTGATCAGGGCCTTGCCTTTCGCCACCTCCCCCCGTTTCATGGTCACCAGGCCATCGATGCACATCAGGTACGCATCCTTGCTGCCCGTGCGTTGGGCGAGTGCGACATCGTTCGCGGCGGCCTCCGGATCGCCCATCGCCAAATGGATCGCGGCCAAGGTGGTGTTCACGTCGTTGTTGTCAGGCCGGTGCGTGGCCTCGTGCTGCGCATTGATGAAGGCATTGTCGTAGTCCTTCATGAACTCCAACTGGAACCGCGCCATCTCCAAGCCTACTTGATGGCTGTGACCTTCACCGCCTTTGGCGAGGCCCACCAGCACCTTGCCCGCGTTGTGCACGGCCTCGTCGTATCCCTCGGTCTTGCCCTGGGCGGCGTAGACACGGGCAAGCTCTTCGTAGAAGGAAGCATCTGGCATTACCGCGATCGCCGCCAGCAATTGCCTTTGGGCTTCGGCATAATTCTTACGCTTGCCCTGGATACGCCCCAGTGCCGCCATGCCGAAGGGGTAGTTCTTGCGCTCTGCGACCGATAGCGTGTATTGCTCCTCGGCCTGCTTCAGATCGCCGCTCCGCTCATACAGGCCGCCCAGTTGTACACGGCACCAGCTCGTCTCCTCCAGACCGATCGCACCCGCCTTCACCGCGCGGTCCATCGCATCGATGGCGCCCGGGATGTCGCCATGGATCTCCCGCTGGTAACTCACGCGGCTGTAGCTCCGAAGGTCCGGACGGATCGTTACCATCCTGTCGCACATGGCCACCGCGCTGTCGTATTGGCCGAGCTCGGTGTAGGCATCCACCAGCACGCCGTAGTTGTAAGCTCGGAAGGGGTCGAGCTTCACTGCCTCCAAGCCGAGCGGCAGCGCAT
Source organism: Flavobacteriales bacterium (assembly GCA_044224725.1). Lineage (GTDB taxonomy): Bacteria > Bacteroidota > Bacteroidia > Flavobacteriales_F > PHOS-HE28 > PHOS-HE28. The sequence goes on from JBGAJW010000004.1 coordinate 119,796, forward strand.
CATTGAACTGGTGCTGGCTCAATAAGATCGTCGCCTTCAAGGTGAGCGCCTGGCTCTTCACATCGGTGTTCAGTTCCGGATGACTCAGTACATGATCCAGGATGGTGAGCGCTTGTCCGTAATTGTACCCATGGGTTCCGGTGACGCGCGCTTCGGTGATGAAGGCTTCGCTCATGCGCAGCCACGAATCCCAGTCCTCGGCGTTCTTCTCCAATTTGATGCGGGCGTTGTCGTACACGTCCAACAAGTGGTCCCGCTCTTCGGGCGCACCGATGTCGGCGGTGCGCTCCTGCATTTGCGGGATGGTCAGTGCGTCGGCTTCCATCCGCGCAGCGGAAGTCATCGCTTCCTTGCCTTGGGAATCCGTGCAGGACGATATGATCGTGCTTACTGCGACGATCGTCAGTGCGGAGGTCAGATGGTTCATGAGGGGTGGGAATCCGGGTCGATCTTCGCCCAAGCATCAGGACCTTACGGGGCCGGTGATGCCCGGGCAACGAAGTTGGTGCAATGCGCTGTTCTTCTGAGGAACAGGAAGACATACGGCAAGGCGCTCTCGGCGGATCATCCGATCCCGCAAAGAGCGGAAAGCCCTTCCTGACAAGTCAGGAAGGGCTTCCGCAGGTCACACCGCAAGCGCTCGGAACCGCGCCCCGTGGATAGGGATCACTGCACCATCAAACGCTCGGTACGCACGGCACCGTTCACCGAGATGCGCACGGAGTACGCGCCTTTGGCCAGGTCACCGTTCAAGGAGATCACCGTGTTCAACGTGCTGCCGTCGTTGCCGAAGACATCGGTGTACACGTGACGACCGACCGCATCATACAGGTCGATCCCGATGCGCTGCTGATCGTCCGCGAGATTCTCCATCTGCAGATAGACCTTGTCCCCTTGCGTCGGGTTCGGGTACAGGCGCACGGTGAAGTCATCCGCAGGCGCTTGGCGCTCCATGCCACCGCCCGGCAGGAACAGCCGGCATGCGGCGCCGAAAGGGCTCCACGTTCCACCCACCATCACACGCACACGCGCGTTGAGTTCCAAGTTCAACGGCAACGGCGAGGTCAGCATCTGGCTGGGGCGCACGAAATTCGGCGTGCGCGTGATCCGGCGGCTGTAGGAGCCGTGCGGATCGAAGAACCAGAACTGGTATTGCTGCGCACCGGGCTGGGTGAGCGCGTACAGGTTCGTGTTCGCCATCACATTGGTGCGGTCGCAGGAGTTGCCCTGCAATTTCATGTTGCTCAGCGGCACATTGAAGGGCAGGATCACCGAGCTCGTGCTCATGAACATCCCGTTCGCATCGATGATGCGGCGGCCTTGTGCGTCCGTGAGCACATATCCGCCACCGGGGATGCCGTCGCCACCCGTATCCGTCACGATCAAGCGGTAGGCGTCCACAGGCAGGCAGATGTCATCCGTTACCGTCACCCCACCGACTACATCGGGCCAGCCGCCGCCACTGGCGGTCACACTGTTGTCCGCATCGCGGCGGACCTCCCAGCTCACCTGGCTCGCATGTTCGTCCAGCGTGAAGGTCAGTTGCAGGTTCTCCGTGCAGGGCAGGCCATTGCTCGGGGGAAGTACTGTCGGTTGCGTATAGGCCACCGCTTCACCCCCGCATGCGCTCGTACCGCTCCAAGGAGCCGCTTCGTACGGGAAGGTGCTGCTGAACGCGATGTCGTTCGCGTTCACGCCCGTGCTGTAGGTGAGCACATCCAAGAGGTCCTGCGTCACCGGGTTCGGACCACCGGCCGTGTAGTCATCGTACCACAGACCGATCGCGGCCAGAGCAACACCGCTCACCGCTTGCAACTCGATGCGCGTCACATCATCCTCCAGACGGCGGCCATTGGGGAAACCGTCCATGTTCGGGATGAACTGCAACGAGGCCGTCGCATTGTACATCGGGTCCGTGAGTCCGGCCACGCATGCGGCGATGATACCGTCGCTGCTGAAGGCGGGGCTGTTGCGCGGGGTGATCGGCACGGCCATGTTCAGGCGCAGCATGTCACCGCCGTTCGGCAGGAAGTTGTTGATGAAGGGCTTTCCGGCTGCGAGCGGATCACCGTTCTTGCCCGTGGCCAGTTGGTAAGGCGCAAGGTTCGGTACGCCTGTGTGGAAGATCGGCCAGAGGTCCACGCTGCGCGGCGAACCGGCGGCGGGGAGCAACAGTGTCCCGAAGATCGCGTCATCGAGAGCGGTGCCCGCAACGGCCGGTGTGCCCTTCAAGCCGTAGAGGCCATCATGCCCATTGCCGAAGTCGAAGCCTTGCAAGCTGTTGCGCTGGATGCGCAGTGGCGCGAAGGCCGGCACGGCACCGCCGAACAGGTCATCATCCATGTACAGCGCGAGCTCCGGGTTGTAGAAGAAGTTCCCGTAGTCAGCGAGGTTCCCGAGATCCTGGTAGGGCGTCTCACTGTTCCAACGGTCCTTGTAGCCGATGGGGATCACCGCTTCGTTCGTGAGCGGCATACCTAGGCGGCTCACTTGTACCCAATCGCCCGAGTAGCTCGCTGTGCCATCCATGCCCAAGGTGCGCATGGTCTGGCGGCTGGCGCTGGCCCACACACCGATCACGAAGTCCGGATCGAGGATGCTCGTAGCGCTACCGACGTTCAGGTGGTTCTTCTGCAATGTGGGGATCGGGACCTGGATCACGATCGTGCTCACGTTCTTGCAGGCCACACCGTCCTTCGGCATGCCCATCTGGCGCGGTGCATCACCGAGGTCGAAGATGCCGCCGAGGTCCACGAAGAAGGGATCGTCCACCGGACCGCAGAACACCTTTTCACCGGTACTGCTCATGGTGACCGCACCGGCCTGCAAAGCGCCATAGCTGCTCGCACCGAGACCCGCACCGCCCATGATGCTACGACCGCCGATGTTCGGTGGTGGTACGATGCCATTCGTGATCACGGTCTGGAAAGTCGCACCGCCGTCGATGCTGCGCTCCAGTGTGTACGTGGTCTTCAGGTTCTGCTGGCCCAAGCGGATGTTGAAGAAGGTGCTGCCGTCCTGGTTCACCTTGTGGAAGGTGAAGCGGTACACGATGTCGTCACCGGGTGTGGCCGCGTTGTTGTCCACGTGTATCTCGTAGCGGATGTTCTCCCCGAACGAGTAGTAATTCGGACCGCCCTGCGGTAGTTGCAGCGGCACGTAGTTCGCCACGATGGTGATGCGGTTGGGCGCGTCTGGCGAGCGGAACACGTACAGGTCCGTGTTGTCAGCGAGCGGATCATTGCTGATCAGCGGTGCCTCGCGGTGGCTGCTGGCCATCGCACCCAGTGCGAAGAGCAGGCCGCTGGCCAGTGTGATGTGCTTGAATGTTGTCATGTTGGTTGTGTTGGGGCGATGCGCGCATCACCCGGATCAGACCCCCGTACCCCTCCAAGGAGCGGCCACGTAAGGGAAGGTTGGTTGGAAGGGAACGTCGTTGGTTTCCACGCCGGTGCTGTACTGCAGGTTGTTCAGCAGCAGATTCGTCACAGGCGATTGGTTCGGGTTGGAGGCGTTGTAGTCGTCCATCCAGAGACCGATCGCGGCCAGTGCGATACCGCCCACGGCTTGCAATTCGATGCGCGTCACATCATCCTCCAAGCGGCGTCCGTTCGGGAAGCCGTCCATGTTGGGAATGGATTCGATGTTCGTGTTGGCGTACATCGGGTTGGTCAAGCCGGCCACGGCTGCGGCCACGATGCCTTCACTGCTGAAGTCCGGACTGTTGCGCGGCGTGACCGGTACGGCCATGTTCAACCGCAGCATGTCACCCCCGTTCGGCAGGAAGTTGTTGATGAAGGGCTTTCCAGCGGCGAGCGGGTTACCCCCTTTGCCCGTGGCCAATTGGTACGGTGCCAGGTTGGGCACGCCCGTATGGAAGATGGGCCACAGATCCACGCTGCGCGGGCTGTTCGCCGCAGGCAACAGGAGCGTTCCGAAGATGGCATCATCCAACGCGGTACCTGCAACGGCGGGGGAGCCCTTCAATCCGTACAGGCCGTTGTGGCCGTTGCCGAAATCGAAGCCTTGCAAACTGTTGCGCTGGATGCGCAGGCCGGCGAACGCGGGCACCGCGCCACCGAACAACGAGTTGTCCATGTACAGTGCGAGCTCCGGGTTGTAGAAGTAGTTGCCGAACGTGCTGATGTTGGCCAGGTCCTGGTAAGGCGTCAACGCGTTCCACAGGTCCTTGCTGCCCACGGGTACCACGGCCTCATTGGTCAGCGGCATGCCGAGGCGGCTCACTTGCACCCACTCTCCGCTGTTGCTCGAACCACCACCGCTCGTGTTCAGCGTGTTGATGGTCTGGCGGCTGGCGCTGGCCCACACACCGATCACGAAGGCCGGATCGAGGATGGTCACGGCGCTGCTCACGCTCAGGCCGTCCTTCTGCAACATGCTGATCGGGACCTGGATGCAGATGCTGTGGATGTTCGTCTTCGCGATACCGTCGCGCACCGTGCCTCCGTTCTGGCGCGGCGCATCGCCCAGGTCGAAGATGCCGCCGAGGTCCACGAAGAAGGGATCATCAGCGGGACCGGCGTACACCGTTTCGCCGCTGCTGGCCGTGCCGATGGCCGCGGTCATCAATGCGGCGTAGCTGGCCGCGTTCAGGCCCGCACCGCCTTCGATGCTGCGCGCACCGATGTTCGGCGGTGGCACGATGCCGTTGCTCAATACCGTGGTCCAGGTGTTCCCGCCGTCCGTGCTCTTCTCCATCGTGTAGGTGGTGAGCAGGTTCTGCTGGCCCAGCCGGATGTTGAAGAAGGTCGTCGGGTCCTGGTTCGTCTTGGTGAACGTGAAGCGGTAGGTGATGTCATCGCCCTGCGTGGCCACATCGTTGTCGATGTGGATCTCATAGCGGATGTTCTCCCCGAAGCTGTTGTAGTTCGGACCGCCGAAAGGCAACTGCGCCGGGATGTAGTTCGCGATGATCGTCACCGTGTTCGGATCATCCGGACTGCGGAAGCAGTACAGATCGGTATTGTCCGCCAACGGATCGTTGGCGATCAGCGGTGCTTCGCGGTGGCTGCTGGCGCGGGTCGGGGAGAAATTCCCCAGCCCGATCACAGCGACACCCGCTACCACCGCTCGCGCGATATGGTCTCGGTAGGTCATACTGGAAGGGTTTTGGCGCATCACGTTGGTGTGGTGCGGAAGGACATACGCGAAGCATCGCGTTGCCGGATCGACCTACGGAAAGAAAAATGGCGGGCCGGTGATCAGGCCGCGATGCGCTGCAGGATGATCTTGCAAGGGATCGCGCTCGTCACCTTCACCGTATGCGGCGTGTGCAGCGGTATGCTGAACACATCACCGGCCTCCAACGCGTGGACCTTCTGCCCGAACAGGATGAGGCAGGAACCCTCCACGATCAGGAATTTCTCGATGCAGTCGGTGTGCGTCTCTTCCGGTGAGCCGGACACCAACCAGACCAATGCGCTCGCCCCATCGTTGTTGTCCGCGAAGGGGATGAAGTGGATGTCCCCCGCATCAGCAGGGCGCACCATCCCGGGCCGGTCGATCCACGGGGCGAAATCAGCTACCCTGGACGCAGGATGGATCACCGGTGGACGGTTCGCGCTTCCTCGCGCATGACGTTCCACGGCACCCAGCACGCGCCGCTTCAGGCTGGCTGGTGGCGGCACGGCGTTCAAGAGCGCAAGGCGTTCCAAACCACCTTGCAGTTCATCGATGCGCGCGCGCACGGACGGATCGGCACTGGCGGCCGCTTCCACCTCGCGGCTTTCCCGCGCGGACAGTTCGCCGAGCACGTAGCGCTCGATGAGGTCCATGGACATGTCCTGTTGCTCCGCCATCCGATCGGCAAAAGTCGATATTCGGCGCCGGGTGGTCGGCCACAACGCCATGTATGCAGCCCGCCGCAGCGTACATACGATGCCCGGATCGGTGTGGATCGCCCGTCCAGAAATAAATTCTCCGGGTGACCGCAAAGGGCGCCGCGAGGGTAAACTTGTACTCCTCCCCGCCCATGGCCACCCCCGACCTGCTCCTCCTCCAGCGCGTGCAACAGCGCGACCAGGCGGCCTTGGCTCAGCTCTACGATGATTTCAGCGCCGCGCTCTACGGCATCGTGCTGCGGGTGCTGAACGGGGATGAAGGCTTCGCGCAAGAGGCTTTGCAAGACGCCTTCGTGAAGATCTGGAACAACGCCTCCGGCTACGACCCATCCAAGGGCCGCCCCTTCACGTGGATGATGAACATCGCGCGCAACACGGCCATCGATCGCTTGCGCTCATCTGACGTGAAGAAGGCCGCGGCGATCCAGCCCATGGACCGCCACGTATATCACCTCGCCACGGAAGCCACACAGGACCAACTGGACGGTGCCGATGTGGTGAAGGTTCTCCAAGGCCTGAAGCCCGAGCACCGTGAGCTCATCGACATGGCCTATTACCAGGGCTTCACCCAGCAAGAGATCGCCGAACGCTCCAGCATACCCTTGGGCACGGTAAAATCCCGCACGCGTGCCGCCCTTACCGAATTGCGCACATTGTTGAAAGACCACCAATGACCGCCCGCGAGCTCATCGATTCCGGCTTGCTCGAAGCCTACGTGATCGGCCAGACCGACGCGCAGGACACGGCCTTGGTGGAACGCATGCGCGCGACAGACCCGGCCGTTCGTGAGGAGCTCGAGCGCATCGAAGCGGGTCTGGAACTGTTCGCCAAGAAGAGCGCCGTGGCGCCACCATCAGCCGCGCGGGCGAAGGTGATGGAGCGCATCGCTGCCGCAGGTCCGGCACATGCGCCCATCGTGCGTGAGCTTCCAGCCGCACGCGCCGCTTCCGGCTCTTGGCGTTGGTTGGCAGCCGCCAGCGTGGTGGCCCTGCTGCTCAGCGCTACGGGCAACTTCATGCTGCTGCGCGAATTGCGCCACACGCGCACCGAGCTCGCCCGGCTGGAGACGGAACATGAAGTGCTCGCGCAGGACCTCCAAGTGCAACGCGCATCCTACCAGCATTCACAGGACCAACTGGCCGTGGTGATGGACCCCCGTACGGACCTGGTGGCCCTGAGCGGAACGGCCAATGCCAGCGGCGCCAAGGCCCGCGTGTACTGGGACCATAGCGCGAATCGCGTTTTCCTGGATGTGCTGAACCTGCCGGAACCGCCGCAAGGCAAACAATACCAGCTCTGGGCCTTGGTGGATGGCAACCCGGTGGATGCCGGTGTCTTCGACATGTCCGCCGATGCCAGCGGGCTACAGCGCATGAAGGACATCCCCCGCGCGCAAGCCTTCGCCGTTACGCTGGAAAAAGCCGGCGGCAGCCCCACGCCCGACCTAGGAGCGCTGGTGTTGATGGGGCAGGCCGGTTGATCGCTACTCCTCGATCGCTTCGATCCCCTGATCCTTCAACCGCTGCAAATTGTCCTTCATCGCCTTCAGCTGATCGGGCGTGTGCCCTTGCCATTGCACCAGCTCCCCGGTCACGCGCAGCGGATGCGCCGTGCGGTAGGACTTCGTGGGGTTGCCCGGGAACTTCTTGTCCGTCAAATTGGGGTCGTCCGCATACGGGCCGGTGGGCTCCACCGTGTAGATGCGGCCCCGCCCCTCGCCCACGGCCAGCTCCGCGCCCCATGCGGCGGCATCCAGTGTGGCTGTGAAGTAAACCCATTTCGCCTGCCGACGGGCACCGTAGTTGGACCGGTAGCCCGGGCCAATCAGCTCACCGACTTGCAGTTCGGCTTTTGTGCCGTGGTAGAATACCGGGGTGGGTGGATCAGGGGTTGGGGTGGTTCCCCTAGTGTCGATTGCGTCTGTCATCGTTGCAATAGCGTGCGGGAACAAAGTTCGTGGTCATGCTGACCGGTTGGGTGCGAGAAGCCCGCCCACGCATACGCTGTCCGCTGAAAGTCTCTCGCCACAGCGGGGGCCCCGCTCCTGCTCAGCGCACCAGGAAGCGCACCGTTCGCGCCCCACAGCGTGTGCGCATGGAAACGGAATAGATACCCGCAGGCAGGTTCGCGCTTCCACGCAATCGGATACGGTCAGCTGCGGACTCCGGGTTCACCATCACCGTGCGGCCCATCGCGTCGCGCACGATCAGCGTGCCTTCCACCACTTCGCATCCGGGCACTACGGTGAGGTCCTGGCCCTGACCGGGCACCGGATAGATGCGCGTGTCCGCCAGAGCAGGATCCGCGGGAACCGCTGTCGACAAGTCATCCAGGGTGTAGCGCACCATCCACGGCTGGGAGCCGGGCGTGCCCGGCGAGGTGCCGAGCACCACCAACGCGGAATCGCCTTGCGCCCCGGCGGACATGGCACCGGCCGGACTGCCGGAAACATGGGCGATGCCGTTCGTCCCGAAGCCAGCGGAGAGCGAACCATCGGCATTGAAGCAGATCACGTGGAAGGCCGGGTAGTCCGGCCCATTGAGCGGGATCACCAGACGGCCTGAGGGCAGTAGCTCCCCGCGCATGGCGGTGCCTGATGACGTGCCGAGGTCATGCCACACCTCGCCGTTGTCGCCGAAGAGCAGGTCCGGTGTGCCATCGGGCAGGTAGGCTTTCAGGCCGATATGCGAGGTGGTACCCGTGGTGTTGCCGTAGAAGAGGATGCGCTGCTGCTCGTCCACCGCCATATAGGTGTAGCCGCCGATGAAGCCACCGTTGTTGAAGGTTCCCGTGAGCTTGCCGCCCACACCGAAGGCGGGATCCAGTGTACCATCCGCCAGGTAGCGGTAGGCCACGAGCGTGGTAGTCTCCGTGCCGCCCACCAGGATGCCGCCGTCTGGGCACACGATCACGTTGTTGATCCAGTCGTTGCCGGTGGACGTAATGAGCACTTGGCCGTTGCCGCCGAAGGTGGTATCCAAGTCCCCGTTCGGCAGGAAACGCCGCACCACGCCGTCCTGCAAGGAGCCATGGCTGTAATACCCGGCCGCCAGTACCTTCCCATCGGGCTGCAGCGCGATGGCCGGCAGGATCACGTCATAGGTGGCCGTCACGTAGCTCAGGCCCGCCAAGCCCCAGCTGGTATCCAGATCGCCCGCGGCGGTAAGGCGGAAGACGATGCCCTGGTCCACGATCTCGTTGTTGAAGTTCTCGTACCCCGCAGCGAGCACCTTGCCATCGGGCTGGCTCAGCAGCATGGTCAGCCGGTCCGCGCTCGTGCAGAAGTTCACCATGGACCGGCCGCTCTCCCCGAAATCGGGATCCAACGAACCATCCGGCAGGCATTGCAGGATCCAGCATTCGGTGTTAACGCCTTCGTACTCGTTGCCGCCGCCCAGGATGCGGCCATCCGCCTTCACGTGCAGGCAGGTGGACCGTTCAGAGGTGACCGTAGGGTCGAAGAAGGCGAAACCCGAATTGGCGAAGGTGGGATCCAACTGGCCGTCCTGTGCGAAGAGGGTGACGGCTGAGCAGGCAGCGAGCACGAAGAGGTTGCGCATGGCGGTGAAAATAGGGAGGCCTGAAACCACCACCGATGGTCCGCATCATTCCCGCTCTCCTGAGATTGAAAGGGGCCGCCCCTCCCGGCCTTGCGGTTGCCGTTGTCACCTGTACCACCTACGCGGCCTGCCTGCCGATGGACAGTCCCGTGGCCAATTGGCTCATCGGGCTTTCAGTGTGCGCACCGATAGCGACCACACGGAATGCGTAGTACTGCAGATGCAACAGTCCGGTGGCCATGTACCGGCTGTTGGTTGTAAGTGTCAATTGCTGCCAAGCGCTCTCTTCGCGCGGATCCCCTTTGCAGATGAAGACCCTGTACATGCGGGCACCGTGCACAGGCTTCCAGCGCAGCAGGATGGTACCCTCATGTACCCCGGTCGTTGCTCTCAGCCCGTTGGGGCTCGGGAGCGATGTGATCCGCGTGGACGGACGGCGCTGCTCCAGACCTGCGCTGCGGGCGATGGCTTCATCGCCTTGCGCGACCGCGCTCACATAACCTACCAGTGCCTTCACCATGTCGCGCACCGTATCCGCTCGGCCTTGCTTGATGGAATATTCCAACCGGTTCCCACCGTTCGCGGTCTCCAGGATGGATCGCTCCAGTGCCGCGCAAGCCGCGCCGAAGTCCGCCATCGAGGGAACGGGGTTCGGGAACAGCGGATTCCCACTGATACACGTCAGTATGGTCCGTGCTTTCAAGAGCACATCGGGGGCACTCAGTCCACGCAGGTCGGCTTTCAGCTGGCGCATGATCGGGTGTTTGTTGGCCGCTGGAACGCATGATCCCCTTCTTCTGTTACACGATGTTCCCGCGCGAACGCCATGAACCAGG
>JBGAJW010000091.1:0-17356 GCA_044224725.1 Flavobacteriales bacterium
GCCCTCGTGCGGGCCTTCCTGCAAGGGGCCTCAGCGCCCCAGGTACACCATCAGTACGCTCAGGTCCGCTGGGGATACGCCGCTGATGCGGGATGCTTGGCCGAGGGTGCGGGGCCGCACGATGGTGAGCTTTTGCCGGGCCTCTATGGAAAGCGAGGTGAGGCGGCTGTATTCGATATGGTCTTCGAGCGGAATATCCTCCAGACGTCCGAGCTTCTCGGCTACGCTCCGTTCCTTTTCGATGTAGCCATCGTACTTCGCCCCTATCTCGACCTGCTCAATGATCTCCGCGCGCAAGTCGCCGAAGGCTTCCGCTGTAGAGGCGAGAAGTTCCGAAAGGGGCTCCAAGTCCGCGTACGAAAGCTGTGGGCGGAGCAGCAGGCTCTGTAGTCGAACGCGCTGCCGGATGGCTTCTGTTCCACGTGGAACGATCAGTGGATTCGCCAGCTCTGGGGTCGTGCTTTCTGAGGCGAGCAGGGCTCCCAGCTCGCTGGTCAGGCGCTGCTTCTCCCCTACCCTGCGCATGCGTTCCTCGCTGGCCAGCCCGATGGCGTGTGAGCGGGGGGTGAGCCGCAGGTCCGCATTGTCTTGGCGCAGCAGGATGCGGTACTCTGCCCGGCTGGTGAACATGCGATAGGGCTCCTCGGTGCCCTTCGTGATGAGGTCGTCGATGAGCACGCCGATGTAGGCTTCATCGCGGCCAAGGATGAAGGGTGCGTGGCCGCCCAGCTTCCTGTGCGCGTTGATGCCTGCCATCAGGCCTTGGCAGGCGGCCTCTTCGTAGCCGGTGGTGCCGTTGATCTGGCCGGCGAAGTAGAGGCCGTCCACGAGCTTGGTCTCCAGCGTGTGCCGCAGCTGGGTAGGGGGGAAGTAGTCGTACTCAACGGCATAGCCGGGGCGGAACATCCGTGCGTGGGCGAAGCCGGGCAGTTGGCGCAAGGCCTTCTGCTGCACGTCCTCCGGCAAGCTGGTGCTGAAGCCGTTGATATAGGTCTCCACCGTGTCCCAGCCCTCGGGTTCCACGAAGATCTGGTGGCGGTCTTTGTCCGCGAAGCGGTCGATCTTGTCCTCGATGCTGGGGCAGTAGCGCGGCCCGCGGCCCTGGATGCGCCCGTTGAACATGGGGCTGCGGTCGAAGCCGGTGCGCAGGGTGTCGTGGACTTCCGGGCTGGTGTAGGTGATCCAGCAGCTCAGTTGCACCCCCTCCCGGCCTCCCCTGGTGGGGGAGGAGCGCCCCGAGGGGCCGATGGGATGCACATTCGGTAGGTAGCTGAATTTGCCCGGGTTTTCGTCCCCCGGCTGCTCCTCCAGTACGCTGTAGTCGATGCTGCGGCCATCCACGCGGGGTGGGGTGCCGGTCTTCATCCGGCCGGCCTCGAACCCGAGTTCCATGAGCTGCTCGGTGATGCCGTGGCTGGCCTTTTCGCCGGCACGGCCACCCCCCAGTTGCTTCTCGCCGATGTGCATCACCCCGTTCATGAAGGTGCCGCTGGTGAGTACCACCGCCCGGCAGGGGATGGTGCTGCCCAGCCCGGTGCGCACGCCGCACACCTCTTGTTGACCATTCGCCCCGGTGCGCAGGACCAGGGATGTCACCATGTCCTGCAGGAAGTGCACGTTGGGTGTCTGCTCCAGCAGGTGCCGCCACTCCTTGGCGAAGAGTTCCCGGTCGTTCTGGGTGCGGGGGCTCCACATGGCGGGGCCCTTGCTGCGGTTCAGCATGCGGAATTGCACCATGCTGCGATCGCTCACGATGCCGCTGTAGCCGCCCAGCGCATCGATCTCCCGCACGATCTGCCCCTTGGCCACACCGCCCATCGCGGGGTTGCAGCTCATCTGGCCGATGACGCCCATGTTCATGGTCACCAGCAGGACCTTGCTGCCGAGGTTCGCGGCAGCTGCGGCGGCCTCGTTGCCGGCATGGCCGGCACCCACCACCACCAGGTCGTATGCGTCGTAGGTGCTCATGCGTCGGGTTCCACGTGGAACATCGGGGGTAGGTCGTTGATCTTCAGGATGATCCCGGAACGGGGCCGCGAAAGTACTCCCACCGATCCCCGGCGTGCGCCCGCACCGCATGGTCGATGTTCTCCGCGCGGTCAATAGGGAATAAAACAACCGCGTTCGGGGGATCGAACCCGTGACTTGTCCCCGTGTCTTTGGTGTTCTGCCGCTTATGAATGACGAAGCCCCGGGGCCTTGCTCGCGCAACGCTTACCGGGGCTTCAACAAGACGGTCTGACACACCACCAAATGAACCGACCGCTTTGCTTGTGTCAAAGTTGGGCCGCGCAGGAAGCCGCTTTTCTTAAGCTGGTTTAAGTTGGGCAGGGGTGTTAACAGACGTTGGTGTTTGGTGGCCCCGGCCCCTCGGTCGCTTTCGCGCCCTGCGGTGTACGCCTTCGGCGTTGCCGTGGCTCACTCACTCAGTAGGAGGTTCGTAAGCCGGCGATATATCCTGCCACGTCGGATTCATCTCCTTCACCAACTTCTCCTTCCACTCACGCTTCCACTCCTTCATCTGCCGCTCCCGTGTGGCGGCCGAGACGCCATCCTCATGCTCCTCGATCCACACCAGCTTCAAACACTGATAGGTCCATGTGAACGCCTCCGGATAGTACCCCGTGCGGTGCTCCCACGCCCTGCGCGCGAGCTCATCCGTCATGCCGATGTACAAGACCGTGTTCCATCGGTTCGCCATCATGTAAACGTGGTAGGGCATGCTGCGGCTCAATAGCCCCGGCGAAGGCCGGGGCCCCCCACAGAACCGCACTGTCAACCGTTGGGGGGCCCCGATCTTCGTCGGGGCTATCAAAGAAAGAAAAAGGCCCCGCTCCCGCGAGGCCTCTTCCGCCAGTAGGGTTGGGACCCTTACTTCTTCTCCATCGGCTTGGCCGGGGTGGCCATGGCCATGCACTGCTTCTTCCAGCTGTCGTACTGCGCGGGGGTGAGCACCTCCTTGATGCGCGCCTCATGAGCATCCACCATGGCGGCTTTGCCGGCATCGTCGTGCTTCATGCCGGACTCATCCTTCATGGCCGCGCAGCTTTTCTTGTGCTCGTCCTGGATGGCCTTCACCTTGGTCATCTGGTCGGCGGTGAGGCCCAGGGCCTTCCAATCCGCGTCCGTGCTCATCAGGCAATCCGTGTGGTTCACGGGCTTCTGGGGCGTGGTGGCTGTGGTCTTGTTCTCCGCGGGCGCCGTCTTCGGGTCCGTCGGGTTGCTCTGCGCGTTCGCGCTCATCATGCCGGCGCACAGGGCGGCGGCCATCATCAGGTTCTTCATGGTTCTTGCGGTTTTTGCGTTTGGTCCTAGGGTGTGCATGGACCGCGCCGCAGCGGAAGGTCATCCTTCCCCTTTCGGCGGGGCACCGGCTTGTGCTCGGTGGACCGGCCTTGGCGCTCGGCGAAGGACACTGCACGCCGTTTCCGCGAGCATACACGTGTGTGGTGCGCCTTGCCCCCGTTTGTGTTGAGCCTGTGGAAGTGGTTCCACTGGTGTTGCGCGGCTGGGGCTTCGTTTTTCTGTGCCGCGAACCGGTCACGAGGTGGGGGAGGAGGGAATTGTTCCGGATACGACCCGTTCGGGAAAAGCGGGGCGGGGGCGGAAGAAGATGGGGTTTGTGGAGGGTTTTGGGGACGGCTATCTCAAAACGGGGATTCCTTACCCAAACCAGCACCGCCGCATGCGACCCAGGAACTCCGGGGTGATGGGGAAGCCGCTCGCCTCGCCCAGGATGCTGTCGATGCCGCAATGCGGGCACCAGGCCGTCTGTTGGCCAGTGCGCTCCAGGGTCCGGGTGTGGATGAGTGCGGGGTGGAAGATGCGTTCGCAGAAGAAGCAGCCGCAGCGGGTGCTGGCCTCCACGCTGGCGCGGTTGCCGAAGCTGGCACGGTGGGCATTCCCGGGCTTGACCCGGGATCCGCTGCGGCCGTGGTACCAGTCCAGGTAGTCGCGTTCGTAGGTGGAGCGTTGCTGTTTCATGGTCGTGGGGTGTGGAAGTGCAGGGTGCGGTCATCGCCTTGCTCGAAGCGGCCATGCAGGCCGGGCAGTCGATTGGCGCGGTGCAGGAGCGCGCTCCGTTCGTCGTCGCTGAGCCTGGCTGCCTTCGCGCGCAGCCAGGTGAGCAGGTCCGCGATGAATCGCGCATCGTAGGCGCCGCAGGGAACCGGTAAGGGGGTGTCGCGCTCCATGGTGGGTTACTTGTTCTTGCGGATCGATTCCAACTGTATCGAGGTGACTTCCGGGATCGTGCTGAAGTCCGTGGTGTTCGGTTTTTCTGTCGAGGGGGGGGGCACCGGCCTTCGCCGGCGCTTAGTCTGTCTCTCACCGCCCCGACCCCGCACACCTTGCGGTGGCGGGGCCTGGGCCGGGAGAGGGGGTGTCGGCCTTCGCCGGCACTTGGTCCTAGGCCGCCTTCGCCGTTACCGGCAGGCAGGTATTGCCCGCACCGGCGGTGGTCACGGCGTTCACCTTGTAGCTGTAGCTCTTGCCCTCGGAGAGGCCGCTGTGCACGTGCGAGTTCTTGGAGGTCTGCGCCAGCTTGCTCCAGCTCGCTTGATCGTCCGTGGACACCCATACCTCGTAGTAGATGCGCCCCGGAACACCGTCCCAGAAGAGCTTGAACTCCAAGGGCAGGGACGTTTCCAGCACGCGCAACTCCCCGGGCGCGGCGGGGATGCCCACCGGATTCCCCTTGCGCTTCTTGGCCTGGAAACCGGTGCTGTTGATCTTTTCCAGGTCGCCGCCGCTCTGGGCCTGCACATAGCCCATCAGGTCCTTCAGCAGGTTGTGCAGGTCGATCACGCGCTCGCGGCGCAGCAGGTGATCGCTCTTGCCGCCGTTGTCCCGCACCTGCACGTTCGCCTTCTCCAAGGCGTCGCACGCGTCGGAAAGGGAGGTGAGGAAGCCGGCGGGGAGGGTGTAGTCGGGATTGCCCGTGAGCTTCTCCACGTGCAGCCGACCTTTTTCTACCAGGGCCGCAGAACTGAGTCCTACGATACCCAACTTGACCGTGTAAACTACCATTGTCTTGGAAGTGTTTGGTTGTGCTTCGGGTTTGATGTGTTTGTCCCGTTGCAGGTACTTAATCGTTGGTAAGCGCCGGAAGTCGCGGTAACTCCCGACCAAGGGTGATGAGCGGTCTCATCAAGGCTGATGAGGCCGCATTGGAAGCCGCGTCCCTGCACGCTTTTCTTCAGGCCGCACGTACGAGGCACGAGCTGGCCCGTGCGTGGCGCCGGGTCGCACGAACGAGGCACGAGCTGGCCCGTACGTGGCGCTGGGCCGCACGATCGCGGCGCTAGCTGGCCCGGACGTGGCGCTAAGTCGTACGATCGCGGCGCTTGCTGGCCCGTATGTGGCGCTGAGCCGCGCGATCGAGGCACGAGCTGGCCCGTACGTGGCGCCAGGCCGCACGATCGTGGCGCTTGCTGGCCCGTACGTGGCGCCAGGCCGCACGATCGAGGCGCTTGCTGGCCCGTACGTGGCGCTAGGCCGCACGATCGGGGCGCTTGCTGGCTCGTACGTGGCGCCAGGCCGCACGATCGTGGCGCTTGCTGGCCCGTACATGGCGCTAGGCCGCACGATCGAGGCGTGAGCTGGCCCGCACGTGGCGCCAGGCCGCACGATCGGGTCGCGTACTCGCTCGTACGTGGCAGCAGGAGCCAACCAGCTACAAGTGGTATCCCAAGCTCCGCGCCTTATCGATGAGCGCTTGCCGACCGCTCACATCGAAGGCCTTGTAGAGGTGGCGCAGATGCGTGCGCACGGTGGGCAGCTCCAGATCCAGAAGCTGGGCGATCTCCTTGTCGGACGCCCCGCCCGGTTTCAGCAACGCCTTCAAGACCCGAAGCTCCGCGTCGGATATACGGGGGCCTTCGGCGGGTTTCTCCGGGGTGTCTTTACAGGCCGGCCGGTACAGCTCCTGCACCAAGTGGTCGAAGTAGGTGCCGCCGGGCACGCTCAACCGCTCCAAAGCGGTACCCAACACCCGGGAGCATGCCGTATTGCACAGCACGCTCGCCGCGCCGCTATTCACCGCGCGGTCAGTGCTCGCCCGCTTCGGGCTGAAGCCCAGGACCAAGGTGGCCACGGCGGGGCACGCTTTGCGCACGCGCAGCAGGAGCGCACAGCCCGCGTCCTCATCGCCCACCACGCCCACCACCGCGATGCGCATGGCCGGCTCGCTCTTCAGGTGCGCCTCGAACGCTTCGGCATTATCCGTTACCAGGGCCAAGGTGTAGGGCCCCAGGGCGGGAATGAGGCGGGTGAGCAGCTCGCGCAGCAGCGCGTTCCGCTCGAAGACCGCCACATGTACGGTCGCCGGTGCATCCATGTCGGGTTTTCGCGCCAAGGGCAGGTGCCGTCGGTGAAGGCCGAAGACGGCCGGCAAGGAACAACAACCGGGCAGGGGGGTGTATCATGGAAAATCAGGATACGCCCCGACGAGTTTTCAACGATCCGGCATACCGGAAGGCCATTTCTTGCACCCGTAAATACGATACCCCTGATCACGCGCCGGCAAAGGCCGGCATCCCCCACCCATGAGCACCCCCAACACACCAACAGGTTCCGGAGCAGCAGGGGCACCGCGGGGGCACGGCCCGGTGACCATGGAGCCGTGGGCCTTGGACGACCTCGAATTCGACCTCGCCGAGCTGGAGCCCGCCGATTGGGACGCCATGGCCGCCCGCATCCGCTGGCACATGAGCACGGACTACGCCATCGCCCTCAAGAGCATCTTCGGCGAAGCCCTCGTCAGCGGCCTCGGCCTGGCGATAGCTCACCATGGTTCAGGTTGGATCGGCGACCGCCTCATGCACCCGCGTTTCCGCGGGCCGGAATTGGAGGGCCATCTGGTGGCCGCCCTGCTGAAGGAGCTGGAAGCCAAAGGGGCTACCACGGTTTCCGTATTGGCGGAGGCCCCCTCCATCCCCGTCTTCGAGGCGCTGGGCTTCGAACCCGAAGGCCATTACGTCACCTACGCCGGCGGCCAATGCGAGGTGCCTACCCTGGACGAAGTAGAACTCTTCGAACCCCACCACAGCCTCGGCGTGCTGCGGCTGGACAAGCTCGCCAGCGGCGAAGACCGCCGCACCCTCATCAGCGAGCACTTCTACGCCAGCCGCATCTTCGTCAAGAACAACAAAGTGCTGGGCAATTACATGGTGCTACTGGGCGAGGGCCTCATCCTGGCGGAAAACCCGTTCGCCGGGGAAGAGCTCCTGCGCTGGCACCTGCCGCACGTAACGGAGATCACCCTGCCGGAAGCCAATACCGCCGCCATCGAATTCCTCCAGCTCCGCAAGTACACCGAGCAGAAGCGTGTTCTGCGGATGACGCGGGGCCCCATGCTGAACTGGCGGCCGGAGATGCTGTGGGGGAGGGTCGGGAATAATCTCGGTTAGGAACAGATATCTTTCTCACCACCACCATGTCCCCCCTCACGCCGGAGCAACTTGCGAGGGAGCGTATTGACGCGCTCCTGACCGCTAGTGGCTGGATGGTGCAGGACAAGAAACACCTGAATCCGTCCGCATCACTCGGTGTAGCGGTGCGTGAATACGATACCGACGTAGGCCCGGCCGACTACATCCTCTTCGTGGACCGCATCCCGGTCGGCGTGGTGGAAGCCAAGAAGCCGGAAGAGGCCGAGAAGTTCAGTGCACATGAAACACAGCCTGAAGATTATGCGCGCGCCAAATTGCGCTGGACGGTAGGTCAGCACACGTTACCATTCATCTACCTCAGCACGGGCGAGATCACCAAGCACTGGGATCTACGTGACCCCAAGCCCCGCGCCCGCGAAGTCTTCAGCTTCCACAAGCCGGAGACACTACAAGAACTGCTCAAGACCGAACCGCTGCGTTCGCGGTTGATGCAATTCGGCGCATTGGACCCGGACAAGCTCCGCGACTGCCAAGTCAACGCGATCACCAACCTCGAGAAGAGCTTTTCACTGAACAAGCCGCGCGCCCTGGTGCAGATGGCCACCGGCAGCGGCAAGACCTTCACCGCCATCACCAGCATCTACCGCCTGCTGAAGCCGCCCGTGCGCATGCGGCGCATCCTCTTCCTGGTGGACACCAAGAACCTGGGCGAACAGGCCGAGCAGGAATTCCAGAGCTACACGCCCAACGACGACCGCCGCAAGTTCACCGAGCTGTACACCGTGCAGCGCCTCACCAGCAGCTTCATCGATGCCGGCGCCCAGGTGTGCATCAGCACCATCCAGCGCATGTACTCCATTCTGCAGGGCGAAGCGCTGGATGCGAGCGCGGAGGAGCAGACCGGCGCCGATGTGGAGCGCGTGCTCGGCAAGAAGCCGCCGCCACCGCTCCAGTACAATGCGAACTACCCGCCGGAATTCTTCGACCTCATCATCATCGACGAGTGCCACCGCAGCATCTACAACCTGTGGCGGCAGGTGCTGGAATACTTCGATGCCTACCTCGTGGGCCTCACCGCCACACCGGATAACCGCACCTATGCCTTCTTCAACGAGAATGTTGTGAGCGAGTACACGCACGAGCAGGCCGTGGCCGATGGCGTGAACGTGGGCTACGACGAGTACCTGATCGAAACGCGCATCACGCAGAAGGGCGGCGAGATCAAAGCGCAACAACAGATCGACAAGCGCGACCGCCTTACCCGTAAACGCCGCTGGGAACAGGCCGATGAGGACATCACCTACACCGGCACGCAGCTGGACCGCGACGTGGTGAACCCCAGCCAGATCCGCACCATCGTGAAGGCCTTCAAGCGCGCGGTGGAAACGGAGATCTTCCCGCACCGCACGGAGGTGCCCAAGACGCTGATCTTCGCCAAGACCGACAGCCACGCGGACGACATCATCCAGATCGTGCGCGAGGAATACGGCGAGGGCAACGACTTCTGCAAGAAGATCACCTACAGCACCGAGGAGGATCCCAAGGGCCTGCTGGCGCGTTT
Organism: Flavobacteriales bacterium; assembly: GCA_044224725.1. Lineage (GTDB taxonomy): Bacteria > Bacteroidota > Bacteroidia > Flavobacteriales_F > PHOS-HE28 > PHOS-HE28. Next base: position 8,953 of record JBGAJW010000091.1, read on the forward strand.
CCGGAACGACTACAACCCGCGCATCGCCGTTACCGTGGACATGATCGCCACCGGCACCGACGTGAAGCCGCTGGAGTGCCTGCTCTTCATGCGCGACGTGAAGAGCCGCAATTACTTCGAACAGATGAAGGGCCGCGGCACCCGCACCCTGGATGCCGACAGCCTGAAGAAGGTGAGCCCCAGCGCCACCACCAACAAAACGCACTTCGTGCTGGTGGATGCCGTGGGTGTGACCAAGAGCTGCAAGACCGACAGCCGTCCGCTGGAGCGCAAACCCGGCGTGGCACTGAAGGACCTGATGATGCAAGTGGTGATGGGCCAGCGCGATGCCGATACGCTCACCAGCCTCGCCAACCGCCTAACGCGGATGGAGAAGCAGATCAGCCCGAAGGAGAAGGAGGAGTTCGCCACGCGCGCCGGTGGCCGCAGCATACAGAAGGTGGTGAGCGAACTGCTGAACGCCTACGATCCGGATGTGGCGGCGGCAGCGGCCACCGTTGACCTGCCGAAACAAGCCACGGCCGTGTTCGACGATGGCGCCTTCCGCGATTACGTGGACAACGTGCGCAAGAAGTACGAGCAGACCATCGACGTGGTGAACCTGGACGAGGTGACCTACGCCGGTGCCAGCGCGCAGGCGAAGGAAAAGGCCGATGCGGTGGTGAAGACCTTCCGGCAATTCCTGGCCACGAAGCGCGATGAGCTCACCGCCCTGCGCATCTACTACAGCCAGCCCTATCGGCGGAAGGACGTGACGTTCCAAATGGTGCAAGAGGTGGCGGAGGCCTTGCAACAGCCGCCTTTCAACCTCACGCACGAGCGCGTGTGGGCCGCCTACGAACGCTCATTGGAACTAAAGCTCAACGGCAGCGTGCAACGCCTGCTCACCGACCTGGTGAGCTTGCTGCGCTTCGAGTTGGGCATGGACAATGAACTACGGCCCTATGCGGAAACGGTGAAGAAGAACTTCCAGGAGTGGGTGTTCCGCAAGCAGGCGGGCCACATCAAGTTCACCGAGGCGCAGATGGAATGGCTGCGGCTGCTGCGCGACTTCATCGCCGAGAGCGTACACCTGGACCGCGACGACCTGGAACTGGGCACCATGGGCCAGCAGGGTGGGCTGGCGCGCATGCACCAGCTCTTCGGCGAGGGCATGGACGGGATCATTGATGAATTGAACGAAGTGCTGGCGGCCTAGAGAGCTAGAACATGGATATCGAGGTTGACCACATTGATCAAGGAGGCACTCAGCAGACACGGCATTTCCAGTTTTCGCGGCTCGCGTTTGCGAAGCATATGGCCGTAGCCGGACAAGGCTTTGCTCCACGACCCTCGAAGCTTATTCGCACCCTAGGCATGTTCTTGCACTACTCCCAATATCTTGGGAGGAATGACTTCTACCAGAACAGATTCTCGGAGCCGACACCGTCCCTTTCCGATCCAACGGAAAAGGGGCAGTTCTCTAACATTGCGGGCAAGGCAATAGCGGACTTTCTTTCTAAACGGATAGACCAAGCAATTATCACGGTCAACTATGAGGCGGCTCTTCGAGCAGATGACATTCCAGTGATCGGTCGGCGACCGGATTTGCTCGCATACACGAATCATGGGCGCTTCGCAATAGAGGCAAAGGGATTTTCCAGCGCCTATCCGGGCAACATGCAAGAACACAAGGCACAGGCTAGTGCTGGTCACATGAGGGTCAATTACTCTGTTGCGGCAGTCTCCTTCAATCTGTTTCGCAGAGTGAGGTGCAACTACCATGACCCATACAACGATAGCGTGCCTTTCGACCTTGAAGGCCTCCGGGCTGTTTCTAAAGAGTATTACGAAGGCCTCGCCGGGTTCTTAGCCGATGACGCTTTCCGATACACAGAAGCCACGCACCAGGGTGAAAAGTTCATTGAGGTCGATATTACCCGGCCTATCAGGTACGCCTTAGGTAGAGAATGGTGGCCGCCATTTCCAGAGCTGTTCGAGGCATTCTGGATCAGGCTCGTCCTACCCGGCAGCATTCGGGACTATGCGAAGGAAGGCTTGTCAGCTGACTCCAAACCGTTCGTGATGAACGAAGGCTCAGAGCGCGAGGGGATATACATCGACTATGACCGTGTGGGGTTGAGACTTACCCCATGGAGGTGATCATGGATATGATGAACACAATGCCTGCAGCGTGATGGCCAAGAGCGAGTCCATTGTTAGTGAGCCTACGCCCGAAGGTTGGGGCGGCTCCTGGACCGAGAAGAAGCTCGTCGCCTTCGAGAAATACGTGAAGGCCTACCTCACCATCATGGCGAAGAACCCCTACTGGAAGACCATCTACTTTGATGGCTTCGCCGGTAGCGGGGAACGGAAGAAGAAGGAAGACCTTGAACTGATGCACCAACTCGCGATCGTGGAGGCGGAGGAGCAGGTGTACCAAGGCGCGGCCGAACGGCTGCTGCGGCTGCCGGAGAAGTGGCGCTTCCATTGGTACTACTTCATTGACAAGAGCAAGGCCGCAAGTGATACGCTTAAGAAGAAGCTGGATTTCGTGGACGCGGAACTGAACGAGAAACTCGTGTTCCGCAGCGGCGACGGCAACGCGCAGCTTTTGAAGCTGGCCGACCTGATGAAGAAGGACAAGAACTACGCGAGCCTCGTCTTCCTCGACCCCTTCGGCATGCAGGTGAGCTGGAACGCGATCGCCGAACTGAAAGGCACGCGCACCGACATCTGGATCCTGATCCCCACCGGCGTTATCGTGAACCGCCTGCTGGACCGCAAGGGCGAACTGAAGAGCATGGCCCTGCTGTGCGAGTTCTTCGGCCTCACCGAAGCGGAAGTGCGCAAGGAGTTCTATGGCACCGCGTCGGTAACCGACCTGTTCGGCGAGCCGAGCGAGATGGTGAGCAAGGTGATGGATCCCATCAACAAGATCGCGCGGCTGTACATTAAGCAACTCGGATCTGTCTGGAAATCCGTCACGCCCGTTCCCTTGCGCCTCAACAACAGCACCGGCTCGCCCATCTTCCATTTCGTGATGGCCAGCAACAACAAGGACGCGGTGCGCATCGCACAAGAGATCATCGCCAAGATCTGACCCATGGCACAGAGCAGCATCGAATGGACCGAGATGACCTGGAACCCCACCACGGGTTGCAACAAGCTGAGCGCGGGCTGCAAATTCTGCTACGCCGAGGTGATGAGCCGCCGCCTGCAAGCCATGGGCGTGGAGAAGTACAAGGACAACTTCAAGCTGCGCATACACCCGAAGGAACTGGACCTGCCCTACACCTGGAAGAAACCCAAGGTGGTGTTCGTGAACAGCATGAGCGACATGTTCCACAAGGACGTGCCCATCGCCTTCATCCAACAGGTGTTCAAGGTGATGAAGGAGAACCCGCAGCATGTGTTCCAGGTGCTCACCAAGCGGGCCGACGTGCTGCGCTACTACGATAGCGAAGGCTGGCTGGAGTGGACGCACAACATCTGGATGGGCGTGAGCGTGGAGGATAGCCGCGTGAGGCACCGCATCGATCTGCTGCGCGAAACCGGTGCGCGCGTGAAATTCCTGAGCTGCGAACCGCTCATCGGCCCGTTGCCGGACATGAACCTGAACGGCATCGATTGGGTGATCGTGGGCGGCGAGAGCGGTCGCAAGCCACGGCCCATGAAGCCTGAATGGGTGCAGGACATCAAGGAGCAATGCCAGCGCAGCAACACGGCCTTCTTCTTCAAGCAATGGGGCGGCACCAACAAGAAGGCGGCCGGGCGCGAACTGGACGGGCAGACCTACGACGAGATGCCGAGTATCGAACAACTCGTGTGAATGAGGGCAGCGTGATGGAAGCAGTGATGAAAGAGACTACAGTGAAGCCGCGCATGGCAACGCTAGGAGCGTATGTCGCACAGAAGCCGAAGTCGCTGGACCCTCGGAAGTTCCCTGAAGAAGAGTTCGAATTGTTCAGTGTTCCGAGCCATGCCGATGGTAAGCCTGAAGTCGTACAAGGCAAGACCGTCGGAGCGAGCAAGCAAATGGTCGAGGACGATACAGTGCTCTTGTGCAAGATCAATCCGCGGATCAATCGCACATGGGTCGTTAGCTCGCACACAGGCCACAGGAAGATCGCATCGTCGGAGTGGATGACCTTCCCACCACACCATGACTTCCTGCCGAAGTATCTGGGCTACTACTTGTGTCAAGATGAATTGCGCGATCACCTTGCGCTGAACGCATCTGGTGTCGGCGGTTCGTTGATGCGAGCAAAACCTGGACTGGTCAAGGACTACCCGTTCCCATTGTTCCCCCTTCCCGAACAGCGTCGGATCGTGTCGGCGATCGAAACGCAGCTGGGGCGGCTGGATGCTGCGGTGGCGCGGCTGCACGCGGCCAAGGCCAAGTTGAAACGATACAAGCAGGCGGTGTTGAAGGCGGCGTATGACGAGGTCGCTGAGACATACGAGCTGAAGACGTTCGGCGAACTGAAAGAGTTCTCTATGTACGGTCCTCGCTTCTCGAGTGACGACTATACCGACGATGGCGTGCCGGTGCTGAGGACATCAGACATTGATGACCGGGGGCACGTCAACATGAGCACGGCCCCGAAGCTGAGTCTTTCGAAGGAGCAAATCGCGAAATACAAGTTGAAGCTCGGCGACCTGCTGGTCACGCGAACTGGAAGCATTGGCACGGTGTCGGTTTTCAATGACAGCGTCGACGCCATCGCCGGTGCCTTCCTGATCCAGTATCGCCTTGGCGGAGTAGACCCGTGGTACGCGTTCCACTTTCTGCGCGGACCAGTCGCACAGCATCACCTGATCGGCAATATCGCTGGCATCGGCCGACCGAATCTGAACGTTGCAGCAATCGACAGTCTTGAGCTACCAGTGCCCCCAATGAAGGAGCAGGTCGCGATCCGGAAGACGATTGAAGTCAAACTGAATCGTGTCGCCGAACTGGAAGCCACCCTCGACGCGCAGCTGATCGAGTCCACGCGGTTGCGGCAGGCGGTGTTGAAACGGGCGTTCGAGGGGAGGTTGGTGTGATGGCAACACATCTATTGCAACATGCTCTTGTTTGAAACTTCGGGTTCGCTGCTGGATCAATTAGAGCAGCGGGTTAGGGCGGATCTAGAGAAACGCTATCCTGAACCCGGGGAACCCATTCTTGATTGGTTGCGCTTGATCGAGGAAGGCATAGTGGAACATGTACGGAAGTACTGGTACACAGAACTGGCACAGCGTTTTGGTGAGAGCTTCAAGAAACATAGGGAACCGGAGTTCACCCTCAACGGCAATCGCTACGTATTGTCGGCTGGTCGTTCTGTCCAGGATACCGCTGAGCTTGATGTATGCATTCGCTTGGCGCACCATGTAACGCGCAAAGACCTGATTCGAGCTCGACGGGAAGTTTCGCAGTCGCTGACATTCAGCACAATCGATCTCGAAGTCGATAGGTCGTTGATGCATGCGCGCCCTACGATACTAGACATAGCGCAGCGGATCACAAGAACGACTAATGGTTGGCTAATCGACACCTTGCAAAAGCTCAACAACAAAGGAGAGAGCGAAGCATTGAAACGAATCGCTGGTCTGCTTCGCGATGAATTTGGAGTTGTTGCCGATAGGCTAAGGATCTATGCATTCGTTGAGTGCGACCGAGGCGCATACGGTCGATATTTTCTTGATAGTCGCGCATATGTAGATGTCGAGAAACGCGTCCGTTCAGGTCAGGCGTTGCCGGTGAACAGGGGGCAGCAATTGGCAGCCCTGATAACAGAGCTTGCACCAATAGACTTGACAGAGTCGAAGAAGTACTTAGCTCAACGGAGTCTGGGCATTGCTCCTCCAACAACCGCAGGAAGACTTTACGAGGAGAGTTTGCGTGAATTTCTTCATGGTGAGATCTCGCTCTATGGATATAACGAGATCGCCTGCTATCCTTGGATATACTCCGACGAGGCAGCAAGCACGCAGATCATGGTCTGCTTCCCTGATGAACTGCGATTGAACCACGGACTCCAAGTACCGGAGAGGCTCGCTTCCTTGAAGCCACGCGCCTTGGACGTACTTAAAGCGTTCGACCTTATCGGACCCGTTATCGATGATATCAGGAACCGAATATCTCGTATGCCAGAAGGCACAATGCTCACACCCGAAGCAAAGGGCCTCCTGGTAGCTTCGGACCAAACCGAGGGCGCTAGGGAGCTGCTTCTGAACTACTTAAATGATGTTTATCGAGGTTTTCGCGGGGTGGACGGCGATTGGCCCCGTGATAGGATTAACCGTATCGCTACTGCTGTGCAACATTGCTACAACGAGAAGCAACTTGCTGCGATGTGCGCACTGCCGATGATGGGACCAAGTTCTGGCGAGCTGAACGACTTTGAACGGATACTAGGGCTAAGATGAACATACGGTCACTCCTCAGATGGTGGTTCCGATTGCCAGGTCGCGTTATCGATGTGTTCTCGGTGGTGGCGATAAGCGCGGGCATCAATGTTCTTACCTCAGCTATGGGTCAATATGAGTCATACTGGTTTGTTGCACTTGGCTCAACAACAAGTGCGATAGGTGTGTTGCTCATGCTCCTGAAGCATACATCTGACAACTTTCAGAAGACTTATGATCTGCGCAGAGACGCGGCTGACCGCATTCGCGCCAGCGGACGAACTGATGCCGAGATATGGGAAGAAGTCTTCGCTGAGGCTATTGCTGATGATGTTGTGCTCCGACGCTTGGTCATGCTAGTGGTTCTGCTCACTAGCTCGATCCTCCTAGTGATTGCATACACGCATAGGAATTCGAAGGTCCTAAAGGAAGGCGAGCAATGCCATAGCTGGTATACAACCCCAAGCACTTACGTGAGGGACATACAGCTTCATGAGGCGTTGTTGAAGGTAGCGTTCGAGGGGAGGTTAGGGTGTGCACACAGAGTAGCCAATGCTTAACAGATCCCAACGAACGAACGAACTATCACACTACGATGAACACACAGCGCCATCTTCTCCTTGTTGTCCTCCTGCTGAGCGGCCTTGCCGGCTGGGCACAAGAGAATGACCTTGCCACTTTCCCCATCGCCATCACCTTGAACGGGTATGATGGGCATCTGCTTTTCAAGGGCCGGGAGTATGGCGCCAAACCCGCGCCCGTAACCGTAACTCTACAACTGGAGGAAGGGGACAACTTCATCGAGACCGGTGCTGCGGCCTGCAGCAGTACCGGTAAGTTTTGTTCGTACCTCGTGTTGTCGGTCAGCCGCGGGGGGCAGGTCACCAGCGCGTTCCCCGCCGCTTCCATAAGCACAGCCCTGCCCAGTGCGACCATAGCGCTGAACACCGGGCAGGTGACACTGAAGCCCGGCGGGTACAAGGGGAGGTTCTACCTGAGCTCGGTGATCGACCCCAATGGCTATTTCACGGGCCCGGCCAACGTGCAGACCACCCTCATCAAGGGCATCACCTACTACATCGATGGTGGCACCAAGGTGCAGCTCAACTATGCCGGGGTGGACGGCAAAGGTCTCCGATCCGACTTCGGCTTCAAATACACCGGCGCGAACAATGTGGTACTTGCCGACCCGCTGGTGGAGTCCGCCACGGTAAGCGGCGCGACGCTCACCTTCAATACCACCACCGTGGTGATCCCCAGCGACGTTGTGCTACCCGTTGTGCTGAGCAGTGATCCGCAACCCACCACTCCATTACAGATCGGGTCGAAAGTGCAGTTGATCAATGGCGTGCTGGCCTGGATGCGCTACCGCCCGCTCGGTGCAGCAGCGGATAAGGTCTTCTATTTCATGCCATGATGAACACGAGCATTGACCCCACCACCCTCGACGCGCAGCTATTGCAGAGCACGCGGTTGCGGCAGGCGGTGTTAGCGGGCGATTGAAGGGAGGTTGGGTTAACAGACAAAGGATGCACCATGGGTCTTCGCCGCATCAGCCATCAAGAGAAGAGCTTCTTTGCCTTGCTCCAACGTAAGGAGAAGGCGGGTCGCACGGTAACGCTCGATGAGATCGAACTGGAAACCACATGGAAGCGTGTGGGCACTATTTCCAAGTATCTCACAGCGGGTGTTTGGACACCGTACCTCACTGAGGTAGGCAATGAGGTATTCCGAGTCCACGGCACAACTGGACTCACCATTGAACAGTTCGCTGCGACACTTTCCCAAGTCCATCGGCCCGATGTCGTCGAGCTTAAGCAACCACACCCTGTGGCAACCGTCATCGGACAACTTCGGGCGGAAGCTCGAAGCGAGTTCATTCTTGCCGTCGATGTGAGCTTCCCCATAGTTCGGCCATGTGAAGGTGGAGGTCAGACGGTTTTTCCCGGCCCCTTCAAAGGCCTGGGGAAAAACCGGCTGACCGGTCCGGGGCTACTTTCAACCGCAAGTAGCCATGAGAAAAAGCAAGTTC
>JBGAJW010000125.1:0-2592 GCA_044224725.1 Flavobacteriales bacterium
TCCCGTGCGCCAACCTTCCTGCGCCTTCGGCCCGATGGCCTTCTCCGTGATGTCCTCGAACTTCAATCCGCCGAGGTTGCGGTACAATTTGTCGCTGACCTGGTTGCCGGTGAAGTAGAGGTCCTGCAAGCCGTCGTTGTCGATATCGCCCACCGCCACCCCGCCACCGTTGTAGGCGTACACGTAGGTGAAGTAGTTCAGTTCCGGCGATTCGGTGATCGTGTTGTTGAAGGTGATGCCGCTCTGGTCGGCGGGTATGGCCGACAGGAGCGGGCCCTTGGAAGCGCCGGGACTGGTCACCGGCTGATCCGTCGCGGGACCATCACCACAGGTGGAGAGCAGGAACGCGCAGGGCAGGAAAAAGAGGGTGGAACGCGGCATGGGTACTCGAAATGACGGAGAGCAAAGTAAGCCGCACTGCGCCCCGGGCATGCGCCCACCCTACTTCACGATCTCATCCCAGAGCTCGATCTCGTTCTCATTGTTCACGCTGATGCGCGGGATGTCGTCGTAGATGCTGAGCTTGCCCGTGATGCAGACCTTCTTGTCCTGGAGGTAGGTGACTGGGTCGTAGTGGAAGTTCGGGCCGTTATAGTCCCAGATGGTCGCGTAGAACTCCTGGTTCGGGTGGTTACGGTCCAGGTTGAGGTACACCGCGTTCGCTTTTTGCGTACGGCGCGTACTGACGACCGTTCCGCAGATCGTGGCGGTTTGTCCGATATGGTATTTGGCCTGTGTGGTGTTGAAACGCCCACCGGGAAGCGGTGCTTTGATCGGTGGCACATCTCCGGCGGTCGGGTCACCTTTCGCCATCCACGACTTCACATCGGCCATCGCCTCGATGCTGTTCTCGGTCGCATCGTCCAATGCCGGGAAGAGGTCCAGCCCCGTGAGCTTCTCGACACTATCGATGGATACGGCGTAGCTGAGCAGGTTCTTTTCCGCAGGCCCGTTCTTCATGACGAAGGCGATGCCCTTCTTCTCCGGGCCTTCGAAGTCCGCGAACGCCTTGAAGCAATAGGTCGGGATCATCACCTTCTCGATGGTGGTCGGTGTGTTCAAGGTGGGTAGTCCCTCGGCGATCACCGGGCCGGTAACGATGAACACGCGCTCTTGGGCGTAGTGGACGTAGCGTCGTCCCCAGTCCTCGAGGTCAGCCCAAGTCTCGCGGTTCATTTCCGGTTTCTGCGGCGAGATGTTGCTGTAGAGGTAGGTGGCTTCGAGGGCTTTCTGGCTCCAGCGCATGTCAGCGCTCGGTACCATGTGGCCGCGGTCGTAACCGCTGTTCCAGTATTCATCGAAGAGGTCCGTGTGTCCCTTCACGTCCGGGTCCGGTTTGAAGGAGTCGATGCGCGCGAGGCTGCCCTTCATGATGTCCGGCAGCACGATGTGCGCGGTCCATTTCGGCACATGGTGCACTTCATCCCACACGAGCGAGTGGCCCGGATGTACGGTGATGACATCGCCGGGAGCGAGCGCTGGCAGGCCCTGCGCGGCGAGATCCCGCTGCATGATGGTGAGCTTCGCGTCTTCGATTGGACCCATCAGTGCCTTCTCCTGCGCTTCGAGCTGGTCATACTGCGCTTGCAGTTCCTTCAATCGGGTATCGGGGTCCTGTTGCGCATGCAGGAGCGGCAGATGGATGCAAGAGGCGAGGAGGAGAGCGGAGCGAAGGGTCATCGTTTGGCGAATGTATACGCGTGCCCGGTCATGCATGGGAGTTGGCGATGAGGGACGCTAGGTCTTGCAAGGCGCGTTCCAAGCCATGGTCTGTTCTCGCCTCCTGCATGTCCTTCATTTCCACGACGTCCTTCACGCCGCCACGCTCAAGCACTTCCCGAATGTTCAACCGGTCCTGCGCTTGCACGGAAAACCTTCCGCTCCGCGCATGCAGATCGCCGAGATACTCCTGTTCCTGTTGTCCGGGCGTGGGGACCACCAGCGCCGATCTGCCGATGCGCGCGAGGTCCATCAACGTGGTATAGCCCGTCCGGCTCACGATGAGCTGGGCTTGAAGCAGCGCACCGGTGAGCGCATCGCCGCCGAGATGGCCCAGGCGACGCACATTGCCCACTGTCTCATCCAGAACGGGTTCGGGCCTGCCGCGAACGAGCAAGTGCTTGCCGCTGATATGCGGCAACTGCTGCATCAGTTCTTCTTCGAGCAGGGTCCGCTGCGGCTCCGGTCCGCTGATCACGCAAACAATGCGGTAGGGTTCCTTCGGTGCGATGGCCTTGGCGGGATCCATGCGGCTGATGGGCCCGATGTAACGGGCATTATGCGGGACCTTGCGACCATGCGAGAGCTCACCGGCGAGGCCAGGTGCTTGCTCGTCATCGGGTATCCAGCAGCGATCGAAGCGCGCCACGGAACGGAGATTGATCCGTCGCAGCACGCCTTGTGCGAACGGCGTGAACGGGAAGAGCTGATGCGTCATGATCACGCTTGGCAGGCCATCGGCACGGATACCGAAACGCTGGTCGCTGATCACCGCATCAAGTCGCAGTTGGCGGCGGAGGTTCAGGAAGAGGTGATGTTCTTGGCGCACGCTTCGCAGCATCGCGGGGAACTGGGTGGCCATAGCCCAGGTCT
>JBGAJW010000092.1:0-16756 GCA_044224725.1 Flavobacteriales bacterium
AGGGGACCCCGGCCTTCGCCGAGGCTCACAACAGGAGACCCCGGCCTTCGCCGGGGATACGCATGGCCAAACACATCCCCCCCGCACCCGCAAGCCCGGAAGACCACCATGAGCGCCGCATCAAGAACGCCTTCAAGCGCAAGGGCTGGAGCGAGGTGCGCGCGAACGACAGCTGGGCCATCTTCAAGATCATGAGCGAGTTCGTGGAGGGCTTCGAAGCCATGCAGCGCATACGCCCGTGCGTGAGCGTCTTCGGCAGCGCCCGCACCGCGCCGGAGAAACCCGAGTACAAATTGGCCGAGGAGATCGCCTACCAGCTCACCCAGCATGGCTACGGCGTGATCACCGGTGGCGGCCCCGGCATCATGGAAGTGGCGAACAAGGGCGCACAGCGCGGCGGCGGCACCAGCGTGGGCCTCAACATCGAGCTGCCTTTCGAGCAGGATCCGAACCCCTACATCGACAAGGAGAAGAGTTTGCACTTCGACTACTTCTTCGTGCGCAAGGTGATGTTCGTGAAGTACAGCCAGGGCTTCATCGGCCTGCCCGGCGGCTTCGGTACGCTCGACGAGCTCTTCGAGGCCGTTACCCTCATCCAAACGCAGAAGATCGCGCGCTTCCCCATCATCCTGGTGGGCAAGAAGTATTGGCACGGCATGTTCGAGTGGATCAAGAAGGTGATGGAGGAGGAGCACCACTACATCGGCCCCACCGATATGAACCTCATCCAGCTGGTGGACAGCGCCGAGGAAGCCGTGGACGCCATCGACAAGTTCTACAGCAAGTACATGCTGAAGCCGAACTTCTGATGATCCACCGGAACCGGGATCGGCAACTCGCCCCGTTCGGCCTGGTGCTGGTCGCCCTGTTCTGCGCGTGTGCTGGGAAAGATGCGGACCCGCCCAGTAACGGCGGCACCTACCCAACGGACTATTGTCATCCGGATAGCGTCTATTTCGGGAATACGGTACAGCCTTTCCTGGTCGCCAACTGCGCGATCGCGTCCTGCCACGATACCGGAGCGAACGGCGTATTGCTGAGCTATGCGGATGCGGCCCCCTTCGTCACGCCGGGGGATACCGCGAACAGTCCGCTCTACGCCACGGCCCCACATTGGCCCGTGGACAGTCTGGTGGAAGCGTCCATGGATTCCCTGGGGCTTTGGATCATGCAAGGCGCACAGGACAATGCATGCACGCCGTGAACGGGGACAAGGACCTCATCGCACGTGGACACCTCCGAGGAAGCCGTGGACGCCATCGACAAGTGCAAGCAAGACGTGCTAGCCGAACTTCTGAGGAGGACTGAGGATACCGATACGCAGGGACCCCGAAACGGAGACCCTGCGGAAGAAGAGACGTGCCGCGCTTAGGTGAACCCGAAGTGATGAAGGGATAGCGAACGCAATCGCTTGCGATCGTCTAGCCAGCCGTTGCTCCAAGTGCCAATGATGGTCACATGTGAGGACCGTGAAGGCGCTGTGTTATTGTTTATAATCCAATACGTGGTTCCAGGTCGAGGTATGACCCTTTCCCTGAAATAGTGCGAATTGAAGAACTCGTAAGTCTCGTTCAGTGCTCTGTTCACATGGTGTTCTTCCAGCGTTTGGTCCCTCAGGACCTCATGTGTGTTGGCTGAAAGGCGGGCTTCGTGTTCGAAGATCTTGAATTGCTTGTCGAACGGCTCGAACCATCGCTCAGGACGAGGCAGTCCAGCAGGCCATTCTTCGGACAAGGGCACCCCATTGATGAAGGGGAACAACTTGCCGGTGAGCAGCAAATGAATGAACCGCGCTCTGACCTCTTCCCATCGGTTCAAAGACGCAGGTGTGTGCCCAAGTTCAGTGTCTTCGATCCCAAGTGAGGAGAAGGGACGCCTCTGTGAAGGATGGAAAGAATGTTCATCCGACGGTGAAGGAAAGTCATACGGACCGCCTACCCCAAGCATCGTTCTGAAGAAGTATGGCTCCCTCTGGTCATTCAGTTCATTGTTGACATAGATACGATCCCATCGCAATCCGCAGATCGCTCTCCAGATCAACTTTGCCATAAAAGAACGTCCGGATTCAGGGCCTTGATAGTAGTATCCTCGGAACCCATCGGGACTGTTGAAGAGGTCCGCGAATAGGACTTCCCCGTTCTTGAGTTGATTGAAATCCAAGTGTATTCTGGGTCGCCAGGCGCTTCCACCTTCAGCATTGTCTTTTATTTCAATGTAAACATCGGATACATTCTTCGCTGACTCATACAAAGCGTCAAAGTACCGCGCTTGCTTGCTCGTATCCGGCGTTCCCCAAGGCATGGCTTGTCAGTTCAAAGTAGTAAAAGTGCCTCCGGTCCCAATTCCTCAGCCAGACCTTCCAGACCGGCGACGGCGGAGCTGCCTGCTTCGCCTTCTGCGGCGCCTTCTGCGCCTGCTTCCCCTTCGGCCTCTCCGGCTTCCTTGAACGAGTTCTTCATGGCGCCTTTGGTCGTGGGGTCAGAGCCTCCTTGCTGCATCGCCTTCATGATCTGCGGCAGCATGTTCTCCACTTGGTCCAGGTAGGCGGAGATGTTCTCGTGCGCGCGGGCTTGGGCGGCCGCATCGGCATCGGAGGAGAGCTTCTGCGTATCGCCCAACAGGCCTTTGATGACCTCCGATCCGCTCATATCGCGGAACATGGATGCACCGATCACGCCCATCAGGTCTCGCCCTGGTGTCGGTGGCGCCTCTGGCATTTGGCCCAATTGCGCCGCAGAGGCACCTAGCTGTCCCGGAATAGCCTCGCCCCGGGTATAGTGTTGGGTGTGCCGCAGTTTGTTGATGGCTGAGGGGAGGATAGGTATGGTGTCCTTGTCCCATTTCCAGAAGCGGGTAAGGTCCAGCTTCTCCGCAGCGTTGGAGCGGCCCAATACCGATTCGGCGAACACACCGCCGGTGGGCAGCACATGCGTAGCCGTGATCTCTTCGACCTTACCGACATACTTGTCCTGGAACTCCTGCGCCGCTTTGGCCTGGTCTGCGGGGAAGCCCCATCGGAAGGCCACATACTCGCCTTCCACGGCAATGGGGTGGGGATCCACCGTTTCGAGCAGGTTGGTCCCCAAGAATGTCCGGCGGTTGAGGATGGCCTCCACTGTTGCGGGCGACATGCGCATCCAGAGGGCTTGGTTGAAGTACAAGGGCTTCTCGTTCAACGCCGCGAGCATATCACTCTCTGCCATGGCTTGCCCCAGGGTGGCATCGCTCAAGAGGAGGGTGGCATCATGCTCGGCCGCTGCAGCTTCCTGGATCCGTTGTTCCATGGCCTTGATCGCCGCTACATGCTGTGCGAACGAGGTCCGCGCTTTGTCCAGACCGCGTTCGGAGTTGTTCTCATCGCTGGCGTATTTGCCGGCAGCAGTGATCAGCGCGGCGTCCAACTTCGCATGTGTTTCCTGCAAGCCGGTCATTTTCGCCTCATGCTCCCGGGTCAACCGTTCCTCTTCCCTGCGGATCTTCTCGATGGCCCCATGGAGAACGAGTTCCTTGACGACGTTGGACGACAAGTTCCGCCTCTCCCGATCCAGGGTATCATAGTGGGCACGGTATTCGTCCTGCAGCAACGAACATTCTTTCCGGAACGCCTCCTCACCGGCCTTCCGTTGGTCGTTTACCAAGGTGCCATACGACTTCGCTTGGGACCATTGGTGCTCGATCGCGCCGATGTTGGCGACCTCCGCGTCGCGCGCGATCTCCAGTGTTTTCAGGGTGGCCTTCAGATCCACGGTGACCTTCGCAGCCGCGGCCAGCCGGTCGGATAGACGTTTCAGGTCCGCCGCGCTCCTTGCGCTGTCCACGGTGAGGTGATGGATCGCCTTCGCCAGGATCGGTTGGCCGGCGTCGATCGCGGCTTGGATCAATGACGTCGCGTGCGTTCTGACGGTGTCGATCGTGAACCCGATCACGTTCATGGGCAGGAAAATGCACCGCTCGGCATGGACCGAGCGGGTCGAGAGCTCATACACCTGGAGCACCTCGTAGTACAACATGTTCAGGGCGTGCATGTGGTTGTAGTTGGCCACCACCCTCGTTTCGAACCGTTCGGATTCGTTCACCGAAACCTCCTGCACCAGTGTGGCCCGCCGCGAGCGCGCGTTCGAGGCGTGCTGCGAGGTGAGTTCATGGATCGACGAATTGGAATCGGCCGATACGTCGCGCGTGCCCATGCTGTAGTTGACACTGCGCGCGTTCGCGGAGTTCTTCGCGTCGGACCCGCTCCCGCCGATGCCTAACAAAGCACCTCCGGCTCCCATGCTCCGCTGCTCGGAACCGGAAGTGGTGTCAGAGGTTCCTGTTTGCGTTTCGTTCGCAACGGCCCTGGTAACCTCATGGCTGGAGCGCTCCCGGTCCGCTGTCCTGGCCGCATCCTCCATTTCACCGATATCCTCGGTCGAACCGCTTTTCGAGCCTCGTTCCCAATCCACCGTCGCGATCTGCGTTACCTCCCCGGGTGCGAGGCACAGGGAGTGCAGCAGTTTCCCGATGGTCAGGCCTTTCATGCGCCAAGCTTGTTCGTGCCGAATGAGAACACCGACCGCCGGACCAGGAGGTTTCGGGACCACGGAGGGCGACATGATGGTGCCTGGACGCAACAGGTCCAATGGACCGACGAACCGCCCGCCTGTGGGCAGAAGGCGCATGATCACCCTGCGCAGGATCGTGATGTTCGCCGGTGTTCTCCGGATGCTCGCATAGTCCTTCAGCGCGTATTCCACCTTCGTTACCGCTTTCAGTATCGCGGTATCGACCGCGTCAAGCGTAGCAGGGTCTTGTTTGTTGATCCTGGCCAACAGACCGGTTCGGGTGACGTACGCCCATTTCACGTAGGATGGATCGGTGGGCGGTACGGCGCCGTTGAAGTCCTTCTCGAACCATGCACCGAAATCACCTCCGATGACGCCCATGAACTTCCGGTAGTGAACAAGCTCCTTCGCGAATTCATCACGCAGCTTTTTCGGTACTATTTCCTGATATTGCGGCACCAGGAGCGTCTTCTCCAACTGCGCGTTGTTGGCCTCCCATTCTTTGCTGCCGGGTTCGTCCGACAAGAGGTCGGGCGGGTTCAGTGCGGCCTTTGGATCCGGTGGGACCGGCGAGAGATCCGTTATGCTGAGTGTCTCGTAGACCTTGACGCTGGAGATCGGCAGGCCGACCCCCGGTACATGCGCATACGCTTCCGCTTCGTGGGCGGCAGCAGCGCGGTCCTTCATCCGGCGGAGTGTCGCGCGATCGAAATACTCCTGCCAGGATACCTTTTTCTTCTTCGCACTCTCCGTTCCCTCCTTTTCAGCGGGTTCGGCCGGTGGTATCGCTTTCTTGGCCATGGGGTTCGTATTCGGTGGTGCGGTCGGAGCTCAATAGGTATCGATCACACCGGACGTATCGATGTACGGGGGATCTTCCGGGAGGTCGTCCAGGACCTCATCATCCTTCAGAATGGGCTTTGGACCACCGGCCTGTCGGGCTCGGGTTTCCATCAGTTCGTTCAAGGAGCCACCGGCCAAGGTGGGATCCATGGAAGCATCGCTCGAGGAAGCGCTCAGTAGGGCCGAGGCCACCTTGCCTTGGAGTTGCAGGAAGCGTTGGTAGTTCTTGGAGGCCAGGTCGGCAGCGGCGTCAGCCCCTTTACCGGAAAGGAAGGCGGCCGAGGAGGCCATCGCCGCCGCGGTTTCCTTGCCGCTCATGTCCCGGAAGAGTTCTTGGTTGCCCAAGGCCGCGGTAACGGCGGGTATGCCTGAGGATACGTTCGGGAACCTGATCTGGCCGAGGTCAAGGGAGCCATCGTTCATCCTGGCGGTAGAGGGCATGCTCAAGGGAGCCTGGTCCCGCACGCCGATGGCATCTATCTCCGTGGGGCGTATGGGAGGCAGCGCATCCTTCCAGTTCCAGAAGCGGGAAAGGTCGATCTTCTCGGACCCGTTCGAAGCGCCGAGCACCGCCTCACCGAAAATGCCTCCGGTGGGCAAGGTGATACTATCGCTGAGTTCAACATCGCTCATGTAGGCCTTGGTGAAGCGTGCCTCGGCCGCCTTGTCCGTGAACAGCCACCGGAAACCGACGTAGTTGCCGGAAACCGCGATGGGTGTGGGATCAAGACAATGGTCCAGGTGCTCTGGTACGGGCACCACCTCGGCATCGAAGGTCTCTCCCGGAAGAACGACGCCGCGCAGGCACCGCATCACCCGGTCCGGTGATAGCCGCATCCACACGCCCTGGTTGAACGCTGCGCTGTGTTCCTCCATGATCGCGTACATGTCCACATCGGTCAATTGGTCGGCTTCCGCGGCTTGCGCGGCCGCTTGAACGCCCTGGTCGATCGCTTTCAGCAGCGCCCTGTGGGTGTTGGACAAGTGGAGCACCCGGTTTCCCGCTCGCTCCTGCGCCCGGTTCGCCTTCTTCAGCGCGTCCTGCAACCGGGCTTTTTCGACCAGGGTAGGATCCTTTTTGGCGCTGAGTTCCCGCAGGTCGTCCCGGGCCTGCAATACCGCATAGCGCGCCTGTTCAGCGAGCGATCGCTGTTCATTCAGTCGCGCCTCCACATCGGTCCTGAACCGGGCCAGGTCGGTGGGGCCGAACCGTCGCGCGAGTATCCGGCCGGCGTCTTCCATACCGTACCTGCGCACCAAGCGTGCCACCGTGGTAACCGGAATATCGGTAGCGCCGGGCTTTGCCTGGGCGCGGGTGAGGAGCTCGCTCGCCCGGCCATTCCCTTTCAAACGCGCGGCCACATGGTGCAATCCCAGTTCGACCGCGATCTCGATGAATTCCGGCCGGAAGTCGGAGATGCTCGCTGACCGGGACTGCGGGTCGCCGAAATCGAACGGACGGACGGGAAGGAAGAGGAGGCGCTCGGCCTTGGTGACCCGGGTACGCAACCTGTATACCT
Organism: Flavobacteriales bacterium; assembly: GCA_044224725.1. Taxonomy (GTDB): domain Bacteria; phylum Bacteroidota; class Bacteroidia; order Flavobacteriales_F; family PHOS-HE28; genus PHOS-HE28. The sequence goes on from JBGAJW010000092.1 coordinate 6,908, forward strand.
GCTCCACCTCGTAGTACTGCATGGTCAAGGCGTGCATGTGGTTGTAGTTCACCAGCACCCGGGTCTGCAGGTCCACGCGATCGGATTCCTTCACCTCCCGAACGGAGCAGGTGTGTCTGGCCCTGACGGAGTTCGCCTGATCCACCGCTCGTTGGTGCAAGGCTTGGTTGTTCTGGTCGGTCACGTCGCGCTGCCCAGTGCTCACACTGGCCTGGTGAGCTGCGGCCGTATTGCGCGCCTTGCCTATTGAGCCGCCTATTCCGAGTATGCTCCCACTGCCGGCCAAGCTGTCGGCCGTACTGTTGGAGGTGGCATCCGTGCTGCCCCGGGTGGTTTCGGTGGCGTCGCTCAGCTCCTCTTCATCCAGATCGCTCAGCGCATCGGAGGTGCTGGCGATATCATCCGAGGCGAGGCCGGCATCCACCGATGACTCATGCACAGCTCTGGTCTGATTGTCCACCGCGATCTGCGTGATCTCGCCCGGCGCGAGGCTCACGCTGTGCAACAAGGGCCCCAACGCGGTACCCTGGATGATCCAACTCTGCTCGTGGGTGAGCAGGACACCCTCCGCAGGCAGCCCGTTCGGTATGTTTACCGGCTCCGGAAGGTCCAAGGGGCCGGTTACGGGACCCGTGGGCGGATCCCGGTGACCTTTTGGGCCGAAGGCGATGGAGAAACCCGACCGGTCATCCCGTATCCGGGTGATCGATGCGGTCTTGTAATACCTCGCTGAAGAAACAGGGAGGTCCCCCATTCGCGGGATCAGATAGTCGGGTGTTTCGTCACTCATGCCGGGGATGGGTCACAAGAAGATCCTTGAAGGACGATCTCCGCCAATGTATGTTCCTGGTGGATCGGTCGTGCCGTGGCATTCCCGAAGCGCAAGGATCACATGCCTCCCGCTACGGCAGGATCTCCACCGGTTGATGGGCACCCATGAAAGACACGGACGCCTATGTGAAGGGCAGGACCTCGGCTCTTTGTCCTTGATGCGGAGACCCGCAGAAGAGTCCTGTCGCACAAAGGGATGATTTCCCCGGAAAGTCGGCCCTGCCGCGCTGCGCACGCCTACCTTCGGCAGACCCTTATTCCTCGCCATGAGAACATTCGCTACCCTGGCCACGGCGTGCATCGCCCTTCTGCTCAGCCTGCCGCAGCAGGCAGGCGCGCAGGATTGCTACTTCACCTTCCTGACTGAAACGGGCTGGCAACCCGGGCAACCTTGGACTTCCGGCCGCCAGGTCAGCTTGCATCCTTCGGGCAACGTGTCCTTCTCGCTGCCTTCGTTCGGCATGGGCTACGGGCAACTGACGCCGGACGGCAGTTTGCTGTGGGACCGCCGTGTGGTACACAACAATCCCGCTACCGAGATCGCGCCCAACTTCCCGACACCACGCTTGGGCGGCGGGCATTTGCTGCATGGGCGCTTCCATCCGTCGGATAACTACGGGGCCGTGAACAACCCGTGCATCGTGGCCGTGGCTGCCAACGGCGCCAAGGATTGGGCGCGGATCTACATGACCGATTCCACCGACTATGGCAGTGCCGGCTTGCGGATCCTGAAACTGGACGAATTGCCGGGCGGGGACATCATGCTGACGGGCATTGCACGTGGCGGGCTCGCACTGGCCCGGCTCGGCCCCGACGGTCTTCCGCTTTGGCACAAACGGTACATGTTCCCGGGCTCCTCGTGGGCATGGTACAACACATCCAGCGTGGTGGAAGCGGACGGCTCGATGACCGTCGTAGGCGTGGTCGACAACGGAGACATGTCCATCCTGCGCGTAGCAGGCGATGGCACGGTGGTCTGGAGTTACACCTATGCCGTGAGCGGTTCGGCGTATCCCACGGGAATGGTAAAGGCCGCTGATGGCACGTATTTCATCAGTTCAGGCTATAGCAACTCGCTGGGCTTCCTCACCCACGTGAACAGCGATGGCAGCTTGGACTGGCAGAAGCGCCTGAACGCGATCCCCGCCAGCTTGCAATTGCTGAACAATGGCGACCTGCTGGCCTCCGGTGGCGTGGACATGCCGGGTTTGCTGCGCATCTCGCCCGCCGGGGTGGTGCTGCAGACATGGACCACGATGATACCCGGTGCCTCACATCAATTGATCGCCGCGCGCAACGATTCGGTCTTCGTGCTGCACCGCGACCAGATCAACCAATCCGATGCGTGGAGCGCGCTGAACGTGGGCACCACGGTGGATGCCCTCACCTGCGCGTTCAACCCGGCGGGTCTGCCCTTGGTCTTCCAGGAACCGATGCCCAATCTGGTCTCCAATACGATCACGTCCTTCCCGGACCAGCTGAAGACCTGGACCATGAACGTGGGCTTCGGCCTTACCGTGGCCCAGTTGGATGTGCAGGCAGCCGCTTCCTCCGGCCCCGCGCGCCCGGGCTTCACGTACACCGTGTACACCGATGCGCTGAACAACGGGGGCACCGCGAGCGGAACGCTCACACGCACCCTCACCTTCGATCCGCTGCTCACCTTCGAGAGCGCTTCGCTGGCGCCCACCACGGTAACGGCCAACACGCTCACGTGGAGCGGCGCCGCCGCAGTGGCCGGGTATGACAACAGCCCCATCAGCGTCCAGTTCACCATACCGGCCGATCCGGGGCTGCTGGGCACGGACCTCACCACCACCTTCAGCGCGAGCCAGGGCAACCCGGAGACCGACCTGACCAACAACAGCACCACCATCACCCGCACGATCACGGGCAGCTACGACCCCAACGACAAGCTGGTGGTCCCCGCAGGTGCCTTCAACCTGGAGACCGATACCGTGCTGAATTACACCATCCGCTTCCAGAACACCGGGAATGATACCGCCTTCACGGTGGTGGTGCGCGATACGCTGCCGCCGCAAGTGGACGCGGCCACCTTCAAACTCGGGGCCACCTCGCACCCCTGCACCTACACCTTGACCGGTAGCGGCATCGTCACCTTCACCTTCGCGGACATCCTGCTGCCGGACAGCAATACGAACGAGGCGCTCAGCCACGGCCTGGTGGACTTCAGCGTGCGGCCACTATTGCCCGTGGCCCTGGGGCAGGTGATCACCAACACCGCGGACATCTACTTCGATTTCAACCCGCCCATCCACACGCCCGAGGCGAGCGTGGTGGTGGTGGATGAGACCGGCATCTTCACAGCGCGCGTACCGGGTGTGCTCAGCGTGTATCCCGTTCCTGCGCGCAACGTGCTCACCGCCGTGCTGCCCGAAGGCTTCCGGCCCCAAAGCGTGGTGGCCATCGGCGTGGATGGCCGCCGCCTACCGCTTGCCCGCACCGCCGCGCAACGCATGAACCCGGAATGGAATGTGGAGCACCTGGTACCGGGTACCTACGTGCTGCAGGTAACGGATGCGGCAGGCCAGCGGCTGGCGGCGCGGTTCACGAAGGAGTAGGGGAATCGCTAGGGGAGTGGGTGGACCATCGCTCGTGGCGATCCACGAACTTCACCGGCGATGGACCAGCCGATCGTTTTGAATACGACCGCCGCGCAGATCCGCGCGCTATACTTCAAGAACGAGCGCTTTGATGTGCTGCGGAGCGTGGATACGCTCATCGCCAGACGCCATTTTCTGTGGACTGTGTTGATCGCCTTGGTACTTGGTGGTATAGCCTGGGTAAACGGCAAAGCGTACGGCCTTTATTGGATCGCGATCATAGGGCTGCTCGTCAAGGGTATTGAACTCCTGGTCTCATTCAATCGCATCTGGCGGCACCTCCGAGCTGTGGACGCATGGGCCAGAGCCGTGGAAAAAGCGAGCCCGTCCAAACTCTGGACTTCGGAACAGGGTTTTACCCTTTTCTACGATGGAAAGGAGCACATTGAGCGTTGGTCAGCAGTGACGAATGCGACGGTGGGCGATGACCATCTGCACCTGCAGGCATCCACCACGTATCTCTTTCCTAAAGCCAGCATGCGCGCAGGAGACTTCGCGGATCTTGTGGCATTGGCCAGAAGGAAGCTCAGCGAAACAGGTAATGTGCCGGAGGCTGTACCATCTTGATACCTATGCTTCTGCTTTGGTGATGCTCGTGTAACGAAGTGATTGAGCCGCCAGAGGCGGTTGGTAGGGCATCGCACAAGGAAACACCCGAGCGCCGGTATGGGTTGTACCTTTCCCAAGGCGGACCCATTGCTGTTGGAGCCGCGTAGTACCCATCAAGAATGGAAAGCTTGAAGTACATACCGCTCTTGGCCCTTGTTGGCCTGACCACCGCCACACAAACCAGTGTAGCACAGCCACCGGGCAACATCGCAACGGTGCGGTTTGCGCCGATCCAAATTGCCAGCCTAGATCACGCCCGGCTTTTGAAGAAGTTGGCTATGAACTCTACTGACTCCATCATCCTATGGCAAACAACTGTGCCGGGCAACATAGCCACCTTCCGGTTCCCGTATCTCTTGTTCATTGACAAGATCGCTCCGGACCTGATTGTTGAAGATCAGACGATAAGTGTGCACTTCACCTTGCAGAACGTGAGTTCCAAGGCCATCGCAGGCAAGGTGCTTGGCACCATTGACGACCAGCCGTTGATCTCGACGACGAGTGCAACAATCCTTTCGTTGGCTCCAGGTGCGGTTGCGGAGGGGGAACTTTGGACGTACGGTCGAAAGCAAGGTGTCCATGTAGCGCATCTCAGTTTTGTTGATGGGCGTAGTTCCCTTTCAGATCGAGATGGATTCAATCCAAATGATTGGGCAACAGTTCCCAAGTTGGATACAGTGGCCAGAAATTTCAAGGCGGAGGATGCCGTTGAATTCAGTGTCGCATCCCTTGGCCCATGCTTATCCACGCAGGATGTGCCGCAACGAAAGGACTTGTCGGCACCGTGGTCTTATTGTGGAGGTGGCAGTGGGGAGACTTGGGGGTGGGCGGGAAACGTACCTTTCGAATGGGGCCCTGTCTTGGCCGGGTCCGCAGCCATCACGCCATTGGCCGGGACGGTTATAACGAAGCGCAAGTCTGGAGGGGATTTTCCGACGATGCATCCGTTCGGGTTCGATCGAGAGCTTTTCGTGCTGCCCGATAGCCCTTGGGATGTGCTTTTGGCACCAGCGAACAAGGATGCCAAGGGCACATGTAAGCCAGGCACCACAGATGAGATTTGTGATGCGCTACTCCGCGCACGGAGCATTGATCCTAGTGCATCAGGGATCATGAGCGTGGAGACAGATTCATTGTTCATGCCAGATGGTTACTGGCCCGAGCCTGGTTCCAGGGTGGTCATACATGGTGATTGGATCGTGGATTGCGGGCACGATGACTACCATTCCGAGATACACCCGCCCTTGATCGTTGCTTCCGCGAGCGAAGACGCTGTGACGCACGAAGTGAATGCACGCTTTCTGGCACGTCCGTTCGGTGTTACCCAAAGATACGGGGTTACGAATTCCACTTTCCATGATCACGCGCTGAATGAGGTCGGCCGTACTTGTTCCACAGGAGCGCTGCACATGGAGGCGAAACCTATCCTTCTTAATCCCCCATTCAAAGGCACGGTGGTGGCACAATACGACGTTACGCTTCCCGCCATACCGGGTTCAGGCTATATGGATTCGGAGGTACGCTATCATTTCATCCAACGACCAGGGGTTACGATCTCCATTGATCACCCGGATAAATATCATGTCACCATTACTGTGCTCTTAAGCGAGGCCAACTACATTCCTCTAGCTGAGCCGAACTGCGGGACGAAGCAGGTGCAGCTTGAAACGTTCGATGAAGAATTCCACACTCCATCAGGTACTGTCAGGTCAGGCCTGATTTTCGCAGGCGGTATCATTGGGCCATGTGGCGCAATGGTCGCGTCCGCGGCACAGGCCGGTTTCACCACCGCGCAGTGTTCACTCCAGCAGCCACCCATACCGTCAGCAACTGATGCGACAGATTGGGATAATGCGATCGAGACCAGCAGCGCGCTGCCCTTTCCATTTGTGGGCTGGTTACGCATGCGTTGGAGCAAGCGGCGGGTGGCGCAACTTTCGCCGAGCTCATTGAATTTGCTCCATCGTGCCGCGATCGAGCGCGTCCACAATTGATCCACTTAGCTAACAAGCCGCCCGGGTGGATCCCAGCGCTCGGGTGTACCACGTGCTCGGCCACTCCCGCCGTCAGAAGAATGTGGCCGTCACAGCCCTACGCCGCCCTCCGCAACCGCTGCAGGCGCACTTCGAACCCGCGGCCCCAGCTCACATAGTTGGTCTGCGGGTCAGCTTTGCCGTTGGGGGTAACGGCGTTGTAGTAGCGGCGCCATTCCAGCAGGCGGCGCATGTGGGCCAAACCGTGCTTGGCACCCATCTCCACATCGTAGAAGGTGTGGAAGCGGATCACGTTCGCGGGCTTCAAGAGCTGGCCCAGCAGGTAGCCATCCTCCGTGGCGGTGGCGATGGTATCGGGGATGTTGCGGTACTCGCGCGGCTCGCAGGCCTTGTCGTAGTTGCGCTGGTGGAAGAGGCCCGCGGCGGTGAGCACCTCCGCATCCTTGAAGTAGCGTTGCCGGTAGCGCTCCAGCACGTGCGGCTGGATATAAGTGGCGGGCCCCACGTCATCGATCTGCATCAGGTGGATGCCCTCCTGGGTGAAGTACCAGCCCATGGGGTAGAGGGTGGTCTTGCGGCTGCTGAGGGTGACCACGTAATGCCACATGATGCGGTCCGGCGAGGTGTACTCCCCGTGCTCCACCACCACGCCCTTCAGGTTCTGCTTGCGCTGCGCTCCTCCGCATCCGCGAAGCGCTCAGCCACGTGCTGCCGCAAATGCGCCACGTCCCTGCGCAAGGCACCGGCCACTTCGGCCAAGGACATGGAGGAAACGATCACGGCGCATCCGGTTTGTTCGGGGCGTAGTACGGATGGGGGAGGGGAAATGGTTCAGGGGCCTAGGCAGGATCGCGCCCACGCCCCCGGAGGTGGGAAAGAGCCGCCAGAGACGGATGGACGCACACGCACGCACGAAACACGCGAGCGCGGGAATTGTATTATCGCTCGGATGAACGCATAAAAAGCAGTAGGCGACGGTGCCTATAGCTAATGACCAATACCCAAGATAAGGCCGTGTATATCAGAAAGGGCTTGAGCCAATCTGTCCACTGGCCAGGCTTCTGCAGATGTTGCCTGGATAGCATAGAACGGTCCACTGTAATCGGCGCTTTCCGCGGCACATTTTCGTTTTGACGTGATTGGGTCGCAGCGCTATCGGACTGCACTGTTTGAAGTAAGCCCCCCCCCTTGTTACTTCGGGCTAGCCTATGTTGCGGGAATACGGTAATGGACATTGTAGCTGTATCGTACCCACAACCATTCGTGGCATAGAGGGCGATGTTGAAGGTTGTGTCGAACGTGTGGAGGATGTGTGACCATGGGTCTACGCATATACTGGTAATGACAGAGTCAATACATGTTGTATCGTGTTCGTTGGCAAGTGTGACGTGATAGACCCCAGGATTTCCGAATTCGGTGGCAGGCAGACTCCATGAAGAGCTATCCAGAAGAATGGGCGCGCCGCATGATGAGGAATTGAACTGCCACATCAACGCCGGTGGTTGCCATGTGCCTGCTAGCATCGTGTCAGGACAAGATGCTGGGCCAACGAGGGGGTCGAAATGGAGTGTGTAATATGTGCCGGGCACCCAATTGGTGCTATCAATATGGAACCGGATCGAATCATCAAAGAACCATATGAGGCTATCCGCTAGGCCGACACTGCAGTTGATGAAGGAAATGGGCTGACCCACACACACGCTATCTGGTGTTGGGTTGAAGCACGCCGATGGCATTGGGTACACAGTGTATTGAATTCCATTCACTGTATCACGGTAGATACCTGCGCTATCAGGGGAGAAAAGCAGTGAATCGTACCATATGACGACATCGGCTTTCTGGCTCTGAATTTCTGAGGAAGGTTGGGCCGGAACTGCTGCATCAATGAACGTTCTGTTATGTTGCTGAGTTGGTCCGGCAGCCTGTCCTACGGGAACATCCGCCGGCTGCTGGGTATCAACTTGAACGTTGACAGGAACAAGGAGCTGGAAGGGCGGTCCGGCTTGGTCACCGGCAGGCGTGACAGGCACCACGGTCTGTGGAACAACTGCTTGCGGCTGTTCGCTCCTCAAAAAATCTACCCCCTTGTCAAAGAATAGAAGGATGAATCCTCCTATCAAAGTCAACTTGAGATCCTTCCAAGTGACTTTGTCACTTGGCAATGTACTGGCGGCAGAGCTTTGTGCTTGGATTGACGGAATCGGGGGCGGCACTGAGGTACCCGATGGCCCTGTGAATCCGCTTCCCCCAAGAGTGGGATTGGCATCAGACTGCACATGGTGCTCGGCCTGGTTTGGTCGAACCGGAGGGGGCGTGCCTCCGGTTCTTTTTCTTCGGTGGTTTCGCCCCATTAGTTCACTCCATCGGGTTGGTCAAGATAGACGAAAACCTGTGACCACCTCTTGCTTAGCGCGTGCGAGGCGAGCTAGTGACAACCGGTCAGGAACATTTGTCAACGGAAGATCCTACACGCGAGCGCTACTCCCCATCTTGCGCCAATGCGCGCCCTCCTCGTACCCCTTGCCCTCGCCCTGCTCTTTGCGGCGTGCAAGAAGGACGATGCCGTGGAGCCCACAACGCCCAGCACCACTACGCCACCGCCAGTGGACACCACCCCCGGCCGGGACGACAACATGGCCCTGGGCAACCCCAGCGGTGCCGTGGCCAGCGTGGTGATGGCCAACAACTACCTGCTGGTGCACCCGCAATACGTGGTGGGCTACGACAATAGCCGGGGCTTGGCGCGGTGGGTGAGCTGGCACCTGAGCATGGCGTGGAAGGGCACCGCCGAGCGCTGCGATTGCTTTGAGCCGGACCCGCTCCTGCCCAGCGGCTTCTTCGCCGCCGAGCATGCGGACTATACCAACAGCGGCTTCGACCGCGGGCACATGTGCCCCAGCGACGACCGCGACGGCTCCGATGCGGACAACGCCGCTACCTTTTACATGGCCAACATCTGCCCCCAGGCCCCGCACCTCAACCAGCAGACCTGGGCGGACCTGGAGGACTACGCCCGCAGACTGGCGGCGGACAGCATGGAGTTGTACATCCTGCGCGGCGGCTACGGCAACGGCGGCAGCGGCAGCAACGGCGGCCTCACCACCAGCATCGCCGGCGGCAACATCGCGGTGCCCGCCCGCTATTGGAAGGTGCTCGTGGTGCTGCCCCTCGGGGAGAATGACCTCACGCGGATAAACAGCAATACGCGCGTGATCGCCGTGGACATGCCCAATACCCAAAGCGCCAATGCGCTGGAATGGTATGATTACCGCACCAGCGTGGACGCTATCGAGGACAGCACGGGCTTGGATGTGCTGAATGCGCTGGGCACCGAACTACAGGGGCTGCTGGAAGTGGGGGTGGATGCGGGGCCGGTGAATTGAGACTGTGGAACCACCAGTGACCGCCTCGCTTGCGATGCGGCGCGAGCCGAACACTGGCGGTAACAGGGGGGGAAATTGTTCAGGGGCGATGGGTACGAGCTGAGGACGTCCTCGCCTGACATCGGAATCGCCAAAGCCGTAACGAAGGCACGGGAGGACGGCCAGTAGTGTTGACATATCCGAAGCTGGCCTAACTCCCGCGCCAACAGTTTGGGGGAACACTCGCGCCAGAAAGTGCGGATGCCAATGCAGGGCACTCGGGAAACACCTGTAAGCTTCCCCTAAAGTCGGGCCAGTGATAACTGGAGGTCTCCGGGGCATTGTGGATCAGGGTTGGATGAGCACAGGCGGCCGGTAACCGAGTGCTTTGTGAGGACGAAGATGGTTGTAGTCGTACATCCACTCGGT
>JBGAJW010000093.1:0-15957 GCA_044224725.1 Flavobacteriales bacterium
GCCGCTGCCATCAGAAATGAGGAACAAGTGCAGCGGTGATCCGTCATCATCGTGGCCGAATTCCACCAGGCGTGCGCCACTGTGCAAGCGGTCGAGTTCCTGGTAGCGAGCGATGGCCTGCTCCCAGGTTGCGGTGGTGTCACAGGTGAAGGTCCATTGGGAAAAACACTGCGTTGCGAGCAGTGCGAAGACAGGGACGGAACGGGAGCGCATGCGCCGAATATGCGGGATCGCGCGGAGCCTGCGGATGTTCTGTCGTTGTTACTTTGGTACGGCCCCCGCCGATGCGGGATGAAACACGCCGACCACGTCGGCACGGAACGCATGCGCACCCTCTACCTCACCCGCCACGCGAAGAGTTCATGGGACGATCCGACCACGGTCGACTTCCACCGCCCCCTGAATGAACGCGGCGAGCGCGATGCGCCCTTCATGGCGAAGGTGTTCAAGGACCGCGGCGAACCGGTGGATCGCTTGGTGAGCAGCCCCGCCCTGCGCGCCATCACCACGGCGAAGTCGTTCGCGAAGGCGCTCGGTGTGAAAGAGGCTGACATCGTTCAGGAAAAGGCCATCTACCTCGCTCCGGTGGAAATGCTCCTGCGCACGGTGAACCTGCTGAACGACGACTGGCAACGCGTGATGATCTTCGGGCACAACCCCGGCTTCACGGACCTGGCCGAGTACATCAGTGATGCCGACATCGGTGAGTTGACCACCTGCGCCACCGTGCGCATCGACTTCACCGTGAACAACTGGGCAGAAGTAAGCGCAGGTCTCGGAACGCTGGTGTGGCACGACTATCCGAAAAGGCATCCGGAGCTGAAGTAGCGAGTGATGAGTTGTGAGTTGTGAGTGCTGGTGGTCGGAGCCAGCACTTACAACTCGCAACTCATCACTCACTGACCTTCTCCCGATAAATGCTCCGCTTCTGCAAGCTCTCGAACGGGCGGTATACATAGTACACGCTGCCATTGAATACCTGTGTGCGTTCGGGGTAGCGGTAGGTGAGCCGTGTGCGTTGGCCGAGAAGTCCGGTCACCGGGTCGATCACGCGCAACCACTGGTAGCCGTTGCGTTGGAAGACGGCATAGAGCGCATCGGTCCTGCGGTCCTGGACAATGCGACCTGACCAGTCGCGACCTTCCACTTTCGACAGGTAGGACAGCGCTACATGACCAGCCTCCTTGAAATCGCGAGTGAACTTCCGCAGGCGTGCCGAGGCATGATCGAAGATGAGCATCGTGTCGCCCACTACGAACAACGGCGCGTACACCGGCTTGAACCAGATGTTGTGCTGGAAGCCGCTCATGTAGCCGGCCACCACTTCCTTGTCGACACCGAGTTCGGATGCGAGATTCATCGCCACCACTTTCTCAGGCCCCTTCAGGTATTTGTACTCGCTGCGGAAGAGGGAGAGCATGAAGGTGTCCATCACCGTGCATACCACTCGCGTTGAATCGCTGGAAGGATCGAAGGCGATGTGGTCGAATACCGGCATCACCTTGTCCGTGTTGCTGCCCAGCACCCAGCCGGGAATACTGTCCGTCCATGGCAGCACTTTGCCCCGAAGGTCTTCCAATCCGAACGGCACGAGCTCGATGTCATCCGCCGTGCGCGCCACGCCGAACGCGCGGGAGGTCCCTTCGATCACCACCGTGTTGTGCAGGTCGCGGCGAAGGCCCTTCACTTCTTCGGGCACCGGGCAGCTCGCGAACTCACGGTAGGACGAATCGAGCAGGACGAGTCGCACGTCGCGCAGGATCTCCTGTCCCGCTTCACCCTCGGCGCGGAGCATGCGCGGATGCTCGTAAGCCAGCACCCAGATGCCCTCGTCGTTGATCAGCAGATCGGCCGCGTGCAGGTCGGGTCGCTGGAAGATCACTTCGGGTTTGCGGAGGATCACCACCGGAGGAAGCTCAGAAGATGCCAACGAAACGGTCATCTCGCTCTTGGCCGAACGCTCAGCCCATCGCACCTGCACCGTTCGCGATCGGTAGCTCGGCGCACTGAAGACGATGCTCACCGTCGGGTCGCTCAATTGCTGGACGCGGCAATGCCCTTCCCGGTCCGTGGTCGCTTGGATGTTCGCCCCACCATCGCTCCAGCTCATGCTCACCTGCTCGAGAGGCGCACCCTCCAAACTGTCGAGCACGGTGACCTCGATGACGCGTGATTGCGCCATCGCCGAAAAGCCCATCCAGAGGATGGACAGCACCACACACCAGCCCCGCATGATCGAACGTTCTACCTTCACGATGCGAAATTCGTGCGGATCGCACACGCTGGCACCACCCCTCCACCACTGAACGCATGCAACGGCCTGCCGCGCGAGACCACTACGCCACGCTCGGATTGCGGCGCTCCTCCAGCGCCCAAGAAGTCAAACGCGCATACCGCGACCTGGCCAAACAGTGCCACCCGGACGTTGATCCTTCGCCCCTGGCCAGTGCGCGCTTCATGGCCGTGCATACCGCGTACGCCACGCTGAGCGACCCCATGTTGCGCATCGCCTACGATGCACAGCTCGCCGAGCGCGACCGGCGACATGCGCCCAAACTTCCCATACAGAAAACCGGTGAACAACGGCGCTACCGGCAACGCGATGAGGATGCGGACCTGCCCGATATCCGCGTGGGCTCGTGGCCTTTCATCGGTCTTCACCTCACCGGCCTGCTTTTCGGTCTTGCGCTGATGTCCACCATACTCGGCGGCATCACCTTCCGCCACTGGTCTTGGGCGTGGATCGTGTTCATCACGCCGGGACTGATCGTGATACCGGACGCGTGGGCGGGATTGCTGATGGCCTTCAAACGCAAGCGCACGGCTCAAGCTTGAACGCTTGACGCCATCACCCTTCAGAAAAGAAGTCAGTTCACCGGCACCATCCACCCGAAGGGATCGGCCATGCGGCCGCGACGGATGTCATCGAGCGTTTTGCCGATGTGGTTGCTGAGGTTACGCTGGTCGACCGGCGGCAGCTCATAATCCACACCGTCATAAGCGATGCTGCGGATGTGCGCGATGGTAGCGGCGGTGCCCGCACCGAAGGCGGCCTTCAAACGGCCTTGCTTCAGCGCGTCCACCACTTCCTTCACGCTGATGCGTCGCACCTCCATCGGAATCTTCTCGTGCTGCGCGATGCGTATGATACTGTCGCGCGTGACGCCGTGCAGGATGGTCCCGGTGGTCGCTGGTGTCATCAAGGTGTCGTCAATGCGGAAGAACACGTTCATCGTTCCGCTCTCCTCGAAGTAGGCGTGCTCTTCACCGTCGGTCCAGAGCAACTGATGGTAGCCTTGATCCGCAGCGAGCTTCGCGGGATACAAGGACGCCGCGTAGTTGCCGCCGCACTTCGCTTCGCCCGTTCCCCCGGGGAATGCACGGCTATACTCCGTCTCGATCTTCACGCGCACCTCTTCTTTGTAGTAGCCACGCACAGGGCATGTGAAGATGAGGAAACGATAGCCGTCGCTCGGACGCACACCGATGTATTCATCGCTGGCGAAGAGCAGTGGACGGATGTACAATGCGCCTTCCTCGTCAGTGGGGATCCAGCCGCTGTCCAAGTCGACCAGCGTCTTCAACGCGTCCATGAAAATGTCCTCCGGGATCTCCGGCATGCACATGCGCACGGCGCTCCGGTTCATGCGCTCGATGTTCGCCTGCGGGCGGAAGAGGTTCACACGGCCGTCCGGCGTCTTGTAGGCTTTCAGCCCTTCGAAGATGGTCTGGCAATAATGAAGCACCAGCGAGGCTGGGCTCATCTGCATGTCCGCGAACTCGGTGATGCGCGGCTGTTGCCACTGGCCATCCTGGTAATCCATGACGAACATGTGGTCGCTGAACACGCGCCCGAACTTCACGTCGTTCAGGTCCGTCTCAGGAAGACGACTGCGCTTGGTACGCTCGATCGCTATCTTTTGCCCTGTGGTGATCATGGATGCCTTTCGCTGTATGTGGCCAAATGTAGCGAGACCCGCAGGTGGCGCGTTCCCGCCGCTGGCGCGATCCTACGGCATTTTTCAACGTTCCGGCCAACGAACGTCAACTTCGCCGTTCCGCACGAGCGGGAATGAGACACATGCGTGACATACACGAAGTGCTGAAAAGCACCTGGGGGTATGACGCGTTCCGGCCCAAGCAGGAAGACGTCGTGCGCAACGTGCTGGAGGGCCACGACACGCTGGCGCTTCTGCCCACCGGCGGTGGGAAAAGCCTGTGTTTCCAAGTACCTGGCATCGCCATGGGCAAGCTCTGTCTCGTGGTCAGCCCGCTGATCGCCCTGATGAAAGACCAGGTGCAGCGCCTGAAAAAACAGGGGATCCGCGCCGCCGCCATCTATAGTGGTATGGACTTCCATGAGGTGGACAACACGTTGGAGACAGCCGCCTACGGGAAGCTCGCGTTCCTTTATGTGTCACCTGAACGGCTCGGCACAGAGATCTTCCAAGCGCGCCTCAGCAAATTGCCCCTCGGCCTCATCGCCGTGGACGAGGCGCACTGCATCAGCCAATGGGGCTATGACTTCCGCCCATCCTACATGCGCATCGCCGAGCTGCGCGACACGCATCCGAAGGTCCCTGTTATCGCCCTTACAGCGAGCGCAACGGCGAAGGTGGCAGAGGACATCATGGATCGCCTGCGCTTCAAGAAGCCGAACATCGTGCGCGGTTCCTTCCAGCGACCGGAACTTTCGCTCTGGGTAAGCCGGGGCGAAGACAAGTCCGGGCGCTTGTTGCGCATCGCACGGCATGTGGAAGGCAGCGGCATCGTCTATCTGCGCCAACGAAAGGGCACAGTGCGCATCGCCCAACTGCTCCGCCAGCATGGCATCCCGGCGGAAGCCTACCACGCGGGCCTCAGCTACGAAGAGCGCGATCGCGTGCAGCAGCTCTGGACCAGCGGCGAACTACGGTTCGTGGCGGCCACCAACGCCTTCGGCATGGGCATCGACAAGGCTGATGTGCGCAGCGTGATCCACATGGAACCACCGCCCGACCTGGAGAGCTATTACCAGGAAGCCGGACGTGCCGGGCGCGACGGTGAACCCTCATTCGCTTTCCTCTTGATGCACGACAGCGACGAGGAACGCATGCGCGAGAAGTTCAAGGCTTCTTTCCCCAGCATCAGTGAAGTGCGCCGCGTGTACCAGGCCTTCGCGGACCAGCACCACATCGCCTTGGGGAGCGGGCAGCACGAGACCTACGACCTCGACCTGCGCGGGATCGCAACGCGTACGGCCCTCTCTCCGGCAACGGTGAACCATTGCTTGAAAGCGCTGGAACTCGATGGGGGTATAGTAGTGAGCGAGGGCGTACGCACCCCTTCACGCGTCGGCATGCGGGCGAGCGACAAGACCGTGTACGACCTGCGCGTGAAGGACAACCGGCTGGGGCCCGTGCTCGAAGCATTGCTGCGCATGCACGGAGGGCTCTTCGAGGAACCCGCCATCATCGATGAGGAGCGCATCTCCCAACAACTGGCCACGAGCACGACGAATGTGGTCACCCTGCTGAAGGAACTCGATCACAACCGGACCATCTTCTACAAGCGCCGTAGCGACAAGCCATCGGTCACCTTGCTCACCCCGCGACGCGATGCGCAGTTGCTCATGCTCGACAAGGAAGCCTTGCAGCTGCGGCAGGAACGCGCGCGTGAGCGGATGGAAGCCATGGTTCGCTTCACCTTCGGAGTTCAAGACTGCCGTGAGCGCTCACTGTTGAAGTACTTCGGCGAGTACGCGAGTGAGGACTGCGGACGCTGCGATGTCTGCAAGACGAAGAGCACCGGCGCCAAAGGCACATCGGCGGAACCGACCGCAGTGGTCACCGCTTCCGACGAGCGGCTGCGCGAGCTCCGCTGGATGGCCGACCTCGCCGGTTAGAACGCGGTCGCCCGATGAGCAAGCTCCCCCGTTCGTTCTATCTCGGCGGTGATGTGGTCGCCATCGCCCGCGATCTGCTCGGTAAAGTGCTCGTTACGAATTTCGACGGTCGTACCACCGCAGGGATCATTTCCGAGACCGAGGCGTATGCCGGTGCGGGCGACCGTGCCTCGCATGCCTTCGACGGCCGACGCACACGCCGCAATGAGGTCATGTACGCGGAGGGTGGCACCGCCTACGTTTATTTGTGCTACGGTATCCATCATCTCTTCAACGTGGTCACCAACTCGGCCGACATCCCGCACGCGGTGCTCATCCGTGCCATCCATCCCCTGGAAGGCCTCGACCTCATGCGCGATCGCAGGAGCACCACTGCGCGACTTTCCACGGGTGGCCCCGGCACCTTGACGCAAGCGCTCGGTATCCGCACCGCGCACAACGGGACGGACCTAACGGGTGATACCATCCATATAGAGGACCGCTCGATCGTTGTTCCCGCCAAGGCGGTGATCACCGGCCCGCGCATCGGTGTGGACTATGCCGGTGCTGATGCGCGTCTCCCCTACCGCTTCCACTTCGACCCGCGCCTGCTGAGCTGATGGACCAACGTATCGTATTCATGGGCACACCGCCCTTCGCTGTGGCCTCGCTCGCCGCGCTGGTTGATGCGGGCATCGATGTGGCCGCCGTGGTGACCGCTCCCGACAAACCAGCAGGCCGGGGAAAGCAATTGCGCATGAGCGCGGTGAAGGAGTTCGCATTGGCCCATCCCCACCTCCAGCATCGCATACTGCAACCACTGAAGCTGAAGGATCCCGACTTCCATGCACAGCTCGATGCGACGGGCGCTACCTTATATGTGGTGGTGGCTTTCCGCATGCTGCCCGAAGCCGTTTGGCAACGGCCTGCGCTCGGCACCATCAATCTGCACGCCTCGCTCCTGCCGGACTATCGCGGTGCCGCACCGATCAACTGGGCGATCATCAACGGGGAGCAGCGCACGGGTGTCACCACCTTCTTCATCCGCCACGAGATCGACACAGGGGATGTGATCCAACGGCAGGAAGCCGACATCGCTCCAGAAGAAACGGCCGGTGAACTGCACGACCGGCTCATGCGCATCGGCGCATCGCTGATCGTGAAGAGCGTGAACGACATCTTCAACGGCCGGGTCATCCCGATCGCCCAGAACACGAGCGGTGCCATCGCGAAGACGGCACCCAAGCTCACCCCGGAAAATTGCCGCATTGACTGGCGGAGCGACGTCACCGCCGTACACGACCACATCCGCGGGTTGAGCCCTCACCCGGGTGCCTGGTCGCGACTGGTCATCGATGATCAGCCTTCGCAATTGTTCAAGATCCTCCGCTCACGTGTGGCCTACCGTTCTCCTGATGGTGGCCCTGGTACCGTGATCGCGAACGATCAGCAGTTGCTCGTGCGGTGCGGCACGGGAGCGATCGAAGCGCAAGAGGTGCAAGCGGAAGGCAAACGCCGCATGGATGCCGCTTCCTTCCTGCGCGGCCTCCGGGGATCACCGGTCATGCGATTCGAATGAGGTTCGTTCCCTGCATCTTCTTCCTGCTCGCGGTATCGTTCGCCACGCACCTCCGCGCACAACGTGTCCTTTCCGCTGATGAACTGCCTTGTCCGGAGGGGACGGGCCCGGTGCGTTCCGTCACGCTGCACAACGACAGCGCCTGTTCCTCGTTCATGCTGTGCATTGATGCCGGCGTGCGGCCACACCTGCACCGTACCCATACGGAACACGTGTTCGTGCTCGACGGCACTGCGGAGATGATGCTCGGCGACAGCACGCGCACCATCGCATCCGGTGATGCGATCCTGATCCCGCCCGGTACACCACATGCGGTGAAGGTCACGAGCAGCACACCCTTGCGCGTGATCAGCGTTCAGTCACCGCACTTCGATGGCACCGATCGCGTATGGTTGGACGAGCGTTGAAACGTTGGCCCAACACTTGATGCGGATCGGTCAACGCGCTTTCCTGAAACCCTTGGTACAAGCGGCTTGTAGAGTGACTTATCAACAAACCCCCTGTTTTTTCAACATTTTCCGGACACACCACCGCAAACCCTTGACAGGCGCGGTTCTCCCGATACATTAGCACCGAGTTTCAACTCAACCAACAAACCAACACAACAACATGGGACTGAACAAAGCTGAACTGATCGAGTCGATCGCGTCTGACGCGAAGATCTCCAAGGCGGACGCCAAGCGCGCCCTGGATGCTTTCGTGACCAACACCACGAAGGCCCTGAAGAAAGGTGACCGTGTGGCCCTCGTCGGCTTCGGCACTTTCAGCATCTCCAAGCGCGCAGCCCGCAAAGGCCGCAACCCGCAAACGGGCAAGGAGATCAAGATCGCTGCCAAGAAAGTCGTGAAGTTCAAGGCCGGCGCTGACCTCAGCAGCAAAGTGAAGTAAGCTTCCGCGCTTTACTGGAAAGGTCCCTCTCACCGGGGGACCTTTTCTTTTGCACCACCTTTCCTCCACACCCATGCTCTCCGACGCCGAGCTCTACGATCGACTTTCCTCGTTCATCTCCGACAACAAGCGCGCGCTCTTCGACCGCATCGCACCGGAACGCACCCGCCACGTCACCGTGGTGATGGAGGACATCTATCAACCGCACAACGCCAGTGCCGTGGTGCGCACCTGCGACCTGCTCGGCGTGCAGGACATCCACATCATCGAGAACCGCAACAAGTACGTGATGAACCCGGACGTCACGCTCGGCAGCTCGAAGTGGACCGACATGCACCGCTACCGGGAGCATGCCGACAATTCGCTCGCCTGCATCGAACACCTGAAGAAGGAGGGCTACCGCATCGTGGCCACTACCCCGCGCGCGGAAAACGTCACACCGCACACGATCCCCCTCGATGCGCCGCTGGCGTTCTGCTTCGGTACCGAGCTCACGGGGCTCAGTGATACCATCATGGAGCGGGCGGACATCCATCTGCGCATCCCGATGTACGGCTTCACGGAGAGCTACAACATCAGCGTGAGCGCCGCCATCACCCTGTTCACCGTGATGGAACGGTTGCGCGCGAGCGATGTCCCCTGGCGCATGGACCAGCAACGGTTGATGGCCCTGAAACTATCGTGGGCCCGCAAGATCGTGCACAGTGCCCATCACATCGAGGAGCTGATCAGGCGCGAGACCGGAGGCGGGCCGACCGCTGTTTGATCACGCGATGTCGGGATCCCCGCATCGGGGGATCCTGTAGGTGATCATCATGATCGCGCACCGTGGTTCTCAACACCGATCGGTTGAGAATGTAACCTCTTGAAGGCATCCTCCGTTAAGGCCCCCGTTACTTTTGAACCAAACCCTTAACACTCCAGACAATGGGCAAAGGCGATTTGAAAACGAAGAAAGGCAAGCGTACCGCAGGTAGCCGTGGCAAGAGCCGTCCGGCCAAGCGTACGGTAGCCGCTGCGAAAAAGGCGACCGCCAAGAAGGCCGCCAAAAAGGCCGCTCCCAAGAAGAAGGCCGCCAAGAAGGCTGCGAAGAAGAAGAAGTAAGCAGTCGACGCTACAGAAGCAAAGACCCCCGACGATGTCGGGGGTCTTCTGCATTCATACCCTTCCTTGGATCAGGGTTGCAAGCGCATCCGCTGCCATGTGCCATCAGCGAAATGCTCGAAAGCGATGCGATCGTGCATGCGGTCCGCACGTCCCTGCCAGAATTCGATGCGCACCGGGCGCACGCGCAATCCTCCCCAATGTTCGGGACGCGGTACCTCCCCCTCCTTGAACCGCTCCTGCCAACGCGCATAACGCTCGTCCAGGAGTTCGCGACTTTCCACGAGCCGGCTCTGGTCGCTGCTCCACGCACCGATCCGGCTCTCGCGTGGGCGCGAGGCGAAATAGGCGTCGCTCTCTTCGGCAGACAGCACCTCGGTCTTCCCTTCGATGCGCACCTGCCGCTCCATCTGCGGCCAGAAGAAGGTGAGCGCCGCGCGCGGATCGCGTTCGAGGTCCATCGCCTTACGGCTGTTGTAGTTGGTGTAGAAGGCGAACCCGTTCCGATCGAACGAACGCAACAGTACGATGCGGCAACTGATGCTCGCGCTGCCGACCGTGGCCAAGGCCATCGCGTGGTGCTCCGGCTGACCCGAGCTTTCCGCGTCCTCCAACCACCTCCCGAAAAGCGCGAACGGGTCAGTGCCCGCCGTCGACTCGGTGAGCGCTCCTTTCACATAGTCCGTTCGGTGTTCAACGCGCTTCGTATCGCTCATGTGCACAGGATCTTGATCGTGGCGAAGTTATCCGCCAGCCCCACGCACCAACGCGCCGCGCGTTCTCGTTACCTTGGTCGGGAATCGCAGCGAGCATGTCCGATCCCTTGGAGCTCAACCCCGACAACGCGCTCAAACCCGCGCGCGGCCGATTGCTCGTGAGCGGCCCCTACCTCACCGATCCCTATTTCCGCCGGACCGTGGTGCTGTTGTGCGCGCACGACAAGGAAGGTTCGTTCGGCTTCGTGCTGAACAGATTCGTGGACATGGACATCGCCGACATCATGGAGAACATGCCACCGATCATGGGACGTGTGAGCATCGGTGGACCGGTACAGAGCGGCAACCTCTATTACCTGCACACGCTCGGCAAGCGCATCGAGGGCAGTGTGGGCGTGGTGGACGGCGTTCACATGGGCGGCGACTTCGAACAACTGCGCAGCTTACTCGCCACCGACCCGAAGCTCGCCAAGCATGTGCGCTTCTTCGTCGGATACAGCGGTTGGGGAGCCGACCAGTTGATGAAGGAACTGGAGGAACGCGCGTGGCTGATCGCTCCCGGTGACAAGAAGCGCGTGATGAACACGCACCTCAACGATCTCTGGGGCGATACCCTCAGGGACATGGGTGGTCCGTACGCTCCACTGGCGAATTTCCCGGAGGACCCTTCGCTCAACTGAGCACTTTCTTCACCAACAGGTCCACCAAGTGCAAGGCCATGCGGTGCGTGTAGCGCTTGGTGCGGTAGCCGGAAACCCATTGCGGACCGCGTGAAGCGTTCGTGAAGAACAGTTCATCCGCCGCCAGCAGGTTCTGGGGGTTCAGCGAGCATTCGTAAACCTTGATGCCGTTCGCGATCGCCAGGTTGATCACCTGCATGCGCATCACGCCGCCGATGCATCCGTCGCTGAGCGAAGGCGTGTAGAGCACACCGTTGCTCACGATGAAGAGGTTTCCCGAACTGCTCTCGATGATGTTGCCGCGATCGTTCTGCAGCAGGCAATCGTCCAGCCCGCGCTCCATGGACCAGAGGCTGGCCATCACGTAGAGCTGGCAGTTCAACGTCTTGTGCACACTCAACATGTTCACCGCCTTGCGCATCTCCGGGTAGAGATCCACGGTGAGGCCCTGATGGTTCAGGATGAAGTTCGGCGCAGGTACCGGTTTCAGTTCCAGTGTGAAACCGCCCTCATGCGAACGCGGCCGGAAGTAGCCCGGCGAATCGCGGAAGACCGTGAGGCGCGCGCGACCGTTCGGCAATGCGCACTCCTGCACGAGCCGGGTGATGTACGTCATGAGCGATCGCTCATCCAATCCCTTCGGTTGTTCGATGCGCAGCACCTTCATGCCCTCGACCAGTCTGGTCCAATGCGCATCCAGGAAGCAGGGCTTGCCTTCCACGATGCGGATGCTCTCGAACAGGCCATCGGCATAATGGAACGCGCGGTTGTCCAAGCTGATGGCCGGCTGCCCGCTCGGCACCAGCTCCCCGTTCACGATCACCGCCCCGTCCATCAGATCAGCGCTTGGGTCTTCAGCACGTCCATCAGGGGCGCGTTCGCTTCCACCAGGATACCACGCACACCGACCGCTTCGGCCGCCAGCACGTCGCGGTCGCGATCACCGATCATTACTGAAACGGAAGGATCGATGCCGTAACGGGCGATGGCGCGCTCCAGGAGCAAGGAGCCCGGCTTGCGGCAAAGGCAGCGCCCTTGCTGGGGATGGTGCGGACAGTAGTACACCGCGTCGATGGCCGCGCCCTGCTGGGCGAGGTGCGCGTGAAGATACGTGTGCAAGCGTTCAACATCCGCGTGGCCGTAAAGCCCCAGGCCGATGCCGCTCTGGTTGGTGATCAGCACGCTCATCTTGCCCGCCGCGCGTATCCCCTTCAACGCATCGGCCACCGTGGGGAGTATCTCGAAATCCTCCATGCGCCACGTATGCTCGCCGCGCTCGCGCACGATCACGCCATCGCGGTCAAGGAAGATGGCCGGTACCGCGCTCATGAAAAGGAACCGGAGACCGCAGACATGAATCGCGGAAGAAGACCGGGATCCAGCAAGGCCGTGAACACGATGCCCACCAAGGCCCCGGCGAAGTGCGCATCGTGCGCGATGCCATCGCCCCCGCGCTTGCCCATGTACCATTCGTACCCCAGGTACAGCAAGCCGAAGATCCACGCCTGCGCCGGGATGGGCAGGATCAAGAGGTACATCTTGTTCGTCGGATACATCAGGATGGATGCGAAGACCACCGCACTCGTCGCCCCCGAAGCGCCTACCGCGCGATAGGTCGGATCCCAACGGTGCTTGTAGTAGCCGGGCAACGAACTGAGCGTGATGCCGGCCAGGTACAGGATCAGGAATGGAAGTATCCCCGTGCGACCGGTGATCTCCGCGTAACCGTTCTCCACCGTAGGCCCGAATATGAAGAGCACGAACATGTTCACCGCCAAGTGCGGAATATTGCCGTGGATGAAGCCGTGCGTCACCAGCCGGAACCAGTCCTTGCGCACGTTGATCACGAAGGGCTCGAACATCATGCTCTCGAACACCTTCCGGTCCCGCAACGCGAGCAGCGAGATGAGTACCGTGAAACCGATGATGGCGTAGGTCATCGCGGGGAAAGATACCCCGGCTCTCCACTTCGTTGCGGCCGGGGTTAAAGAAGGGTCAGGTGCAAAGGCGCGAAAGATCGGGAGCCCCCTTTGACTTTTGCGAAGCCTCGTTCGCCGACTCTTCGGTTCTAATAGGTATGGTCCCGCAGGATCCGCCAGCCTTGCGCGGTGCGCTCCCATAACAAGCTGAAGCCGCCGCCGAGCGTGTCCTGCGCGCGGATCAATTCCCATGTGCCCGTACACCAGGCATTGTCCGCACCCGCACCGAGGATCTCCAGCCCGCCGAAGGTGAGGTCGCCCATCGCCGCCTTGTCCGGGTAGTGCTTCTGGTAGTTGGCCGTTACACCCGCCTTCCCGCAGGTGATGCCCTTCTTGCTCACGAAGCACACGCTGTCCGAATAGCCCTCCATGAAGCCCGGTATGTCACCATTGTCCCACGCCTTTTCCTGGGCGGACATCACCTGCCGGATGGAGAGGTCGTCCTTCTTGGTAAAGCCGGATTGGCCCCATGAAAGCAGGGGAAACACGAAGGCGATCAGCAACGGAGAACGCATGCGGTGAAGGTAAACAGTCCTTCCGCTGTCGGGTCGGACAGGTTCCACCCGTGCACTTGAGGCTCCCTTCAGTTACCGCCGGATTGGTTGGGCTTGTCCGCCCCCACGGTCTTGATGAGCGATTTCTGACGGACGAGGATCCAGATGACCAGCGCAAGGGTAACAACCTGCAAGAACAGCTGGGACTGTGCGATGGCAGTAGGCGAAGCTTCCATGTTCGTCGGGGATAAGGGTGAACATCAAAGCTATCCTTTCCCCTACGCCGTCTCCTCCTCCGCCGCCTTGATGCGTGCGAGCAACTGGTCCTGGTCCATGGTCAGTTCCTTTCCCGCGCGCATCCCTTCTATGCTGTAGTGCATCGTTCCTTTGTCGAAGTCCCACTTGCGCGACAGCACCTTGCGCGCGTCCCACGAACCGATCCGCACCCGATCACCCGGCTTGAACCGCGCGAATAGGCCCATCTCGCGCACGATCTCTTCCTGCGAGATGTTGGCCCAGATCACCAGGCCCATGTCCGGCCGCTTCTCATGGATGGTGTAGAGCCAGATGAAAACAGGATGCGCTCGGCGACCCGCGATGGGCCACAGGCCACCCATCCACGGGATGAGCCCACCAACGGGGCATGGGGTCTTGGGGATCGACAGCATTTCTGGCAAGGGCGGGGGCTAGAAGATATGGACGGACGGAGGCCGGGCAACACCTTTGATGCTGGAGCGGGAGTCTTTCAGCAGCCGAAGCGTTTCGCGAAGGCTTGTCTCCGCCCGCTCCTATGTATTCAGGGCGTCCATGCCCGACCCCACATCTTTCATGGACGCGTGACGCGTCGAATACACACGCACGGGCGAAGGACGCCCGCGCGAGCAAAGGGCGGATATGGCCGCAAGTCCAAGAAGGAAGAACCGGCTGTTGGACCGGGTGAATCAGATGTCCAACAGCCTTGACCAGAGAGCGCCAAACCCCGTTGGACGAAATACCCGTCCAGTTCATCGAAGACCACAGGGCCATAGGCTGAAAATCGACACCATCCGTTCCAAACGGCTGGACACTTGCGTGACGTTAGCGCGTATTTCAACCGCGCTATCGGGATCGATCGCATGGGAAGAAAGGTTCAAAGGCCACCGGACGAAGCAGCGCCATTCAATGGTTGGATGTTCGCCAGATGGTTGTTCGACACTGATCACAAGGGAAGGGCGGTTCTGTTCACCACCTGTGCTGTGATCATTTTCATCACAGCAAACCAGACCGCCTTGAACTGGGCGACGGTCAGCCTACTGGCGACCAACGCGGTCAACTTGGTTCGTCAATTGATGAACAGGTGACGCGACCCTACGGTTGGGCCACAGCCGTGATCCGCGCGGACAGGCGGTCTTGGTTCATCACCTAAATTCTCCCTCACTCAGGGTCTCCGTTTCGGGACCCTGAGCTTCATAGATGCCTCATGGTCCCGAATCTGATTGAGCGCACAGCGCTGTTGCGGAGACCTGATGAAGAATTGGAAGAGTGGAGACCCCAACGAAAAAGCCCCTCACACCGAGGGGCTTACCAAGAGAAGAAGTAGCGCGGGGGAGACTTGAACTCCCGACCTCGTGATTATGAATCACGCGCTCTAACCAGCTGAGCTACCGCGCCAGAAAATCGGGGCGCGAATATAGCAGCATCCGGCATTGGGACGGGCCCGTTGAGGACTTGCACGGGTGGGGGATCTACTTACCTTTCCCCGCACCCCCAATCGACCGCGGATCCATGGCGAAAGTGAAGGCGAAGACGCAGAAGAAACCCGCGAAAGCGAAGCCAGCCGCGAAGAAAAAGGTTCCTGCAAAGGCCAAGGCCCCGACGGGCAAGGCCAAGAAGCAGGTCGCGAAAAAGACCCCGGCGAAACCAGCCCCTAAGAAGAAGGTCGTTGCGAAGCCGAAGAAGGCCGCCGCCAAGCCCGTTGCCAAGAAGGCGACCAAGGCTCCTGCGCCAAAACCCAAGGCAGCCGCTCCAGTAAAGAAGGTGGTTCAGGTCAGCAAGCCTGCCCCGGCAATCAAACCGGCTCCCGCGAAGGCCCGGACCAAAGTCGCTCCGGCGAAACCGGCCCCGGCAAGCAAACCGATAGCTCCCGCGAAACCGGTTTCGCCCACGGTGGCCAAGGCTTCGGCCCCGGCGGTGGCCAAACCAGCGCCGGAAAAGCCTATTGCTGCGAAGGCCCCGGAGAAACCGGCCGCTCCTGCTGCGGCCCCGAAAGCCCCGGCCCCGGCAGCCAAACCGGCAACGAAGGAAGCCCCCGCGAAGGACGCCAAGCCCAAACCGCCCGTGGTAGCGGTGATGACCGGATTGGACCCGTTGGGCTCACCCGCCCGCGCATTGAAACGCCCGGTGAAGGAGCGCTTCTCTGTGGAGTTCTATATGAACGCGACCCCCGGCTCGCTCTACGACATGATCAGCTCACCGAGCGGATTGAGCGAATGGTTCTGCGATGACGTGGACGTGCGCGGTGACCACTTCACCTTCCGCTGGGGAAACGACGACCAGACCGCCCAGTGCCTCAGCCGCAAATTCGGCGAACTGATGCGCTTCCAATGGGAAGACGATGAGGACCAGGGCGCGTACTTCGAGCTGCGCATCCGTGTGGACCCCATGACCAACGAGAC
>JBGAJW010000094.1:0-15645 GCA_044224725.1 Flavobacteriales bacterium
ACGGCCCTCATCGCGCACGAGCTCGCGCACAGCTGGAGCGGCAACCTCGTGACCAACTCCACGTGGGACGATTTCTGGCTGAACGAGGGATTCACGGTGTACTTCGAGCACCGCATCAGCGAGAAGCTCTACGGCGCGGACTACAGCGCGATGACCGGCATGCTGGGTCACCAGGACCTCGTGGCGAGCATCAAGGACATCGAGACCGGCAAGCATCCGGAGGACACACGGTTGAAGTTGGATCTTGCCGGGCGTGACCCCGATGACGGCATGACCGACATCGCCTACGAAAAGGGTTACGGCCTGCTGCGCGTGCTGGAGAAGAAAGCAGGACGGGAGAAATTCGATGCGTTCCTGCGCGGCTACTTCGACAAGTTCGCTTTCCAGGGGATGACCACGGAAAAATTCGTGGCCTACTTGAAAGAACAACTGCTCTTGCCGAACAACATCGACGTGAACGTGGACCGCTGGATCTACCAGACCGGTTTGCCTGATGATGACATCGTACCGGCATCGGACCGTTTCGCCAAGGTGGACGAGGAGATCGCGCGCTGGCAGTCCGGTACTCCTGCAAAGAAATTGGCGGTAAAGGATTGGAGCACCTTCGAGTGGATGCACTTCCTGCGCCACCTGCCGGACAGCTTGGAGAACGCACGCATGGCCGAGTTGGACCTCGCCTTCGCGTTCACGCGCAGCGGAAATTCCGAGGTCCTGGCCGCATGGTTGGAGCAATGCGTGAAGAACGACTACGGTCCGAGCTACGAACGGCTCGATTCATTCCTCACACAGGTGGGCCGCCGCAAGTTCCTGATACCGCTGTACGAGCAGCTCATCTCCACGGAGAAGGGCCGCGCCATGGCGATGAACATCTACAAGGCGGCGCGGCCCAACTACCACAGCGTGAGCGTGCGTACGATCGATGATATGCTCGGCTGGAGCGCGCAGAAGGGAACGATCACGTTGTAAGGAGCCGCTGCAGCAGCAGCTTGTCCAGCGCATGAGCGCCATCGAAGCGGTGGCTCTCATGCGTGATGCCAGTGACCCGAAATTTCGCCTCGCTCGCGGCCAGCACTTCTTCCGGTACAAGCGTGTCCTTGGTGCCGTGCACGAGATGCACGGCGGTCGTGCTCATCCGTTCGGCCAAAGTCGAAGGACTGAGGTCGGGAGGCAGGCTGCCGCCCCAGAGCACGAAACGTTGGGCGTGTGCCTTGCCCATGCACAACCACCGACAGGCCGTCGCGACGCCCTGTGAGAAACCGAGCACGTGCAACGGGGTGCCGGGCGCGCATTTGCTTTGCAGCTCTTCGGTGAGTCTGTCCAAGTACCCGATCTGGTCCGCGATCTCGTGCTCGCGGTCTTCGCGGGTCATCCAAGTGGCCCCCACCCGTGTGTGCTCGGCATCGGTGTAGTAGCGTGAAAGACCCTCCGGCGCGGCGATCAACAGTTCCCGCTCAAGCCCCTCGAAGGAACGCAGGAAGTAGCGGGCGAGATGCCCGTAACCATGCAATACGATCCACAGTGCTTTCGCTGTTCGCGACTCGCCCAGCGTGTGATACCGCGCGGTACGCGGAACGATGAGGTGATGCTCTTCCACAGCGATCAGTAGCGCAACAGGTCACCGAGCGCCTCCGCGACCTTCTCCGCGCTGGGGATCATCGCCGCTTCGAGCGTGCCGTTCAGCGGCACAGCGGGCATATCGATCGCGCCGATGGTCTTCACCGGCGCATCGAGATCCCGGAAGCACACATCGCTGATACGCCCGGCCAGTGCTCGCGCGAAGGAGTTCGTCAGTTGCTCTTCGGTCACCACCAGACAACGGCCATGTTCGCTCACGGCGCTCATCACCGTGTCCTCATCGAGCGGAACGAGTGTGCGCAGATCGATGATCGTGACACGGCCGGGGAATTCCTTCGCTACGGCCTTGGCCCAATACACGCCCATGCCGTAGGTGACGATCACCGCCGCTTCGCCTTTCGCGATCAGCGCTTCCTCCGCGCGTTGAACGATGCGCGCTTTGCCGAACGGAATGATGTAATCCGGCGAAGGCTCGATGGTCTTGGCGTCCTCGGTGCCTTTGATCTTGCTCCAGTAGAGCCCTTTGTGCTCCAGCATCACCACGGGGTTCGGATCGTGGTAGGCGGCCTTCATCAGTCCTTTCAGGTCCGCGCCGGTGCTGGGGTAGGCGATCTTGATGCCCTTGATGTTGCAGAGCACGCTCTCCACACTGCTGCTGTGGTAGGGTCCGCCGCTGCCGTACGCGCCAATGGGCACGCGCACGATGCAACTCACGGGATACTTCCCGACGGTAAGGTAGCACGAGCGCGCCACCTCCGTGAAGAGCTGGTTGAGGCCCGGCCAGATGTAGTCAGCGAACTGCACTTCCACGATCGGCTTCAACCCCGCCGCGCTCATGCCCACGGTGCTGCCGATGATGAAGGCTTCCTGGATCGGGGTATTGAACACGCGGTGGTCGCCGAAGTCGCGCGCGAGTGTGGCGGCTTCGCGGAACACGCCGCCCAGCCGGGCACCGACATCCTGTCCGTAGAGCAGGCACTTCGGGTCTTCCTGCATCAGCTCTCGGATGGCGAAGAGCGCGCAGTCCACCATCACGGTCGGCTCGCGGTCCTTCGGTTCGCGTTCGCCTTTCTCTTCGGTGACTGGTGTTGGAGCGAAGTCGTGCGTGGTGACATCCTCCGGGCGCGGGTCTTCCGCATTCCTCGCCAGCTCGAAGTCGGCCTTCACCGTAGCGATGGCCTGCTGTTCCAGCTTCTTCAGGCCGTCCAGCTGCAGGCGGTTGTCGAGCAGCTGCTGGAAGAACTTCGGGTGCGGATCGCGCTTGCGGTGCTCGGCGAGGTCCTTCTCGCTGCGGTAGAAATCCATGCGCACGCCGCTGGTGTGGTGGTTGAGCAGGGGCACTTTCGCATGCACCAGGAAGGGTCGTCGCTCTCTGCGTACAGTGGCGATCACCTCGTTCAAGGTGGAATAGCTGGCGAAGAAGTCGGTGCCATCGATCGTTCGCGTCTCCAATCCGGGGAAGCCCTTCGCGTAGGAGGTCGCATCGCCTTTGCGGATCTCTGAAGCGTGCGCGCTGATGTCCCACTCGTTGTCCTGCACCAAATAGATGATGGGCAGGCTCTTCAGCACAGCCATCTGGAAGGCCTCAGCCACTTCGCCCTCGGTGATGGATGCATCGCCGAAGGAGCAAACGACAATAGGGGCCAGGTCGGCCGGTCCGCCGTTCAGGTCGTGCGCGATGCCCGCTTGTTCCTTGTACAAGAGGCCGAGCGCGATGCCGGTGGTCGGGATGCCCTGCATGCCGGTGGCGCTGCTCTGGTGCGGTATGCGCGGCATGCCCTCGCGCTTCAAGCTGGGGTGGCAGTAGTAGCTGCGGCCGCCGCTGAAGGGGTCGTCGCGCTTGGCCATCAGTTGCAGCATGAGTTCAAACGGCCGCATGCCGATGCCCAGCAGGATGCTGTCATCCCGGTAGTACGGGGCCACGAAATCCTGCGGCTTCAGTTGCAGGCCGAGCGCCAGTTGGATCGCCTCGTGCCCACGACTGGTCGCATGCACATACTTGCTCGTGAACTTGAAGTGCTCCTCGTAGGTCTCGGTCATCGCCTTGGCGGTACACATCAGCTCCCAAGCTTTCAAAAGCACGGAGGTGTCGATCGCTTCGGTCTTCAGCACGGCGGTGGTGGTCGGTTCGGGCATCGCGGTTCTACAGGAACGGCCAAATTAGCTGTTGGGCTGAAGGGGGAGAACCGGGGCCTCGCCGATACATTTGGCCCACTGAACACCACTGCCACATGAGCCGCACTTCCCATGAACTCGACCACCGCATCGTCGGTGATGACATGCAATGCGTGGAGATCACGCTGGACCCACAGGAGACCGTGCTGGCCGAGGCCGGCGCGTTCATGATGATGGACGAGGGCATCGAGATGAAGACCATCTTCGGCAGCGGCAATGGCGAGGAGCAGAGCTTCCTTACGAAGCTCATGGGCGCGGGCAAGCGCATCCTCACGGGGGAAAGCCTGTTCATGACCACCTACACCAACATCAGCGGTCAGCGCCGCACGGTGTGGTTCGCCGGGGCGTACCCGGGCAAGATCATCCCGCTCGACCTGCGGGACTACGGCCAGCGCCTCATCTGCCAGAAGGACTCCTTCCTCTGCGCGGCGAAAGGCGTGAGTATCGGCATCGCGTTCCAAAAAAAACTCGGTGCGGGCCTATTCGGCGGTGAAGGTTTCATCATGCAGAAGCTGGAAGGCGACGGCCAGGTGTACGTGCATGCCGGCGGAACCGTGGTGCAGAAGGATCTGGCCGCTGGTGAAGTGCTGCGCGTGGATACGGGCTGCCTCGTGGGCATGACAGGCAACGTTGAATACGACATCCAGTTCATCGGCGGCATCAAGAACACATTGTTCGGTGGCGAAGGCCTGTTCTTCGTCACGCTGCGCGGACCGGGACATGTGTGGTTGCAGTCGCTGCCCTTCAGCCGTCTGGCGAACAACATCGTGGCGGCCGCACCGCGCGCAGGTGGTGGGCGTCGCGAAGAAGGCTCCTTGCTCGGCGGCCTCGGTGGGCTGCTTGATGGGGACAACTGAGGAAAGCTTCAAGTCGCAAGGCTCAAGCTTCAAGTCTCAAAGGCGCTCTTGTTGGAGCTTGAGACTTGGAACTTGAGCCTTGAAGCTTGTTCACTGTACCACTAGCCGCGCCTGCCCTATAACCGCGCTATCGTCCAACAGGCTTACGGTGTACATGCCGCTGGCCAGGCCACTCACGTCCATGATGCCACCGAGCGCGCCTTGTCCAACAACCTCACGCAACAAGCGACCCGTGTTGTCATGAACGCGCACACGGGGTGATAGAATGTTCGCAGGCATGCGCAACCAGATGCTCGAAGAGGCGGGGTTGGGCCAGATGGCGAAATGGGCAGGCTGCGTCACAAGACCGAACCCTGTATGCAGTTCGTTGAACTCGCTGTCGTGGTAGCGTTTGATCTGGTTGGTGTGGCCCACTTGATTATGGGGATTCGGGAATAGGATAGCATCCTGGACATAGTCGCATGCCAGCCCTTGGGCGTTCGGCGCGTTTATCGCGTCAAGTGAGTTGCCGGTATGTGTGACGTAGATCTTACCGTTCGGAGCCAGTTCCATCGCGCTCGGTGTCGGGTCCGAGGAAGTGCCGACGAACGGGATGCTGAAGATCCGTGTTCGCGAATCCTTGATCGCGGTGGTGTCCCCCGCAAGCAGGTCGTACTGGTCCACGTAGCGCACCAGCGAATCTATGCCCGGCAGATAGAGCTTGCCGCCGTCCTGCGAGAATTCGACGCCATAGGCTTGGTGATGCATGGGCAATGTGAACCAATACGTGACAAGACCCGTGGCATCGTCAAAATGGAATACCTGTGCGAGCCCGGGACGCAAGGTGTCGCTGCCGCAGATCCAGTTCAGGGAGGTGACGGCGATCAGATCGCCCTGATAGGAGCATTTCATTTCCCCTTGTCTGTTACTGCTGGTCGCACAGCCCCCATAGTCCGCACTATGTACGGCACCCGCATGGCTCACGACCGGTATCGTATCAAGGCCATCAGCGGAGATCTGGTGGGCCAGGAACTTATCGCTCTTCCATTCATGCATCAGCACCCAATAGTCCGTGCCATTGGCATGCGGGGTGCCGGTGAGGCGTTCGGTGAAATTGTACCCGAACGAGACCTCATCGCTCACCACAGCCCCTGCGCCGGCATCAGCAGTGATGTCCACCACCATGTGAAGCGCCTTGGGCTTGCGCAAGGTGGATATGGTCGAATCCGGCGAGACATCGATCATCAACACATCATAAAGTGAACTGCTTCCAGGTCGCGGTATTATCAGCTGCCCCTGTGTGACATCCAAATTCAAGTACCCGCCGAATGTGACGAACATTTCCTCTCCGCTGGTGCGGAAGATCCGGCCGCGAGCAGCGTAGAAGAGCAAAGAGCCGGAAGTGTCCGAGATCGCTGCGCTCGATTCACTGTTACCATGGGGAATTGAGAAGGCCACAGATGGGTTATCGTTCATCCCTCCGATCAGGGAGCCAGGGTAGGATTCCAGATTTTTCCCGGCGATGGCCCAATGGGAGTTCCTCTTCTGGGCTGTGGAGGTCAACGACAGCCCAAATGCAAGGACCATGTGAAGAGTGCGGAGATGCCCACATCTGACCTCGCCGGAAGAGGTCATTGCTCCGCGAATTTGATGGTCGTAGTTTTCTGCGTAACCGTGATATCGATCGAGATCAGTGGTCCTCCGCAATCGAGATCCTCGATCAAGCAACTCTGTGCCGCGCACCCACAGTAAGCAATCGGGTTGGAGCTGCCATCAAGGATCGTCACCAAGCAAACTTCACTGCTACCTGGTGTTGACGCACTTGTGTTCGTATTTGCACCTGAATAGTAGGTCACTGCGCCCATGTTCGGATTGCAAACCATGCCAGGCGCTGTCGGCGGGTCCCAATTGCAGCCTACATCCGCGTAGCGGACCACAACGGCCCAGTTACAATCCGAGGTGTTCTCCATGTACACGTTCTGCGCCGAGAGGGAAGCAACAGCCCCCGAGCTGAGTGCCAGCATGACGAGTATACGGCTACAGAATGTCGCGAGATGTTCCCAGCCCGGACTCAGGGCAACAGGCAGTTGGCAGTTGGCAGTTGGCGTTCATGGCGGAAGGGTTTTCTGCAAGCTAAAGATCGACAAAGGCAACGCGCACCGGTTGTGCTGATCAAAACCATCCAAGGGCCAAAACGGCGCTTGGCTATGCGAAACGACGGTTGAACGAGAGCTCAGTCGGCCTGTTCCTTCCCACCATCTACCGCCAGCAAGAATCCTTGCACGGCCCAGAGGACGATGCTGAACCCCAGCGCCCACCAGAAGCTGTCCACGCTGAAGCCATCGAGGAGGCGCGCGGCGAGCATGACCATACCGGCGTTGATCACCAGCACGAAAAGGCCGAGCGTGACGAGTGTGACCGGCAACGTGAGCAGGATGATCAACGGGCGCACAAGCGTGTTGAGCACACCCAGCACGATGGCCACCCAGAGCGCTGCGGGGAATTCGCCGAGGTGAACGCCGCTCAACAACAGGTCGGTCACCAATACCGCGATGGTGGAAATGACGAGGCGGATCAGGAGCTTCATGCATGCAAAGAAAGTGGTGAGTGGAAAGTAGAAAGTGGAAAGTGATAAGTGCGGACCGCACTTATCACTTTCCACTTGCCACTTTCGACTGGTCCTATTGCTTTACGAGCTTCCTCGCTTGCGCTTTCCCGTTCTGGGTGATCACCACGAAATAGGTGCCGCCCGGGCGATCGCTCATGTCGAGCACGCGCTCGTAGTTGCCTTTGAAACCGGTGATGCTCTCGTGGTACACGCGGTCACCGTTGGCGTCATGCACGTCCACGTTGAGGTCGCCGCGCTCGGGCACCTGGAAGGCCAGGTCGAAGGAGCCGCTGCTCGGGTTCGGTGATACGCGCAGGCCGGGAAGATCGAGTGCCGTTTCCAGCCCGGTAACGCCTTTGTTCTTGAGCACATCGCTTTCCTCCTTGGAGAGCTTCACGGCGTCCACGGTCACGCGCATCTCGCGGGTCACTTCACCGCGCAGGTCGCGGCGCAATTCGTCCAGTTCGCGTCGGAGCTCGTCCATGTCGCGG
This sequence comes from Flavobacteriales bacterium, assembly GCA_044224725.1. Classification (GTDB taxonomy): domain Bacteria; phylum Bacteroidota; class Bacteroidia; order Flavobacteriales_F; family PHOS-HE28; genus PHOS-HE28. The sequence goes on from JBGAJW010000094.1 coordinate 7,686, forward strand.
CGGCGCTCATCCCGTTCGCGCTGGAACTCGTCCATGTCCCGTTGATGCTCATCCATGTCCCGCTGGTGCTCATCAATGTTGCGCTGGTACTCGTCCAGATCGCGCTGGTATTCGGCCTGGTCCTCTTCGCTCAAGCCTTCGGGCATTGGCGGCATGGGTGGCATCGCAGGCATGGGCGCCATCATCGGGAAAGGAGAGCTGCCACTCCAGTTCCAGGTCATGCGTTGCCGCTGTCCGAGCTTTCCGCTGAGCGTCATCTCCTTGCCGTCGCGCTTCACGAGCACTTGCGCATCGGAATTCGGTTCCGTCGCGTCCATCAGGTCGGCGAGGTCTTCGAAGTCCTCGATCTTCTCGCCATTGATGGAGCGGATGACGTCGCCTTCCTTCAAGCCCATACGCTCGGCGGCGCTGCTGTCCACCACGTTGGTAATGCGCACGCCACCCTCATCCGGCAGGTCTTCGCCATCCACACCAAGGAAGGCACCTTGCTGTTCCGCACGGAAAGCGTCGGCCATGCTTTCCATCGCACGCTCGTACGCCTCATTGCCCTCCCCTTGGCCCCAGCCCCAGTCGATGTCGGGGGCATCGTCCACTTTCACGGCGAGCGTCACATTCGTAGACTTCTTCTCCTTGCCACGGTAGTAAACCAGCTTTACGGTTTCACCGGGCTTGTGGTCGTTGATCGCGTCAACGAGGTCACTTCCATCAGTGACCTTCTTGTCGTCCATGGCGATGATCACATCACCCTCTTTCAGGCCCGCCTTTTCAGCCGGTGTATCATCCTCTACGGCGGTGACGCAGGCGCCTTCCTTCACGGGCGGGCCGTTCTTCTTCGCCTCCTTGTCGCAGGGTTCGTTCCAATCTCCGTAATACACCCCGAGGTAAGCGCGCGGTTCGTTGGGGAATTCAGGTGCATCGGCCATGCTCAGGGCCATGCTCATGTCGTTCAGCATCCCGCCTTCGCGCATGCGCTTGAAGTCGATGACCAGGTTCTCGTCATCGCCGATGATGTTCATCTCGTCCATCACGCCGAGTTCCTTCAGCGCATCGGCGAGCTGTTTCTCATCGCTCAGGTCGAATTCGCGCGTCACATGGCTTTCATTGCCGTTCTCGTTGCGCGTGATCTCGATGCGCACGCGTCGTTGTCCATCGCTCTGGGCGATGGCGAGGGTGGCGTGCGCTGCCAACAAGACCGCGCTGAAAGCATGCAGGAGTACCGTTTTTTTCATGGGGAAGCTGAAGACGAATGCGAAACTACCCGGTGCCCGAGCGGGGGTGCTGTTAACGATCCCTAAAAGCTCCGAAGTCCGGTGAACGCTGCATTGGCGCGGCCTCCCTCACCCTTCCGCGGTGAACCGGTCGATATCACGGCGGTCGCGTTTGGTGGGTCGTCCTTCGCCCGGATCACGGCTCTCGGCGCGCACCTTCCGCGCGATCTCCTGCTTCTCCAGATCCTGCCACGAGGTGCGGTCCGCGATGAGCCCCGGAACGAGCTTGGCCCCTACACGGGAAGATGGGATGTCGAGCACCTCGAAACTGCGCCAGATGGGTGGTTGGCGTAGCGCTATGAGGTCGCCCACTTTCACTTCAGCGCTCGCCTTCACCTCGCGCTCACTGATGCGTACGCGGCCATTGGCGCACTCGTCCGTAGCGATGCTTCGCGACTTGCAGAGCCGCACGCACCAGAGGAATTTGTCGATACGCATGGGAGATGTACGCGATGGGACGAAAGAAGAACGGCGCCAGAAGCGCCGTCCATCAGTGAGCCCGGAGGGATTCGAACCCCCAACCAACAGAACCGGAATCTGTCATTCTATCCAGTTGAACTACGGGCCCGCAGGTTCCGGATGAACGCCCACGGCCGTTCCCCGGAATGCGCGGCGAAGATAGCAGGGATCATCGGCGCGCCACGGAGCGCATCATCAGCACATAATCGCGCACGGTGGCTGCGGCATCAAGGCGCAGCGCGGCGCTCTCCGTGTCCATGTCGAGCGTGTCGAGCGCTTGGGTGCGGAGCGCTTGCAATGCGGCCGGTGTGGCGAAGAGTTCGGCGAGCGGTGTGGCGGGAAGCAGGTCTTCGGGCCGTGTGGGTCTTCCTTGCGCGGTGGCGGTGGTGGCCAGCCAGCGCGCGGTGCGTCCGAATGCTCCGGCCATGCGGTCGGCATCGCCTTGCTTGCGCATGGTGATGCTTTTACCGGGCACACCGTTCGTGTTGATGAGCTTCGTGCCGTCCCATGTGAAGAGCATGGTCTGTTGGCGCTGAGGCCACACCACGTTCACCCGGTTCTCCACATCCATGCCCCAGGTGCCTTCCTCCTCCAAGGCTGGTTGGCCTTGTGACAATCGGGTGATCATGGTCGCGGTGCCATCGCTGAAGAGGTGCAGGTTTATCGCGCGCGGGTGCAGCGTATCCACGTCATCGAGCTTCCAATCGCCTGAAACACGTTCGTCCGGAACCGGGTCGCAATGAAGAGAAGCGTCCAAGTGCTGGAACTTCACGGCGAATAGTGCGCTGTCCATGAGGCCACCGATGCTGATCGTTCCCAAGTGCCCGTAGCACCAGACCTTCATCCATTGGCCGGTGTTCATGCGGGCATGCACATAGCGGAAGGCCAAGGTGTCCATGTCCGGCCCGCTCAGCCTGTAGGTCTTCCCATTGCCGCAAATGCGGATCACCGTGTCGCCCTTGGTCATGCGCACTTCGCCCATCCAGTTCGTATCCGCTTGGGACACGGTGCCGTGGTCCGCATTGGGCGTATCGATGCAGGAACCCAGCGCCAGCGCGGCCAGCGCACTCGAGATCAGGAGCCTCATGTGTTTCATCCCCAGGAAGCGGGGCCTGCGAACATAGACAGGTCGCGCCGATCGCCGGTTCTCCGGACGGCCCAAAGACCTACCTTCGCGGACCTTTTTCGAGACCTCGCCCATGACCGAACTGCGCAACATCGCCATCATCGCCCACGTCGACCACGGAAAAACCACGCTGGTGGACCGTATCCTGCACCAGTGCCAGCTCTTCCGCGCCAACGAAGCGGTGGGTGACCTGCTGCTGGACAACAACGACCTGGAGCGTGAGCGCGGCATCACCATCCTGAGCAAGAACGTGAGCGTACGTTACAAGGGCGTCAAGATCAACGTGATCGACACGCCGGGCCACAGTGACTTCGGTGGTGAAGTGGAGCGCGTGCTGAACATGGCCGACGGCGTGATCCTGTTGGTGGACGCTTTCGAGGGCGCGATGCCGCAGACGCGTTTCGTGCTCGGCAAGGCGATCAAGCTGGGCCTCAAGCCGATCGTGGTGATCAACAAAGTGGACAAGCCGAACTGCACACCGGAAGAAGTGCATGAGCAGGTGTTCGACCTGATGTTCGCGCTCGATGCCACGGAGCAGCAGTTGGATTTCCCGGTGGTGTACGGCAGCAGCAAGCAAGGCTGGATGGGACCCGATTGGAAGACCCCGACGGAGGACGTCAGCTACCTGCTCGACGTGATCCTGGAGCACATCCCCGCCCCGAAGATCGTCGAGGGTTCCTTGCAGATGCGCATCACGAGCCTCGACTACAGCAGTTTCCAAGGCCGCATCGCCGTGGGCCGTGTCACGCGTGGCCGGATCAAGGCCGGGCAGAACGTGAGCCTGGTGAAGAACGACGGCAAGATCGTGAAGGGCAAAGTGGCCGAACTCATGGTGTTCGAGGGTCTCGGCAAGGAGAAAGTGAAGACCGTGGACCTGGGCAGCGGCGAGATCTGCGCGGTGATGGGCCTGGAGGGCTTCGATATCGGCGACACGATCGCGGACTTCGATGAACCGGAAGGCCTCACACCGATCAAGGTGGACGAGCCGACGATGAGCATGCTGTTCACCATCAATACCTCGCCGTTCTTCGGGCGCGAAGGTGAGTTCGTGACCAGCCGCCACCTGCGCGATCGCCTGTACAAGGAGATCGAGAAGAACCTGGCGATGAAGATCGAGGAGACGGGTTCACCCGACAAGCTCCTGGTATACGGACGTGGCATCCTGCACTTGGGCATCCTGGTGGAAACGATGCGCCGCGAGGGCTACGAGTTCCAACTGGGCCAGCCGCAGGTACTCATGAAGGAGATCGACGGCGAACGTTGCGAACCGGTGGAGATCCTCACCGTGCAAGTGCCCGAGACCTTCAGCAGCAAAGTGATCGACCTCGTTTCGCGCCGCAAGGGTGAACTCCTGAGCGTGGAACTGAAAGGTGATCGGGTACACATCGAGTTCAATATCCCCGCGCGCGGGATCATCGGCCTGCGCAACCCGTTGCTCACGGCCACGGAAGGCGAGGCGATCATCGCGCACCGCTTCAAGGGGTATGAGCCATACAAGGGCGAACTCGGCGTTCGTCGCGCGGCCAGCATCATCAGCGGCGGAACGGGCACGGCCATCGCCTTCTCCATCAACAAGTTGCAGGACCGCGGCAAGTTCTTCGTGGATCCGGGTGAAGAAGTGTACCTGGGCCAGGTGATCGGCGAGAATCCCAAGACGGACGACCTCGTGGTGAACGTCCTGAAGGGCAAGCAGCTCACGAACATGCGCGCCAGCGGTACCGACCAGAAGGAGAACATCGCCCCTGCGGTGAAATTCTCCCTGGAGGAGTGCATGGAGTACATCTCCGACGACGAATACCTGGAGGTGACGCCCAAGAGCCTGCGCATCCGCAAGATCCTGCTGGACGAGAACGACCGCAAGAAGGCCAGCAAGAAGCCGGCGATGGAAGTGTGATCACCTGATCGAACGTTTCCTTGGGCGGTGTGTACGGGCACATCGGATCGCATCATGCATCCGGTCACCCAACATCACATCGTCATGAAGAAGCCCTTCATCATCGCCAGCGCGGTAGCGATCGTCAGCGCCACCACGCTCGTTCTCTTCTCGTTCAACACGGCACCCACGCACGAGTGCTGCATGCGTCCTGCGGCCGAGCGCCCACCCGGCTGCGTCTTCAAAACGGTCTTTGAAGGCGAAGGCCTGGATCCGAACTTCACGGTGAAGACGCCCGCCGAAGTGCTCAGTTCCCAAGGCAAGGCCTACGACTGGATGCTGAAAGCGCAGAACCAGGACGGCGGATTCGCGGCGGGCACGCACGCCAGGCAGGATGTGATCGATCCGCACGCTTCGCCCAGCGACCCCGCGACCACCGCGATGGTGAGCATGGCCCTGCTCCGCGCCGGAAGCACGCTCACCGAAGGCCGCTTCGCGAACGTGCTGGCCCGCACCACCGAGTTCCTCTTGAAGGCCGTGGAGAACTCACCCGCCGACGCGCTGAACATCACCGACCTCACCGGCACGCAGATCCAGGTGAAGCTGGGCCAGAACATCGATGTGGCCCTCACCGCGCAATACTTCAGCAACCTGATGGGCCGCATGCCCTGCAATGATCCCAAGCACGATCGCTGGTTGCAGGCCCTGAACAAATGCACGGCGAAGATCCAGAAGGCGCAGACCAGCAATGGAAGTGTGGCGGGCAACGGCTGGGCCGGGGTATTGCAGAGCAGCTTCGCCACGAACGCATTGGAAAGCGCGCAGCACGTTGGCGCGGATGTGGATGAGAAAGCACTGGAGAAGGCCCGCGACTTCCAGCAGGGCAACTTCGACGCGAACACCGGATCGGTGGCCACGGATGCGGCGGCGGGCGTCACGCTCTACGCCGTTAGCAGCAGCACGCGCAACAGCGCGAAACAAGCGCGCGAAGTGAAAGAGGTGATGGCCAAGGCCAGGAAGGAGGGCAAGGTGAAAGCCGAAGCACCGGTAACCGTAGAGACCTTGCTCGATGCCGGCATGAGCCGCGATGACGCGGAGAAGGCGAACACGGCCTACAACGTTTACGAGGCCGCCAAGGTGCAGGCGCAGTCGGACAACGTGGTGCGCGGCTTCGGCAACAACGGCGGGGAGGAATTCCTGAGCTTCCTGCAGACCGGCGAGTCGCTCATCATCAACAAGGACGACAGCTGGAAGAACTGGTACGATGCCACCACCTCACGACTGGTCAGCATCCAGAATGAGGATGGCAGCTGGAACGGTCACCATTGCATCACGAGCCCGGTGTTCTGCACGGCCACATCCCTGCTGATCCTGAGCGTGAACAACGATATCGAACAGCTCGTGGCACAGGGTGCGACGATGAAGCGCTAGTAAGTCCACGATAGCATCGGCGAGTGTTGGAGCGACGACCTTGAGCGGGATTCAGGGTCGTCGCTCCATCTTCGCGCAGTGAAGGACAACAAGCGCTTGCTCATCATCGACGATGAACCGCAACTGCGCAACATGCTCGCACGGCTGTTCATCGGTGAAGGCTACGCGGTGACCACCGCTGAGAACGGTGCGAACGGAATGAAGCAACTGCGGACGCATGACTTCGATGCCGTGCTCTGCGATGTGCGACTGCCCGATGCGAACGGTGTGGAGTTGACGAAAGCGATCAAGGCCCAGCAACCGGGTACCGAAGTGATCGTGCTCACCGCCTTCGGAACGATCCACGATGCCGTGCAAGCCGTGCAGAACGGGGCCTTCCACTACCTGGTGAAAGGCGATGACAACGACAAGCTGATCCCCACCGTGAGCCAAGCGGTGGAACGCGCAGGCCAGAACATTCCCGTCTCCATAAAAACAAGGACCTTCGACTCCATCACCGGTCGCTCACCGGCCATCCAGCAGGCGATCGCACTGGCCAAGAAGGTGGCACCTACTGGGGCGACCGTGCTGCTCACCGGAGCGACAGGCACAGGCAAGGAGGTCTTCGCGAACGCGATACATGACGCGAGCGGGCGATCGGAGCGATCCTTCGTCGCGGTGAATTGCGCCGCTCTCAGTCGCGAGCTGATCGAGAGCGAGCTCTTCGGCCATGTCGCCGGGGCCTTCACAGGCGCGGTGAAGGACAAGAAGGGACTGATCGACGCCGCGAAAGGAGGAACGCTCTTCCTCGATGAGATCGGTGAACTCTCCGCTGAGCTGCAGGCCAAGCTCCTTCGCGTGTTGGAGACGGGAGACTACCTCCGTGTCGGGGACACGAAACCACTGAAGGCCGATGTGCGCCTGATCGCCGCCACGCACCGCGACTTGTCCAAAGAGATCGGCGTCGGGCGTTTCCGGCAAGACCTGTACTACCGGCTCTCCGCCTTCATGATCCCGCTGCCCGGCCTGGCCGAGCGCAAGGCGGACATCCCCATGCTCGTTGAAGAGTTCATCGCGCTGAACAATGCACGGCTGCGGAAGAAGATCACCGGCATGGACGAAGCCGTGAAGGAGCGGCTCCTCTCCCACCCTTGGCCAGGCCATGTGCGCGAGCTGCGCAACGTGATCGAGCGCGCGTGCATCCTGTGCGATGGGCCGCTCCTGGACCTGGCTTCGCTGCCGCTGGAGCTGCAAGGTGAACCGGAACAGAAGCTGGGATCGATCTACGAGCTAGAGCGTGTAGAGCAGGAGCACATCCGCCGCGTGCTGCACCACACTGGTGGCAACAAGACGCTGGCGGCCGAACTGCTGGGGATCGGCCTTACCACGCTCTACGCGAAGGTGAAGAAGTACGACCTCTAGTCTTCCATTCCTGGAATGCACCCTTCCATTTCGGTAGGGTGCTGGGCCGGCCGTTGATCGGCTGAACTGTTGGGAAGTCGCATCCAGTAAGCCTTCCGGCGATCCATGCAGGTCCTGGCATCCGCTTCGTCAGGTGCGTTCCGCAACCCCGGAACGCCATGAGCGACACCCTGATCATCCTCCTCCTGCTTGCCACCGGCCTGGTGTGCTTCTGGTCGTTCTTCAAGGCGACCAAGTGGTTCGAAAACATCTGAGACCATGTTCACCGCCCTCCTCCTCATCTGCGTCGCCGTGTTCGGTTACCTGCTGCACGTGCTTCTGAAACCCGAGAAATACTGACGCTTCGACTGCGCTCAGCGTGACAACTCAATGGACCACGACCAATGAACACTGAACTGCTTG
>JBGAJW010000005.1:0-117624 GCA_044224725.1 Flavobacteriales bacterium
CCTGAACCGCTTACGAGCGTCCATTGCCCCGTTGCCGGCGCGATGGGCGCATTGCCGCCCAAGGTGGCCGTGGTGGCACATACCTGCTGATCGCCTCCCGCGTTGGCGTTCGGTGAAGCAGCATTGTACACCGTGATGGTCACCTGATCGTTCGAGTTGCCGCACGCGCCATTGGCGACAGCCCATTGGAACACATGCGTACCCACGGCCAGGCCGGTGATCTGCGTCGTGGGAGAAGTGGCGTCACTGAAAGTCCCCGAGCCGCTCACGACCGTCCATTGCCCTGTCGCCGGCGCGGTCGCCGCGCTCGCGTTCATCTGCACGCTGCTGGCCGGGGTGCATATGCTCTGGTCAGGACCCGCATTGGCGTTACCCAACTGGGAGTAGACTGTGATGACCACATCGTCCTGCGTCACCCCGATGCATGGCCCGTTATTGATGCTCCAGCGGAATCGGTTCACGCCCGCGACCAGACCGGTGACCGTTGTGATGGGCGAATTCGCGTTGGCGAAGGCGCCGCTGCCCTGTACCACGTTCCATTGTCCTACCGCCGGTGCATTGGCCGTATTGGCCGCGAGCGTAGCACTGTTCGACGGCAGGCAAAGCTGCTGATCAGGCCCGGCGTTCGCCGCTTGTTGACCGGCATCGAAGTTCACGACCGTCACCTGGTCGCTCGTAGTACCGCAGGGCGCGTAGTCCAGCGTCCATTGGAAAACGTTGTTCCCGACGGACAACCCGCTCACCTGGCTGTTCGGGTCGTTCGCGTTGGAGAAAGTGCCGCTGCCGCTCACGACCGTCCACTGGCCTGGGGTCTGCACATAGGGCTGTTGCGCTTGGAGCACGACGTTCCCGCATGACTGCAGGTCCAGACCCGCGTTCGCCGGGGTGAACGGGGGCGTCACGATCACCGTGTACCCGTATTGATTGGAACCCGAAAGGGGGCAGGCGTTATCCCCCACCTGCACGGCGAAGGTGTTGTTGCCGATGTCGGCGACCGTGGGCGTCCAGTTGAAGGTGGCCGTTTGGAACGGCGACCCGCTGGTGGTGAATGTCGCGCCGGGGATCGCGTTGTTCCAGGAGATCGTCGTGGTCTGCCCCGCGTTCAGGTCGGTCGTGTTGATGGTGAAGGACACGGGTGTACCCGCGCACACCGTCGTGGTATAGTTGCCTGTGCCGTTCACGCCGGAGGCCGTGGGCGAGGTATTGCCCAAGCATGGACGTACCACGACCTGTACATCACGCGTTACGGATCCGATCTGCACGCCGTTACGGAATTCGCGTACGCGATAGGTGACGACCGCCACTTGTTGCACGTTCGGTATGCACGTGAGCGTCCCGGTGATCGGGTTCACCTGCACCGCGCCGGCACCACCCCCGTTGCGTATCGGTTGCGTCAGGCTGTATCCCGCTGCAAAGGGGATGGTCGCGTTGTTGGTGGTACGCGGCTGGATAAGATCGTAGGCCAAGGAGTCCCCGTCGATATCGAAGGCCCCTGGGTTGTAGTTGATCTGCTGGCCGATGCAGTAGTAGGGTGTAGGGCTCGTGCCGAACTGTGGCGAGTTGTTGCAGGCCACGGCCTGTCTGTTCATCTCCGTGCGGAGATAAAGGCTCTGGTTGCCGGGGTTCTGCAACGAGGTGATCGCGTTGTTCCTGCAGCACAGCGCCCAACTGAACACCCAATCGTTCGGGTTCCCGCAGGTCGCGTAGGCACTGAGGTTCACCAGCTTGGTGAACGTGTACTCCTCCAGTCCATACGTACCGCTCGCACTGGTGCAACGGTCCACCTCGCTCGGGCAGATCGGGGTGATGATCTGTACGCCTTGCAGGGTCAGGCAATCATTGATGTTCGCCCCGCAGTTCGCGCTTCGAATGTTGAAACTGAGACCGTTGTTGCAATTGGTCGGTGCCGCCACCCCATTGCAATCGCGGTAGAATTTCAAGGTGACCAGATACTGGTTCACACCCACGCAGGTGTAGGTCAGTTCGCCTCCGACGGCGTGCGTGGCCTTCGCATCGCTTCCCCAGAGGAGAAAGGCCGATACGGCGACGACCAGGTTGCGGAGGAGGGAACGGGTCTTGAGGACCGGGGTGCGCAGTACGCGTAGCGTTGATGCCATGAACCAGCGGAATGTCGGCAACCCCCTTCACACGCCGCGCCCCCGAGTAGGGATCGCACGGTCCGACCTTCGCCGGCACCATCGACCAACCATGGCGATGGCACGCGTTCAGGGCAGGTGCCGGACAAACCTATCGGCACGCGTTCCGTGCCTGCCCGATCGGACACCGCACTTGTGAACAGCGCTCTGTTCGGCAGGGTGCTTCCGGAACCATTGTACCGGTATCATGAAGACGGTCGATCCATGCGGAAGCGCCTATGATCCCGACCCTTCTTCTCCCATGGGAGGCCTTGACCTGCCGGTCGGCGAGGGCACATCCCGAAAGGACCAACGCAACGGAGCGACAGTAGAGCATCCCCGTTGATGATCGCGCAAAGCACGCCGGCCGAGCAAGACAGCACACTACCAGACAGTGGGTAACTACTTGGATACCTCTCCTACCGGCCGGAAGAACAGGATCCGTCCCTTGGTCCGGTGGGAAAGCACCAGGTGCCCCGTGCCGGTTGTGCGACCCGTCTCCTGCGTGTTCTGCTGTGCGATCAGATATGCGTCCTGCGGCTCCTCTCCGGATGCATCATCAGGGACCTCCAGCACAACTGCCGTGTGCTGCGGCATGCGTATGGTGTGCACCTCACGCCCTTCCTCCCAACGGAACTCCACGCGTTCGAACTGGATGATATCACCAGGCAGCACCCGCTCATTGGCCCGGTCCACCCGGCGCCCAAAACCGTGGTCGCCATCCCACTTCGCGCCGGCCGCGTTCAGCGCTGCTGCGGCCAGGTCCCAGCACTCGCCGCGGCCCACTTTTTCGCCCATATGCCCTCGGACAAACGCGACGATACGCGCATTCACGACCGGCAAGCTGTCCTGTTGCGCACTCATCGCGCTTGACAGGACGAACAGACAGAATATGGCCAACGCAACGCGCATAGGCCGAAGAACGAAGAAGACCTCATGATCGGTATGCGCAGCACTCTGCCGCTCGGGACCCATCAGGTCAGAAAATGCGAGATACCAGGTCACATATCCGCTTCGTATCGCAGCGATTCCCGCTTGACCCGTATGGCCGAACTCCGAAACTTTGTGGGCTGTGCCCGAACCCTTTTCCGGACCACCCGTTCAAGCCGCCCGATAACGCAGTATGCGCAAGGTCGTTGCCCTCCCCTTTCTGTTCTTCGCACTGGCGACTTTTGCCCAGTTCGGCCCGGGCGGCGTGGGCTCCAATGCGAACAACGTGCTCTGGCTCAGGGCGGACAACGGCGTGAACACCGTTGGCCCCAGTGTGACCGGTTGGCTGGACCGCAGCGGCAACAACAACAACGCAACGCCTCCCAGCATCGTCGCTCGTCCGAGCCTGGTGCCTACCGCGCTGAACGGATATCCGGTGCTCTCCTTTGATGGCGTCAACGACGAGTTCCGCATACCGGACGCGAACTCGCTGGATCTGACCCAGTGGGACATCTTCCTGGTGAATTCCGTGAACACGGCGAAGAACAACAATGTATGGCTCTCGAAGAGCAGCAACACACAGCCCAACTACGCCTTGTGGAGCCCATTGAACGGCGCGCTCACGATGCCTATCTATGACATCTTCACCCTCCTCAGTTCTCCTTCCACCGCTGCGGCCACGGTGGGTGCGCCTTACAGCCTGCTGGAATACAACAACACGGTGCTCTTCGGCCTCTTCCCCTCGCGGACGGTGTACAAGTCAGGGATCCAGATCTACAATGACGTCAACCTGTTGCAACTGCCGGCCTCGAACGCCAATCAGCTCTATATCGGCAACGCTCAGGGGGTGGCCGGTTGGAGCTTGGACGGAACGATCGCCGAGCTGTTCATGTACAATGCGCCGATAAACTCCACCCAACGGATCATCATCAACAACTATCTCGCCGCCAAATACGGATCCACGCTGGGGGCCAACGATATCTACACCATGGACAACCCGATCATGGGCGACTATGACCATGAGGTGGCCGGTATCGGGCGGATCAGCAGCACCAACACCCAGACCGATTCGCGAGGCTCGGCGGTGGTCCGCATCAACAATGCCACGGGATTGGGGAACAACGAATTCCTCATTTGGGGCCATGACAACGGAATACTCGGCGCTTGGGGCAGCACGGACCTTCCCGTGGGCATCGAGGCGCGCTGGTTCCGCGTGTGGCGCGTGAGCGAAGTGAATTCAGGCGGAGGGGCGGTAGATGTGGGCAATGTGGACATGACGTTCGACCTGACCGGCCAAGGACCCGTGACGGCTTCCGACCTGCGCTTGCTGGTGGACAACAACAACAACGGCCTATTCGCCGATGATACGCCGGTGCCCATCATGGCCACATCCGTGGGTGGCAACCTGTACCGCTTCGCCGGTGTGAGCCAACTCACGCACGGGAAACGCTTCACCCTCGGGACCATCAACTACGCGCAGACCCCACTGCCCATCGAACTGCTCTATTTCCATGCGAAGGCGGAGCGCGATCGCACCGTGACCTTGGGCTGGGCTACGGCCAGCGAACACGACAACAGCCACTTCACCATCGAACGCAGCGCGGACGCTCTCGCTTGGGAAGCGCTCATGGACGTGCCCGCAGTGGGGAACAGCACCAATACCACCATTTACACCGAAACGGACAGGTTCCCGCTGGCCGAACTCTCCTACTACCGACTGCGGCAGGTGGATGAGGATGGCACTACCACCTTCAGTGATGTGGTCCCCGTGCGCATCGAAGAGGAGCAGGATGTCGTTGTGTTCCCCGATCCCGCCCAGGATGTGGTAAACGTCGTCTTCGACCCGTCACTGGGAAGCGCCGAAGTCCATGTGATCAATGAGCTGGGACAAACCCTGTCCGTGCCCATGGTCAGGAAGGACGGTAGCGCGCGCATCGATGTGACCCACCTTCCCGAAGGCAACTACGTGGTGATGGTGATCACCGATAGACGCGTGTCCACCGTACGGTTGATCGTGGCCCGGTAAGCCCCGCCCCACGCTTCAGAGCGCAGTTCACTCCTTCACGAAACGTGCTCGCGCCAAGGTGCCACCATCGCGGTCCTGCACGATCACGGTGTACGTGCCGGGAACGAGGGTACGTACATCGATGCCGGTGCCGATACGCTCACGCCGGAGTTCTCGGCCCATCATGTCCACCAAGCGCAAGTTTGAAGCTCCGCTCGGAATGCCGCGCATGGACAAGCGCTCGGTCGCAGGATCGGGATACAGCACCAACGAGGTCGCAAGCGCATGCTCGCCCATGCCGATGCCGGCCGTGCCGATGCAGACAGTGAACGCCGATGTCTGCTCCGGTGTATCCGTCCATGTGTACACCTGCAGGTAGTAGGTCTCACCGACCGTGAGGCCGACAACGTCATACTCCTCAGGATCACTGCACGATCCGGGTACCAGGGTCGGCGTGGCACAAGGCCCCGTCCATACCGCCATATAGAGATCGCCTGTTGAGCCTGTGATACCGGTCAGGCTGATGTGATGTGTCGGCGCCAGCGCGGTGAAGGTGAACCACACGTCATCGTCCGCTGTGCCTGAACAGGTCGTTGTCACGCCGCTCGCGGTCGCGCCCTCCACCGTTCCCGGAACCGACGAACCGCAGAGCAGGTCCTCGTTCACGGGTACCGTTACCGCCGTCTCGCATCCATCATTGGTGATCAGTGTGGTGAACGGTACGCCGGTGCTCCACCCGCTCGGAACGCCATCACAGATCGCACGGACGAAAACAACATAGGGTGTACCCGATGAGAGACCGGTCGCCGTGGTGTTGCTGCCCGTGCCCGATACGATGCCGTTGGATCCGTCCGGCACCGCTCCGGCCGTGATCACCCACTCATAACCTGAGCTGCCGTTGTCGGTCCAAGAGACATCCGCACCGGACGTGGTGATCCCGCTGACAGCCAGCCCGTCCGGGAATACGCACGACACGTTCTCCAACCGGATGCTGTCGAGGGCCCACCACCAATCCCAACCCGCGCTGAACTCGAAACGCAACTGTGCGGACGTGGAGGTACCCACCGCATCGGTGATGTCCACGGTGGTGACAATGGCGGGGTTCGGGTAGCCGGCATCCGCACCGGTCAGCATGTAGACCTCGTTCCACGCAGTGCCATCAAACGCCTCGACCTTGATGAAGGACGCGAGCCGCGAACGGAACTGGTGGCTGAAGGAAAGCACCTTGAAACCGGCGGTGGACGCGTCGAATTCAGCGCTGTAGAGGTAGCTGTCCACGGTGACGTCCGAGCCTCCGCACGCATCGCTGTCCAGGAACACGAAACTCGAATCGAAACCCGGACCCGCAGGCCAGAAACCTTCGAAATCCACACTGAAATCCTCCGGGCCCACGGAGTCCGGAGCGAATTCCCAGCGGCAATCCGTCACGTTCGTTGCGTCCACGGTGAAGCCCGTGGTGCTCGCTCCGCCGTCGAATTCTTCCAGGAAGATCAATTGTGCGTTCGCGTCACGCGAGGTTGCGCACAACGCGAGCAAGCAGGACAGGGAGAGTATGGTTCGTGTCATGACAGTGTGTGTTGGACCAAGACAAAGATGGTTCGCCCAGGACCATGTTCGACCGTGCGTTCATCGCGGCCTTTGCACACCAGGATGAGTGAAAAGCCATGCCCGCCTGTGCATGACCAAGGCGCACGCTACGGCGCACTGCCGTTCCAGGGGTTGAACCGAATACTACTTGCTGCCGAACACGCGCTTCAGCAGATCACTGGTCCGCGCCAATGGATCCTTGCGGATACGGGCCTCCTCTTCGCCGATCAGCACGAACAGGCCGTCGATGGCCTTCTGAGTGACGTATGCGTCCAGGTCCGGATCAACGGCTTTGGCACCGGTGAACATGCCCGCCTTGTTGTAGCCATTGGCCAGCGGGGTCCAGTAGTTCGTGAGGGCGACCTTCTCCGTGGCGCGTTCAACGATCGGCCGGAAGCGTTCGGTCAATGTGCTCGTCGTCTTCTCGGTCAGGTAGTTCGTGGCCGCGTTGTCGCCACCCTTCAGGATCGCGAAGCCGTCGCCTACGCTCATGCCCGTTACCGCGTCCTTCAGTACGACCAATGCCTCCTTGGCCGCTTCTTCCGCAGCGCGGTTCATCGTCACCTCGAACTCCTCGACCTGCTTGCTCATGCCGATGCTGGTGAGCGTGCTCTTCATCTTCTCCGCCTCCGGCGGGAAGGGGATGCGGATGCGGTCGTTCTTCCAGTAGCCGTCCAGCGTCGATCCGCGCAGCACAGATTGCTCCGCGCCTTTGCCCAAGGCTTCCTTCAGCCCGGAGATCACTTCATCGTTGCTCAAGCCGCTTGTGCTGCCACCGGCCACCTTGCCTGCGGCTTCCTTCAGGGACTTGGGAAACTGGGCGGTGGATGGGAACGCAACAGCGAGAAGTAGGGAAAGGGTCAGGAGGTTCTTCATGGCTAGAGCGAAAGCAGATGTGCGCCACACAGGCCAAGGATCGTGCCGGAGCGCTCCCAATCTAAACCAACGCACGCCTGACGTCGAAGTAAGTGAAGTCTGATATTGACCGTAATGCCAACGCCTCTACCCGCACAGCTCTTGCACAACCACTCCTGCCAAAACGAGCGCATCTGCGAAGATGGCCCAATCTGAATCAACAGCGTTGAGCACCTTCGGCCTGAAACCACTGTTCAGCGCGACCATCACGAACTTTCGATCTGACAAGTCGAACTCGTCAAGCGCCTCGTTACTCCTGAAAACCTCGAACTCACGCCCAGCCGCATCCTCCGGATGTGTTCTGACGAGCTCGCAGTGTTTCGATACGCCTTGATTGTCCCAAAGCCATTTGGCGAAAGAGTCGCCAACTCCCGGTTGTCCGGATCTGCTAGCGTTCTTGAAGTACTCTGCGAAGATGTGCCCCTCAGCATCCACTGCCGATCGGTGAGCGTTCCGAATATCAATGAGGGTTCCGATACAGGCGGCAACACAGGTGAGGCTGGCGTGGGATGATTGGCCATTCGAGACGCGCAGCACGTTCGTATCGATTACGAAAGTGCTCATGAACCCTTGCGCTTGGAGATGGCCAGTGCCGTGGCCGCGAGTTCATCGAACTCATCTCCGAAGAACCCTTTGGGCCAATTCAAGATGCGCCCGAACAGGTCCATTTTGAGCGGCTCAAGTTGCGAATGCCCGTTCTCGGCTTTGCAGAAGTACAGCGCCATATCCTCTCTCACTACCTCTTCCTCGGCAACTCGGCGCTGCAGGCGCCGCAACAAATGCTCACTGTGACTTTCAATGATGAACTGAACATTCCTAACACGCATTGCGTCAATGAAAACATCGGCCAATCCCGATTGAACCGAGGGATGGAGATGAATCTCCGGCTGCTCCAGGATAATCGTGGATCCCTCAGGCACATAGTAGCACAGCGCAATGACCGGGAGGATCTGGGATACACCGAAGCCAACATCCGTAATGAGCACTTCCGTGGAATTCCTGTTGCGCTGGACGAACACTTGATAGAGGTTGCTCCCTTCCTTCACTGCAGCGACGCGGAAAGCGTGTATCAGCCCCAGCCTCTGGAGCCATTCAGCGACGTACTCTTCGACAGTTGTCAGCTTCTTACCCCGACCTCTGCTTATCCGTTCACCGTCTCTCGAGGCGAGCAGCGCATCCACGACACGCTCACCACGTTGACCCATGTCAGCGGGTCGTGTTCCTGCCCAGGTGTATTGGCGTTGAGGATATTCACGTAATGGACCCAGATAGTAGATCGAGGAGAGGAACTGCGAGAAGGACAATTCAAGATCCGACAGGAACCCAGCATTCTGATAGTACCCTTTCACTTGGTCGGGAAAGCCGTAGAACTTGACTGGTGCCGGAAGATCCCACTTGCGTCCTACGCTTCTCTTGAACACAAAGCCACTCTCCAACTTGAACTTGGATTCGCCCTGAGCTCGCATCTTGAACTCATAGCCACCAAAGTCGTAGGCCATAGATTTCACCCCGACCCTTCCCTTCGAATTCTCTTGAATTTCGACCTGGAAAGCCATTTGGGCTCCTTCCATCAGGATCGTCTGTTTCCTCTCAGGGTCTTGAATCTTAAGTTCTTCTGGAAGGTCGAATGTGACACCGAAAGACAACTCCGCACCCTTCGCGTGAGCATGTATCAAATCACGGTAGGTACCCAGATTGACCGCTGACTTGTCATCACCCGTATTCAGGACTTGAGATCTGTCGCTCGATTCGGCGGTCTGCTTCATCAAGAGCAACAACTGTCCCAGACTTGACTTGCCGGAACTGTTAGTGCCAAAGAACCCAGTCAATGGTGCCAGCCTCAATTCTCGGATGCTCTTCCAAGATTTGAAATTGGTGAGAGATAGTTTCCTAAGCATGAGGAGCGCAATCAAACATAACTACAACCCCAACAACACCTCCCCCGGCTCCTTGTTGCCGAAGACCATCTTGTTCGGGTCCTCGATCATCTGCTTCACGGCCATGAGGAAGCTCACGCTCTCCTTGCCGTCGATGATGCGGTGATCGTAGCTGAGCGCCACGTACATGATCGGGCGGATCACGACCTGGCCATGCACTGCGACGGGTCGCTCCACGATGTTGTGCATGCCGAGGATCGCGCTCTGAGGCGGGTTGAGGATGGGCGTGCTGAGCATGCTGCCGAACACACCTCCGTTCGTGATGGTGAATGTGCCGCCCGTCATCTCGTCAATGCTGAGCTTGCCATCGCGCGCCTTCACCGCGAGCTCCTTGATCTTGCCCTCGATCTCCGCCAAGCTCATGCGCTCGGCGTTGCGCAGAACCGGTACCATCAGGCCTTTCGGTGAGCTCACGGCGATACCGACATCAGCGTAGTCGTGCATCACGATCTCCTCTCCGTCGATCTGCCCGTTCACTTGGGGGAAGAGGCGCAGTGCTTCCGTTACCGCTTTTGTGAAGAAGCTCATGAAGCCGAGGCCCACACCGTGCTGCTCTTTGAACTTGTCCTTGTACTTGTCGCGCACCGCCATCACCGCGCTCATGTCCACCTCGTTGAAAGTGGTGAGCATGGCGGTCTGGTTCTTCACCGCGACGAGCCGTTCGGCGACCTTCTTCCGCAGGGTGGTCATCTTCACGCGGTTCTGATCGCGCTTGCCGCCCCAGCCGTTCATGGCGATGGCATCCGCCTTCACGCCACCTGCGACGTAAGCCGCGACATCGCTCTTGGTGATGCGACCATTGGGTCCGCTGCCTTTCACCTTGTCAGCGCTTACGCCTTTCTCATCGAGCATCGCCTTGGCCACCGGAGTCGCATGAGCTGCGGCGGTCGTGGCGGGAGCAGGCGCGGCAGTGGTCTTGGGTGCCGCAGCCGCCACAGGTGCCGCAGCGGGCGCAGGGGCTTTTCTCTCGGCTTTGAAGCTCGTATCGATCTTCACAACGACATCGCCGACGTTCACCGTTTGATCCTCTTTGGCGAGGAGTTGCACCTTGCCTTCGGCTTCCGCGCTCAGCTCCAAGGTGGCCTTGTCGCTGTCGATCTCGCCCAGCACCTGGTCCTTGCCCACCACATCGCCATCCTTCACGAGCCAGCGCGCGACGCGCACTTCGCTGATGCTTTCTCCGGGACTGGGAACCTTGATTTCGACTGTTGCCATAATAACGTGTGAGGTGTGAGGGCTGAAGCTTCAAGACACAAGACCCAAGCTTCAAGTGCCGAAGTTGCTGGTCATTTCGGTTTTGAAGCTTGTGTCTTGGGACTTGTGTGTTGAAGCTTGTTCAGGCTTTGACTTTCGCCGTTGAAGAGGACTTCGCGAAGGCCTTCTCGATGATCGCGATCTGCTGGTTCGCGCTGCGCTTGCTGCTGCCGGTGGCGGGTGCGCCGCTCGCAAGACGGGCGATCACTTCCCACTTCACGTCATTGAAGTGCAAGGCGATGTAGGACCATGCGCCCATGTTCAGCGGCTCTTCCTGTACCCACAGGTAGCGTTCGGCTTTCGCGTACTTCTTGATCACCGCGCGCATCTGGTCGGCGGGCAATGGATGCAGTTGTTCTACGCGCACCAAGGCCGTGTCCGTGATGCCGTTCTTCTCGCGGTGTTCGGCCAGGTCGTACCAGATCTTGCCCTGCGTGAAGATCACGGTCTTCACCTTGTCGGCGTCGGCGTTCGCATCATCGATCAGTTCTTGGAACCCGCCCGTCGTGAGCTCATCCAACTTGCTCACGCACTTCGGGTGGCGGAGCAGGCTCTTCGGGCTGAAGACGATCATCGGCTTGCGGAAGTCCCAAGCGAGTTGGCGGCGCAGCGCATGGAAGAAGTTCGCCGGCGTGGTGCAGTTCACCACGATCATGTTGCCGTCGGCACAGCTCTGGAGGAAACGCTCGATGCGCGCGCTGCTGTGCTCCGCGCCCTGGCCCTCGTAGCCGTGGGGCAACAGCAGCACGATGCCGTTCTGTGTGCCCCACTTCTCCTCCGCGCAGCACAGGTACTGATCGAGCACGATCTGCGCGCCGTTGACGAAATCACCGAACTGCGCTTCCCAGATGGTGAGCGTCTGTGGATTGGTGAGCGCGTAACCATACTCGAATCCGAGCACCGCGTACTCGCTCAGCAGCGAGTTGTAGATCTGCAACAGCGCCTGGCCCTCCTGTATGTGCTTCAGGTGGATGAACTCCTCCTCGCTGTCCTCGACCTTCACCACGGCGTGGCGGTGGCTGAAGGTCCCCCGCTCCACATCCTGGCCGGTGAAGCGGACGGGGTGGCCTTCGAGCAGCAGTGAACCGTAGGCGAGCAGTTCGCCCATGCTCCAGTCCAGCGTCTCGGTCTCCATCATCTTCTTCCGGTCGCCGAGGATCTTCTCCAGCTTGCTGAAGAAATTCTTGCCGTCCGGGTGCAGGGTGCTCAGTTTCTCGCCGATCAGTCGCAGGGTTTCCTTTTTCACGCCTGTTGCCGGCGACTTCGCGAAATCCGCATCGCCCGCGCGCTTGAAGCCCTTCCAACGCTCTTCGAGGAAGTTGGTGATCTTGCCCACACGCACCTGTTTCGCCTCGTTCAGGCGATCATCCAACATGCTGGTGAACGACTGCTCCATCTCAGCCGCCAGTTCGCGTGCACCTTCCACGCCGCTTGCGATGAGCTTCTCGGTATAGATCTCGCGCGGATCCTTGTGCGCCGCGATCGCCTTGTAGAGCAAGGGTTGCGTGAACTTCGGTTCGTCGCCCTCGTTGTGGCCGTGCTTGCGGTAGCACAGGATGTCCACCCACACGTCCTGCGCGAACTTCTGCCGGTAGTCCATGGCGAGCTTCACGGTGTAGGCCACCGCTTCGGCGTCATCGCCGTTCACGTGGAAGACGGGGCACAAGGTCGTCTTCGCCACGTCCGTGCAATAGGTGCTCGTGCGCGCATCGATGTAGTTGGTGGTGAAACCCACCTGATTGTTCACCACGATGTGGATGCTGCCCCCGACCTCGTAGGCTTTCAGCCCGGCCATCTGCACCACTTCGTACACCACGCCCTGCCCGGCCACGGCCGCATCGCCGTGGATGAGGATCGGTGCGGTGATGCCCTTGGCGAAGTTGTCGTCGTGCTCGATGATGGCCCTGGAGATGCCCTGCATCACGGGGCCGACGGTTTCCAAATGGCTCGGGTTCGGCGCGAGCGTCAGGCGTACTTCCTTGCCCGTGTTCGTTTTCACCAAACTGCTGTAGCCCATGTGGTACTTCACATCGCCTTCCACCAGCTGGTCCTCGTAGTCCTTCCCCTCGAACTCGGAGAAGATCTGGTCGTAGCTCTTGCGCAGGGTGTTGGCCAGCACGTTCAAACGGCCCCGGTGCGCCATACCGATGACGTACTCCGTGATGCCGAGTTCCGCGCCGTGCTCGATCACCGTGTCCAGTGCGGGGATCAAGGCTTCGGCTCCTTCGATGCTGAAGCGCTTCGCGCCGATGAACTTCTTCCCGAGGAAGCGCTCGAAGACGACGGCCTCGTTCAATTTTTCCAGGATCTCCTTCTTCTGGTCGATGCTGAAATCCGGCGTGTTGCGCGCACCTTCCATGCGCTCCTGCATCCACTTCAACTTCTCCGGGTTGCGGATGTACTTGAACTCCACCCCGATGCTCTGGCAATAGGTCTGCTCCAACAGGGTGACGATGTCGCGCAGCTTCGCGGCGCCGATCCCCAGCTCGTTCCCCGCCGTGAAGACCGTATCCAGGTCGCTATTGCTGAGCTTGAAGTTGGCGAGTTCCAGCGTAGGCGTGTACGATCGCCGATCGCGGACCGGATTGGTCTTGGTGAACAGATGCCCGCGCGTGCGATAGGCGTTGATCAACTCGAGTACGCGGAACTCCTTCTCGAAGCGCTCGTTGCCACCGGGCGAAGGTGCCGCTGATGAAGCGCTCAGGGGTGCGTCGCCCTCAAGGGACTTGGCGAAGTCGAAGCCTTCGAAGAAGCGGGCCCAGCCCGTTTCAACGCTGGCGGGGTCCTTCTGGTATTGTTGGTGCAGGTCGTCGAGCCAGGCGCTGTCGACGTTGCTGAGGTAGGAGTACTTGTCCATGGTTCACCGCCGTAGCATGGGCGAAGGCGGCCGGGGCAGCGAAGGTAGAATGACGCGCAGTGCACCCCTTGTACCCTTGACGGATCAAAATGCACAATGGACCGTTGTTGACGGGACCGGTCAAGCCCGGCCCGCGAAACGCTCACGGATCAGCACCTTCTGCAGGATACGCAGCACGATGAAACCGGCCAGCTCCTTCGGCCCGCCCAGCTCCAGTGCGCGTTCCACCATGGCTTCGGTGAGGTCCACCCGATTGATGGCCCTGGATAGCGCCGAAGAACCGGTGCGCTGCCACCCGTCCAGCAAGGCCAGCACTGCCGTACGCAACTCCACGAAGGCCTGTTCCCCGACCTTGGGAAGCGGGATGTCCTCCTCGTTCAGGTCCTTGCGCAATTGGAGCACTACGGCCAGCAGGACCTCGGCCTCATCGAGCCGCTTCCGCAGCCCGCTCGCTGTTGTGGACAGTTCTTCACTCATGCTGTGGAAAACCGGGGCGAAGGTCGGAACCCGCTGGCACTATGTTTGGCCGCTCAACGAAAAGACCGGAACACGCATGCGTCCATTCCTCTACCTCGCCCTCGCTGCGGCCATCCCCGCCTCGGCACAATACGGCTCATTCAGCGCACCCGCTGTGAAAGACGCCACCGCCAACACCACCCTGGTCGTCCTCGATGACGGCAACACCGGCTACAACGCGGCCATGACCAGCGCCATCAAGGGTGATTGGAAATTCACGGCCAGCGCGGACTTCATCAATACCAGGGATCTGGCCACCCAGCCGTTGGACCCGACCAAGAACTACTTGATGAAGATCAAGCGCTCGGACAAGGAGAAGCACGACGCGATGTTCATCGCCCTCATCGCCGGCTGGAAACAGAAGAAGGGAGAAGCGCTCATCGTGGAGAACGGCGCTGTGACGAACATCCCCGCCGAGCAGGAACTCGCCAGCATCATGGTGGATCCCAAAGTGGTGAACGAAACCGGGACGGCCATGGTGAGCGTGTACATGAAGCATATCCAGGACTACCTCAAGAACGTGCAATCCGGGAAGATCACCGACAAAGCCACGGCCGACCGCCTGTACGATTCGAGGAACAAGCGCATCAAGGAAATGGAACTCTGGGTGGCCAAGGAACAATTGGACAAGACCGTCCCTGATGCTGCGAAGGCCAAGGAGACCTATACCCACACGCTCCAACTGAGCGATCTGGCACAGTTGTACACCATCGCCGCAGGAAACAAGAGCGGGATGGCCATCGCTGATATCGTGCTGACCGGGGAGGACAAGACCAAGTGGTGCTTCAAGCGCATCTTCAACGCCAACACCGGCGAACTCATTTACCTGCGCGATGATGCCGCGCTCTTCGGGAAGAAGGAAGGCTTCATCACCGAAGACCTGCGCATGCTGGAGCAGAGCCGCTAGAAAACCGTCAACGGATCGTCAACGCCGTGAACCCTTGGTTCACGGCGTTGTTGCTTTGGGACATGGCCAACATCCTTGTCACCGGCGGTAGCGGGCTAATTGGCAACGCGCTTACCCGCGCACTCCGCCCAGAGGGCCATTCCGTGCGTTGGCTCAGCCGCACTTCGGGAATGACGGACGGCGTGCAGCGCTTCGCGTGGGACATCGACCGAGGCACCGTGGATCCCGCAGCGCTGAACGGCGTCGATCACATCATCCACCTCAGCGGCGCGGGCATCGCGGATAAGCGATGGACTGAAGCCCGAATGCGTGAACTCCATGCGAGTCGTGGCGGTGCGGCCCGGCTGCTCTTGAAGGTCGCCTTGGAGAACGGGACCCGGCCGAAGTCGTTCATCAGCGCCAGCGGCATCGGTTACTACGGTGCGGTCACCACGGATCGCGTCTTCACAGAAGGCGATCCCGCGGGAACGGATGCCATCGCGCGGCTGACGAAGGATTGGGAGGCAGCGGCGGATGAATGGACCCCGATCTGTCGTGTGGTGAAGCTGCGCACGCCCATGGTGCTGGCCCGCGATGGTGGAGCGCTGAAGCGATTGAGCGCTCCATTCCGCTTCGGACTCGGTGCGGCGCTCGGCTCCGGAGAACAATGGATGCCTTGGGTGCATATCGATGACCTGGTCGCTGCCTATGTGCGGGCAGTTACCGATGAACGGCTGATCGGGGCGTACAACGTGGTCGCTGCCGAACAGCCGACGAACAACGACTTCATGCGCGCCGTTGCCAAAGCGCTGAACAGGCCGTTCTTCCTTCCGAATGTGCCTGCGTTCGCACTGCGCCTCGCGCTCGGAGAAATGAGCGGCATCCTCCTCGAAGGTTCCCGCGCGAGCAATGCCAAGCTCGTCTCCGCCGGTATGGATTTCGCCTTCGCCTCCTTGGGCACCGCGCTGACGGATACCTTGGGGCGGCCCAGCACCGTTGCTTAGCGGTCACCTTACACCACTGCGCGTTACCCGTTGCCGATGAGGTATTCCTTGTCCTCGCTTGTTCTCGGCCTGTTGCTTTCCGGCTCCTTGAACGCCCAAGGCACCTGGGACATACATGACCTGGGACCGGTGCCCGAGGCGATCTGCGAAGAATGCCAGAGCGTACTGAGGAGCAAACCGAAAGAAGTGCAGCTGGGCCTGCTCACGGACGAGAACAAGGACGTGTGGTTCCTGGTGACCGATGCGGCCTATGTGGCGAAGCTCTTCACCCGGGCCGGTGACGGCATCGCCGTGGACGTGGTCCCCCGCTCCTACTATGATTGCGCCAAACCCAAGCCGGAACAGGCGCGGTACTTCAAGGGCACCTTGCTGAAACCCGTTTACCTGGCGGACATCAACCGGAATACGCGCGTATCGCCCGCTGGCGCGGCTGCCGTGAAAGTCGGGCGATTGCCCGAGCAACTGACGCGCGAGCCCTATGAGCTGAACCTGATCCTATTGAAGGACCGCAACGTCTGCCATACCAACAGCTTCTACGACCTGGACACCTACCGCTGGGACCTGCTGAACATGGGCCTCTACATGGACACGTTGACCTATGGCGAGCGGTTCGATACCACCCGGCAGAACAGCGCCGCGGCCATCATCCGTCGCAAGGCGATGCACTTCACCATACCGTTCGAGAAGAACAAGAGCACATATTCCCCAGCGGACCTGCGGCCGATCTATGATTCGCTCCGCCTCACCGACTTCACCATCAAGCGCATCACCATCGAGGCCTACAGCAGTGTTGACGGGCCCGAGGCCGCGAACATCGCCTTGCAGGAACAGCGGGCACGCAGCATCGTAGACGCGTTGCAGACCTTCCAGACACCCAGTATCGAACGCACGGTGAAGGCCAGCGAGAACTGGGTGGAGTTCCTCCGCGATGTGCGCCTGACCTCCTACGCCGAACTGGCGGACCTGTCGAGGAGCGGCGTGAAGGAGCGCCTGCGCGAACGACGTGTGGCCGAGCATCTGGAACCCATCCTGAAAGCCCACCGCAAAGCCGTCGTCACCGTGGACTTCCGGCGCAAGGATGGCGCATCGGGCATCTCGGACCAGCAGATCGTCAAGCGCTTCGAACAGGCGATCGCCGAGCGCAACATCGCGCACGCGCGGGAACTGCAGAACACGGTGATCGACCGCATCATGGACGAGGAGCTGCCCTCTTCCTTCTTGGACCGCTTGGACATCCCCGTGCAGCGGGAGTTCTCCAACCTGCTGAACAGCCGCGCCGCGTTCAGATACTTCGAGGATCCACGCGACGCGTTCACGGCCTACACAGCCATGCTGGACCTGCAGCGCATGCTGCCGGAGGATGCGCACATCAACTACAACCTCTGCGCGATCAAATTCCGTGTATGGCTCCAAGGCGGCTCCGAAGCCGTGGACCCCGCACAGTTCAAGCGCGAGATCGAAGGCCTACGCAGCAAGGGCATCGCCGAGCCGCTCGTGCAGCGTATGCTGGTGAACCATGCCATCATCATGGCCGAGATCCATATGCACCAGGGCGACTACGCGAAGAAGGACGAACGGATGGACTACATCCACCGCAACTACCGCAACCTGCCCATGGGCGAACAGGATTACCTGAGCCTAGCGCAGTACTTCGCCAGCTTCGCCAATTACGACAAGAGCCTCAGCGTGATCGAACCGCGCCTCACCAACGTGGAAGCGAACGAGGACCTGCTCTTCTACTACCTCAACCTCACCATCTTCGATCCGGAGCGCACCAAGCGCCCGGAAACACAGCAGATCGTCCAGAACGCCATCACCAAGAACAAACAGCGTTTCTGCGGGCTCTTCCAACCCTTCGGCAGCGGTGGGATCACCTTCCAGCTGCTTGACGACCCATACCTCTTCGGGACGTTCTGCGAGACCTGTCAGTGACCGTGGTTCACACAAGATCTGATAAGCCGAGGAGCATTGCGAATCCTACGGCCGGTGATGACCGAAGGTGGATACCTATTCCCATCTCTGGAGATAGTCGCCAACGTACGTGTCACGGAGCGCATCATACTGATCTCGGGTTAGGAAGATAAAGGATCGGCGGTAAGGCTCTTCCATAGAATACCATCTGCCCGGAGCTCCACTTGCGCCAAGTGCCCTGTTGATCATGGCCATGATCGCGACCGGCCCACCTCCACCACGATACCTCTTGCCGCCGACCGTGAATGTCACTGAGGTAAGAACACGTCGAAACGGTCCCAATTCCTTCCAGTCCTCCTTGATCTTCTTCGGGCTGAAGGCTCCATGAGAAGCGTTGACCAACCGTGGGATTAGTTCGGCTCGCTGGTCTCTGATGTCCACATCATCAAGGCTCCATTGATCCACCAGCAGATCGGGAAGCGAGCGGAACACCTCGACCCATGAGCCGTGAAGCGTCATGTTCGCCACGACAAGCGAAGAATCGATCTGTGTCCTTGTAAGATGCGCGAGCACGCCCGCGGCCTGGAGATCATCGAACCCACGTTGTATCTCGTCAGTACAGAAATGCAACGGGAAGCTCAGCCGGTCGATGTTCGTCGTATTCAATGGCCGACCTTCCATGGAATTCCAAGCGATGGCCATTTGCTCGGTGACGGGCAGCAGAACCCAATTCCGCACGTGTAGTTCCTCGCAAGGGATCAGCCAATAGTCTTCCAAGGCCCAGATCCGTTCACCCGAACCCTGGTCGCATAAAGCCTTGTTCACACAGGCGATCAAACGATGCGGCTCCAAACGGACATGGATCCGACCTCGGTCCACCCAAGCACTCTCAGTGATCGAATCCGCGTAATGCCGCCCACCAGCAGTGAAGCTGAAGTGGGCTCTCAAATACATGGCATTCACCAACTCAATGTCGTCATCGGTGACCGGAAGTACTTTGGTCGTGTTCCCGGTCTCACTGCGCCGATATGTTTCAACGATCCTGCGTCTCACCTTGCCTTCCACCGCTTCATTCCGAACCTCCAGTATGGTATCAATACGCAGATACAGCTCATCGGGAATGAAGCGCCCCAAAAGTGAATTGGCACCAGCGTAAAGTGATCTGTAGAACCCGATCATATCGTTCCCAAGGAACAACGCCGTATCCATCTGGAAAGATCGATAACAGGCCACGGCGATGTCCGCATCATCGTGTTCGTCATACGCATCCACATGGTATCGGAGCTTTTCGGCGTTGGCTGCGCTCATGGCTTTCATGGCCACGAGCTCTTGGGCCAGCAATCGCTGCTTCTCCCGTCGTTCGCTGTTCCTCGGAAGCTGTCTGACAGTACTCGCCCAACTGAATACCGTTTCCGCGTCTTCAACTCCACCGCGATCGATCGCCCGCCTCAGGTATCCGGCCAGCACACTATCGACCAGACCGACTTCTTGCAAATCCTCCATCAAGGTCAATGGCGGCACTGAATCCAAATAGCTATCGAGCATCCGGGCTGATCCCTCCTTCAGCAGCAGCTCATCCTTATAGAGCCCTTCCGGCACCCAATCCATATCCGACCGCCACGCACGCTCCCGTATGCGTGCGGGAAAGCGACACCTGTCATTCACCTCCCACCACCGTTCCTCGGTCTTCTCATACGATTCCGAGTTGGGGTCATTGGCGAACATCAATGGCTCCTTCGCCTGCAGGCTGTCATTCATTGCCCGATAGCACAGATAGTCGCGGCGATCCCTTGCAAGACGTTGCAAGGTGCTCAGAACCGAGCCTCGTTCGCTCTCCCGCCCGCTCGTGCTGTCCAAGGCTTCAGCGCGACCGGGCCAAGGTCGTGCTGCGGCGAAATACCCGAGCCGGTAACAGCTATCGGAGATCACATGATGTGCAAGCAGCCCTGTCCTGTAGTCCGGTCCAAAGCGTGGAAGCACTCCCTCTTGGCCCAGCACATACATCACGCATGTGCATGCGGATAGCCAGAGGAATATGCGGTGGTAACGCATCCGCCCGAAAATAGGGACTGGTCGGTATAGGAATGCGACCGAAGTGATCGCTTTGAACTAATGCACCCGGTCCAGCAAGCGCGTCGACAGGTCCCGCAACGCTTCCTTGCGCCCGTCCTCGGCAGAGACCGCTTCCAAGGCGCTTGAGGCCAGCGTGTCGTGTTCTCGCACCAAGGACTCGGCCTCTTTGCGGGCACCAAGCTCCTCGATCGTGGATAACATCCGCGACACGTCACGCTGCTCAGCTGGTTTTGAGAGCTCATCGCGCAGCTCGTTCCTGCCAAGCTCAGCGCTCCGCTCCAACCCGCGGATCAGCAGGTAGGTCTTCTTGCCCGCGCGCAGATCGCCACCTTGCTGTTTGCCGGTCTTCGCCGGATCCCCGAAGGCGTCCAGCACATCATCACGCAATTGGAACGCCAGGCCGAGGTGCTCGCCGAACGCGGCGATGCGCTCCTGACCTTCTTCCGCCGCTCCCGCCACGATGGCGCCGATGCGCAACGAACAGGAAAGCAGGACGGCCGTCTTCAGGCGGATCATCTCCATGTACTCGTCCACACGTACGTCATCGCGCCGCTCGAAGTCCATGTCCAGTTGCTGCCCTTCGCAGACCTCCAGCGCACAACGCGAGAACGCGGCATGCACTTCGGGGTATCGGCCCACCAGCTGGTAGGCCTTCACCAGCATGGCATCGCCACTGAGGATCGCGGTGTTCACACCCCACTTGGCATGCACCGTGGGCCTGCCGCGCCGGAGCGGTGCCTGGTCCATGATGTCATCGTGCATCAACGTGAAGTTGTGGAAGAGCTCGATGCCGATGGCCTCATCGATCGCGTGTTCCGCTCTCCCGCCGAAAAGCTCGCTGCCCATCAGCACGAGCGCAGGACGGACACGCTTCGCCGGCAGGTCCATCAGGTAGGCCATCGGCGCATAGAGGCCGCTGTCCGGCAATGCGGCGCACCACGCGGAGATGCGCGCCTCGATCAGCTCTTTGTACCGCTCCATTTCACGCGGTGCCGTCGGCCACTTTCCGCAGGTACTCGCCATAGCCGCTCTTGCGCAGGGGCTCGGCGATGACGCGCAACTGTTCCGCATTGATGAAGCCGCGCCGGAAGGCAACCTCCTCGATGCAACCGATGCGGCGGCCCTGGCGCTCTTCGATCACCTGCACGTATTGGCCGGCCTGCATCAGCGACGTGAAGGTGCCGGTATCGAGCCATGCGGTGCCGCGATCGAGCACATTCACTTTCAATGTGCCGCGCCGCAGGTATTCCTTGTTCACGTCGGTGATCTCGTACTCACCCCGCGCGCTCGGCTTCAGGTCACGGGCGATGTCGAGCACGCTGTTGTCATAGAAGTACAAACCCGGCACGGCGTAGTTGCTCTTGGGCTTCGCGGGCTTCTCCTCGATGCTCAGCGCGTTGAACTTGTCGTCGAACTCGACCACGCCGTAGCGCTCCGGATCGCTCACACGGTAGGCGAACACGAGGCCGCCTTCCACGTTGCCGTGCTCCATCAGCCGTGTGCCCAGTCCGCTGCCGTGGAAGATGTTGTCGCCCAGGATGAGCGCGGCGCTATCGCTGCCCACATGCTCCCGACCGATGACGAAGGCCTGGGCCAGGCCGTTCGGGACCTTCTGCTCCGCGTACGTGAATTCGCATCCCAAGGCGCGACCATCACCGAGCAGCTTCTTGAAGTTCGGCAGGTCGTGCGGTGTGCTGATGATGAGGACCTCGCGGATGCCCGCGGCCATCAAGGTGCTCAGCGGGTAGTAGATCATCGGCTTGTCGTACACCGGCATGAGCTGCTTGCTCACGGCCAAGGTGAGCGGATGCAGGCGCGTACCGGACCCGCCGGCGAGGATGATGCCTTTCATTCAGTAATGTCTTCGTTCTTCGACTCCATTCTCAGTTCACCGAGGTCGATGTCCTCCTCCTCGTCCATGATCTCCAGCAATGGCTCGCGGAAGGCCTTCGTCATCAGGCTCCGGTTGAAGGACAGCACCAGCGATGGCAGCACCAGCAGGTTCGTGAACATCGCCACCAGCAACGTGATGCTCGTGAGGATGCCCATCGCGCGGATACCGCCGAAATGGGAGAAACCGAACAGGAAGAAGCCGGCCAGCAGCACCACACTGGTGTAGATGATGCCCACGCTCACTTCGCGCGTGGCGAGGTCCACACTGCGCGCGAGGTCGTTGCCGGTGAGCTTCAGCTCCAACCGGTAACGCGCCAGGAAGTGGATGGCATTGTCCACCGCGATGCCGAGCGCGATCCCGAACACGAGCATCGTGCTGGGCTTGATCGGGATGTGGAAGAAGCCCATGAGCCCGGCGGTGACGATGAGCGGGATCATGTTCGGGATGAGCGACACGATGAGGATGCGGAAGGAGTTGAACAGCACCGCCATCAAGGCTACGATGAGCACGATGGCCCAGAACAAGCTGGTGATGAGGTTGCTCACCAGGTAACCGCTGCCCTTCAGGAAGACCACGCTGGTGCCCGTGAAAGTCACCTTGTACTTGTCCGACTCGAACAGGCTGTCGGTCTGCGCGCGCAGCTTCTCCAGCAGCACGTCCATGCGTGTGGTACCAACGTCGGCCATCTGCACGGTGACGCGCGTGGTCTGCCGCGTGCTGTCCATGAAGGCCTTCGCCATACCCTGCCGACCGCTCGCGTTCTCCACGTAGGGAAGGATGAAAGTCTTGTCCGTGCTGTTGAGCAATTCGTAGCGCGCGGGGTCGCCACCGTAGAATGCCTGCTTCGTGAACTTCACCGCGTCCACGATGCTGAGCGGTCGACTGAACTCCGGGTACATCGCGAGCGTGTCCTCCAGTTTCTCCAAGCGCTTCAGCGTGGCATCCTTCAAGGCGGCCCCTTTCTTCTTCGTGTCGATGACGATCTCCAGCGGCATCACGCCGTGGAAATTCTTCTCGAAGAACCGCAGGTCCGCCAGCACCGGATTGTCCTCCGGCAGGTCGTCCACGATGCGGCTCTCGTCCTTCATGCGCAACATGCCCACCACGGACAACGCCGTGCACACGCCAGTAATGCCGTAGATCAGCGGGCGCTTGGTCTGGCTCATACGCACGATCCATTCCACCGCACGGTCCAGCCATTTGCGGTCCAAGTGCGCTACGTGACGCGGCTTGGGATCACCCATATAGCTGAAGAGGATCGGGATCAGGATCATGCTCAACAGCCATAGGACCATGATGCCGATCGTGGCCGTCCACCCGAACTGCACCAGCGCATCGCTGTAGGTGACGCAGAAAGTGGTGAAGCCCACGGCCGTGGTGGCGTTGGTCATGAAGGCCGCCGCGCCGATGCGGCTGATGACGCGTTGCAGGGCTTTCACCCGGTTGCCGTGATCGGTGAACTCGTAGTGGAACGCGTTCACCAGGAACACGCAATTGGGCACGCCGGTGACGATCACCAGCGGCGCGATCACCGATTGCAGCAACGTCACCTTGTAATCCAGCAACGCCATGCACCCGAAGGTCCACACCACGCTGATGGCCACCACCGCCATGCAGATGCCCATCACCCGCCAACTGCGGAAGAACAGGAGGAGCAGCAACGCGCACAGCCCCATGCTCGCCGCGAAGAACATGGGCATCTCGGACTTCACCAGGTTGGTGCTGTTCACGCGGATCCAGGGCAGGCCGCTGCGGTGCATGGGCATCCCCGTCTCCGTTCCGAAGGCATCCGTCCGTTCGCGCACCGCATCGATCACGGCCTGCCGCGCGTCGGTGTCGAAGAGCTTCGCGTTCACGAAGACCATCATCAAGCTCGCACGCGTGGCGTCGTTGTACAACAGGCCTTTGTAGAACGGTAGCGAGCGGATCCGTGCGAGCAGGGAATCCATCTGCCCCTGATCGTCCGGAAGCTTGTCCACCACCTGCGCCAAGGCGAAGCGCTGCAGGGAATCGTCCCGAAGCAGCGTGAACAGGTGCGCTTCGCTGAAGACCGAGTCGATACCCGGGATCTTCTTCAGGTCTTCGCCCAGCTGGTACCACGCCTTGAAATTCGCCGGTGTGTAGAGGTCGTGCGTGCCCAGCGTGTCACCCTGCGTGCCGATCACCAGCACATTGCCGTCCTCCTTGAAGGTGTGCAAAAAGCGCTCGTACTCCACGTAGGCACTGTCCGTCTTGGGCAGCAGGCCGCCGTGCTTGTAGTTCATGCCCACCTTGGTGGCCATGAAGCCGAGCCCTGCGGTGAGCAGGCCCACGGCGATCAGGATCGCCATGCGATTGCGGAGTACGCGACTAGCCAGCCAAGCCCACATCCAGGTTCAGGGAAGAACGCCGGAAGAGCGGCGCGGCGCGAAGGTGCGAAACTGCCCGTCCTTTCCGACAAGCATCAACGAGGCCTATTCCAGATGGAAGGTCGCGGAAACCTTGAAGACGAAGTTCTCCGCTTGGTCCGGCAGGGCGTTGGGACCGTAACGGTAGAAGACGCCCGCACCCAGCCCCATGAAGAGGCCATCGATGCGCAGGCCGCTCTCGATGTAAGGATGCTGCATGCCTCGGAATGCAAGGCCTTGGTGGCTTTCCGGATGTTCCAGATCGCTCACTGCCACGCTGGTGAGCAGCACCGGCACCGGCTTGAACCGCTTGGTCTTGAAGAGCAGGTTCCCGAAGCTGTGCCGCACATGGACCGTGGCGTAGCGGTCCGCGAGGAACTCGTTCGGCCGCATCGTTTCGAAGGTGTTGTCCGCTGAGAGGAGCAGGTCGCTGTTCCCATTGGTCCCACGCAGGTTGAACAAGTAGGGCATCGGTGCATCAGGATCGGCCATCCCTCCCAGCACCCGCACGCTCAAGGTGCCCAGCAAGCGGATGCGGAATTTCTTCTCGATCATCGCGTTCACACGCCACGTATCCCATTCGCCGTCCCACAGGCCCTTCACCGTGCGCATGGCATGCAGGTGCACCACCGGGTATTTCGTTCCCATCGAGACCTCCCTGTTCGCGAGTCGGGCGATCTTCTCCCGGAACGCCCACCGCACATCCGCCGTGATCGCGCCGACAAGGAACTCGTTCCGGTAGCGCTTGATGCCGTCGCCCACCGGTTCGATGTACTGGTAACCGATCGCGTTCACCCTCTGGGTACGCTCGGTGCCGAGCCAGACTTTCGTCGAGCTGCTTACCCGCACCAGCGCTTGTGCGGCGAACCGCTCGATGCGGTCCATCCGGTCCACGTAGATCAAACGCGCCCATTCCGCCTGGTTGTCCGCGTCGAAGAATCCGGGCTTGAAACCGGCGAAGGCCGAGCCGCCCATCTCGTTCACATCGTTCTCGTAGCTCAGCTTCAAATGCAGGTCGCGCCCGTAGATCGGCTTGATGGTGAGGTCGCCGCCGTACTTCCACTCCGTATCCTGGAAGCCATAACCGAAGTAACCGCCGATGCTCCCGTAGCGCGAGATCCGGTCGTTCGTGGCCAACCCTGCGCCTAAGCGCAACCCCTCGTAGCCATTGAAATTGATGAAGCGGTTGAGCACCAGGTCCACCGGCCCGACAGGCAAGCGACCCGTGGCCAAGGCGCTCAACCATTTCAGCTTGCGATCGAAGTTGAGCGAGTCGCCGATGCTGTCGATCACGGCATAGGTCTTCAGCTCCTTTTTGTCCAATGGAGCCGTACGATAACGATCCCAGAACGCATCGTCCCGCCGGGTCTCCATGCGATCCGCGATGAATTCCGGCCCTCGAACTTCCTTGCTGGCTATTTCCACGTCCACCTCCACGTCCTTCAGATAGGTCTTCCCCTCCCCGTGCACCGCTGCTCCTTCCACCTTGAGGGCATCCGAGTAGATGAAGGTGTTCAGCTGGACAGGGAACCAACTTCCATGGCTCTTGTCGTGGAGCTGTTGGAACTTCACACTCAATCCGGAACGCTCCACGGGTTCCGCGATCACGTTCTGGACCGCATACCCATCCGTATTGATGTACAGCACTCCCCGAAGCCCATTGAAGTTCGTGCGGGGGCGTGGCTTGTAGTTGATGATGAAGACCGTATCCGCTCCCTGGTACAGGGTATCCTCGAGCGTGAACCGGTACTTGGAGGTACTTGATGGTCCCAAAGGCCCGAGGTAACTCTTCTCCTGGATGCCGATCTGGGGATCGTAAATGCTGAAGGTCTCCGTTTGGGCGACCAGCGCGAGCAAGGAAGGATCCTTCAAGCCGCTTACGCGCATGGCCAGCACCTCCTCACGGCTACTGGCCGGTGGCATGAAGCTCCGCTTCGTTACGCTCTCTATCAGAAGCAGGTGTTGCCGCTCCACGAAACCGTTGAACTCCGTCATTGCCGAGTCGCGCTTGGCGCGCTCCTCAGGGGTCAATCGCTCCGTGGTATCCTTGGATGCTGAGAAGACCGTCTTGCTGTAGCTGGTATAGCGATAACCGCGGCTCCGCAACCCATCGTTCACTCTGCGGTTCGCATAGGCCCGGCGGATGATCCGATGTGCCGGATTGTCCTCCGCGTTCACCACCACCGCTCTCAGTTCGGCCGTGCTCTGGGCCAGTCGCACGAACAGGGGTTCTGCGTTCTGCACGTCCAGTTCCCAGGGGGTGTACCCTACGTAGCTCATGCGCAGGCGAACAGGCAAAGCGGCCACCTGCAGTGTGAATCGCCCATCGATATCACTCATCACGCTGCGCTGCGTGCCTATGATGTTGACGGGCACGAACGCCAGGGCTTCCTGGCTCTTCGCATCCTGGACCACACCCGAAAGGGTGATCTGCGAACACGCGACCTGTTGAAGGACCAAAGCGGAGAGCACGAGGATAAAGCGCATGACAAGGGGGTTGCTCGTGGGACGGTCGACAACGAAGAAAGGATACAAGGACCTGCGGCGAACCACGCGATGATGACCGGTCGACCACACGGAACAGTGGAATGCCGGTCGTCCTCGGCCACCAAGGATACCTTGCGCCGTCTTGCAGCCGATGCTCCCCAAGCTCCGTGATGCCCGCCTCTGGTCCCGTGCGTACAGTGCGCAACGGGCGGCGAACGCGTATCGCGTGTGGAGCAGCTTCCAGCGCGCCAAGCGCACGAAGGACCCGCGCATCGGCGGTCTGCCCATCAGCGTGAGCATCGAACCCACCACGGCGTGCAACCTGCGTTGTCCGGAATGCCCCAGCGGCTTGCGCTCCTTCACCCGCCCGACCGGCAACCTGAAGCAGGACCTCTTCAAGCACATCATCGATGAGCTGCACCGCGACCTATGGGCGCTCACCTTCTACTTCCAAGGCGAGCCGTTCATCAATCCGGGATTCTTGGACATGGTGCGCTACGCGAGCGATCGCGGCGTGTACACAAGCACGAGCACGAACGCGCACTTCCTGGATGAAGCGAATGCGGAAGCCGCCGTACGCAGCGGACTTTCACGGCTGATCATCTCGCTCGATGGCACGGATCAGCAGACCTACGAGGCCTACCGGAAGGAAGGGACCTTGAGCAAGGTGATCGAAGGTGCCGAGCGCATCGTGAAGTGGAAGAAGAAGCTGAAGAGCCTTTCACCGCATGTGGTGTTCCAGTTCCTCGTGGTGAAGCCGAACGAGCACCAGATCCCCGAGGCACGCGCGCTCGCCAAACGCATCGGCGTGGATGACCTCTGGCTGAAGACCGCCCAGATCTACGAGCCGAAGGATGACCACCCGTTGATCCCGACGCAGGACCAGTACGCCCGCTATCGCCGCAACGCGAAGGGCGTGTGGGAAGTGAAGCAGAAACGGCGACTATTCACGGGAGACCCCGGGTCAAGCCCGGGGCTGGAGGACAACTGCTGGAAGATGTGGCACAGTTGTGTGATCACCTGGGACGGCCGCGTGGTGCCCTGCTGCTTCGACAAGGACGCGCACCATGTGCTGGGCGATCTCCGGATGAACTCCTTCCGCGAGGTGTGGAACAGCGATGCGTACCGCGACTTCCGGGTGGCGCTGCTGAAGAGCCGGAGCAAATTGGAGATGTGCAGGAATTGCAGTGAAGGCAGCCCGGTTTGGGCTTAGACCTTCATGATGTCCTTCTCCTTCGCCTCGATCAGTGCGTCCACCTTCTTGTTGTAAGAAGCCGTGAGTTTGTCCACCTGATCGATACCGTCCTTGGTGAAGTCCTCCGGCAGCTTGGCGTTCTTGATGGCCTCGTTGGCCTTCTGGCGTGCGCCGCGGATGCTCACACGCGCGTGTTCGCCTTCCTTGTGCGCGGCTTTCACCAGGTCCTTGCGGCGCTCTTCGGTGAGCATGGGCACGTTGATGATCACGTTGTCGCCGTTGTTGCTGGGGTTGAAACCCAGGTTCGCGGCCTGGATCGCCTTCTCGATGGCGTCGATCATCTTCTTGTCCCACGGCTGGATCATGATCGTACGGCCGTCCGGCGTGTTCACGTTGGCCACCTGGTTCAAGGGCATGTGAGAACCGTAGGCCTCCACACGCACGCCTTCCAGCATGGCCGGGTTGGCCCGGCCCGCGCGGATCTTCGTGAGCTCATGGTCCAAGTGGTCCACGGCCTTCTTCATCAGTTCCTCTTGCGGGGCGATCAGCGTCTTGGCGTCCATCTCATTGCGTCGTTGGGAGGGCGAAAATAGTCGCGCGGTCGGGTCTCACGCGGAGGCGCGGAGACGCAGAGGAATACGCGACTTGCAGCGGTGCTCTGAAGATCAGCTCCGCGTCTCTGTGGCCCTCGCCTGCGCGGAAGCCGCTTCGGCGCGCGCAGGTCTGCGTGAGGCTCACACCTCCACCAGCGTCCCCACCTGCTCACCGGCCACGACTTTGCGCAGGTTGCCGGGCTTGTTCATGTCGAAGACGATGATGGGCAGGTTGTTCTCGCGGCACAGGGTGAAGGCCGTGAGGTCCATGATGCTCAAGCCTTTGTCATACACCTCCTTGAAGGTGATGCGCTCGTACTTCGTCGCGTTCTTGTCCTTCTCCGGATCGGCGGTGTAGATGCCGTCCACGCGCGTGCCCTTCAGGATCACGTTCGCTTCGATCTCGATGGCGCGCAAGGATGCGGCCGTGTCCGTGGTGAAATACGGATTGCCCGTGCCCGCACCGAAGATCACGATGCGGCCTTTCTCCAAGTGCCGCACCGCGCGGCGACGGATGAAGGGCTCGGCGATCTGCTCCATCTTGATGGCGCTGAGCAGCCGCGTGCTCTGGCCGTGGGCTTCCAGCGCGCTCTGCAAGGCCAGGCTGTTGATCATGGTGGCCAGCATGCCCATGTGGTCGCCCTGCACGCGATCGATGCCGCTGGCCGCCGCCTGGATGCCCCGGTAGATGTTGCCACCGCCGATCACCACCGCCATCTGCACGCCCATGCTGCTCACGGCCTTGATCTCCTCGGCGTAGGCGTTCAGCATCTTGTCATCGATGCCATAGTCCTTGTCGCCCATCAGGCTTTCGCCGGAGAGCTTCAATAGGATGCGCGTGTACTTCTTGGTTCCGTTCGCTTGGGGCATGTTCTGTGGTCGGCGTTCGGGGCCCAAAGCAATGAAAAACGGGCGCCCCTTCTTACGAGACGCACGATCTATCGGCTGACCACGAAATGATGACCGCACAGGACACCGGGACCTTCCATCCGTAGCGTGTACATGCCATCGGCTACTCCTGCGAGGGGGATCTCGAGCATTCCGCGTATGACGGCCCTGTTCATGGCCATCACCGTCCGCCCTTGCTGGTCAATGATCCAAAGACGCAGGCTCCCATACCCCATTCCCATCGTCACCCTCAACACGTCAGTGGCGGGGTTGGGCCATGAACGAACGTTGGTGCCCTCGACCGCCTCCACGGGCGTGCTCATATCACCGATGCACACACAGTTCAGCGACCAGGTGTCGTCCACGGTATCGATATCACCATCATCGCAGGGCGTGCCGGGCAATGCGTTGCCGCCAGGCGTTCCCTCACAATCGAACAGCGAAAGGCCATGGCATCCGCAAAGCTCGTCCCAGACATCCCCGATGGTGTTGGCATTCCCATCGTTGCACATCGAACCAGGCGGTCCCGATGGGCTTGTATCACTGATACAGATGCCGATGCATTGACATTCGTTCGTCCATTCATCGAAGACCGTCGCTGGCAACTGATCATTACACGCTGTCCCTGGCAATGCGGTCCCACCCTCCACTCCAAGGCAGTCGACCTGTGCCGAGATCCGTACTGTGCCCACCCCGAGCAACCCGACCAAGGCCAAACGGCTCAAAGACTTCAATGAAGCTGCGTTCATGATCCGAGGTGCCTGTGGTTCGTGACGTCCGTTCTCGCGCATGTGAAGTTATCCCGGTTCCGGGATCCCAAAAGCGAAAAGCCTCCTTGCGGAGGCTCTTCGGTTCGACGACTTGTCGGGATCAGACCGTCAGCGAGTGACGCTTGAAGCCCGTGCAGGTGAGGTCCTTGTCCACGCTCTTCAGGTATTGCTCCACGCTGAGCTTGTTGTCCTTGATGAACTCCTGGGCGAGCAGGGTGCTCTCCTTGAAGAACTTGTTCAGGCGACCGGCGGCGATCTTCTCGGCCATGTCGGCGGGCTTGCCCTCTTGGATGGCGAGCTCCTTGCCGATCTCCAGTTCCTTGTCGATCACGCTCTGGGGCGTACTCGCTTTGTCGAGCGCGATGGGGCCCATGGCGGCCACTTGCATGGCGACGTCCTTGGCGGCATCCGCGAAACCGGCTTTGTTGAGGCCAACGAGGCTGCCCACCTTGTTACCGGGGTGGTTGTAGGCGTAAACGAATTCCGCGCTCAGGGCGTGGCAGGCGCTCACTTCGATCTTCTCGCCGATCACACCGGTCTGCTCGATGAGCTTCTCGGCGATGGTGAGGCCATTGCTGTCGTAGGCCATCGCCTTCAGCGCCTCGATGCTGTCAGCGCCTTTCTCCAAAGCGATGGTAGCGATGCGGGTAGCCATGGCACCGAAGTCTGCGTTCTTGGCCACGAAGTCGGTCTCGCAATTGGTGCAGACGAGCACGCCTTTCTTGTTGTCAGCGCTCACCAGACCGATCACTTGGCCTTCGCTGGCGTCACGATCGGCGCGCTTGGCGGCCACTTTCTGGCCCTTCTTGCGCAGGATGTCGATGGCGGCATCGAAGTCGCCATTGGCCTCGTTGAGGGCCTGTTTGCAGTCCATCATGCCCGCGCCAGTGATCTGGCGGAGCTTGTTCACGTCGGCGGCGGTAATGGCCATGGTGCTCATAACTGGTTGTTGGTTGGTGGTTGATGGTTGATGGTCCTCAGGCTGTACAGTGTGTGCCACCAACAACCATCAACCAACAACCACGAACTTTTCTATCAGGCTTCAGCAGCGGGGGCCTGGCCTTCAGCGGCAGCGGCCACTTCAGGGACCTTCGCTTCAGCGGCGGCTTCCACGTTCTCGCCACCTTCTTCGCCCTCCTCGGCACCCTCCTCGTCGATGGCCTCACCGCGCTCCTTGTCGCTCTTGCGCTCGTCAAGGCCTTCGTTGATGGCGGCGATCATGGTGTCCACGATCAGCTCGATGCTCTTCGTGGCGTCGTCGTTCGCGGGGATCGGGAAGTCGATCAGGTTCGGGTCGCTGTTGGTATCCACCATCGCGAACGTGGGGATGTTCAGCTTGCGGGCCTCGGCAACGGCGATGTGCTCCTTCACGATGTCCACGATGAACAGCGCGCTGGGCAGGCGGGTGAGGTCGGCTATGGAGCCCAGGTTCTTCTCCATCTTGTCGCGCTGACGGCTCACTTGCAGGCGCTCGCGCTTGCTCATGTGGTTCAGCGTGCCGTCGATCTTCATGCGATCGATGTTGGCCATCTTCTTGATCGCGCGGCGGATGGTGCCGAAGTTGGTGAGCATACCACCGCTCCAACGCTCGGTAACGTAAGGCATGCCCGTGGGCTTCACCTTCTCGGTAACGATGTCCTTGGCCTGCTTCTTCGTGGCGACGAAGAGCACTTTCTTGCCGCTACGGGCGATCTGCTTCATCGCGGCCGCAGCCTCGTCCAGCTTCACCGCCGTCTTGTTCAGGTCGATGATGTGGATGCCCTTCTTCTCCGTGAAGATGTACGGGGCCATGTTCGGGTTCCACTTGCGGCGCAGGTGGCCGAAGTGTACGCCCGCATCGAGAAGCTGCTTGAATTCAGTACGTGCCATGTTCCTTCTTTTGGTTCACTTTCCTTGTTCCCGTTATCACAGGCATCCTGGGGGTAGCGTGTTGTCTTGCTTCTACGAGCTCACCGCGACAACAACAGTCCTCCAGGATTGGATCCTGAACAAGCGTGGGACTTAACGCTTGCTGAACTGGTAGCGCTTGCGCGCCTTCTTGCGTCCGAACTTCTTGCGTTCCACCTCGCGGGGGTTACGCGTCATGAGGTCTTCGGCCTTGAGCTTCGGCTTGTGCTCGGGGTCGATCTTCACGAGCGCACGGGCGATGCCCAAACGCAGGGCTTCCACCTGGCCGGTGGTGCCGCCGCCGTCGATCGTGGCGGTAACGTCGTATTTGCCTTCCGTGCCCGTGAGCTTGAAGGGTTGTTGCAGCTTGAACTGCTGCACGGTGATGGGGAAGTACTCCTTCCCTTCCACGCCGTTCACCATGATCTCTCCACTGCCCTCGTTGAGGACCACGCGCGCCACGCTCGTTTTGCGGCGGCCCAAGCTGTTCACTGATGCCATCTTACTTGATGCTGTTGAGGTCGATCTTGCGGGGCTTCTGCGCCTCGTGCTTGTGGGTGCTGCCCACTACGACGTGCAGGTTGTTGAATTGGGCGTCGCCCAAGCGGGTCTTGGGGAGCATGCCCTTCACGGCGATCTCCAAGAGCGCATAAGGCTTGCGGGCCTTCAGGTTCTTGGCCTTCTCACGGGTCTGGCCACCGGGGTGCAAGCTGTAGCGCTGGTACTCCTTGTCCTCCATCTTGTCACCGGTCAGGCGCACCTTCTCGGCGTTGATCACCACCACATGGTCACCGGTGTCGGTGTGCGGGGTGAAGGTGGGCTTGTGCTTGCCACGGACGAGCATGGCGATCTTGCTGGCAACGCGGCCGAGAACCTCGTTCTCGACGTCCACCAGCAGCCATTCTTTCTGCACGGTGGCCTTGTTGGCCATGGAGGTGGTATGGGTCGTGGAAGCCACGGTGGTCCTGGGATTTGGTCTGTTCTGCCCGCTGCGCTACCGGTATGCGGAATGCATCACGGCCAGAGAAACGGGGCGCGAAGATAGATCGCGGCTCCGATCCAACAAACGGGGGTGGAGAATTCCTTTGAACACGGCCTTGGGACCCCGTTCGCAGGCGCAAATCAGAGATCCTGCGCGGAAACGACGAAGGCGACCCGTCGGCCGCCCTCATCCTGGTCCCCTCTCCTCCTTCCCCTACATCTTGGTGATGATGAACTCCGTGCGCCGGTTCAACTGGTGTTCCTCTTCCTTGCACTTCGAGTCGTTGCCGCATTCATTCAGGAGCTTGCTTTCGCCATAGCCCTTGCCCTTGATGCGCTCCCGGGCGATGCCCTTGGTGATGATGTAGGCCGCGCTGCTCTTCGCCCGCTTGTCGCTGAGTGCCAAGTTCGCCTTGTCACTGCCCCGGCTGTCCGTGTGGCTGCCCAGCTCGATCTCCATGGTCGGGTTCTCGGTCATCACGCTGACGACCTTGTCCAGTTCGGCGGCGGCATCGGGCCGGATGTTCCACTTGCCCAGATCGAAATAGATGGGGTTCACGCTGATGGCCTCGCCCAGCTCAACCCCGATCGCTATCGGTTGGAGCTGGAAAAAGTCCTTCTCCATCACCTCCCGCATGTCGATCTCGGTCATATGCTGCACCGTGAAGAGGAACAGGCCCTTCTTCGGCAGGTAGCCTTTCTTCTTCAAGCTGACGCGGTACACCAGCGTATCTCCCAGTGATCGGTCCGAAATGCGCTTTCTGATCTCCCCGGACGCGTCCGTCACATCGTTCACCACCGAACGCAGGTTCTCCTTCACGTCCGTGATCTCCACCCGGACTTCCGGGATGGGGGTGCCCGTGGTCGCGTCCATGATGGCGCCCATCAGGCTCAGGATGCCCATGTCCAGGTTCCGGACGATCACCGTGTCCGTTCCCGGAGCGTTGAACGTGACATGCACGGAAGTGAAGTCCGCATAGGAGGCCTGGATGGTATAGGGGTCTTCCTCGAAGAGCTCGAAGCTGAAGTCCCCTCCCGGACCCGTAATGGTTTGGGCCACGACCATTCCATCCCGGTTGCGCAGCTCGACCAGAGAGCCGACGATGGGCTGCTCCTTGATCCAATGACTGATCACCCCTTCGACCCTCTTGCCACCGGTGATCGAATGCTCCAGTTCGACCGCGTAGATGTCATCACCGCCTTTTCCGCCCGGCCGGTCACTGGTGAAGTAGCCCTTCAACAAACCGCCATCGAGAACAAGCGCGAAGTCATCGCGGCCGCTGTTGAGCGGTACTCCGGGGTTCTTCACGCCCATCACGATGCCATCAGCCCGCATCTTCCCCACCAGGATATCCAGCCCACCAAGACCCGCATGCCCGTCGCTCGCGAACGCGAAGGTGCCGTCCTTGCCGATGAAGGGGAACATCTCATCCCCTTCCGTATTCACTTCGGAACCGAGACATACGGGCGTACCCCAGGTCGTTCCGGTCCTCACGGTCTTCCAGATATCGGTTCCGCCTTTTCCGCCCGGCCGGTCGCTGGTGAAGTACATCGTGTTGCCGTCCGCGCTCAAGCACGGATGCCCGACCGAGTACTGGTCACTGTTGAAGGGGAACGGCTGTTCGTTCGTCCATGCGCCGAGCTCTCGGGCGCGGGAGTAGATCTTCAGGTTCACTACCCCTTCACCGTTCTTGCCCTTCTTTCCCTGCGAGTAGTTGTTCCGGGTGAACCAGACCGTGCCCGTGTCGGGCGAAAAGCACGCATTGCTCTCGTGGTACTTGGTGTTGAGCGCGGAGAGCGGAGTTGCCGACCCGAAGTCACCATCAGCGTGCACCGGTGCGCTGTAGAGGTCCAGGAAAGGTTGGCCGTTCCAGGTATGCCTCCGGAACTCGGCCACGTCCGGCTTGCGTGAACTGGCGAAGACCGCCTTGTTGCCGCAATAGGCCACGCCCATGTCGGCCTGTTCCGTGTTCGAGGCCAGGTCCTTCACCACGCATCCCGGTATCGCGCGCCCACTGAGCTTGGAGGCATAGGAGCTGGCATCGGCCTGCCGCTTCCCGCGACTGTCCGCCGTGTCCTGAAGCTCGTAGGTGCGCAGCCATTTGTCCGCCTCGCCGTATTTGCCGTTCGCACGGAGGGCTTGCGCGTAATCGTAATGGTCGATCGGCTTCGCATTCGGCATGGCCACGACGCGCGCGTACCAGGCTTCGGCCCGTTGGAAGTCGCGAACGGACATGTAGCTCTTCGCCAGTTTGCGCGCGTAACTGGAATCCGGCACCCCGTTTTCGACGGCTCGTTCGTAATCACCGATCGCCTTTGCATAAGCGAGGTTCTCGTAGGCCTTGTCACCGGCGGTGACGAAACGGCCTTGTGCGAGTGCCAGAAGGGGCAGGGCGAGGAACAGGAGCAGGGGCAGGCGCAGGGGCGAGTGCCCGCTGCCACTGTCAACTGCCGACCGATGAGGAGGAAGGTACCCGGACATATCTCAGAAGTATCGCGGAGAAAGGGTCTTCTCCTTGTTGAAGCGCAGGTCGTAGCTGAGCATCAGCTCGTGGGTTCCACTGTGGTAGCTGCGCAATGCCGTGGTGGTGAAGTCATGCGCGTAGCCCACCTTGAACTGGTCGTTGATCTGGTAAGCGATGAGGGCGCTGAAGGCGTCCTGGTCCCTGTACGCGCCGCCGAGCCACAGCTTCTCGCGCAACAGGAACATCGCGGAGAGATCCAGCGAGATGGGTGCACCTTCCACGGCCTTCAACAAAAAGCTCGGACGGAACTTCACATCCCGACCAAGATCGAAAACGTACCCGCCGATGAGGAAATAATGCCTGCGTTGCCGAACGGCGCTCACCACCGTGTTGGCCGCGTCCGTCTCGAAGCGCTCATGCTCCAGGAGCTTCGGGACGCTCAGGCCGATATACCCCTTCGCGTTCCAGTAGTACAGCCCGAAGCCGAAGTTGGGTCGCGCCTTGGACGTGATGTTCTGTCCGAAGAGCGGGTCGTTCACGTCCACGTTCTGCACGCTGCCCAGCTTCAACTGCATCAGGTCCATGCCCGCTTTCAGCCCGAAAGCCAGGCGCGACTTCTCCGTCACACGGATCCGGTAGGCGATGTCCGCGAACGCGAGCGTGTTGTTCACCGGGCCTACCTGGTCATGCACCACACTGAGGCCCACGCCCAGGCTTTCCATGGGCAGCGGCGTATGCGCGGTGAGCGTTTGCGTGCTCGGCGCGCCGGAAAGGCCCACCCATTGCTGCCGGGCGAGACCCGTCACGGTGAAGAGATCGGCGCTGCCGGCGTACCCGGGGTTCACGGCCAATGTGTTCCACATGTACATGGTGTACATGGGATCCTGCTGCGCGCTCGCCATGTGGGCGACGAACATCAACAGTATCGGCGACCAACGATGTATGCGCATGGTGCTCATCGGTTCAAGTAGATGTATCCGCTCCGCACTTCCTCACCTTCCACGCCCAGGTCCAGCAGGTACCAGTAGGTGGCCACCGGCAGCACCCCGTCCCATGTGAGCCCATTGGTGCTTCGACCGTCCCAATCGTTCTTGTAGGGATCCGCGCTGTACACCTCGTTGCCCCAGCGATTGAAGATGGTGACCTTGGCCAGCGGGTATCGCTCCAGGCCCCGGATGATCCAACGATCACCGTAGCTGTCGTTGTTCGGGGAGAAACCTTCCGGGATGGTCAGTTCGGCCGTATCCGGGCATTCCACCGTGACGAACACATAGGCCTCATCGCACAGCGGCTCGGGATCGCAGACCGTGTAGG
The DNA here is from genome assembly GCA_044224725.1 of Flavobacteriales bacterium. Lineage (GTDB taxonomy): Bacteria > Bacteroidota > Bacteroidia > Flavobacteriales_F > PHOS-HE28 > PHOS-HE28. The sequence goes on from JBGAJW010000005.1 coordinate 36,872, forward strand.
TGATCGTGTCGATACCGCAGAAGCCGTTGTCCGGGAAGTAGAGCAGTTCACCGTTCTGCCCTGTATCCACGGTGCCGTTCGCCGCTTGGGCGTTCGTCACCGTCAACGGATCGCCATTGGGATCGGTATCGTTGGCCAGCACGACGATGGCCACTTGGATGTCACTGCCCGGATCCACGAAGGCGCTGTCATCCACAGCGATCGGCGGGTCGTTCAACGGCGGGCAAGGGATGTCGATCACGACGATCGCGTCATCGCACAGCGGGCCCGGATCGCAGATGGTGTAGAAGATGGTGTCCGTTCCGCAGAAGAGCGGGTCCGGCGTGTAGGTGATCGTTCCATCACCGTTGATCGTCGCCGTGCCGTGGCTGGCGCTCGCGGTCGTGACCGTGATCGGGTCGCCGTCCGGGTCGCTGTCGTTGACGAGCACATTCACCGTTACGGAGGTATTGATGGTCGTGTTCGCCATATCGTTCACGGCGATCGGGGGTTCGTTCACCGGTGGGCAGGGGACATCCACGACCACGATGGCATCGTCGCAGGCGAGGAACGGATCGCACACCGTGCAGGTGATGGTATCCGTTCCGCAGTAGCCGCTGTCCGGCGTGTACGTGATGGTGCCGTCACCGTTGATCACGACCGTACCATTCCCTGCGACGGCCGTACTCACCGTGAGCGGATCGCCGTCCGGGTCGCTGTCATTGTTCAGGATGTCCACCGTTACCGCCGTGCCAACAGCGGTGCTCGCGGTATCGTCCACCGCGATCGGCGGCTCATTCGGGTCCAGCGGCGTCACATCGATGATCACCGTCACCGTGTCGCACGCCCCTGCGTTGTCACAGATGACCACGGTCACTGTATCTGTTCCGATGAAGCCCGGGTCCGGTGTGTACGTGAAGCACGTGTCCCCGTCGGCGATGCCGCTCGTGCTCCCGTTCGCCGCATCGTCGATCACGGCGGTCACATCCAGCGTGTCGCCATCGCTATCGATCGCGCCCACGCAGACCGTAACAGGGATGCCTTCGGGCGTTGATGTGCCCAGTGTGTCGGTCGGCACACCGCTTCCGTCAACCACGATCGGGGGATCATTGACCGGTGTCACATCGATGATGATGAGCACCGTGTCGCACCCGCCGTTCCCGTCACAGACGATCGCGTTCAGCGTATCCGTTCCGATCCATTCCGGCACCGGCGTGTAGGTGAAGCAGGTGTCTCCATCCGCTATCCCGTTCGCCGAGCCGTTGCTCGGGCCACCGAAGATACCGGTGATATCGAGCGTGTCGCCGTCGAAGTCGATCGCCGTGAGGCAGATGGTGATCGGCGTGTCTTCCAGCGTGGTGAAGCCCAAGGTGTCCGCATCCGCGAAATTCCCGTCTACGATGATCGGCGGGTTGTTGGAACCGGTCACATCAATGACCACCAACACCGTATCACAAGCCCCGCTCGGATCGCACACCACGGCCGTGAGCGTGTCGCCACCGATGAAACCGGGATCCGGGGTGTAGGTGAAGCAGGTATCGCCATCATTGAACGAATCCGCGATCCCGTTCACCGGACCGTTGAGGATCGCCGTCACGTCCAGCACGTCGCCATCGGGGTCGAGCGCATCGAGGCAGATCGCCAAAGGCGTCTCAGTCGTCACGTACAGCGTATCGATCGGAACGAAGCTCGGGTCCGTGATCACGGGCGGGTCGTCCACCGGGATGATGTGGATGATCACCAGCACGCTGTCGCACGCCCCGAAGCCGTCGCACACGAAGACATAAAGCGTGTCCGTACCCGATGTGTTCGGATACGGCGAGTAGGTCATGCATGTGTCGCCATCCCCGAGTCCGAGTATCGCCCCACTGATGTCGATCGGGGTGAAGGCCGTGATGTCCACCGGCAAGCCTTCCGGGTCTATCGCGTCCAAGCAGAGCTGGGTTGGCGTGTCCTCGAACGTGGTGATCTCCACCGTGTCGATCGGTATATCGCCACCGTCCACGATGATCGGCGGGTCGTTGGTCTCCAATACCGTGATGACCACCACCACCGTGTCCGTGCCGCCATGGCCGTCATCGACGACGGCGAGCAAGGTGTCGTTGCCCAGGAATCCCGGATCCGGTGCATACGAGAAACAGGTATCGGCATCCTGCAGACCGGTCACGCTTCCATTGAACGGACCGGAAGGAACGCTGCTCACATCAAGGCTGTCACCGTCCACGTCCGTAGCGCTGAGGCAGACAGTCACCGGAATGTCCTCGAGCGTGTACACGTTCACTGTATCCGTTGGCGGACCACCGCCGTCAGTGATCACCGGCGGGTCGTTCACGGGCGTGACTTCGATGACCACCAGCACCGTGTCGCAGCCGCCGTTGTCGTCACAGACCAGCACCGTCACCGTGTCCGTTCCATTGTAGTCGGGACCGGGCGTGTAGGTCCAGCACGTATCTCCATCGGCCAGCCCGGTCGCGGTGCCGTTCTGTGGGCCGACGATCACGCCGCTCACTTCCACCGCGTCGCCATCGATATCGATGGCATCGAAGCAGATGATGACCGACGCGTCCTCCGGGGTCGTCGTCGTCACGGTATCGGCAGGATCACCGATCACGTCCACCACTTGCGGCGGATCGTTCACCGGCGTCACATCGATCACGACAACGACCGTATCGCACAGGCCGCCATTGTCGCAGATCACTACCGTGACCGTATCGCCGCCGTTGTACTCCGGGTCCGGCGTGTAAGTGATGCAGGTGTCTCCGTCAGCTTCACCGGTGATGATGCCGAAGTCCGGACCGAGGAAGCTGCTCGTCGCATCCAGCGTATCCCCTTCCGGGTCGATGGCATTGAAACAAAGCTGGACCGGGATGTCCTCCGGCGTGCTAACGTTCAGCGTATCCATCGGGGCTCCGACCTGATCGGTGATCTCCGGTGGGTCGTTCACATCGCCGACCGTGATGATCACCCAGGCCGTGCCGCACTCAGGGGGCAATGGGTAGCCGAGATCGCACACCTGGTACTGCAGCGAATCGATGCCATTGAAGTTCTGCGTCGGCGTATAGGTGATGCCTCCGTCCACGCTTGTGCCGGCTGTCCCGTGGGCGGGAGGGATCACGATCGTCACGCTCAGGCTGTCCAAGCCGCCGAGCGCTCCGTCCGCGAGGTCATCATCGTTGCCGAGCACACCGAAGGTGATGGATACATCCTCATCGGTGGCCACCGTATCGTTCAGCACGATCGGCGGATCGTTCACCGGATCCACGTTGATCAGTACCGTGGCGTTCGAGCAGAAGCCGAGATCCGTGCAGACCGTGTAATTGAACCCGTCCGGCCCGTAGTAGTCGTGATCCGGGACGTAGGTGATCGTGCCATCAGGGTTCACAGAGGCCGTGCCCTGCAAGGGACCGTTGATCACGATCAGCGTTGTCGGGTCCAACACTCCGATCAGTGCCGTGTCGTTGTCCAGCACGTCCATCACGAGCAAGCTGTCCTCCGGTAAGCTGTAGCCGTCATCCACCGCCAATGGGTAGGCGTCGGAGACCTGGATGACCAGGATCGCGGTATCGCACAAAGCGGGCGGCGGCACGCCGATGTCGCAGATCTGGTAGACCAGGGTGTCGTTGCCGATGAATCCGGGATCCGGTGTGTAGGTGAGCGTTCCGTTGCCGTTCACACCCACCGTGCCGCTGTCCGGCGGGACGATGATGGTGATGCTGCCGAGGTCGATGCTCGACACATCCGTGGTGTCGTTGTCATTGGCGCTCACGTTCGTGGTGAGGGGAGCTCCCGGCAAGGTGTTGTCGAGATCGCCCAAGGCCACCGGTGGATCGTTCACCGGCAGCACATCGATGAAGACCGTAGCGCCTTCGCAGGCTCCGCCCGGGTCGCACGCTTGGTAGGTGAAGCTGACGAAGCCGTAGTAGTTCGCGTCAGGCGTGTAGCTGAAGGTCCCGTCCGCGTTCAAGGCCAATGCTCCGTTCTGGGCCGCGCTTCCTTCGTTCACCAGCGACCAGACCAATGTGCTGTTCGCGTCGTCAATGTCGTAATCGTTCCCGGTGACATCGGCGTTCAGCGTCCCTCCGTCCTCGATGATGGTGAAGCCGTCATCGAAGGCCGTGGGCGCATCGTTCAACTGAAGCACCGTGATGTCAACGAACGCGGAACCGCACTGCGCGGGCAGCGGTGTGCCGTCGTCGCAGACCTGATATTGGAACGCATCCGCGCCCGTGTAATCCGTGCCCGGCAGGTAGGTGATGCTGCCGTCCACATTCACCGTCACGGTGCCATGTCCCGGCGGGATCGTGATGGTCACGGTGCTCTCATCCAAGTCGCCGTCACTGTCCGAGTCGTTCGCGAGCATATCGATGGTCACCGGCGTGTCCTCGTCTGTGGCGGTCACGTCGTTCACGATGACCGGCGGATCGTTCACCGCACCGACTGTAATGACCACCAGCGCATCATCGCATAGCCCATCGCCATCACATGCCTGGTAGGTGAAGTCCACCACACCGCTGAAGCCCGGATTCGGCGTGTAATTGAAGGTTCCGACCGTGTTCACGGTGAGCGTGCCGTTCACGGCGGCGCTCATACCGTCAACAAGACCCCAAGTGAGCGCATCGCCATCGATGTCGCTATCGTTCGCCCCGATGTCGCCGTTCAACGTCGTGCTCTCCGCCATGCTGAACACATCGTCATTCGCCACAGGCGCGTCGTTGATGGGTAGCACGGTGATCGTCACGACCGCGGGATCGCATGATGCGCCGGGGTCACATATCTGGTAGATGAAACTCACCGTGCCATTGACATCCGGGTCCGGAACATAGGTGAAGCTGCCGCTGGCGTTCAGGGTGAGCGATCCGTTCACCACCGCGCTGCCGCCATCCACCAGGCTCCAGACCAACTGGCCATTCGTGTTGTCCGCATCACTGTCGTTGCCCGCCATGCTGTTGTTCAGCGAGGCGTCCTCGTTCATGGTGAACGTGTCATCGTTGGCGACCGGCGCGTCGTTCGCAGGCACGACCGTGATGGTCACGATGGCCTGATCGCACGCATTGTCCGGATCGCAGGCCTGGTAGGTGAAGGTGACCGTCCCGTTGAAGTCCGCGTTCGGCGTGTAGCCGAATGTACCGTCCACGTTGAGCACGAGCGCGCCATCCACCACTGCCGTCCCACCATCAATGAGGCTCCAGGTGAGCGCACCGTCCACATCGCTGTCGTTGCCGGCGACAGTGTTGCTCAGTGATCCATCCTCGGGAATGGTGAAGCTGTCATCGTTCGCGATGGGCGCATCATTGACCGATATCACGAAGATGGTCACCTCCGCCTGGTCGCATGCCGCGCCCGGGTCACAGGCTTCGTAGATGAACGTGACCGTTCCGTTGAAGTCCGGGTCCGGCGAATAACCGAAGGAACCATCGGCATTGAAGGTGAGCGTGCCGTTCGTTGCAGCGGTGCCGCCATTGATGAGCGTCCATGTCAACGCATCACCGTCGGGGTCACTGTCATTGCCGGTGACGCCGCCTGTAAGTACACCGTCCTCGCTGATGAGCACGACATCATCCTCCGCGATGGGCGGGTCGTTCACGCCACCCACGTTCATGGTCACGATCGCTTGGTCGCACAGGCTGGCCGCATCGCACAGTTGGTAGGTGAAGCTGACGCTACCGTTGAACCCGGCATCGGGTGCATAGGTGAAGCTGCCGTTCGCATTGAAGGTCACCGTGCCGTTCGCTTCCGCGCTTCCGCCATCGACAAGACTCCACGTCAAGGCCGCACCACTGTCATCCACGTCGCTGTCATTGCCGGTCACGGTCGTGGTCAATGAGCCGTCCTCGCTCATGCTGAAGCTGTCATCGTTCGCGACAGGTGCGTCATTCACTGGCGACACGGTGATCGTCACAGCCGCCGCATCGCAGAAGCTCGATGGATCGCAGGCTTGATAGGTGAAGGATACCGTGCCATTGAAGTCCGCGTTCGGCGTGTATGTGAAGGTGCCATCGGCGTTGAGCACGAGCGCGCCGTTCGCCGCGGCGGTGCCACCATTCACCAAGCTCCAGGTCAACGCATCAGCATCCGTATCGCTGTCGCCACCGCTTACCGTATTGGCCAAGGAGGCGTCTTCGTTCATGGTGAAGACATCATCCCCGGCGATGGGCGCATCGTTGTCGCTGCCCACATTGATCGTCACGACCGCTTGATCACAGAGCGGACCGGGATCGCACACCTGATAGGTGAACGTTACGATACCGTTGAAGCCCGCATCCGGCACGTAGGTGAAGCTGCCGTCCGCATTGAAGGTCACCGCGCCGTTGGCTTCCGCGCTGCCTCCATCCACGAGACTCCAGATGAGCTGGCCGCTCGTGTTGTCCAGGTCGCTGTCATTGCCTGCCACGCTGTTCGTGAGCGTGCCGTCCTCGATCACACCGTACGAATCATCCAAGGCGATGGGTCCGTCATTCGCCGGCGTTACGGTGATCGTCACGGTGGCGGGATCGCACGCATTGCCCGGGTCGCACACCTGGTAGGTGAAGGTGACCGTCCCGTTGAAGTTCGCTGCCGGTGTGTAGTTGAAGGTGCCGTCCGCATTGAACAACAGCGTTCCGTTCGTCGTTGCCGTGCCACCGCTCAAGAGGTTCCATACGAGCTGGGCGCTCGTATTGTCCGGGTCGCTGTCGTTGCCCGTCACGCTCTGTGCGGTGAGCGTACCATCTTCGATCACGGAGAAGACATCGTCATCCGCGACAGGCGCATCGTTCGCTGCATTCACGTTGATCGTGACCACCGCCGGATCGCAAGCGCCTGCCGGATCACAGACCTGGTAGGTGAAGCTCACCACGCCATTGAAATCAGAGTTCGGTGTCCACGTGAAGGTGCCGTTCGCATTGAACACGAGTACCCCGTTCACCGCGGCCGTGCCCCCGCTAACGAGGCTCCAGGTGAGCTGCGCGTTCGTATTGTCCACGTCCGCATCGTTGCCGGTCACGGACTGGTTCACGAGCGCCACATCCTCGGTCGTTGTGAAGGAGTCGTCATTCGCCACCGGCGTATCGTTCAACGCGTTCACCGTGATGGTCACGATGGCGTTGTCGCATGCGTTCGAAGGATCGCACAGCTGGTAGGTGAAGGTGACCGTGCCGTTGTAGTTCGCGTTCGGTGTGTAGTTGAACGTGCCGTTCGCGTTGAACACCAGCGTTCCGTTCGCCACTGCCGTTCCGCCGCTCACCAGGCTCCACGTGAGTTCTGCGTTCGTGTTGTCCGCATCGCTGTCGTTGCCCGTCACGCTCTGCGCTGCAAGCGTGCCGTCCTCGTTCATCGTGAACGCATCATCGTTCGCGATGGGCGTGTCGTTCACCCCGTTCACGGTGATGGTCACTACTGCCGGGTCGCACAAGGCGCCCGGATCACATACCTGGTAGCTGAAACTCACCGTCCCGTTGAAATCCGTGTTCGGCGCGTACGTGAACGTGCCGTTCGCATTGAACACCAATGCACCGTTCGACGCAGCGGTTCCACCGCTCAGGAGGTTCCATGACAGCTGCGCGCCCGTATTGTCGATGTCGCTGTCATTGCCGATGACGTTGTTGGCGAGCGCGGCGTCCTCATTCATCGTGAACGTATCGTCGTTCGCAACAGGTACATCATTCACCGGCGCTACGGTGATGGTCACGGTTGCGATGTCACAAGCGTTGCCCGGATCGCACAGCTCGTAGGTGAATGTCACCGTACCGTTGTAGTTCGCGTTCGGCGTATAGTTGAAGGTGCCGTCCATATCGAACACGAGGGTGCCGTTCACTGTGGCCGTTTCCCCGCTCAAGAGGCTCCACGTGAGTGAGGTGTTCGCCGTCTCGGTGTCGCTGTCGTTCCCCGCTACGCTCTGTGAGGCGAGCGAACCGTCCTCGTTCATCGTGAACGCGTCATCCCCCGCCACGGGTGCGTCGTTCGCCGCGCTCACAGTGATGGTCACGACGGCATTGTCGCACAGTGGACCCGGATCGCAGAGCTGGTAGGTGAAGCTGACGACACCATTGAAGTTCGCGTTCGGCGTATAGTTGAACGTGCCGTTCGCGTTGAGCACCAACGCGCCGTTCGCAGCGGCCGTTCCTCCGGTGACAAGGCTCCATGTCAGTGAAGCGTTCGCCGTTTCCGTATCGCCGTCATTCCCTGCTACGCTCTGTGCGTTGAGCGTGCCTTCCTCGTTCATTGTGAACGCGTCGTCGTTCGCGACCGGCCCATCGTTGATGGGGACCACAATGATCGTCACCGTCGCGGGATCGCATGCATTCCCAGGATCGCACACCTGGTAGGTGAAGGTGACCGTACCATTGAAGTTCGCGGTCGGTACATAACTGAAGGTACCGTTGGCGTTCACCGTGAGCGTACCGCTCGCCGCGGCTGTTCCGCCGGATAGCAGGTTCCACGCGAGTTGCGTGCTGGTATCATCCCCATCGCTGTCGTTGCTGCTCAGCGTCCCATTCGTGATCGCGACGTCCTCATTCGTCGTGAAGCCGTCGTCGTTCGCGATCGGCGCATCGTTCACCGGCACCACGGTGATGGTCACGGTGGCCTGATCGCATACGCTGCTCGGATCGCAGGCCTGGTAGGTGAAGGTGACCGTGCCGTTGTAATTCGCGTTCGGTGTGAAGCTGAAAGTGCCGGTCGTGTTCACTGTCAGCGACCCGTTGGCGGCGGCGGTTCCTCCGCTCAGCAGTGAATACGTCAGCACATCGCCGTCCGGATCGCTGTCGTTGCCCGAGAGATTCTGGTTCGTGATCGCGACGTCCTCGTTGGTACTGAAGCTGTCGTCATTCGCCACCGGCGCATCGTTCACGCTGCCCACATCGATGGTCACGGTGTTCGTATTGTCGCACAGCGGTGCCGGGTCGCACAATGTGTAGGTGAAGGTGACCAGGCCGTTGAAGAGCGGGTTCGGCGTGTAGGTGAAGGTGCCGTTCGCGTTCAACGTGAGCGACCCGTTCGCTGCGGCCGTGCCACCGCTCAACAGTGCCCAGGTCAGTTGCGCGTTCGTGTGGTCCACGTCACTGTCATTGCCGCTGACCGTATTGCTCAGGGTACCGCCTTCCTGCATTGTGAAGGCATCGTTGTTCCCGACCGGTGCATCGTTCACGGGGTTCACCGTGATGGTCACCGTGGCCGGATCACAAGCATTGCTCGGATCGCATACCTGATAGGTAAAGGTGACGATGCTGTTGTAGTTCCCCGTCGGCGTGAAGGTGAACGTTCCGTTCGCATTGACCACGAGCGTACCGTTCGCTGCGGCCGTGCCACCGCTTACGAGGCTCCAAGTGAGTTGGGCGGTCGTGTTGTCCGCGTCGCTATCGTTGCCCGCCACGCTCTGGGCCGTGAGCGTGCCGTCCTCGTTCATCGTGAACGCATCATCTCCGGCCACGGGCGCATCGTTGGTCGGCGATACGGTGATGGTCACGGTGGCGGGATCGCAGGCAGCGCTCGGATCGCATACCTGGTAGGTGAAGGTGACCGTACCATTGAAATTCGCGTTCGGGGTGAACAGGAAGGTGCCGTCCGCGTTGAATGCCAAGGTGCCGTTCGTTGCCGCCGTGCCTCCGTTCACCAAGCTCCAGACAAGACCGGCGTTGGCGGTCTCCACATCGCTGTCGTTACTCCCGACCGTGTTGTTCAGTGACCCGTCCTCCGCTACCGTGAACGCATCATCATTGGCGATCGGTGCATCGTTCACGGGAGTGACGGTGATGGTCACCGTGGCCGGATCGCACGCGCTTGATGGATCGCAGGCCTGGTAGGTGAAGGCGACCGTGCCATTGAAGTTCGCACTCGGGGTGTACGTGAACGCACCCGCCGCTGTCATGCTCACGGTGCCATTGGCACCGGCCGTTCCAGCACTGAGGATGCTCCAGGTCAGCTGGACGTTGGTGTTGTCCGGGTCGCTGTCATTGCCTGTCACGCTCTGGGCCGTGAGCGTGGCGTCCTCGTTCATCGTGAACGTGTCGTCGTTCGCCACCGGCGCATCGTTCACCGGACTTACCACGATGGTCACGACCGCGGGATCGCACGCGCTGGTCGGATCGCATACCTCGTACGTGAACGTGACCGTGCCGGCGTAGTTCGCGCTCGGCGTGTAGTTGAACGTACCATCCGCATTGAAGACCAAGGTCCCGAACGATGAGGCGCTGCCACCGCTCATCAGACCCCACGTGAGCTGAGCGTTGGTGTTGTCCACATCGCTGTCGTTGCCCGTGACGCTCTGTGCGGTGAGCGACGCGTCCTCGTTCACCGTGAAGCTGTCGTCGTTCGCGACCGGCGCATCGTTGGCAGGGGTCACTGCGATGGTCACCGTATTGGTGTTGTCGCACAGCGGGGCCGGATCGCAGACCGCGTAGATGAAGGTGACCGTGCCGTTGTAGTTCGCGTTCGGCGTATAGTTGAACGTACCGTCCGCATTGAAGGCCAGGGCGCCGTTCGTCGCGGCCGATCCACCATTGACAAGGCTCCAAGTGAGCTGTGCACTGGCGTTGTCCGCGTCCGTGTCGTTGCCCGCAATGCTCTGTGCGGTGAGTGCCACATCCTCGGCCGTCGTGAAGCTGTCATCCCCCGCGATCGGTGCGTCGTTCACGGCTGTCACGTTGATGGTCACGGTGGCTGGGTCGCATGCCACGGCAGGATCGCACACCTGGTAAATGAAGGTGACCGTGCCCGTGTAGTTCGCGTTCGGGGTCCACGTGAACGTGCCGTTCGCGTTCACAGCCAAGCTGCCGTTCGCCGCGGCGGTCCCTCCGCTCATAAGGCTCCACGTGAGCTGCGCGGCGGTGTTGTCCGGGTCGCTGTCATTGCCGAACAGGTCCTGGTTGTTCAACGCCGCATCCTCCGTCGTTGTGAAGCTGTCATCATTGGCGACGGGCGCATCGTTCACCGCGTTCACCGTGAAGGTGATCACGGCCGGGTCGCATGCTGCTGAAGGGTCGCACAACGTATAAGTGAGCGTTGCAGTGCCGTTGTAGTCGTTCGCGGGATCGAAGGTCACCACCCCCGTCGCGGTGTTGTAGGACCAAGTCCCTGTCGCAATCGTCAAACTGGTCTGCGGACCGGCGGTCCCAGCATCGAGATCGATGGTGAACTGGCCAACGCCGTTCGTCGGGACGGTCGGAGCGCCATCGGCATCCGTATCGTTGGTCAGGATGCTCACTGTGCCGTTCGCACCGTCCTCCGTGAGCGTACCACCGTTGTCGTCGTTCGCCACAGGCGCATCATTCACCGGCACCACGGTGATGGTCACGATGGCCTGATCGCATACGTTGCTCGGATCGCATGCCTGGTAGGTGAAGGTGACCGTGCCGTTGTAGTTCGCGTCGGGCGTATAGTTGAACGTGCCGTTCGCGTTCAGAGCTAGCGACCCGTTCGCGGCGGCGCTTCCTCCGCTCAACAGCGAATAGGCCAGTGCGTCGCCATCCGGATCACTGTCGTTGCCGGTGAGGTCCTGGGTCGCGAGCGCACCATCCTCGTTCACGCTGAAACCGTCGTCATTCGCGACCGGAGGGTCGTTCACGCTGCCCACATCGATGGTCACCGTGTTCGTATTGTCGCAGAGCGGGGCCGGATCGCACACCGCATACGTGAACGTGACGATGCCGTTGAAGAACGGATCCGGAACGTAATTGAAGGTTCCGTTCGCGTTCACCGTGAGCGATCCGTTGGCGGCGGCCGTTCCGCCGCTCACAAGGCTCCAGGTGAGCTGCACGTTGGTGTTGTCCACATCGCTGTCATTGCCTATGACGGACGTGTTCAACGTGGCACCTTCCTGCATCGTGAAGTTGTCGTTGTTGCCCACCGGCGCATCGTTCACCGGGTTCACTGTGATGGTCACGGTGGCCGGGTCGCATGCCGATGAAGGATCGCACACCTGGTAGGTGAAGCTGACCGTGCCATTGAGATCCGTGTTCGGCGTGAAGCTGAAGGTGCCGTTCGCGTTCATCGTCAGGGATCCGTTCGCTGCGGCCGTGCCACCGCTCACCAATGCCCAGGTCAGTTGCGCAGTCGTGTTGTCCACATCGCCGTCGTTGCCCGCGAGGTTCTGGGTGCCCAAGGCGATGTCCTCGTTCGTGCTGAAGCTGTCATCGTTGGCGATCGGTGGGTCGTTCGACGGGACCACCGTGAACGTGATCACCGCCGGGTCACAGGAGGCGGAAGGGTCGCACAGGGTGTACGTGAGCGTAGCTGTGCCATTGTAGTCGTTCGCCGGATCGAAGGTGACGATGCCCGTGGCGGTGGCGTACGACCATAGGCCGGTCGCATTGGTGAAGCTGGTCTGCAGGCCCGCTGTTCCCGCGTCAAGATCCACCGTGAACTGGCCCGCTCCATTGGTCGGTGCGGCAGGGTTGCCATCCGCATCCGTATCGTTGTTGAGGATGCTCACCGTGCCGTTCGCGCCATCCTCGGTGAGCGATCCGCCATTGTCATCGTTCGCCACCGGTGCATCGTTCACCGCGGCGACAACGAACGTGATCACCGCTGGATCGCACGCCCCGGAAGGATCGCACAGCGTATAGGTCTGTGTGGCGGTTCCGTTGTAGTTGTTCGCCGGGTCGAAGGTGACCACACCGGTAGCGGTGCTGTAGGTCCATGCGCCTTGGGCGTTCGTCAGGCTCGTTTGGAGGCCGGCCGTACCGGCATCAAGGTCAACTGTGAACTGGCCCGCTCCATTCGTGGGCGCAGTGGGGTTGCCGTTCGCATCAGCGTCGTTGCCCAGCACGTTCACCGTGCCGTTCGCGCCGTCCTCGGTCAAGCCCGCACCGGTGTCGTCGTTCGCGACAGGTGCGCTGTTCGCGACCGGGACGGGGGTTACGGTGGCGGAATTGTCCGACGCGTCCGGATCGGGCGTTGTGGAGGAAACCGTGGCCGTGTTCGCGTAAGGGCCCGCACCGTTCACTGTGGCATTCACGGTCAATGTGGCGGTCGCCCCGTTGTTCATGGCACCGATGCTCCAGTTGGGCGCTGACCATGTTCCCGTGGATGGCGTAACGGTTCCGGATGCATAACCGGCGGGCAACGCATCGCTCACCGAAACACCGGCCGCATTGGATCCCCCATTGTTGGTAACGGTCAGGGTGAAGGTCACCGTTCCCCCGATGACGGGGGCGATGGAACTCGCGGTCTTCGAAATGGAAACATCGGCGCAAGCGACGGACACGAGCGTCGAGGTGGTGGTACTCGTGGTCCCACAGGCCTGGACCACGGTGTAGTCCACAACCACGGTGCCGGCACCGGTGAAGGTCACGATCTCGTTCGCTCCGGAAGGCGCGATCGTGGCAGGCCCGGAAACGAGCGTGAACGTTCCACCCGTAATGCTCGGCACGAGCGTAGCCTGCCCCGTGCTGCAGTAGTCGCTGCCCACCACAGTGGTGGATACCACATCGATCACCGGATCCGTTTCCGCGCCGCATATCTGCACGGCCGCGGTGGAGAAGGAGTACTGCGCTTCCGTCGCATCGACCGCCGATCCATTACCCATGCTGCCTCTCACGCGGTGACCGACGTAGCCGAAGTTCGGCTGGCACTCCAAAGCGATCATCGACGTATGGCCACCGGTCTCCACCGAAAGAACGTTTCCCGTGCCGATCGGACCCGCTGGTACTCCCGGGTTCGCCGGGCTGCCGGTCAATCCGAGCATGGAGCCATCATTGTCGCCCCAGGCATGCAAGTGGCCGTCGGCTTTGATCACGTTGATCCCGGCGCGCACCGATGAGTGCTCGTTCGGGCTGATCCATTTGATGTTGTTCATCACGGGTCCGGCGGCGCTCGTGTAGCGCGGTTGTACCCAGGCCGTACGTGTCGAGGTCGTCCAATCGCCCAGCTGGCGCACGTTGTTCCCGCCCAATGCGTAGAGGCTCCCGTCCGTGGCGAGGACATAGTAGGCCACCGCCGTTCCAGAGTCATTGTGCGTGGCACCGAACATCTTTACCGTGATGCCCGGCGGAAGGGTCATTTGTGATGCTCGATTGAGGGCGGAAGCGGCCGTGTTGTTGCCGAGGTAGGTCGATTCGCCCCAGGTCCACAACGTGCCGTCGGAGCGCAAGGACACCAGTGCACCGTAGCAACCGCGGGTGGCCACGACGTTCGCCAGGAAGGGGTTGCCGGCCTCGTTCGTGCGCACCTGTACCCAACTCGTTGAGCTGACGCCCTGATTGATGTTGGCCCTCTGCGAGAGCACGTACACACTGCCGCCGCACGTGGTGAGCGCGATGCTCTGCCTCGTCACGAACAGCATCTTCACGTCCGCGGGGGACACGCCCGTCGGCAGGCCGTTCGCGTTGCCCCCGACCGTGATGGGCCCGAACGCGGTGGTGTTCTTGATGGTGGTGGAGATCACGTTGCCGCTCGTGCTCCATGCGAACAGGCCGGTGGTGCTGAGCAGGATGCCTTGTGTCGTGTTCCCGTTCTGGCTCCCGAGCCCCACCTTCAGGGGAGTGCCCGTGAGCGCAGGGTAGTTGGAGGAGTTGATCTCCTGGGGCGAGAGCACATCGGTCGTTCCATTCGATGCCATGTCCTCTCCCCAGACCTTGAACGTTCCATCGGAGGTGCGCACAACGGTGGAGTGGTACGAACTCACGAAGTTGTCGTACTCGATCGCGGCCGCGTTGTTGCCGGAAGTGAACCCATAGTCGGTAAGGTCCAAACCCGAACAGCCCACGGCCGGGATGGCGCACTGCGAGAGCACCTCCGTCCGGACCAACGCCAGCAAAAGGGTCAAGCACAGGGCAATGTCCCTTGAATTACGGTGGCCGACCCGGCCACGGCCCACCATTGTCGCAAAAAGCCCCATGAGAGGTGATCTTTCAAAGTGTGCTGAACGTGACGGCATGCCCGGCTGTGGGATCCCACGGCCTGAGATGTTCGCCGGTTCCGTGTGCGTGTCATAGCGCGCCGGACCCTTGACCTGCGCCGGAGCGGTCCCGACATGTGCGCCTATCGTTCTCATTCGACCGCGTCCGGTAGACCGAGCGCCGTGATCCGGCCGTTGATGTCCTCCAGGTCGAACATGATGTAGGAACCCGTGGGAGCGCTGCCGATGAGATCATACTCCAGCACCTGCGGACCATCCTTCAACTCGATCACAGCGACAGCGGGTCGCGCCAGGATCGTTGTGCCTGCTCCTGCGGAACGGGCTTCAGGAACAGTGAACAATGCAGTGGATGAGCCGTACAGGACAACTTCGACCGGCACGCGCAGTTTGATACCCTCGGCCGAACGACCACCGTGCAGGGGCGAGGACAGAACCGCCTTCTCCCGGTCGAACTCCATCCGCACCGTTCCGACCTCCACAGCGATCGGGTCCGGAACATGCCCATGGTCGCATGCGGTGCCGGTCGGCGAAGTCGACCGGTGGAAGTCGATCGAATAACTCCCCGGCCGTTCGAACACATACCTCGTGAGTGCATGGCCAATACCCGTTGCCAGCCTCGCACCATCACTCGCTCGCGCGATGGACCAGGTCACGTCCTCATCCAACGGGGCCAACAAACCGTCAATGGTCTGACCATGCGCGATGTGGATAACAGTAACGCTCGCGCCCTCGAAAACATGGGGCGATCGGGCCGGCGCGCGAAGTGCGAGCAACGTGAGCAGGAGAAGAGGTACTGGTCGCATGCGGTTGCGCGCTCCGTTGATGGAGCGCTCACATTCCGCGCATCCCGGACGGAGAACAGCTTGGATGCCGGTGCGGCAAAGCTCACCGCCCGGCGCAGGAGAGGTATCGCTCCGCCCTCGCTCATGTCCACATTCTTGTCCACGATCATGATCGCCTTCCGTGAAGCATGGACAGAAAAAGACCGGGACCATGCGGATGGTCCCGGTCCGTTGTGCGGCTTCGCCCCGACTAGGGCAGTTGCTCCACCTGGGTATTCGTCGGTACCGTGCTGCCCACGTTCACCAGGATCGGGTCGCGGTCGTTCGAACTGCCCGTGTATTTCACTGTGCCATCGAGATTGACGTCTTCGATGAAGTACCCCGGAGCCGTGTTGTTCGGTGTGGTGCTCCCCACTTTCACGAGGATCGGATCACGGTCATTGCCGCTGCCCGTGTATTTGACCAGGCCATCACCCGTCACATTGCCCATCCACATGACCTGTGTGGTGCCCACCGTTTTCCGCGCTGCCGTGCCGTAGGTCGCTGTGGCCGTCGTGGTGAAATCGATCAACGTATTCGGATCACGCAGCAGGTAGGGCGCGAAACTCATCATTCCCAAGTGGTTCCGATGCCGTACTGCCACGTAGTAATTCCCAGCCGCCACACCGGGGAAAGTGATCGTTTGCTCGCCCGTAGGCTGCATCAGGTTGCCCGAGCGCTGTACGAGCACAGCGCGAGAGGCCACTACGGCGGATGGACTTCCGCTGTTCCGCAGTTCCACCTTCGCCCAATCCACCGGCGCGGAAAGTCCCGTGAAGGCCTTCACCGCCGGATTCATCGTTTCGCCCAGCCCGAATGGATCGGTGGCGGGCAGCAGGTCGTTCGTATTCAGGTCACTCTTCATCGCTGTGCCGTCGAAGGGTCCTTCCAGAACCGCCCGCACGTTCACGCGCGCGTTCAGATCGTCATGGTCGAAGATGCCGTCCGCGTCCGCGTCCACACCCATGCGGACCTTCGTCTGCGGAACCACCAGGGTCCAGCTCAGCGGACCGCCACTCCCTTGTGCCGAGGTCAGCAACTGCGTGTGCGTAACGACCTGGCCACTGATGTCGCTTTGATAGTTGTTCGAGCCCGTGTAATAGAAGCCGCGCGCTTCACCGCCATAGATGCCCTTCACGATCATGCCGTACTCCGTCGGTCGTGTATTGACAAGATCCAACATGACATTGAGTTGCGTCACGCTCCCGATAGAAGCCCCATTGAAGGTCTGCCGCAGGCCCACACCGGGCATCGCGTCCTGCACTGTTGAAGAGGAGAACGGGAAGTTCGCTGTGACGAAGCACTGCGAACAGTTCGCCGCATCGATACCGCCCGACCACGAGAGGAGCTCCGCCTGATAATCCCCCAGGTAGGTGCTCGTATTGGTCTGATTGAACCAGGTCTCCATGACACCATCGCTCAACATACCGAAGCCGCTGGTGCTTTCCGTGCTGTTGTAGTAGAATCCGATCTTCCGGTACGTGGTGCGCAGATCCGCCGCCATGTTGCGGTTGTTCACGAAGCCTGTGGTGTTGGCTGCGATGCCGCCGGCCACTTGGCCGTTCCCGGCGAGATCACCACGACCTGTCTGCGCGTTGTGGCAGGGTACACAATTGACATTCACCGCCACGAAAAGAGGAACCGAGGATTGAATGGTCTGGAATGTGGTACCCGTTCCCCGGACGCGGTTGGGATTCAACCGCGCGGTCGGTGATTGGGAACCCGAACCACTGGGTTTCAATGTACGGTAGGGGTTCGGAACGTACCATGTGGCCGCCAGCAGGTCTTGGAACTCCTGCATCTCATTGGCGGGCTTCGGTGCGCTCAACCCTTGCAGGCTCTGGAACGCTCCCGCGAAATCCGCGAAGCCGTCCTTGTCGCCGCGCCAGTGCAGGTTCCCTCGGCCACGGCCGATGATGTCGATGAGGAATTGCGTGGTCTTCACGCCCTTCATCGGATGGAAGTTCTTACCGTCCACGGTGGTCATGGTTCCACTGGGATCGCCAAGGTCCCAACCCAACCGGTCCCAGCGCCCGTCCACGTGGCAGCTGCCGCACGCGATGTGCCCATTGCCGCTGCCGAGGTGGGTGTTGTACAGATGCTTGCGGCCCGCCTTGATCACCTGGGGCGTAGGGTCGAAGAAATTCGCCCGCGCGATCTCCTTCTCCGTGGAAAGGTCCAATGTGCTCACCGTGCCTTCGAACTTGTTCAGCACATAACCGCGGCTGCGCGTTTCGTCCAGAACCAGTCCGGTAGGTCCTTCTCCCACATCGATCGGCGAGCCCAAGCGGGCTCCGCTGGAGTTCACGATCACCACGTTGTTCGAACCCATGCCGGTGATGTACGCTTTGGTGCCGTCCGCTTTCCAAACGATCGCCCGCGGATCCCCGATGCTCAGGTCGCGTTGTGCTTGGGGAAGCGAACTGTTCGCATAGTTGATGTGCGGATTCAGATCGGTGATCGTGTTCGCTCCGCCCACCGTCGTGAAACGCGACATGTTCACCCGGAGGAACTTGCCATTGAGATTCGGCTCGAAGCGGATCTCGTTGGTCGCGTCGGTACCTACGATGGTCACTTCACCACTGGGCCGCACGGACATCGCCATGAGGATGTTGCCCAAGCGGGCCTGGTAGCTCAACGCAAGCGAGTTCGCGTTCAGCACCGCCACGTCGCGGTCCGGCATATCCCAGCCGGCGACACGCACGCCGGCACCGCCGCTCACGATGTTCGTCCAGTTGTGGTTGTTGTCGTCGAACCACTGCCCAGCGGCATTCTTGCGCACGATGAGGCTGTTGCTTTCCGTGCTCGCGGGATTGCTCAGGTTCATCGGCGGGTTGAAACCCGCACCCGCGTTCGGTACGGGCACCACACCGCCGTACGGACCGGCCGGACGAGTGACATCATTGTTGGTGGTGGTGCAACCGCCCTGCGGCGAGCAGATGCCCGATGCCATGAAGTTGTTGCCGTTCAATACCGTTGTGGCGTTCCCGCTCTCGAAGAAGGCGCAATACACCGTGCTGCCGTCCGGGCTCACCGCCAACGCGCGCGGCTGCTCACCCTTGAGCAATACTTCCGTCGGCGCGGCAGCCAGGTTCGCCGGGTCGAACACCTGGATGCTCTCACGCTCGGCGCAGGAAACAAAGGCCTTCTGTGGCGAACCCGCGAACACCACATCGCTCGGCTCGTTCTCCGTGGCCAAGCTGCGTACTACCCGATTGGTCGTCAGGTCCACGATACTGATCTCGTCGCTCACTTGGTCCACTACCCAAGCCTCGGTGTTGCTGCGCACGCGCACGGTGATCGGATCCAGACCCACTGGAATGCTCGCTGTGTTCAAGAGCATCGCGCCGCCGAGTTGGAACACCTCCAGGCTGTTGTTCGCCGTGTTCACGGCCAGCAGCTTCGTGCCATCCGGCGTCATGTCCAAGGGATGCACATGCGCGACCTCGAAGTTGGCGAAGGTGCTGGTCGGCACCGCCGAGCCGGCGTTGGGCAGCTCGAAGGGTTGGAACGCGAAGAACGATGTGCCCCCCACGACGAGGGCGAGCACCGTGAGCGACTTCCGGTGACGGGTAATGAGCGACATGGCGGAGCAGGTTCTGTAAACGGGACGTTTCTCCTCTTCCAAAGGAAGCGGAATTTACAAGATTGCTCCGGACCAAGGGCCGGGATCCGACGAAACGCCTGGTCTCAGATCACACCCATCGTTTTGCCAACTTTCCCGAAGGCTGCGAGCGCCTTGTCGATGTGCTCGTCCGAATGCGCTGCGCTCAGTTGAACGCGGATCCGCGCGGTGTCCTTCGGCACCACCGGGAAAAAGAAGCCGATGACGTAGATTCCTTCTTCCAAGAGCTTGTCGGCCATCACTTGGCTGAGTTTCGCGTCGCCCAGCATCACCGGGACGATGGCGCTGCGATCGCCACGCGTCTTGAACCCGAGCGCTTCGATCCCGGTCTTGAAGCGCTTGACGTTCGCTTCCAGCTTGTCGCGCAGGGACGTGCTCTTGGTGAGCAGATCGATCACCGCGATGCTCGCACCTACGATGGCCGGAGCGAGCGAATTGCTGAAGAGGTAAGGCCGTGATCGCTGGCGGAGCATTTCGATGATCTCCTTGCGGCCTGTGGTGTAGCCGCCCATCGCTCCACCGAGCGCCTTGCCGAGCGTACCGGTGATGATGTCCACGCGGCCCGTGACGCCGCATGCTTCCACACTGCCTCGGCCCGTCTTGCCGATGAAGCCGGCAGCGTGGCATTCGTCCACCATCACCAGCGCTTCGTACTTGTCCGCCAGATCGCACACGCCCTTCAGGTCAGCCACGATGCCGTCCATGCTGAACACACCATCAGTGACGATGATGATGTGGCGCGCGCCATCCTTCCGCGCGGACTTCAACTGCGCCTCCAGATCGGCCATGTCGTTGTTCGCGTAGCGATAGCGCATCGCCTTGCACAAACGCACACCGTCAATGATGCTCGCGTGGTTCAGCGAGTCGCTGATGATGGCATCGGTCTCCTGCAGGAGCGGCTCGAACACCCCGCCATTCGCGTCGAAGCACGCCGCGTACAGAATGGTGTCCTCCGTTCCGTGGAAGTCGGCGAGCTTCTTCTCCAGCTCCTTGTGGATGTCCTGCGTGCCGCAGATGAAGCGGACACTGCTCATGCCATAGCCGTGCGAGTCGAGCGTCTTGTGAGCAGCGGCGATCACATCCGGATGCGAGGAAAGCCCGAGGTAGTTGTTCGCGCAGAAATTCAGGACCGTCTTCCCGTTCACGGTGATCTCCGCGCCTTGCTCGCTCGTGATGATGCGCTCGCGCTTGAAGAGGCCGGCCTCACGGATATTGTCGAGCTCGGTCTGGATGTGCTGCAGGAAAGAAGTGGCGGTCGTGGTGCTCATCGATCGGGTGAATGGGACCGCGAACCTACCAAGAGCCGGGCTTCCGCGTTACGGCAGCTGTTCCACCCGCACGTTCGTCGGCACCGTACTGCCCACGTTCACCAGGATCGGATCGCGGTCGTTGCCGGAGCCTGTATACCTGACCTGTCCGTTCAACGTGCAGTCCTCCGGGAAATAGCCGCTCACGGTATTGTTGGGCGTGGTGCTGCCCACCCGTACCAGGATGGGGTCGCGGTCGTTGCCGGAACCGGTATACAGCAGTCCCCCATCGCGAACCACATTGCCCATCCACAGCGTCTTCACGCTGCCGATGGTCTTCAACGCCTGCGTTCCGTACGTGCCTGTGGCCAATGAGGTGAAGTCGATCGCCGTTGTAGCGGTGCTCAGCGCAAGCGGTGCTGAGGTCATCACTCCGAGATGGTTGCGGTGCCGCACGGCCACGTAATAGCTGCCTGCCGCGGCGAGCAAGGAGATCGGTGAAATACCGTCCTCTGCCACCACATCGCCGTCGCGTTGTACCAGCGCGGGGCGCGTGGCGACGATGGTCGCTGGTGTCACCGCGTTGCGCAGTTCCACCTGCACCCAATCCACGACCGCGTTGTCCCCTGTGGTGGATGTCACTCCCGCTTGCAATGCTTCTCCCCCGCCGTCGCTCGCCTGCGAGAAGCCGAGCGATGTGTACGGCTCCGTGTTCGGGATGAGGCCGGCAATCCGCAGGTCATCGCGCATCTTGCCTGTGCCGCTGTCGAACGCTCCTTCGAGCATCAACTTCACCGCGAGGCGTATGCCGCTGTTCGTTACGGAGATGTTGTCCAAGTACAGTCGATCGCCGTAGTCGTTCACCCCGGTGAATCGGATAACCACGCTCTTGCCATCGTAAGCGCTGAGGTCGATGTCGTGCAGCAGCCATTGGTTCGCCTCGGTGGGCGCCCACGGACTGGTCCCCGTTGTGGTGGTTCCCAAGGCGAGCGCTTCCTGATAGTAGAGTTGCGTCCAGTTCGCGCCGCAGTTCGTGCTGATCTCCACGCGCAGCCCATCGGTGTAAGAGGCGCCGTAGGGTTTGTAGGCATGATGGAATTTCAACCGCGTGCCCGCGCTGCCGCCGAGGGTGATCACTGGTGTCACGAGCCGGTCGACCTGCCCCGGCGCGTTGTAGTAGTAGTAATCGATGCGCCATGCACGCGTCGCATTTCCATCAGCACCGGTCACGGAGACGTTGCCCCACGTATCCAACGCATCCGGATTCTCCAACATCCATCCGGTCGGTGCAACAGCCTGGTTCTCGGCGTTCTCGCTCACCGGCGTGGCGGCGTTGCTGTTGGCATAGGTGATGAAACCCGTGATCGTCCGCGTGTTCGTGCCGTTCACATCCGTTACCGTGAGCGAGACATCGTACACGCCCGGAGCGCTGTACGTGACGAGCGGGCTGCGGCTGGTGGCGGTGGAAGGACTTCCGCCGGGAAAGCTCCAACTCCAAGTGGCACCGGTTCCACTGAGCGCACTGTTGTCCCAGAATTGCACCATCGGTGCGAGACAGGTCACCGTGCGTTTGTCGGCTGCGAAGTTGGCCACGGGTGGTGCCGTCGCTTCCAATGAGCTCTCCCATATACTGCGGTCGGTGGCGTTGCGGATCTTGCCATCGCGGTAGTTGATCAGCATCCGCGTGCTGAAGATCTTCGCTGGAAGACCCGCGTTCCACAAGCTCCATGTGCCCATGGCGTCGCTGCGGTAATACACCGCCCGGCGTGTGCCGATGTAAAGACCGCCACCGCTCCCCAGTTGATGTGTGACGTTCGTCGGCCATTCGCCGTTCAAGCTCGACGTGGTGATGTTCGTCCAGTTCGTTCCGCCATTGACGCTCTTGAAGGCCACGTAACCGTCATGGTTCGGGTAGTCGCCGTACTGCGATGTGCGTACCAGCCAGATGGTTTGCGGATCGGTTCCGCTCACCGCGATGTCATACGGCACCCACGTGTTGCCGTTCAGTTGTGCGCTCGTGGGCGTGATGTCCGTCCAGCTCGCTCCCCCGTCGATGCTGCGCCACACCTTCTTCGTGTCCCACCAGCCGGGATAGGTGCACACATAGATGTAGTTCGGGTCACTGAAGGCCACCTCGATGCTCGTGACATATTCACCGAAGTCCTTCACCTGAACGAACGAAGCACCATTGTCATCCGTACGCCAGAGCGCATTCCCGTTGCCGAGGTACGCGGTGTTCACCAGGTTCGGGTGCCATGCTACTTCACTGCTGTGCCCGGTGATGTAGTCCGCGTTCGGCTGCTTGCTCCAGCCCGTGTTGCCGTTGTTCACCGTGCGATCACCGCTCAGCGTCTTGTACCCGTAGTCGCTCAACGCGCGGCGGTCGTATTGCGGATGCACGAAGCCGCGCAGGCCATCCCCGCCATCGGTGCTCACCCAACCGTTCGTGTAGACGTTGTTGTCCTTCAGCAAGGTGCCGTTGTGATAGGTACCACCGAGCATCACTTGGCTGCCCGTCCAGCCGCCTGCGCCGAAGCCCCAGAAGTCCGTGCCCGCGATGCCGAACATGCGGCGGTTGAACGTGGCTCCCGCATCGTTGCTGTAGAAAATGCCGCCGTCGTTGGCGAGCCAGATCTCATTGCCGTAATACCGCATATCGTGGATGTCCGCATGCACGTAATCCACTTTGTTGCTGTGGCTCCACTTCGAAGGGCATGTGAAGGTGACGCCGCCATCCGTGCTTACCCAGCGGTTCACGCCGCATGCGTTCAACTTGTCCGCATTGGCGGGATCAACAGCGAACGCCAGATCATAGTAGTACTGGCCCCCATCATCCTGTCCGCCATCATCCCAGCCCATCAGGTTGAAGTTGGTGGGCGAAGGCACGCCGCCGGGACCCGTCCCACAGCATTGGAAGGTCCAGCTGCTTCCGCTGTCGACGCTCTTGTAAACGCCATAGAGACCGCTTCCGCCGTCCGCGGCACCGGTACACAAGGCGTACACGGTGTTGGGAGCAGCCGCACTGACGGCGATCTCCGTGCGTTCCTGCTCATCTGGAGCTACCGCCACCGGCCAGCCCGTGGTCATCTGCGTGAAGATGTTCCCGCTATCGGTGCTCCGCCAGAATTGCGTGACCACGCCGGTCTGTTTCACCGCGTACACGGTCGTTGGATCCCCGGGCTTGAACTCCAGTTCCTGCCATGTGCCGCTCTGCACTTGCGTGAAGCTCGTTCCACCATTGTCGCTTCGGTACAACCCTTGATCGCTGCATACGAAGAGCTTCTGGTTGTTCGAGGGGCTCAGAACGATGTCACGGATGCTGTGTGTTACCGAATTGAAGGTGGCATCGCCGATGATGTTCCAGCTCGTGCCACCATCAATGGACTTGTACAACTTGCCCTCGGCTCCGAACCACACCGTGTTCGCGTTCGTGAAGTCGATCTCCAGGCTGAGCACCTGACCGATGAGCATGCCCTTGGTCATGTTGGCCCAGTTGAGCCCCTTGTCCGTGCTCTTCCAAACGCCGCTGTTCGCTGTGCCCGCGAACACGATGTTGCCGTTCGTGGTGGCCTGTTCCACCGTGTACACGTGTGCCGCTCCGCAGGCGTAGCTTTTGTCAACCGCACCATGGTCCCAATCAAAGGGGCCGATGCAGCTCCAGTTCGACGCGCGGGATCCCGCGAGTTCTTCCGTGGCGCTCAGGTACGCGTGAACGTTGTTCGCGTAGTCGGCCCGCTGCTGCGCCTCCTTCGGCACAAGGTCGTGGCCCAACTGGCGCTTCCAACGCTTGAAGTACTGCGTGTGGCTGGTCTTCTCGAAACGGTGCGTGGCGTAATACGCATCATAGGCCGCCTGCACAGCGCCCGGATCAGGTTCGGGGGCGTACATCATCTGCACCCATTCGGGCAACCCGGCGGGGTCGGAAGTGTATCGGGTCTGTTCAAGTTGGGCGGACAAAGCTCCGCTCAAGGTCAGGAGCGCGGCAGCGGCGAACGGTCTGAGCATGGGTGGTGGATCGTGGCGAAAGTGGACCTTTCATCGCGATCATGCAGCTGGTTTTCGTCAGTCCATAGGGATCCAACGTCGACCACCCTTTCGGACGGCCGCACGCGCGCTCGATCGGTCCTTAACCGCCGAAGCCCGCGCTATCGACCGGTTCGCCGCCACCGGTGCCCAGTGTATCCGCAGGATCACCTCCCCCACTTCCGGTGCTGTCGATGGGCTCTCCTCCGCCACCCGTTCCGGTGGAGTCGCATGGGTTACCACCACCACCGCCTGTACCTGTGCTGTCCCCTGGATCCACCACTACGATGGTGTCCTGGCCACCGTTGTTACCGCCCCCCTGACCTCCGCCGCCAAAAGGGAAGAAGTCGTCATCCTTGTCGCACGCGACCATCACCAAGGCCGCGAGCCCTCCCAAAAGCAACACTCTCTTTTTCATGGTTCCTTGTTTTTCGTTCTGAGCATCGGCGCTCACTTGGATAACGCGACGTCCCGCAAGGCGGGTTGGGTACGCGCCACGACGCGGTTCAAGCCCCCACCAATCGAAGCGGAAGATCGGCGCGCTCGTCAGGCAGCGTTACTATGGTTGGCCCCGTCCATCATCTCCGGCACCCTCAGCCCGATCACGGGAGATGGCCTTTGATCGCCGTTCCTGACCATCGAACGGCCGTTGGTCCGATCTCGGTCGGCGAGGTCACAGGGGCGCAGGAGGCCCCAGTTCGCATTGGGATCCCACCCAAAGGAGTGATCGTTGTGGATCGACCAGCGACCGGAACCGGGTCAAGCGCGCATAGAGCGGTCCCTCATATCAAAGCCCGCATGCATATTGGTGTGTGAAGCGCGAAGATCCGCCCAGCGAGACCGCAAGCGGAGCCGAAGGAAGGCTAACCCTTGTCCACCACCCGCGGCACCTTGAAGTAGTCGCTGTCCTTCACCGGCGCATTCATCAAGGCCTCTTGCTTGGAAAGTCCGGACATCGCCACGTCTTCACGCAGCACATCATGCTCCTCGCTCAGATGGATGAGCGGCTCCACGCCTTTCGTGTCGATCATATTGAGCTTCTCCACGAAGTCGATCACGCGTTGCATGTCACCCAACAATTGCTGGCGCGTCGCGTCATCGCCTACTTCCAAGCGGGCCAGTTCGGCGATGCGGTCCAAGGTGGCGTTGTCGATCTTCATAGGGGAGAAACGCGGGGGCGCTGCGGTGCGCAAAGAAACGCAGAGGAAGGCGAAAGCAGACTACCGCACGAGAGCTTCATAGCACAACCGGTGGTCCGTTCTTCTTCGGTGCGTACTTCTTCAGCGGGCCTTCGATGGCATCGTGCACGCGACGGCGCAAGTCGTCCAGGTCGGCCTCGGTCATGCCCTTCGTGTCGATGTATGGATGCCGCACCGCATGAGCGAACCCCGGATGTCCACGGCTGAGCAGATCTCCCGGATCTCCGAAGAGCTTCCAATGGTCCAGGAAGGTCACCGGAACGATAGGCACCTGCTTCTCGATCGCCAGCTTGAAGGCACCGTCCTTGAAGGGTTTCATGCGTGGGGCCGTGAGCGGGATCGTGCCCTCCGGGAAAAGCGAAACGCAGATTCCCTTGTCGATGGAACGTGCCGCCCGCATCAGTGCTTTCGCCGCCTCCGTGCGGCTCCCACGGTTCACCGCGATGTTCATGCGCTTGAAGAACATGCCGACGAGCGGCCACTTCAACAACTCGTACTTACCCATGAAGAGGAAGAAATCGAGACCGATGCTGTACATGTGTACGATGTCCAGGTAGCTACCATGGTTCGCACAGATCACGTAAGGCGGCTTCGGCAGCGGGGCCATGCTCACACGCTTCACCGGCACCAGCAGCAGCACGTTCAGCACCACGCCCCACGCGTTCATCAGCTTGAAGGCCTTGGGATAGTCGCTCTCTGACCGCAACAGCAGCTGGAACGGGACATACAGGACCGCCAACGTTCCGAAGAAGATGAGACCGAAGTACAGCTTGAACAGGAAGCGAGGCACGCAGAGCAGCCACTTCAGCACGACGGACCGCATGGCCTCGCCATCACAGACCAAGGGCTGGTCATGGTGTTCGTGCGTGTGCGCGGCGGACATCCTGCGGTGGAAAACGGAGCGCGCCTTCGCTGAAAGCTTCGGCGCGCGCGGCGCGAATGTAGAATGTGCTACTCGCTGCGGAATGCGCCGCTGGCCATTGGCTGTCTGCAGAGGTCGCGAGCGCTGTGCCATGCCTGGCCCCTGTGCGGCCGGACGCCTCTTGGCAAGAGCGCCGAACGCACTGCTCGCACTGTGGGGCCAGCAGCCAAAGGCCGGTAGCCAACAGCGCATTCTATCTTCGACGCCCTTCACCGAAAAATGGCCCGCATCCTCACCGGCATCCAGAGCACCGGCATCCCCCATCTCGGCAACCTGCTCGGCGCGATCCAACCCGCGATCCGCATGAGCGGTGACCCGAAGAACGACGCCTTCCTCTTCATCGCCGACCTGCATTCGTTCACCACCATGCGCGATCCGGCGGTCCTTCGCGAGAACACCTATGCCGTCGCGGCCTCCTGGCTCGCAGCCGGATTGGACGTGAACACCGTGACATTCTACCGCCAGAGCGACGTGCCCGAAGTGACCGAACTCACGTGGTACCTCGGCTGCCTCACGCCCTTCCCGATGCTCGCCAATGCGCATTCCTTCAAGGACAAGAGCTATCGGCTGAGCAACGTGAACGCCGGCCTCTTCTACTATCCCGTGCTGATGGCCGCGGACATCATCCTGTACGATGCGCACTACGTACCCGTCGGAAAGGACCAGGTGCAGCATCTCGAGATCGCGCGCGACATCGCCGGAGCGTTCAATCGCGCGTATGGCGGAGACACATTCGTTGTGCCCGAAGCGAAGACCGATGCGCAGGTGATGGTGGTGCCCGGCACCGATGGACAGAAGATGAGCAAGAGCTACGGCAACACCATCAACGTGTTCGCCGATGAGAAGGAACTGAAGAAGCAGGTGATGGGCATCGTGAGCGACAGCAAGACGCTCGAAGAACCCAAGGACCCGGAGAACGACAACACCTTCAAACTCTACGCGCTCGTCGCTCCGCCGGAACAGGTCACGGCGATGCGGGAAAACTACCTGCGCGGCAACTACGGCTATGGCCACGCGAAGAAGGAACTGCTCGCAGTGCTCACCGAACGCTACGCGAAAGAGCGTGCGACTTTCCAAGCGCTGATGAACGACCGGGGCGAACTCGACGATCAATTGCGCATCGGTGCGGAGAAGGCGCGGGTGGTGGCGAGCGCTACGTTGAAGCGGGTGAGAGAGAGGGCGGGGTATCTCGCAAAGTGACGACGACCGGAACCGGCGGTACCGGCAGGATCGCTACGCGACTTCCACGAATCCATGTGTGCGGTCTGGTCTCACTGGTCGGACAGCGCGCCAAAGTCCATAAACTTGACCTATGCCTATCCGGTTCGGGTCAGTCGCAGCCTTTCTCAGGACCTTCTCTGTTGGGCTGACTTCAGCGCTCGCCCCACCACTGCTGAGCCAATCACTTGTGACGGGTTCGTCAGACACTATCCAACACCCGGTACTATATGCAGGGTTCATCGCTTTGAACAAACACTTCTTCGGTTGGTACACCGTTCATGGCCAAGTAACGCTGTCTGACAGCGCACTCATCTTCAAGACCAACGTTCCTCATGCCTTGCTGCTCGATAGTGTTGCCATCCCGTACCGCTCCATTCGCGGGATCCATCGGAATACGGGCTTTTGGGAATTCTGTATGTCGGAGGGCGATCCTATCGCGATCGGCTTGGACAAGAGGCTCAGGGCGCAGGTCAATGCGCTGGGTCTGACACTCCAGAAGCGTTCCGAGTGTCGTACTCAAAGCCATGTGGCGGATCCATCTGCGGGATCGCCATGTGATCCGCTGAGAGGTGTTCCTGGGCGTTTGGAGCTTTCCAAAAACCTTCTCTTCACGGCCAGATTCTCCGTACCGGGCTGTTTCTATCAAGGCGATACCCGCTTCACGCCACAGGCGACAGGCACCTTGGGTTCCTTCTTCAGAACGGAGATCGAGCTCACACACCTTCGACATCGGAAAGTCTATGACCGCGAATTCATTCGGAAGCTCCGATCTGACCCCTGAGCGTTTCGGGGTGAGTTCAGTGGGCTGCCGCACCTTGGCTATCTCGTGCGCGCCGCTTCTTCCATCCAGCGAACACCATCGGCAACCACAAGAGCGCAGCCACCAGCAAGGACCATAGGTGAAAGGCCATGAAGGATGGCCGTTGCGGCTCTGTCATGACCCTCTCTCCCATCGTTCGCGTCCAGACGATGAACAGATCGGCGATAGGCATCAACCCGAACACGTAGCGCTTGCTTGCGCCACCTACGGGCATACCGAAGCCCTCGATGGATGCATCGAGCTCATCAGCGTGTACGGGATCCCCGTTCAACCGGAACGCACCCGGCCCAACGACCGTCGCCGAGGAACCAGCGCCGAAGATGATCGGCCCGCTGTCCACATCCCCGGTCCCGACCGACCCTTTGGCGAATTCCCGCACCATCGGAACGCCGAGGCGCGAGTCCAGGAAGCGCTCCCGGTAGCGCACGAATTGATCAGTGGCGAACGCGCTGTCGATCACCGGCAGAAAGCAGTTCATCAAACTTTGCGACGACCCACGCGCAGCTTGCACCATCCGGTCGTTGATCGGATCCCACGCGTGCGGGAGGGATCCATCCTCGTCCAGGCGTTCGGTCGCCTGACGCAGCCATCGGTCGATGACCACATCATCGCTGTCCATCCGGAGCCTTTGGTGCATGGCCAAGGATGCAATGGCGACTACGTTGTCCCCGGGCCAGGCCATTCCATCATAGGAAGGCAGAAAAGGCGAGTCCGATCCGGAGTAAGCCCGCCTCAACTCCGCGCTCTGTGCATCGAACTCATCGACCAAGCGCGGTGACACCATAGGACCAGAAAGCTCGATGATACGTCCCAACAGGTAGTTCCGCCAGCCCGAGTAGAATGCCCCGTACTTGGGTTCCATCACTGTGGGAAAGAGCCCCTTCAAACCGGGGCTATCGAGCTGTCGGTAGGCCCATTCGGCTTCAGCGATAGCGTGCTGCGTGTCAACAGGATCAGAAGCGATGTGTCCATAGCCGCACCAGGCCAAACCGTAGAGCACATGGGTGAATGCGTTTCCCTCCGGGAACCATGCCTGCAACCGTTCTCCAAGACCAGCATGCACTTGGTCTTCCAGATAGACGAGTTGCGCGAGCGCATCCTCTCGCGCTTCCGAACTGCCGCCCGGAGGCGAACGATGGACACCCCAGTTCGCGCAAAGGAGGAACGCGCTGAACAGGATGACAAGGACACGACAGAACTTCAACACAGGCTGAAGATGCGAAAAGAAGCCCGATCAGAACTTCGCACAAGGCACAACCCTCCGCTTGGCCATACTCTTCCGTTTGCGCTTGTCGGCCAGTTCGTACACCATGGTGATCTCGTGCGCGCCGCCGCTGTTCGCGGCAAGCCGGCTGATGGTGATATCGTAGCTGTAACCGAAGCGCCAGTCGTTCACCTTGGTGCCGATCACCACGGAGATGGCATCGTTGTTCTGGTAGCCCTGCTCGTAGGCCTTCAGCAGCGGCAGCCCGCGGTACCACAGCCCGGCGAATACCGGGTCCCGTTCGAAGTAGCCACCGATGTCGAGCTGGTCGTACTTCCCTTGCATGCGGTAGTTGAACGCGGCGATGATGCTCGTGGGGTGCTTCACGATCACCGGCGTCGTCATTTTGAAACGTCGGCCACCGTGTACGCTCACTTTCATCGGTACGATGGCTTCCTTCAAGATCAACGACGCGTTCGGCTGGTTCAAATGGTGGAGCCCGACGCCCAACCACACCTTCGGCGTGAAGTAGAGCAGGCCTCCGCTGATGTCGGTGTACTTCGTGTTGCGTCCGGTGAAGTTCTCGAAGGTGCCCACATCGTTGCCGCGCGCGAGCTGATCACCGAAGACCAGTCGCGAATAGTCCACCGCTTGGTTCACATAGGAGAACTGCAGCGCGGGCCGCAGGAAGACCTTGCGCTTCAATTGGATCTCATACGCGTACTGCACACCGATGCTCGATGTCCGCAACGCGCCGCTGCCTGCACGGTCATGCGTGGCCAGCAGGCCGATACCGCTGTTCAACTCGCTGAGGTAGTGGTCCGCCGCGAAGGTGTAGGACATGAATGCGCCCGGTATCGAGGGCCATTGGTCGCGGGCTTGCAAGGCGAAGCGTGTTTGCACGCCCGTGCCCGCGAAAGCCGGGCTCAGGTAGGTGGGCGCGGCGTAGAACTGCGTGAAATGCGGGTCCTGCGCCGTTGCCCGGCCCAGAACGCACATCATCGCGATCGCGCCTGCGTGCCGTGCCTTCATGCGTGGGCTATGGCTTGATGGCCCCGGCCGTGTTGTCGTTGCGTGTGAGCACCACGTCCATCGGGATCTCGCTCGAACCTTCCGGCACCCTGAAGGTGCTGACCGCCTCGACGCGCGGTTCGAAGCCGGCCGCCTCGATGGTCATCGCATAGTTCTCGTTCGGCTCAACCACCATCAAGTAGCGTCCCGTCTTCTCGTTCGCCGTGTAAACACCGATCAACTCCTCGCCCCCCCGATCGGTCAATGTGATCCGCGCCTTCACCGGTTCCTCGCTCGCGTCCGTGATCACGCCGCGCACCACCAGGTATTCCAGCTGGCTCGAAGGGAAGGTGATCTGGTAGATGTCCTGCCCGCCGACGCCGCCGGAACGTTCGCTGCTGAAGTAGCCGGTTTGGCCGTCCTCGCTCAGGCAGAAGTAGATGTCATCGTTCACGGTATTCAACGGATAGCCCATGTTCTCCGGCGGGGTCCATCCGTTCATGTCGTAGTCGACCAGGGTGCTCTTGAAGATGTCGTAACCGCCCATGGTGCCGTGCCCGTTGCTGCTGAAGAAGAGCGTGGTGCCGTCGCTGTGCATGAACGGTGCGTCCTCATCGTACGGCGTGTTGATCGTGGGACCCAGGTTCAACGGCAGGCTCCACTGGTCGTTCGGCAGCTTGCGGATGCGGTACAGGTCACGACCGCCGTATCCGCCGTCACGGTCACTGGTGAAATAGATCTCCGATCCATCGGGCGAAATGGTCGCACTGGGCTCGTGGAATTCGCTGTTGATGCGGTCCGTCATCTTCACCGGTGGCTGCCATAGACCGAGGTGCCGGTTGCACTCGTAGAGATCACCGCTCGTCAGGTTCTGTGCCGTGCGGTAGATGATCATCGAACTGCCATCGGGGTTCAGTCCCACGGTGGCGTCCTGCACGAAGGTGTTCAACGGTGCGCCCACGTTCGTGGCGTTGCTCCAGATCTCGTCCACGCGTTTCGCCACGTAGATGTCCTCGAAATACTGACCGCTGGGGTCGCGCATCGAGCCTGTACTGCCTTCGCGCCGACTGGTGAAGTACATCGTGTTCCCGTCGGCGGTGATGATCGGGCAATAGTCGTGGTCCTTGCTGTTCAGCAATGTACCCATGTTGCGGATCGTCATCTCCGCCGGGAAGGCTGTGAGTTCCTTGGCCGTGTTCGCCATACCGATACGGCGGTCCACTTCAGCATCGGTCACCGTGCGACCGGTCTCCTGCTTGTACGCGTTCAACAGCGCGATCTCTTCATCGAATCGTTGATCCCGGTGGCGCAACATGGCCACCTCGTATTTGGCCTCGATGCTTCCATTGCGTGCGGCATTTTCGAGTTGCGGTTTTGCCAGGTCACGCTGCCCGGGCATGTGAATGAAGCACATTCCGAGCTCATAGGCCACCTCTCCGAACGTGGTGTCCACGTCCACCAGCTTCTTGTAGATCTTGGCCGCGTCCGTCCACTGTTGCGCATCGTAGAGGCTCTTCGCCTCATCGAGCAATTTGCTGTGCGTGCGGGTATACCCCTTTTGGGCGCTGGTCCCCAGCGCGAAGGAGAAGATGCAGATGGCGGAGATCGTGTAACGGTACATGGTCATTTATCGGAGGAGTGTGACATCGCCTTTCAACGTGGTCTCTTCACCGCTGCTGAAGCGCGCGTAGGCTTTCCATGCGTAGACGTCCTGCTTGGCCGGGTTGCCGCGGTACCAACCGTCCCAGCCCCGTTTGACGTCGAAGGTCTCGAAGACCAGTTCGCCCCAGCGGTTGAAGACCTGCAGGTGGTAGTCCTGCACGCCTGAATACACGGGGAAGAAGTAGTCATTCTCGAAACTTTGCGGGTCGTATACGCCGTCCGATGGACCGGAGTTACTGGGCGTGAACGCGTTCGGGAACGCGATCTCGCCCGCCTGGATGGCCGTTACCGCACTTTCCACCCGGAACGTATCCGGACAATCCCACTCGTTGTTGGCCACCAGCATCACATCGAAGTCACCGGCCGCTTGGTAGTAGTGCACAGGGTTGAGATCAGTGCTCGTCACGCCATCACCGAAGTCCCACACGTAGTCGGTCGCATTGCCGCTGAGGTTGTAGGTGAAGAGCGGTTGGCTAGGCACCGTTACCTGTTCCGGCTGAAGGACGAAGTAGGCCACTGCGCGTGGATGCACCACGATGCTGTCCACCTTGATGGCCTGGTTCATGCCTCCACCGACGGCCGTTACCGTGAGCGATACCGTGTAGGTGCCCGGCGCGTTCCAGGTGTAGCTCGGCTGGAAAGCCTGACTGGTACCTCCGTCACCGAAATTCCACAGGTACGTCTCGCCGAGGAGGGATGTGTTGATGAAGTCCACCGTGAGCGGCGCGCACCCCTCTCCTTGCCCGATGAAGCTCGCCGTGGGCAGCGGTGGACCGATGGTGACGTCCTGTGTCGTTGTGTCCGTGCATCCGCCGGAGGTCACGACCAATGTGATGGTGAATGTGCCCCAGGTCGTATAGGTGTGCGTGAGCGGGTCTTGGACCGCGCTCGTGGCTCCGTCACCGAAATCCCACCCGTACGTCCACGACCCGTTCTGTGTGGTGTTGTTGATATTCACCGTGGCGGCCGGGAACTGCTGACTGAACGGTGTCGCTTGGAAGGAGGCGTTCGGCACCGGATGGATCACCACCGTGCGCGCAAGCGTATCCGTGCAACCGAAGGCCGATGTCGCCACCAACGTGATGGTGCGCGTGATATCCGACAAGCCCGAGTTGTAGAAGGTGTGCGTGATGGACGCGCCGACCAGCATGGTGCCGTCGCCCATGTCCCATAGCCATTGTGTGGCACCCGACCCCTGCTCGGAGAGATCCACCGTGAAGGGCGCGCATCCTTCATCCGGCGCATTGAACATCGCGGTCACGGGCGGGTAGACCTGGATCTGGTGCGTTGCGGTATCCGTACAGCCGAAACCGGACGTGGCGATGAGTTGCGCATCGAAAAAGGCGGGTGTCGTACCGCTGTTCGTGTACGTGTGCTGTACATCACCCGGCGCGGTGTTCTGGAAGGCACCATCTCCGAACTGCCAGTCCAACATGCTCGCGCCGATGGTCTGGTCGTCGAACATCACGGGGAATGGTGTGCAACCTGCCGAACCGCTCGGTATGAACTGCGCGATGGGGGACGGATGTACGCGGATGGAGAACGAAGCCGTGTCGCTGCATCCGAACGTTGAGCTCGCGACCAGCGTCGGCGTGAACACGACATCATTCAGGCCTTCATTGAAATACGCATACACCGGATTCTGCTGCACGCTGCCACCGCCATCACCATAGGTCCATAGGAAACCGCTCGCTCCGGTGCTCACGTTCACGAAGCCGGGATCCATCGGCGAGCAACCCGCGCTGTCCGCGACGAAAGCGGCGCTCACCTGCGGGAAGACCTCCACTTGGGCCGTAGCCGTATTCGTGCATCCATCCGCGGACGCGACCGTGAGCGTGATGGGATAAGTGACGGATCCGGGCCCGATGTAATTGTACCATGTATGCCCATGGACAGCGGACGTGTCCGAGGAGGATGCGCCGTCGCCGTAGTTCCACGAATCGCTGAATGCCCCTTGCGAAGTGTTCGTCAGCGTCGCGGTGAGCGGATGGCAACCTTGCGCCTGGCTCACGACGAACTGCGCCTGGGGTGCGGGGAAGACCGTCACCACGTCCATCAGCGTGTCCGAACAACCGAAGGCATTGCTCGCGATCACCGTCACGGGGAACTGCGTCTCCACGCCTGAACTGTCGAAATAGATGTGCGCGGGCGATGGGCCGCTGCCGAAGCTGCCATCACCGAAGTCCCATTGATAGTCGACCGCGCCATTGATCGGTGGGAACGTCACACTGAACGGGGAACAGCCGCTGTCCGGGTCAGCGACGAACACGAAGTCCGGTGCGGGATACACCATGATGCTCTGCTGAGCGGTATCCGCACAACCGTTCGGGCCGTTGGCGATGAGTGTCACCGTGTTGGTCTGCAGGAAGAAGCTGGTGTTCACGTACTGGTGGGAGGGACTGGTCGCCGTGCTGGTGGCACCGTCACCGAAGTCCCATTGGAAGCCCGTGGCCCCCATGCTGTTGTTGGTGAAGTCGACATCCAAGGGCGCGCAGCCGGGGATCGCATTGTTCGTGAAGAGCGCCAACACCGTGGGGGATACGGTGACATCTACCAATGCCGTATCACTGCAACCGAACGCGGTGCCCGCTATGAGCATCACCGTATACACGCTGTCCGTACTGCCGAGGTTCAGGAAGGTGTGCGAAGGCGAAACGGCGTTGTCCCCGCCCCCATCGCCGAAGTCCCACACGTAGTTGACCGCACCCGTGCTGGTGTTGCCGAAGCTCACCGCAAGCGGCGAACAACCGGCCGTGGGCGTCGTCGTGAACCCTGCGGTCGGCTTCGCTTCAACAGTGATCGGCTGCACGCCTGCACTACCGCAATACGGCGTGGTAGCGGTGAGTGACACGAGATAAGTACCCGCACTGGCGTAAAGGTGGACGGGGGCCTGTACGCTGTCGATCGAACCATCGCCGAAATCCCACGCCCATTGGACGACAGGATTACCGGGAGCCGTGATGCTCTGATCGCTGAACTGCGCCTCAGTGCCAACGCACACGTTCTGCGCACCGATCACCACTTGCGGCGGATCGTACACATGCACCTCTTGCGCCGTCTGGTCCGAACACCCATCCGCGTTCGTCGCCGTAAGCGTGATCGTGTAGTCGCCGACCGTGGCGTACGTGTGTGGCGGCGGATCGTACTGGGTGTCGGTCGTCCCGTCGCCGAAATCCCAGAAATACTGGATCGCGTCGATCGACGTGTTCACGGGATCCGTGACAAGGGTATTGCAAGCCGCAGGGTTGTCCAGCGTGAATTGAGCGGTCGGGCTCGGCAATACGGTCACCACTACCGTCGCCGTGTCCGCACAGCCTGCCGTGGCACCAGCGATGTTCGCGGCGTATGAGGCTTGGAAGGTGCCGACCGCACTGTAGTCGTGCGCCTGGTCGCCAGGACCGGTGTTCTGCCATCCGCCCCCGTCACCGAAATCCCATTGGTAGTTGTTCGCGCCCCCGTTCGTGGTCTCATCGAAAAAGACCGTTTCGCCTGCGCAGATCGTGTCCGGATCGCTCGTCAGGTCGACCGTCGGCGGAGGCACGATGGTGATCGTGATGTTCGCCGTGTCGATGCCGCAGTAGTTGCTGTCAAGAAGCGTGACGTCGTACGTGCCGATACCCGGATACTGGATCACACGCGGGAACGTGGGCGGCCAAGGGCTCCAGTCGATGATGCTGTCCTGACCGGCCCCCCAATAGTCACCGAAGTTCCAATGCTCGAAGCGCTGGTAGATGTTGCCCTGCTGCACGCAGTTGCGGTCCGTTGTGTTCAGGAAAGTCACCGTGCGGTCGGGCCAGCACAGCAAGGTGGCGCTCGCCGCGATCGATGCCTCATCCAGATCCCACACACGGATGGGATTGAACGTGGCGAGGCTGGGACCGCCCTGCAATGTGTTACAGGTGTTTTCCGCGCTGAGGGTCACCGTGGTCTCGCAGTTCACGGTGCCCTGCAGGTACGTGTGGGAGATCGTCTGTCCCAGGTTGGTGAAGTCGTACACTTCCAGCGGCGAACCATCACCGAAATCCCAAGTGAATACCGTGTTCGGGGAAACGTTCGTGCTGCTGTTGATGAATTCCACCGCTTGCGGAGCGCACACCTGGGTAAGACCACCGACCGGGATCTGGATGGATGCGCTCGTGCTCTCCTCCATCACCACCGTACCGGTGATCACGCAGCCGGTGCCCAGCTCAGTGAAGGTCACCGTGTAGGAGCCGACCGTCGCGGAGTACACGTGGTTCACGCTCATCGGCGGAATGAGCGCGGCGCCGTTCTGCACGGGTGAGCCGTCCCCCCAATTGATGGTGTAGGCACCGATGCCCGTGGGCGAAGCGATCAGCAGTGTGAAGTTGCTGCCGCTGCAACTGTACCAGGAAGGGGTATCGCTCGGGGTGCCCCAATAGTCATAGAGTTGGGGACATTGCGCGCTGGCCGCCGTACTCAGCAGGGCGGTGAGGCAGATGGCGATAGGGGCGCGCGCGGTCATCATGGGAGGCAGTTCCCGGCCGCTGGTACGACCTTCACCCATCAAAGGATACCAGAGGACCCGCCTTGAACCAACAGCCAGCTTCAGCGTATGAACGGCCGACTCCTCATACCACCTACCGCCCCATGGAACACTTCGACCTCTGCGTGATCGGTGGCGGACCCGCCGGGTACGCCGCTGCCATGCGCGCCATCGACCTCGGGCTGCGCACCGTGCTCATCGAGAAGGAACGCATCGGCGGCACAGGTATATACAACGGCGCGCTCACCAGCAAAACGCTCTGGGAACTCAGCCAACGCGTCACCTCCGCGAACGAAGTCGTACGCGAACGCGGCCGCCAGCCCTTCCGTCTCTCTTGGGAAGAGATCTCGAAAACGCTGAACGAAGCGGTCTTCGAACGCAAGTACCTCTACGCCTGCCACATGCAGCTGCTGGAGAACGCCGGTGATCGTTTCCGGCACGAGCGCGGCACCGCACGCTTCACCGACGCCTACCATGTGATGGTGAGCCGCGCGGGAGAACGGTCCGCGATCCACGCCGACAAATTCATCATCGCCACCGGCAGTCGGCCACGTACGGTCGCCGAGATCATCATCGACGAGCAACGCATCCTTTCCAGCGACGGCATCTTCCGTATCGACGACCTGCCCGAGAGCATCGTCATCGTCGGGGCGGGTGTCATAGGCTGCGAATTCGCCACCATCTTCAGCAACTTCGGTCGCACACGCGTACACCTGATCGACCGCGCCGAGCGTATCCTCCCCTTCGAGGATGCGGATGTGAGCGAGGTGATTGCACGGCAATTCGAACGCAAGGGCGTCATCATCCATCGCGGCGCGAAACTGGAACGCATGCAGGCCATGCCGCACGGCGTCGAGTACGACCTGTCCTATCCCGATGGTCGTATCGAAACCGTCTGCACGGAAAAGGCGCTGCTCTCCGTTGGGCGTGTTCCGAACATCGATGACCTCGGCCTGGAGCACACGGGGATCGAACGCGATCCCCGCACAGGCAACATCCTTGTCGAGGACACGCGCAGCACCGTGAAGCACATCCATGTGGTGGGCGACGCGACCGGTTCGCACATGCTCGTGAACCTCGGCGAGCTAGAAGGACGGCACGCCGTGGAACTCATGTGCGGGGAGGACCAGCGGCCGCTCAGCTATGACAACGTGAGCACCATCATGTTCCTGGATCCCGAAGTCGCTGGTGTGGGGCTCAATGAACAGGAGTGCATGAAGGAAGGGATCGCGCACCGTGTGGCACGCCTCGACTACGCGTGCATCGCACGGGCCATCGCCATGCGCCGTACGCGCGGCTTCTTCAAACTGATCGTCACCGATGACGACGAGATGCGTGTGCTCGGCATGCGCGCCGTAGGTGAACATGCCAGCAGCGCCATCCAGACCGTCGCCCTGATGATGCGCACACGCATGGGCATTCGCGAACTCGCCGAACTGGTGCATCCGCACCCCAGCATCACTGAAGGCGTGCAGGAATGCGCCCGCATGCTGCTCGGCACGAGCATATTCAAAAGCCCCGTGTTCGGCGACAAGATGCGCTGCACGACCTGGCGGCCTGAGAAGAACGCCGTGAAGGCCGCATAGCACTACGGCGACCCCGGATCGCTGAACGCCGGGTTCTCCACGAACTCCATATCCGTCAGGGAATTCAGGAACGCGATGATCTGCGCGCGCTTCTGCGGCGTCAATTCCAGCATGAGGTCGGGATCCGTGAACTTCATGAAGGGATCCACCGTGGTGCTCGGATGCCCACCGTCATTGTAATGGTCGAGCACTTCATCCATGGTGGCGAAGCGACCATCGTGCATGTAAGGTGCTGTGAGCATGATGTTGCGCAAGGTGGGCACCTTGAACTTCCCGTTGTCGAACGGATCGCCGGTTACAGCGCCACGGCCCAGGTCAGCGAACGGCTCCGTGTCCAAGCCGTTGTTGTGGAACTGCTCATCCGTGAACAGGCTGGCCGCTTCCGTGTGACAATGGAAACAATCCGCCCCGCCTTGGCCGATCACGAAGCCACCGCCCTGCAAGGGGATCTGCATCCCCACCGCACCGCCTTCGAGCCTGAAGAGCGTGTAGCCCTCTTGCGCATCCACGGGAATGGTGCCTTCGGCGCGCTTGTACCTGTCCCAAGGGCTGTTCCCGCTGATCATCGTTCGCAGGAATTGCGCCAATGCCTTTGCGGCCAAGACGGAATCGATCGTGCTCGTACCAAAGGCCGCATTGAACAACGGCGGATACGCGGGGTCGATCTGGAGCTTGCCCACCACGCTCGGCCAGGTCTCGTGCATCTCGATGGTGTTGATCACCGGTTGCAATACCTGCTCTTCCAACGTGGCTGCACGGCCGTCCCAGAAGAAGCTTTGCCCCCAGCCGAGGTTGATCAACGCCATGGCGCTGCGCGTTCCCGCGATGCCATCGATGCCCGTGCTCACTGCGCGGCTCGAATCAGTGAACGCGAATGCCGGGGCATGACAACTCGCACAGCTCATGCTGTTGTCCGCGCTCAATCGCTCTTCATAGAACAGGAAACGTCCCAGCGTCACACCCTCCACTGTCATCGGGTTGTCCGCCGGTATGACCATCGGCGGCAGGTTGCTCGGGATCTGCAATGCATATGGAGTGGCCACCGGACCTCCTCCTCCACCTCCGTCATCCACTTCCGGCTCTTCTTTCTTGCATGACGAGGCGATGCTCACGCCCACGAGCGCGGTGAGAAGGATGCGTGCGTGCGACTTCATGGTACCTGGTCCAAAGATCGGTCGTCGGTCAAAGCGCGCAAGAACGCCACCAGGTCCGACTTGTCCTGCGCTGACAGCGCACGGGGATGCACGAGCGGGTCCTTGTTCGGATCGGCGACCCCACCAAGGGCGAAATGCTCCACCACCTCCTCCAATGTGGCCATGGAACCATCATGCATATAGGGAGCGGTGATGGCCACATTGCGAAGCGTCGGCACCTTGAACTTGCCACGGTCCGCCGGGTCAAGCGTGATGCGTTCACGGCCGGGGTCTTCCGTGTGATCGATCGATGTCCCGATATTCCGGTAGCTGTGATCGCTCAGATCGAAGCCTCCGTGACAATCCGAGCAACCCGCTCCGGCACCATTGAACAATTCCCAGCCCCTTTGCTCCTCCTCGCTCAAGGCGGTAGCGTCCCCTTCGTAGTGGAAACGGTCATAGCGCGACCAGCCGCTCACCAGTGTGCGCTCGTAGCATGCTATCGCCCGGGTGATCACGAACGGATCGAGCTCCCGGTCGTAGGCGAGCCGGCTCAATGCGACGTAATGCCCGTTAGCGCGCAGCATGTCTGAGGCCGCGAGGATATCGCTCGCCATCTCGTTCTCCGTATGCACCGGCGCGAGCACTTGTTGTTCCAGCGTCGGAATACCGCCATCGCGGAAGTAAGCGGGGTGGTAAGCGAGGTTGGCCAGCGATGGCGCGTTGCGAAGCCCCGTCAAGCCGCCGGCACCAACGCTCCTGGCCACCGTATCGCTGAACGCGTACTCCGCAAAATGGCAGCTGGCGCACGAGAGGCCGTGACCCATCGACAGCGCCTCATCGAAGAACAGGGCTTTGCCGAGTTCCACCCGCGCTTTCGTCGGCCGGTTGGCATCGGGTACCGGTATCGCTGGCGCTCCCGACGGCATGGTGACGATGAAGGGCTCATCGACCTGCTCGGGGATGGTGTTCTCCTCCCTCGCGCAAGCCAGTAGCAGCGTGGCGAACAGGAGGAAGTACAGACCGCGCGTGCGCATCGGTCACTCTGCGTTGATGGCCTTCACCGCCAGATCGCTCAACCGCAAGGCCTGTGGCAGGTTTACCGACTCACCGTGCGATTGGCTTCCCTGTGACAGGTCGAGCACGTCCGTACCATCGGTGAAGAACCTGGCGATGTCCACATCCAGCAGGATGCCGGCCGTGTCATCAGCCATGATGGAAACGGCCAAGGGTATCACGCGCTCCCGGTAGCATTCATCACGCCCGGTGTGCAGGCTGAACTGGTAGGGCGGCGTACCCGTGGCCCCGGCATCGTTATCATAACGTCCATCAAATATCATGAACCGGTACATGGTGGCCCACGTCCAGTACATGCCCTGGCTGAAGTCCAGCGGCGATGGCGGTTCCACCTGCGTGATGTCCTGATGGTTCAGGTCGTAAGGCAGGCCCAGGCCGTAGCGCAGACTGTCATATGCACCGAAAGGCACACGCACGATGCGCTCCTGCGGCCCGTCCGTGAGGTCCAGCAGCTCCGCCTCGCTCACCATCGCCGCACCGCTGTCACCGATCAGCGTGAAGCCGCTCACGAAGAACTTCACCTGTTGCACCAGCACGCGCTCATCCGCCGCGCTCAGGAAAACGATGTTCTTGTCGAAGTCGGCACCGTTCCATGTGGGCCGGAAGGTCACGCGCACTTCGCGGTCCATCGGCTCCTGTGGCAACTCGGGTTCCACCGGCGGATCGTGCCTGCACGCGGTGAACGAGAGAATGGCCGATATGGCGATCCTGGTCCTCATTCAACGTGGCTCAAACCGGCCGCCAAATTGGCCATCAGTTCACGCGTGACCGGTGTCAATTCATGCACCACCGGAGCCGCCGGGATATCCAGGCCCGCCATCAACGTGTCGATGTCCAAGGCCAAGGGGATCACCACGTTGCCGCCCTGGTCCGCGTCCGTGTGGATCTGGAGCGTGACCGGTGTGTACAGGCTGTCCATGCCGCAGTGGTAGCTCAAGGGCAGGTCGCCCGTGCCCACACTGCCATCGCCATTGCTGTCGTAGAGTCCATCGATAGTGAGGAACAGGTAGCCCTGCGCCCAGGTCCAATAAATGCCGTGGACCCCCAGCGGCGCATCCACGAGCAACGGATCCGTATGGTTCAGCACGCTGTCCACGCCCAGGCCGAAGCCCACTTCATGAAGATGGCCACTGAGTTGCCCGATGCTGCGGATAGTCCCGCCCTCTGACAAGGTCACCAAGTGGTACTTGTCCGGGAACGCCGCCACACTGTCACCGTTGTCGTCCGTGAAGCTGAACCCGCCCATGTAGAAGCGGATCTGCTCGATCTTGTACGCTGTGCCAACGGCGTCCGTCAGCGTCATGCTGGTATCGAAAGCAGCGCCGTTGTGCGTGTAGGCCATGCTCATGGCCACTACCGTGTTGGCACCATCAGAGCCTACCAGGTCCTCATGTGTTTCTTCCAGGTCCTTGCCGCAACCCGCCAAGAACAGGGCAGCGGGGAATGACAGGAGGATCGTTCCGTTCATCGTCATCATGGTCAACTGATGTAAGGACGTCGCAATTGGGCTCGCTGTTGCCGCGCTGCTCCAATGCTCGGCGAAAATACGGTCAGGACCACCCCTCTGTCTCAGCGCAAGCGTAGCCGTTTTCCACCAACCTTGCCCACCTACCTTCGGCTCCTTCGCTTCCGCCCGTGTTCCAGGTACTCCATAGCTCCGCCGGTGCCGGCAAGACCCACGCCCTGGTGAAGCACTATCTGAAGCTTGCCCTCGCTACGGATGACGAGGCCGCCTATTCCCGCATCCTGGCGCTGACGTTCACCAACAAGGCCGCCGGTGAAATGCGCGAACGGATCATGAAGTACCTGGAAGGTCTGGCGGGGAACGGGGAGCTCACGGTCGCGTTGTCGGACGTGCGCGATGCGCTCATCGAGGACGTTGGCTCTTCCTCTGCCACCGTGCGGGAGCGTGCCGGCAAGATGCTCACGCACATCCTGCACCATTGGCCGCAGTTCGCCGTCAGCACCATCGACGCGTTCACCCGCCGTGTGGTGATGCCTTTCGCGCGCGACCTGCGCTTGGACAGCGAACTGCGCATGACCACCGAAGAGCAGGACTATCGGGACATGGCGGTGGACCGGCTGTTGGAGGAGGCAGGGAGCGACGCCCCACTCACCGACCTGCTCATCGCCATCTGCGAGGACCTCGTGGAATCCGAACGCGACTGGCGTGCCGATAAACCCCTGCGCGCGCTCACCACACAGCTCACGAAAGAGCAGGCCATCACCCATCTGGAACAATTGCGCGACATGGGCAACGCGCATTTCATCACCATCCAACGACGGCTTCGGGCAAGCACCAACGCGTTCCGCGAAAATCTCCGCACGATGGGGAAGAACACATTGGACGCGATATCACGCGAAGGGCTGAACGAGGAAGACCTGTACTTCGGAAAGGCCGGCCCCATCGCCTACTTCCGCGCGCTGGCCAACTTCGATGACCGGTTGGAGGAGAAGAAGAACACCCTGAAGGCACTGGAGAAGGACAAGTGGGCGAGCGACAAAGCGGATACCGGTGCGAAAGCCGCCGTTGAGCGCATCGCGCCATTGTTGCGCGAGACCATCAACACGGTGGAAGACCTGCGCGGGACCGGGGAATTGCAGCGGCATGCGGTGGCCTGCGCCGTGCTGCGGGACCTGCTTCCGTCCGCGGCTTTGCACCTGCTCGATGACCGCTTGGAGGCGATCAAACGCGAGGAAGGTGTCACGTTCTTCAGCGACCTGGTGAAGAAGGTGGCCGCCATCGTACAGCGGGAACCCGCACCGTTCCTGTATGAGCGGCTCGGCGAAAAGTACCGGCATTTCCTCATCGACGAATTCCAGGACACCTCGATGCTGCAATGGCACGCGCTGCTGCCCTTGATCACCAACGCCCTCAGCACCGGAGGCTCGGCGCTTGTCGTGGGCGATGCCAAGCAGGCCATCTATCGTTGGCGCAATGGGGAGGCGCGCCAATTCACCGGGTTGCCGCGCCTGTTCGGCAAGGAGCGCATGGCGGAGGGCGATGAGCATGAAGGCATACTCGAGCGGACGCATCGCCCTGCTGAGCCGCTTGCCGAGAACTACCGGAGCGCACGCGCGATCATCCGGTT
The DNA here is from genome assembly GCA_044224725.1 of Flavobacteriales bacterium. GTDB lineage: Bacteria > Bacteroidota > Bacteroidia > Flavobacteriales_F > PHOS-HE28 > PHOS-HE28. The sequence continues at coordinate 80,831 of JBGAJW010000005.1, forward strand.
CAATAATGAACTCTTCGATGCCCTGCGCGAGACGCTGCCCGAGGAGCATCGCGTGGTCTATCATGCCCATGCCCAACGTGAAGTGAAAGCCCACGAAGGCTATGTTCTCATGGAGTGCTTCCCGCCCACAGACCGGAACGCGGACGATCCGGAGGAGGCACCCGCCGCGCCGCGCTTCACCGCAGAGGCTGTGCGGGAGGCGACCGAAGATGGCTTCCTGCCAGGAGACATCGCCGTTCTCGTCCGCACCAAAGCCCAAGGCCGGGCCATCGCTGCACACCTCGTGGCCAATGGGCACGAAGTGGTCTCCCCTGACGGGCTTTCCCTCGGAAGCGATGCGGTCGTGAATACCGTGATGGCCCTGCTCACCTGGATCCATCGGCCTGATGACGTTAGTGCGGCACAGGCAGTCCAGCACCTTATCGTGGGGGATCCCGGAACGGCCGCTGCACTTTCTCCGCATCAACGACCCGACCAACTGATGCGCGCCTGGCAACAGGAGCATCCGGACGCGCACGCACGCATGCCACTGCTCGCCTTGATGCATGCGCTGATCCGCGCGATCGGGTCCGATCCCGCACAGGACGCATTCGTCCTCGGTTTGTTGAACGAAGCGCATCTGTTCATACAAGAGCATGGTGACTCGCCCCTCACCTTCATCGATCATTGGGAACGTGTGGCGGAAAAACGCTCCGTGGGTGGAACGGACAACCCGAACGCGATCCGTGTGATGACCGTTCACGCCAGCAAGGGCCTGCAATTCCCCGTGGTCATCGTGCCGTACGCGGATATGGTCGCCCGAGGCCCACGCGATCCGGTGTGGATCGATCCGCGCGGCGTGGTGGAAGACCTGCCTGCGGCCTTGGTAAGACCGACGAAAGTGCTGGAAGACCTCGAAATACCCGAACTGAAGGAGGAGAATGAGCTCGCACGGCTCGATCTCGCGGACCTCCTCTATGTGGCGTTCACACGGCCGGAGCACAGGCTTTACGCCGGTTTCGATGGCGGCAAGAAAAGCGGGCCCGGCGCTGAAACACGCGCGTTCCTTCAACTGGGCCCCGGCGAACGGAGAGAATTCGGGCAACGGGCCGAGGCCCCCTCACGCAAAACCGGAGAAGCTTCGGGCACGCGCGCACTTTCCTCTTCCGGTAGGGGTTCCCGCATATCACTCGCTATCCGCTTGGAAGCGCCTGAACAATGGGATCCCGCCGATCCGGACCCATTCCGCTCCCACGGTCGCGCGCTCCATGCCGTGCTCGCGCGCGTCCGCATCCCTTCCGACCTCGAAGGCGCGATCGATGCCGAAGCGGACGCATGGGGGTTGAAAACAGAGGAGCGTTCCGCCATGCGCGAGCGTTTGGCACCCTTGCTGGCGCGATCGGACCTGCGACCGTTCTTCGGGCCCGATCTGCACGTGCGCACCGAGGTGGCGCTGATCGATGCGAAGGGACACGCGCATCGACCGGACCGCATAACGGATGACGGAACGACCACCCGCGTGCTGGACATCAAGACCGGGGCGCGCAGCGATGACCACCACCGACAGGTAGGCGCTTATCTGCGACTCCTGCGCGAACTTGGCCGACCCGCTGTGACCGGTCATCTCCTGTATGTCACTGAAGGCTCGTTGGTGGAGGTGGACGAAGCCGTATGAAATGAGATGAGCGCACCTTCCATCGAGTGGCACGTGAAGCCCTTCGCGGCACTCACCGGACGTGAGGTACACGACATCATGCGCCTGCGGGTTGACGTGTTCGTGGTCGAGCAACGATGCGTTTATCCGGAGATCGACGGCCAAGACCCGGAGGCTGTGCATGTGCTGGGCATCGCCGGGAACGGCACGTTGGCGGCCTATGCGCGCATACTGCCGCCCCACGGGAAGGAACCGCCGCATATCGGACGGGTGATCGTGCATCCCGCGTTCAGGGGGAACCACCTTGGCCGCCATTTGATGCACCAGGCACTGAACGCCCTCTATGAACTCTACGGCAGCCGACGCAGCGCATTGGCCGCGCAGGCGTACCTCGTGGATTTCTATGGCTCCTTCGGATACATCCCCGTGAGCGAGGCTTACCCGTGGGACGGGATTCCGCATGTGGACATGACGCTTGACGCGCCCTGACCTGCCGGCCCACCGATCCGTACCTGTTGACAACTGGCCGCTGGAAGGCGACGTACGGTCACCTTCCGCCCCTACTTTGGGCAATCATTAACCTCTCCGCCGCGAGGTGGAACCAAAAACCAGCAACCATGGCCGTTGAAGCGTACTGCGTGAAGTGCAAAGCGAAGCGCGAGATGAAGGACCCGAAGGAGAACACGATGGCCAACGGCCGCAAAGCCATGAAAGGCACCTGTCCGAAGTGCGGGACGGGCATGTTCAAGATCATGGGCAACAAGTAGCCCGCGCAGTTACCAACGCCTGACCCCACTGAAGGCGGCCATGGCCGTCTTCAGTGGGGTCGTGCGCGGCAAAACCTTCCATTCCGATGAGCCGTTCAAGCCCGCCGGTGTTTCCTGATCCCGTGCCACCACACGGAATTCCGGGCACCCCGAACGAACCCCTCCCCGGGTCAGGCATGAACATCCGATTCGCTCTTCCCGCGACACGTCTCGCACGGCTGTTGGCAGGCGGCCTCGCGCTGCTGCTCGTGATGCACATGATCGGGGTCTTCTGCCACCTGGTCCTGCACAAGAAGGCCGAGGCATTCGTGACCCTCTTCGATATGGACCTGGAGGCGAACCTGCCTACCTTCTACAACTGCTTCCTGTTCTTCGTATGCGGCGGCCTCTTCCTGTTTCAGGCCCGCCTTCCGGGCCAGACCCAGCGCTACGGCTGGCTCGTGATGACCGGGGCCATGCTCTTCCTCGGCGTGGATGAGGGCTCACAGATCCATGAGAAATTCATGCTGGTGACCCTCAGGCTTATGAACCATGGGCAACAGGCCGGTGGCGACATGGGCTGGCTCTACTACGCTTGGGTGATCCCGTACGGCGCGGCGGCCGCCTTGCTGGTCATGGTCCTCACCCGATGGCTCATCTCCTTGGCACCGGAACTCCGATGGTGGCTCATGGTCGGCGGAGCCGTGTACCTGACCGGGGCCGTGTTCATGGAGATGTACAGCGGCAAGCTCGCTCTGGGGGTGGATCCATCCGGGCTCACAGCGGAACAACTGGAATATATCCCGTGCGAGATCTACCCGGTCAATTGCTGTCATCAATACCTCAGCCTTCCCTACATCGCGGCCTACACCTTGGAGGAAACGATGGAGATGACCGGCCTCATCATCACCGCTTACGCGCTCATGAAGGGCCTCGGCGCTCAGCGCACGACGATCGAGATCGCCACGGCACCGATCATCAGGAAGTAGCTCTTCCTTTCCGCAGCGTCAGTTAGCCAGGAGCGCGAGCGTCCCTGCACGGTCCACTTTGCCACTGCCGGTGCGCAAGAAGTCGCGCATCGCGATCACCCGGTGCGGGCGCTCATGCTCGTAGAGCACGCCCTTGATGTCCTCCACCACCTCCGGGGGGGCCTGACGCTTGTCGTTCCCTGTTTCGAGTATGAGCACCACGATCTGGCCCAACCGCTCATCGGGGAGCGCGGCGAAGAAGTGCGGGTACGGCACGATCCCGGCCGTCATGGCCTCGAGTCTTTCGGGGTGGATCTTGCGCCCACCACTGAGGATCACATTGTCCCGGCGACCCATCCAGCGCATACGCCCTTCATCCTCCAGTTCGGCGATGTCGTTCGTCACATGCTCCTTCACCGCGAGATGCGGGGTGCGCACGATCAGGCATGAACGCCCGTCGATGCCGAAGGTCACATTCCCCAATGCCGAGTACTCCTCCCCGCTGTCCGCGCCGTTCAATGGCCGGAGCGCGACGTGCGTGAGCATCTCCGTACTGCCGTACCCCAGGAACACACGGGTACGAAGACCTTGCAACCGATCGATCATCGCCCGGCTCACCGGACCACCTCCCAGCAAGATGGTATCGAATTGCGCCTCCACGCGCTCCCGGTCGTGCTGCAGAGCGGTGTGCAGCTGCATCGGTACCATGGACGCGAAACGGAACCGGTCGCTCGTGCGCAGATTGCGCAGTACCCCTCCGCGCGGATCGATGGCGTGAAGGTCCAACCCGATGAGCATGGCGCGTACCAGCATCATCTTGCCACCAACGAACTCGCAGGGCAGGCAGAGCAACGTGCGGTCTCCGGCCTCCAATCCGAAGGCATCCCGCGTGACCCCGGCACTGGCCACCAGATCCGCCGTGCTGAACGCGTGGCTCCGGGGCATGCCTGTGGTACCGCTCGTCCGAGTGTTCATCACGCCCTCGTCAGAGAGCAGTTCACGCAACGTGGACCGCAGGTCAGTCGCCCACGCGCTACTCCGATGCCTCGCCACGAGCTCATCCGCCCATCGCGATATGTCCGCATCGCGCAAGGCGACACCGTCTACCGTAAGGCTATGGAAAGGGGAGGACATCGATGGAGAGGGATCCCGAAGGCCGAAGTTAGGTCAGGGGAGAATGCGGGAAAGGACCCATTCCCGCTCCGGCCGATAGTACAATGCTCCCTCGATCGCTTCCAATGGCGAAGGGATATTGTCCGAATAGACGCCACCGGTTCCCAAGCCCTGTGCCCCTCGGAGATCCAACGTCGCCGTCCATTGCGCGATGGCGTTGAGACCGATGCTGCTCTCCAGCGCACTGGTGATCCACCACTCAATGCCACGGGCTTTCGCCAAGGCGATCCATTCCTCCGCCGCCATCCAACCACCCACTAGGCTCGGCTTGACCACGATGCGTTGCGGTTTGACGGAATCCAGCAGGTCGGCCTTCGTGTCGCGCGTGTTCATGCCGATCAGATCCTCGTCCAACGCGATAGGAAGGGGCGAAGAGGCGCAGAGTTCCTCCATCACTTCGTAGAGCCCGGGCGGCACCGGTTGCTCGATGCTCTCGATATCCAGTTCCGCCAGGCGCTTCAGAACCTCCGGCGCGGTGCGCGCATCGAAAGCGCCGTTCGCGTCCACGCGCAGGATGATGTCCTTGGCGCTGAACTCGCCGCGCACGCTCTTCAATAGGGCCAGCTCGTCCTCGATACCGATGGCACCGATCTTCATCTTGACCGTTGTGAAGCCCGCGTCGATCCGATCGCGGATCCGCTCCTTCATCGTCGACTTGTCACCCATCCAGACCAGCCCATTGATGGGAATGCCCTGCTTGCCAAGCGTGAAGGTGGATGGGAAGAGCACTTTGCTCCCGCTCGCCCCAAGGTCCTTCAGGCATTGCTCCACAGCGAAACACACACTGGGCACGTACTTGAGATCACCGTTCAACCGCTGCGACCAGTCAGAAGTATCGGCGCACAACTCGAAGAGCTTCGTGCGCACATCTGCGGGGAATTCCTTGCTGTGACCGGGGAAGAGCGCGGCCTCGCCGATGCCTTTCACCTCCGGGCGTTCGCTGTCCCACGCGATCAGGTACCAGACCGTGCGCGATGTGATCGGCCCCTTCGAAGTGCCGAGTTCGAATTTCGGGGTGAGCATGATCTCCTTCCAGGTGGCGCGCAGCATGGTGCATGGGCTCACGCAGAGACGCAGAGGCGCGGAGAACGCCGATGCGGACGCATCAGCCAAGGCCCGGACTTGCTAGCCTATGCGAGAACCAGCCCTAAAGAAAAGGTGAGCGCGGTGATGAAGGTGCCCATGGCCAGCACTTTCAACTGGGGATCGAGCGCACGAGGCTCCCTGGTCGTCCAAACGCGGCGCAGGTGAACGACGAAACCGGGCACGACGAGCAGGAACAGCCACCGCTGCCACGAAGGCTCGCTCATCGCGGTGAAGAGGACCAGGCACAGGAGACCAATGACCACGATCGCCGTGTGGTAGATGCGGGCGTTCCCGCTGCCCATGCGCACCACGAGCGTTCGCTTGCCGCTGGCCGCATCGTTCTGGATGTCGCGCATGTTGTTCACGTTCAACACACCTGCGCTGAGGAGGCCGAAGGCGGCGGCAGGCAACAACAATGCGGGGTGGAACCAATGCGTGTGCAGGTAGAAGGTGCCGCAAATGCCCACGAGCCCGAAGAACAGGAACACGCTCACATCACCAAGTCCCGCATAGCCGTAGGGGTTCTTGCCGAAGGTGTATTTCACCGCAGCGCCGATGGCCGCAAGACCGAGCAACAGGAAAACGAGAGTCTGAATGCGCAAACCCAACGAAACGATGATCAAGGAGATCCCGCTCACGAATGCCAGCAGACCGCAAATGATCATGGCGCGCTTCATCATCCCAGGTGCGATAGCTCCACTCTGAACAGTCCTCTGAGGACCTACGCGATCATGGTTGTCCGTACCATGCTGGTGATCACCAAGGTCATTGGCCAGATTGCTGAGGACCTGGAGCAGGATCGCCGTCAACAAGGCGAGGCCGGTGACGATGCGGGGATCAGGCCCATCGGCGGCATTGATCACATGCTCATGTGCCAACGCGCCCCCCACGATGATGCTGCTCACCGCCAGTGGCAAAGTGCGAAGACGGAAGGCGTGGAGCCAGTGTTTCATGCGCCGCGAAGGAACGACTGGGCGTTCAACCCGGATACACCTTCTTCACCGCCTCGTGCCGGCTGTTCACCTGCAGTTTCTCGTAGATGTTGCGGATATGCACACGCACCGTGCCTATGCTGATGCCGCCTTTGTCCGCGATCTCCTTGTACATGAGTCCGGCCGCCAAGCCATCAACGATCTCGCGTTCCTTCGCCGTTAGCTGATGGTCACTGATGCTCGCGCGCGCCTGCCCCTGGAATGAGCTCACCACCATACGCGCGATGGCCGGGCTCATCGGTGAACCACCTTCCATGACCCCATGGATCGCGGGCACGAGCTCCTGTGCGCTGAGACCCTTGAGCAGATAGCCGGTGGCACCTGCGCAAAGCGCTTGGAAGATATAGTTCGGGTTCTCGAATACGGTGCTGATGATGTACTGCACCCGAGGATCCCGGGGTTTCGCCTGTGCAACGCACTCGATGCCGCTCGACCCCGGCATGTTGATGTCCATGATCACCACGTCGGTGCTTTCCGCATCGAATCCCTGGACGAAGGCATCGCCGGTGGGATACGCCTTCACATATTGGATGGAGGGGTCGTCACTGAGGATCCGCCGCACCAGTTCGCGTATCTCCTCATCATCCTCGACCACAACAACGCGCACCCGCTTGGACATGCCGCCAAGTTATCTCACGACAAGGGCCCGTGCGCATGTAACGAAGTGCCCTTGCCCGGCACGCCGGAGATCGTGAGCTTACCGCCGTGCTGAGCGATACGCATCGGCATGTTCTTCAGTCCGTTCCCCCGTTCCGGCACAGCCGCCGCGTCGAAACCCACGCCATCATCATCCACCTGCAACTCGAACGCGTTGGCCCGAAGGTCGAGTTTCACCTTCACCAGCTTCGCATGCGCGTACTTCAGGATGTTGTTGAAGCACTCGTTCAGCACCAAGTGCAGGTCGCGCTTCAGAGCCGGTGCGATCTGAGCAGTTGGCTGTGTGGCATGCAGGTCCAGGTCGAACCGGATACCGTTGTCCCCCAACAGACGCTGCGACAGGTCGCGTACGTGATCGAGCATTCCTTGGTGCGTGTCGCGTTGCGGATCCACCGCCCATACCACGTCGCTCAGGGCCCGGCTGACATTCCGCGTGTGCTCGCTGATGCGCGCGAAGGTCTTGCCCAGCTCAGCGGGGTCCTGCGACTTCTGGGTGGCCACACCGCTCAACAAAGCGATCTTGGTGAGCGTGGCGCCTATGTCGTCATGGATGTCGCGGGCGATCCGCGTGCGCACCTGCTCGGCCTCGCGCTGCTTTTCGCTTTCGATCAGTTGCGTTTGTGCGCGGCGGATCTCTTCGTTGGCTAGGCTCTTCGCCCGATAAGAGCGGTATGACACCAGGGCGAGCAGGACAGCCAATGTGCCGATAACGATAGCGCCCCACCTCTGCTGTCGCAGCTCGTGCAGCTCCAATTCGGCCAAGGCGCGCTCCTTCTCCCGCTCGAATTCCTGTCGGGCCGCTTCGGTCGACCGGATCTTGTCATCGTCCATGTCCTCCGTGTACGCATCCATGCTCCGCTTCATGTCCGCGAACGCACCCTCCCAATCCGCAGTGCCCGCCTTCGCCAAGGAGCGCATGTAGGCCAGTTGGTGCACGGCGTTCAAATACTCCATGTCCTGCGCAAGCACGATCGCGCTGTCCAGAACATGCAGCGCCTCGCCCGGCCGGCCTTTGCGCATCAGCACACGGGCATGCCCTCCGGCATAGTGCACGTAGGCAACGGGATCCTCCTCCTCTTTCACCAGGTCCGCGGCCGCTTCCCAGATGGAGTCGGCCTGAGCGAACATGCCCGCAGCGATGTAGGTCTCACCCATGTTCCCATAGGTGTTCAGGAGGTGATGCGCATTGCCGCTCTTCTTGTACAGTTCCGCCGCCTTCTTCAGCCACATGAGGGAACTATCGGTATCGGGAATGTCCGCATACGCCGATCCGAGGCCCGTGTACGCATTGGCCATGTCCTGGCCCGTGGGGTCCGATGCGAGGACCAAAATGGCCTGTTCGGTGGCATGGATCGCATGGCGGACATCCCCCATTTCGCGGAACTGATATCCCTGGTAGGTGAGCGCAGCGCCCATATCCGCCTTGCGTCCGAGATGCTCCGCGTATCGGTACATGCGCTGGAAATCCATCAATGCGGAATCATAGACCGAGGCGGTGTGATGGGCGATACCGCGCAGCTTGTGCAAGCGGATCAACAGATGCCCGCGCGTGTCGTCCGTGCTCCCTTCCGAACCGAGCGTACGGATCCCCATGGCCGTGTAGCGAAGTACGCTGTCCACTTCGCCGATCGCGTTGTAGGTCTGCGCAAGGTCCGCGGCGGTGAGGGCATACGCGGTGTCCGAGGTGGCACGGGAAAGCACGGTCCGCATGCTGTCCAACTCACGGTCCTGTGCAAACGCCGATGGCATATGAAGAAGCAAGACCACTGAAAGGACAAGTACGATGGTCTTGGCGTTCGACATGTCAGCCGATGCGGGTGGAATAATCGTTCAGGTCAAGCAGGAGGCGCTGCTCCCGCAACGTGAGCGTGCCCGCGCCCGTGATGTGTTTGATGAGTTCCAGTGTGGCGATATTCGCCATGATGGCGTTGCTGGCCGCCATGGTCGGCGCGGCGGAAGTCCCATTGAGCGCTTTGATGTTCGCGGGCTGCGCATCGATCGCTGGCCCCCAAGAGTCGAACAGATCATCATACCCGCAGGTGTCCGGCCCGAGCAGCGGACCGATCAGGCCTTGTGTGCTCATGTAGCCGCACTTGATGAAGTGGTAGTTGAATTCCTTGCGCGCATCGCTGAGCCAGTTCACCAGTTGCACGGGCTTGTCGGCGCTGAGCATCACATGGTGCACGTTGGGAAAAGAGGCGATCACCTCGCGCCAATCTCCCGCATTCGCGACCCGCTTGCTCATTGTCGAGATCCGACAACCGGGAGCCATCCGTTCAAGCGACGTGCGCGCCTTGGCCACCTTGTCGCCACTGATATCCGCAGGGGTGAACAGGATCTGCCGGTGCAAATTGCTCTCCTCTACCACATCGCCGTCCACGAGTGTCAAATGGCCCACGCCAGCTGCGGCCAGGGAGAGAGCGACCTGGTTCCCGATGCCGCCCAGACCAAGTACCAGCACATGTGCATCGCTCAATCGCTGTTGGCGTAGCTGGTTCTGCGCGTGATCAGCGGTCGGATCCAGCGCATCGAACAACAACAGTTGCCGGTCGAAGCGCGCGAACGCATCCATCGCCGGCTCAAAACGCTCGATCAGCTTCAGTTCGAACAGGCGGGCCAACAGCGACTCCACCATCGGAGGATCCACGTTCATGCGGCGGGAAAGCTCCGCTCCAACCGTTGTTTCTTCAGGGTCGCCAAGGAATGCGGCGAGCAGGTGATCGAACGCTTCACCGGCGGGCAACGTGGTCCCGCTCTCCAATTCGCGGATCACCCGCACGGCGTTGCCCTCGCGCAGAAAACGCAGGTGCCGTTTGAAGCGGAGGTGCGTCACCATCCAGCGAGATTACTTACCACAGGCGGATACAGGACCAGTTGAGATCCCGGCCACCACGGCTGCGTTCGGGCGGACCTGTGTCCTTTCCGGGTTTGGGCTGTGGCTTTTCGATTGTCGGTTTCTGGTCCGAGGCAGCCGGAGGTGTGTTGGGGCACCGTGCCATTGATGCCGACCTGGAAGGGGATGAACGCGATGTGGTTCATGATCATCGGGGCGTTCGTCCGGTCAGTTATAGTCCCAGCCTCCGCGGCCGCACTTCGGGGTGCCAGCGTCCTTGGCCGGCTTGGGGTTGGGCCTTTCGACCTTTTGTTCCTGCTTGACTGGTCCAGTAGGCACAGCAGGGGTGCTGCCGTTGATACTGGCGAGAAAGGCGATGATGGCGATGGGGTTCATGATCCAGGTGCCGTAGCCCGGCGAAGGCGTTCGTTGTCGTTGTTCGAGTTCAAATTTCCTCTGGGCAATAGTCGCGCGCCATACCATCTTGGTCATAGGCCCCCCTCAATTGCCGTCCCAACCTCCGCGGCCGCATTTGGGCGCGCCAGCATCATTCGCGGGTTTCGGCTTGGGCCTTTCGACCCTCTGTTCCTGTTTGGCAGGCTCGGCCGGGACAGCCGGCGCGCCACCACTTATGCCGACAAGGAAGGCGATGAAGGCGATCGGGTTCATGTGTAATGCGTTGTGACGTTTGACAGGGTTCAATTGTGGTCCCAGCCGCCGCACGCGCCCTTGGGCGTGCCAGTTTCCTTGCTGGGTTTGGATTGCGGTTTTTCGAGGGCCGGCTCTTGTTCGGCGGTGGACACGGGTGTGTTCGGCGCAGTGCTATTGATGCCGACCAGGAAGGCGATGAAAGCGATAGGGTTCATGGAAAATGCGGCTGGAGGTTCAGTTCGGCTGTTTACGGCTGCAAGATGTTCTGGCGGTCATGGGGGATAAATACCATTTGCATCATATGCCGGTCACTTCAGGTCCCAGCCGCCCCCTCGGACCTTGGCCGAACCATTGCCCTTACTTGGCTTTGGTGCGGGTTTTTCGGACTTCGGCTCTTGCTTGGTGACGACCGGCGGAGCACTCGGCGCAGTGCCGTTGATGCCGACCAGGAATGCGATGACGGCGATGGGGGTCATGGTGTATCGGTCTTGACTGCCCCAAAAGTGGAGTGCCAGGAAGGACATCTCCATACCATGATGATGGTAGATGCCAGAGCCTCCCTTCAACCTGGTCCCACCGCGTATAAGATGAAGATGGTATGGTGCGCAGTGTCCGCCAGCAGTTGCTTGGCAGCTCGAAAATCGGACCCCATGCTACGCACCTCAGCCCTCGCCTTGGCGCTGTTCTCCTTCGCCGAAGGACACACCGCGGACCTGATGGTAGCGGTTGGCGGGAGCGGTTCCATCCACCCCACGGTTACATCGGCGATCAACGCGGCGTTGCCCAACGACAGGATCATTGTCGCACCGGGCACATACAATGAGAGCATAACCATTACCAAGAGCGTGGAGATCGTGAGCAACTCGCAGACCCAACGGTACACCATCAACGGGACCCTCAATTTCTATCCTGCTACCGCAGGCACCACAGCAACGGTGATGGGATTGGCCCTCAATGGCAACGTTGGCGACAATGCGGGCGGAGCCGCCAGCAACAGCACGTTGCGATTGATCGATTGTCGTATCCAGCAACTCTTCTCGTTGTCGAACGCCGTGCGCTATGTGCTCATGGCCGACTCGATATTCAACGGCGTTTCTATGGAGCGCGGTGATGTGATCGGGTGCTGGTTCCAAGGTGGCCCGAACGGTTCGGTCGCTTCCATAACAGGGGTGTACTCCTATCCGGAAACATCTCGTTTCATCGGCAACAGCATTGTAACCGACCCGGCCAATTTGAGCCCTCCATTACAGATGCACGCGCGCAATCCATTCCGCATCGAGAACAATTTCATCGTGCTCGCGAATACCGTTTCCGCGGTCCATGTCACCGACTACTCTGGAACGCCCACCACACAGGCTTCTCACTTGCTGAACAACACGATCATGCGATCAGGCGGCACCGCCTGGAAACTCATCAACGTAGTTGAAACGGATCCGCTCCAGGTCGATGTGCGCAACAACTTCACCGTGGCGCCCTTGGCCCCAACCAGTGTTTCAGCGGGGACCGGGCTCATCCAAGCGTTCAATGTCCATAGCGCGAACACAACACATGTGAACAACAACACAGGTGCGCCCATTGCTGGATCACCAGCCATCAACGCCGGCGATCCCGAGGTGATCTACACCGATCTCGACCTCACGCGCAATGATGCCGGTTGCTATGGTGGCAGTTACAGCCGCGACAACTTCGATGATGCGCTGCCGACGACCGCGTTCGTGGTTTTCGTCGACTCACCACGAAGGACTCAAGCCGCCCTGGCGATCCCCATCACCGCATCCGGCATCGACCGCTAACCCTCTACATGAACATGGTACGCACATCACACCTTCTCTTTCTCGCATCGCTCTTTCCATCCACACTGCGCGCTGCTGACCATCACGTGGCCTTGGGCAGCACCCTGTCCACCATTGATGAGGCCATGGCCGTCGCCTTGGACGGTGACCGCATCTTCGTACATCCAGGAACCTATCCTTCGTTCGGCTTCTCGAGGTCAGTGGATGTCCTGGCCTTGAGCGCGGACAGTGCGTTCACCATCGCCGGTGATGTTGTCGTGTACATGGCCACGAACAGGAAGGTGTTCCTGAGCGGCGCCCGTGTGCTGGGCGCGTTCCGCCGGTCCGATGCCAGTTTCACATTGGCGCAGGTGGAAGCGAGCGCCATGGGCTGCACGTTCAATACCGTTGACATGTCCGACGGGTATTACACGCTCACCTTGCAGAACTGCGCCGTGCGCGGATACCTCACCTTCGCCCGAGGAACGGTGACAGGCTGCCGCATCAAGGGCGAACCCGAGTACATGATGGCTGGTGCCTCCGTGGTGTCATTGACGTCAGGTGGGCCTGCGGGCACATTCTCCACACGGAGGTATCTCCTGGGCAATGAGATCGGTGAAAGTCTGAGCGCGAGCTACGTGCCGAACGTGGTCACGCTGGAAACGGATGCACCCTTCACCTTCTCGAACAACTTCGTGCATGGCAGCCCATCACCCAGCGCAAAGCCTGCCGTGAAAACGAAAAAGCCGAAGGAGGTCTACTTGCAGGTGACATTGCAGGATTGCTTCATCACCAGTTACAGTGTTCGTGTGCCAAGCGGCGGGCAAGTGACCTGGCTGGAGGACTCGGTGTCCATGTTCCAGCCCACGTTCCGATGCATGCTACAGAACAACCACATCGTGGGCGCATCGCCGTTCACCGGAAGTGCCACCTGCTTCCCGCAGACCTATAACGTGGTATCCAACGCGCTCAGCGACATGGATCCGATCACCGGCCTACCCGCTCCGGGATCGTCGGCAATCAACGCCGGCGACCCTTCCGTCGCTTATCTCGACCTCGACCTGTCGCGCAACGACGCTGGGTGCTGGGGTGGTTCATGGTCCATGGCCAACTTTCAACCCACTGGCACCGGCCCCCGCATCACCGTAGTGCACGTGCCACGCACCGCCGTGAGCGGGTCTTCGATCACAATGGCGGCCAACGCCGCATTACGCTGAACCGCCATGCGTGCGCTTGTGCTCCTCTTTCCCGCCTGTGTGCACGTGTGTGTTGCGCAGGTCCCGGTCCTGCAACAGGCCGAGTACTTCTGGGATGTGGATCCCGGTGCTGGCCAAGGAACGGCCATGACCGCTGTGGACGGCGACTTCGATGGGGCGTTCGAGCAAGTGATGGCAAGCGCCACGCCGCCCAGCGCTGGTCTGCACAAGCTCGGTGTTCGCGTGAAAGGCAGTGATGGTGCCTGGGGAGCTGCGTTCAGTTCGATCGTGGATGTGCTGGCCCTTCGTCAAGTGCGTCTTCAGGCTTCCGAGTATTTCTGGGATGTGGATCCCGGGCAGGGGAATGGTATCGCCCTACTTGCCTTCGATGGCGACTTCAACAGTGCGTTCGAGCAGGTGAGCGCTGCATCAACAGCCCCTGCGGCGGGCTTGCACAAGCTCGGCGTTCGGGCACGAGGAGCCGATGGCGGCTGGGGTGCGGTCTTCAGTACCATCATCGATGTGGTCGCGCTGCGTCAGGTGCGGATCATGGCAGGGGAGTATTTCTGGGACACCGATCCCGGCGCAGGGAACGGATCGCCGTTGCTCGCCTTCGATGGGAACTTCACCAACGCGTTCGAACAGGTGAGCGCTACCGTAAGTACAAGTGCTCTGGCTGTTGGTCCGCATGTGCTCCATGTGCGTGGCAAGGGTGCCGATAACACATGGGGTCCGGTCTTCCGTTCGGTGGTGCATGTTGACCCACAACCGGATGTGGTCGTGACCTTCGACCTGCGTGTGGCCCTTCAAGGATGCATGGGCAGCGCCGCGTTGATGGGCAATGCGCTCCGGACCGCTGGGTTGGTGCCACTGACAGAGCCGTACACCGCAATGGGCTATGATCTCGGCCTGAATGCGGGGGCCAGCACCACCAGCGCGGTCATGAACGTGGCCTTCCCGCCTGGTTCGTCCGTCGTGGATTGGATCCTGGTGGAGTTCCATCCGGCCCTGGCACTTGAACAGATCACCGAGAGCGTGCCCTTGCTCCTGCGGCGAGGAGGTACGGTTTCCACAGCGGACGGAACGTGGCCTTTCCTGTTGCAGATCCCCGCCGCATCCTATTATGTGTTGGTGCGCCATCGCAACCACTTGCCCGTTGCCAGCGCGGCACCCGTTGCCATCACCACGAACGGTGCGACGGTTGCGGTCGACTTCACCTCGGCAGCAAGCGTAGCTTACGGCACGGATGCGGAAGTGCTCGGTGGATCCCTCTACTGCATGTGGTCCGGCGATGTGAACACCGATGGCTCGTTGAAATACACGGGTGCAGGTAACGACCGAGATCCGATCCTGGTGGCAATCGGAGGCACCACGCCGAACAACACCGCAAGCGGCTATCGCAAGGAGGACCTGAACATGGATGGTGTGGTGAAGTACACGGGGGCGAACAACGACCGCGATCCGATCCTGGTGAACATCGGCGGCACCACGCCGAACAATGTGCGGAGCGCGCAGTTACCGTGATGGCACGAAACACCTCCAGTTCGGGTTCCAGCAGCGCTAGATGATCTCCCGTTCGGATATTGTCCCATTACAGCTTGGAACGGATCGCATCAAGTCGACTATACCGCTTTCAACCCCACCTTGCACCTCACAGGTGGAACTGATGCAGCCGGGGGTAAGCAATATCCAGTACCATCCACTTAGACGCGTTCTGCAGGTGTTAAGGACCTGCTTCAGCATATCTCGCGAAGCTCCGTGCTCTCTTCATCTCCGAGTTAAACTCTCACGGGAACTTCGGGAACTTCTGGAAGTCCGGTGCACGCTTCTCGAGGAACGCATTTCGCCCTTCCTGCGCCTCGTCCATCAGGTAGTACATCAGTGTGGCATCACCGGCGAACTCCATCAGGCCGCGCTGTCCGTCGAGCTCGGCATTCAGCCCGCGTTTGATCATGCGCAACGCGAGCGGACTGCGTTGCATCATGATGTTGCACCACTCGACCGTGGTGTCTTCCAACTGGGCAAGCGGCACCACTTTGTTCACCATGCCCATGTCGAACGCTTCCTGCGCGCTGTACTGCAAACAGAGGAACCAGATCTCCCGCGCCTTCTTCTGGCCGACGTGCCGCGCGAGGTAGTTGCTGCCGAAGCCCGCATCGAAGCTGCCCACCTTGGGACCCGTCTGCCCGAAGCGCGCATGGTCCGCCGCAATGGTGAGGTCGCACACAACATGCAGCACATGCCCCCCGCCGATGGCGTAGCCGTTCACCATTGCGACCACCGGCTTGGGCAGTTCGCGGATGCGTTTGTGCAGGTCCAGCACGTTCAAGCGCGGAATGCCATCGGTGCCGATGTAGCCGCCACGGCCCTTCACGTTCTGGTCACCGCCCGAGCAGAAGGCCTTGTCGCCTTCACCGGTGAAGACCACCACACCGATGCGCGGATCCTCGCGTGCGATATCCATCGCATCGATCATCTCCTTGTTGGTCTCCGGGCGGAAGGCGTTGTACACCTGCGGCCGGTTGATCGTGATCTTGCCGATGCCTTCGAAATACTCGAAGCGGATGTCCGTGTATTCTTTGATAGGGGTCCAGACGCGGGGTGCCACGGTTGTCGGTTGTTGGTTGTTCGTTGTCGGGCTTCCGACGGATCACTCGCGAAGGTTCTTGAAATAGTCGCGCAACACTTGGGGTGAAGTAAGTGCGTCGGTGGTGATGTGCAGCACGGCGGGCTTCTCATGCGCCGCGTAGAGCTTGTCCAGTCCGGCTTCCAGCGAAACCTGGTCGTTCGCGTGGTAGTACGGCAGGTCGAAGCTCTTCACCAGCTTCTCGATGTCGCGCGTGTGCGGGGCCTCGAACCACTTCAGCAGATCGGGGTCCTTGTCCGGTCCATCGATGTAGCGGAAGATGTTGCCGCCGCCGTTATCGATCACGATCACCTTCAACAACGGGGAAAGGTGGTTGTTCCAGAACGCGTTGCTGTCATAGCAGAACGCCGTGTCGCCGGTGATCAATGTGGTCCGTTTCCCGGACGCGAACGCGGCACCCACGGCGGTGCTCGTGCAACCATCGATGCCACTGGTGCCCCGATTGCTGAACCATCGGATGCCGCGTACCCGATCGAACAACTGCACGTAGCGCGCCGGGGTGCTGTTCGCGACATGCACTTCGCTATCGCCGGGGATGCGGTCGTTCAGCACGCTGAAGACCGAGAGGTCGCAAAACGGCGCTTCCGCGATGAGCCGATGATGCGTGCCGCGCGTGCGTTCATCCACCATACGCCACGCGTCGCCATAGATGCTCTCGCTCGGCTGGGCACCGTTCATGATCTGTGCGAAGAAGACCTCGGGCGAAACGGCGATGTCATGCGTCAGGCTCTGGAAGGTGTCGTAGTGCCGCTGTCCCACGTCCACGTTCCAATGCTGTGAAGGCTTCCACTTGCGCAATAGCGTCTTGATGCGCTTGCTGACGATCGCGCCGCCGAAGGTGATGAGCAGATCAGGCCTCAGCTCGTTCTCATTCCTGTCGTTCACGCCTTCGATCGCGCGATCGATGCAGGTGATGAATGCCGCATCGTCGAGGTTGCTCGTCGCTTCCGTGTGGACCGTGACCTGTGGCAGTGCGGCGGCCCGCTTCAATTGCGCTTTCAGGCCTTCGCTCCATGCGCCCTGTCCGGCGAGTATCATTACCTTTTTGCACGCGCTCAACTGACCGATCAGCCAACCCGCGTGTTCCGGGAGGATGAAGGGTTCGGTCATGACCGGGGCGATCAATGTGGACACACTATCCGCCTGCCCTTCTTCCTTGGGCCGGCTGGAAGCCGGTTTCCCCTTGCCGTACAGCGGCTCGGCGAACGGCACGTTCACATGCACCGGCCCGGCGAACGGAAGGAGTGTCCCATCGATCGCTTCATTGATCAACCTGCCGCAATGCCAGCGGGAGAGATCATCTGTTGTGAGCCTCGGCAATTGCACGCTCCGCTTCATGTGCAAGGCGAGCACGCCCTGTTGCCGGATGGCCTGGCCCTCGCCCTGGTCCACCCATTCCTCCGGGCGATCGGCTGTGATCACCAGCAAGGGAACGCGCTGATAGAAGGCCTCGGCGATGGCCGGGCCATAGTTCAGCACCGCGCTGCCGCTGGTGCAGATCAAGGCCACAGGGGCGTGGAGCTGCTGCGCCATGCCGAGCGCGAAGAAGGCCGCGCTGCGTTCGTCGATCACTTGGAGGCAACGCATCCCCTCCTGCGCGTTGAAGGCGATGACCAGTGGTGCGCTGCGCGATCCGGGACTGATCACCGCATGGCGCACGCCCTTGGCATGGCACAAGCGCGCGAGCTCTGCAGCGGGAAAATGATCGCTGGTGATCATGCGGGGCGCGAATCTACCGGAGCTGACCTAGCGCTTCGATAGGCCGCAACCAGGTCTGCGCTTTCTGCTCGGTCTCCTCCCACTCCTTCTGCGCATCGGACCCGCTGGTGATGCCCGCTCCGGCGAAGACCACGGCGCGATCACCGTTGTGGTGGAGACAGCGGATGTTCACATAAAGCTCCGTCCGACCGTCCGGATACCATGGGCCCCAAAAACCGGTGTAGCAGCCCCGATCATGGGCTTCGTGCTGCTGGATGAACTCCCGCGCGGCATCCCTCGGCGTGCCGCACACGGCCGGTGTCGGATGCAACGCGAGCACCACATCGCTCAAGGTGCCTTCTCCCAGGTCCGCTTCGATGCGCGATCGCAGATGGACCACCTCGCCCGCACCGATCGTTTCCGGCGGGAAGGCCACCACGTTCCGCGCGCCGCTGCGGGCGAAGGTCTCCAGCACGCTGTTGATCACGAGCTGTTGCTCGTTGCGCTCCTTGCTCCCCCAGGACGCGGGATCCGCAGGGGCATCGTCGCTGGCCATTGTACCCGCCAGCGCATCCACGCGCAAGTGATCCTCTTCGGCCAGGATCAAGCGCTCCGGCGAGGCGCCCAACCATGTCCCATGGTCAGGTGTGTGCATCAGGACCACGAACGCGTGCGCACGCTCGTGGCAGGCCTGTTTGAACAGGTCGGCAAGCCGCTCTTTGGCCAGCGGCACCGTGCGTGTGCGGGAGACCACCACTTTCTCCAGCGCGCCACTGTCGATGCGGGACTTCGCCGTGTTCACCACTCCCATGAAGGCATCCCGTCCGGTGTCCGCGTATTGGACAGCGCGTTCACGCTCGTCACCGACGCATTCGAACAAGGCGCCGATATCGGATCCCCATTCACCGAAGGAAAGATCCACGTCCGACCGGATCATCGCGATGCGGTCGCTGTCCAAGCGGAAAGGCGCCACCAGGAAAACGTCGTTCACTTCCCACAACAACGAACCATCCACCGTTTCCAGTTCCGGCTGCCGTTGTGCCCACACCGTCACCGGCATGCCCGGGCGCCGGAACGCCGCGAAGGTGAGCCCCTTGCTCAGGCACCGGGCGAGCGCATCGTGCAATGAAGGGTCGGTGTTCATGTTCTGCGATCAATGACCATATTGGTGAGCCGGCACAACGCGACGAGCTCATTCTGTTCGTTGGTGATCCGGATGTCCCAGATGTGCGTCACCCGGCCTTTATGGACCAAGCGGCCGGTGGCTTTCACGGTGCCCGTGCGCACGGACCTGATGTGGTTCGCGTTCACTTCGATACCGACCACGGCCTGCTTCTCGCGATCGATGAGCAGATAACTGCCGACGCTGCCCAAGGATTCGGCCAAGGCCACCGTGGCCCCACCGTGGAGCAGTCCCATGGGTTGATGCGTGCGAGGCTCTACCGGCATGGTTGCGGCGACCTCATCGGCCGCCGATCCGACAAGCTCGATCCCCAATGTTTCCATCAAGGTGCCCTTGAACATCGCGTTCGCTCGGGCCAGTTCTTCCGGGGTGAACATCGTCTTCTTGCCCGGCGAAAGTACCCCGGCTCTCGGCTCGTGCCTCGCGCCAAAGATCCCGCTTGGATCACCAAGCTCCACTTCCCGCTTTCCATGCCACGCGTTCGCGATCTTCGCACCCGATGGACGAACGCCACAAACGACTGCTCTTGGTAGAGGACGAGGAAACCCTCCGATCCACACTGCGGCTCAATTTCGAGCTGGAAGGGTACGATGTGACCACGGCCGTGCGCGGGAGTGAGGCGCTGGACCGGATACGCGGCGCGCGTTTCGATGGTATCGTCCTGGACGTTATGCTGCCCGATGTGGACGGCTTCACCATCTGCGAAACGATGCGATTGGAAGGCAACGTCACACCCGTGCTCTTCCTCACGGCCCGCACACTTCCCCAGGAACGCATACGGGGTCTGCGCTCGGGAGAAGACTATCTGGGCAAGCCGTTCGAACTGGAGGAGTTATTGCTGCGCGTTCGGAAGCTGGTGGCCCGAAGCGTAAGCGACAACCCCAGCAGCGGACCCAGCAAGCGCTCCTTCGGCGGCAACACAGTGGATTTCGACTCGTACGATGTGCAAGGGCAGCGGGGAATGGCCAAACGGCTTACCCAGCGCGAGATCCTTCTCCTGAAATTATTGATGGACCGTGCCGATGAGGTGGTCAGCCGGGAGGAGATCCTGCAGAAGGTCTGGGGCTATGACGTGTTCCCCACCACGCGCACCATCGACAATTTCATCGTGGCTTTCCGGAAGTATTTCGAGCCGGAACCCCGCGCCCCGCGCCACTTCCACTCCATCCGGGGGGTCGGTTACAAGTTCACCGCCTGATTTTTTTTGCGGCTCCCCGGCAACCCTCCTATACGACGGTCGTCTAGGGGTTGTCAATGGTCTTCCTGACCTACGACACTGGTTCCATTCAAATCCTTGCAGGTTTACCGCGCAGGGGTCTCGCAAGAGGCCCCTGTTCGGTTTTCAAGGGGGGCGTTCCAGCGCCGTTCCTGGCCCGCCGATAGGGCGGCACCGGTCGTTGGGCGAGAACTTCGCCCCCGGCCTGTTGCCGATCACGCCTCGCGCATGTACTTTCGACTCACAAATCCAATGGACATGGTCCGCAACTACACCTTCGCTCTAGCGACTTCCGCGCTCGCGTTCCTCCCGATCCTCGCATCCGCACAGGGAACGATGGATATCGGGCTCTTCCACCATGATGGGAACCTGGAAGTGAAAGTGCGACCGACGTCGGAATTCGACGGCGTCTTCAGCAGCGTGGTCTTCACGCTCCGCTGGGACCGCAGTACGGATCTCTCGCTGGGTGAAGCGGTGACGCCGGAAGGCACCCCGATCAATACGCGCAAGTCCGGTACGTTGCACGAAGAAGGCGTGTTCAACTACTTGGTGTTCGCGGGATTCGGCTTCGACCACATGGCTGCCAGCGGTCTG
The DNA here is from genome assembly GCA_044224725.1 of Flavobacteriales bacterium. Lineage (GTDB taxonomy): Bacteria > Bacteroidota > Bacteroidia > Flavobacteriales_F > PHOS-HE28 > PHOS-HE28. The sequence goes on from JBGAJW010000005.1 coordinate 101,876, forward strand.
CGTTGGGAAGCGGGCCAGGAGTACACCATCCTCACCATCCCCGTGGAAGGCAAGGGCGTGGTGGAGCTCGTCAACGATGAATGGACCGGTATCAACACCAACAACGCGGACTTCTACGTTTCGCTCGGCGGATATGAAAAGACCGGTGTGATCTACAAGAGCATGGCCGCCACCACCGATCTGGAAGGTACCGTGATGATCAAGCCGAACCCGAACGAAGGGCTGTTCCAATTCTCCTTCGTGAGCACGGACGCCGTCGATCTCCGAGTGGATGTGGTGAACACCTTGGGCCAATCCAGCTTCACGCAAACGCTGCGCGGATTCGAGGGCAGCTACGTGAAGGACATGGACCTCACCCACATGAGCGAGGGCATCTACTATTTGAAGATCACGCGCGGCGACAAGACCAGCGTACACAAGATCGTGTACCGCTGATCGGCATCGGATACGTCACCGGAAAAGGAGCTTGTGGGCTCCTTTTCCCTTTTCCGGCCGACCGGAACCAAGCACTCAACCGTGCTGGGCGCAGAAGACGCAGTAGGTACTACCGGGGTCGTGGGCGTACGTTGTGCCCGGATCCAACAAGGTGCCGACAACTTCCGCCAGCAGACCCGTGATCAACGGAAGATCCGCTCGCGTGATACGGTCCTTCTCCCCTATCCGTAGGAACAACCCTTCGCTCCCGGCGGCCCGCTGCAGGGGCTGCAATCCGGTGTGTACTTCCCGCACTTCCGGGTGAAGGGTCAGGTATGTCCACGCATAAACGAGCAGTTGGGCCGCATAGCCTTTGTCGCCCCTCAGCGCGTCGACCGTCACCTCCTTGATGCGCAGTGTGGCCGCGTCAACCCTGCCCGTCTTCAGGTCGAGGATGTGCACCGCCCCGTCGCGCTCATCCACACGGTCCAAGCGCCCTTTGATCGCCGGACGCACGCCCTGCGGAAGATCGGGATTCCGCAGTTCAGCCCTCAGTTCCTCTTCCAGGGAGAGCGGCACGATGCGCATGCCCTCGCGGACGGACCGCGCCTCCCCGCGCAGGAAGTTCTCCGCTGCCCGGACCGCCATGCCCACTTGCAACAAAGGCTGTCCGTTCGCGAGTCGATCCGGCGGCATCTCCGTTGACAACCGGGCCCGAAGCAGATTCCCGAGATCCGGTATCGCTCGCTCCATCTCCGCCGCGATGAGCGGTCTTCCGAGCCACGGACGATGGATATCCTCCAGTACCCCGTGCAGCGCGTTTCCGAGCACATCACCACCGATGCGCGCGCCGGGGGAGTCCGGTTCACGCAGGCCGCACACGTAGCGGAACCAGAAGTCCAGCGGACAGCGCAACCAAGCGCGCAACATGGTCGGCGAAAGGCCTTTCTCCAGCAAGGCCTTCACTTTCGCAAGGGTGGCCTCATCGTTCGCCGCGGTCGTTTCCCGGATGCTTCGCGCAGGTACGGGCACACGTGCGTCGGTGAACGTGATGCCGTCCGGCTTGTCGCGGAACAGTTCGTGGCGCAGTTGGGCGATGTACCGGCTCGGGCCGTTGGAAGAGCCGTCCTCCGCATACACGAGTACGACTTCCTCTGCTCGCTGCAAGAGACGCAGGAAGTTGTAAGCCTGAACGGCATCGCTGCTGTCCCGCAAGGGCAGCCCGTACGCACGCCTCAGTTCGAACGGGATGTAGGACCGTTCGATGGATGCCGTTGGCAACTTGCCTTCCTGCGCGCCGAGCAGGATGATGTGGCGCGGATCGAGCCCGCGCGCTTCCAGCAGGCCCATCACCTGAAGTCCGGCGAGCGGTTCGCCAAAGAGCCCGACGCGTGAGGTCCGCAGCAAGCGCGACATCACCGCCGCCCAAGCGGCACCGCTCAAGATGTGGCCGTATCGTTCCAGCAGGCCTGTGGTCTTCCCGAGCACGATGGAGGCCTGGTAGACCTGCTCGGTCGCAAAGCCATCGTCCGTCATCGCACGTTTGGCCCAAGCGAGCAGCGCCATGACCCGGTCGCGTATTCCGCGATCACCCTCCAAGTCGAAAACGACCTGTGCCAATGTGCGAAACCCCTCTTCGGCAGCGCTCAGCGCTCCGAGCAACTCCTGATGACCGATGCGCGGCGACCGGGTAGAAAGGAGCGCGGTCAATGCGTTCTCCATCGCATCATCCCGTCGGCGATCGCGCAGGAACGGGTGCCGCATGATCCGCTCCACTGACTTGATGGACCACGCGCCGGATGCACGGGCCTCTTCGGATCCTCGAAAGAACGCGTCCAGCAACGCGCCTACCGGCAACGCGGCGAGCGACGATCCCATCGTGACGTTCACCGCTCCACTATCGCCCGGAAGCGCTTCGAGCAGTGCCGGCAACAATCCTTCGTCCGCGAGCACAACGGATGTATGGACCCGTTCTTCCGGAGCCATGGACCGCAGACGGTCCGCCGCGCACCATGCCTGTGCGATTGGGTTCGGCGCGCGCATCACCTCGATCCTTGGACCGGACCCGCGCAAAGCGGAACCGATCGGCAGCGCTCCCGGCCCGTAGCGTTTGATGGCCGCACGCAGATGCTCTCCCCCTTCCTGCTCCGGCGCGTCCAAGTAGTAGTGGTCCGCGTCCCAAGCGAAGTGCGCAAGTCCTGCTTCCTGTGCCGCATCGATCACCCGTTGCTCCGCCACTGTGAATGCGTTCAGGCCTGCGAACCAGATACCCTTCCATGCGAAAGCGGCCGGGGTTCTCTCCACGGCCATCCGCTCCACCAGGCCGGAAGTGCCCACATTCTTCCCGAGCAGCCGCTCGTTCAATGCGAAGTGCAGCTTGCCGGCCAGTGCCCAATAGCGCACCATGCGCTGCTGGCCATCGCTGAGCGGATCCACATTGAAGCTCCAATCGAGCTCTTCCCACGAACGCAGGTCACGATAGAAACCGTCGAGGCGCACCATGTTGGCATCCGCCTCGCTCATGTCCGCCAATGTCACCGGTGCCCAATCGATGAAGTCCTCCAATGCGCGCGCTTCCGGGCCGGCCACGGTGCGGTAGGCCTCATACGCCTCGAATAGCAGCTCTTCCATAGGCAATGTGCGCAAACCGCTCAAGCGCTCCATGAAGGACGACAGGGTGAAGACCTCCGGGCTCCAGAGCGCTCGGCCGGCTTGGCGCGCCAAGGCGTCGCGCAGGTAGAGGCCCGCACGTTGGCTCGGGAGCACCACGGCCACCTCGCCCAAGGCATGACCTTGCTCGCGCAAAAGCGCCTCCGCCAGTTGTTCCAGGAACGTCGCCATCGATCTTCGCCGAATGTACCGGCCACGGCATATGGCCCGAAAAGGCCCGCAAGATGACCAAGACACCGTTCCCCCTATTCCTCCGGATCACCGATGGGAACAGCGTCTACCGCATCCTGTCGGAGACCTCGTTCACCGAAGTGCAGCGGATCGGCCAGCGGTATGTCATCCATCAAGTCGAGGCTCTCACTTGGCCGGAACGCCTGCGCATCGCGGATATGCTCGCGAACCACGATGGCTCCTTGATGGCCATACCGGAGGAGGAGTTCAACGCGTGGTCGCGCCGAGCGGAGAACCGCTAGGCGGTGGACCGGGTTCCCGGTCCACCCCGCCAAGCGCCGGGAACCGACCATTTCCCGTTCGCCGCGTCCTCTGGGCAACCAACTCCCGTATCTTCGGGTCATTCCGCCATGCGATCCGCCACCGCGACGCTCCTCTATCTGCTCTTCGCTTGCACAACGCAGGCAACGCATCTCATCGGCGGTGAGTTGTTCTATACCCACATCAGCGGCGACGACTACGAGGTCACGCTGAAAATGTACCGCGATTGCGGACCGGGGAACACGAACCAAACGGGCTTCGATGCGACGGCCGTGATCGCCGCCTACGACGCGAACGACGCGCTGTTCAGCAGCTGGTCCTTCGCCTTGAGCACTTCGGATCCCGTGCCCATCGTTTGGAACAACCCGTGCCTGACGCCCCCGAACACGATCTGTGTGGAGGAGGGCATTTATACCGGAACGGTCACATTGCCCGCAGGAACGGGGGGGTACACATTGAGCTTCCAGCGTTGTTGCCGTTCGCCGGTGGTAAGCAACCTCTTCGACCCGGCCAGCCAAGGGCTTACCTGTGCCGTGACCGTTCCCGATACGGATATCAGCGGGGACAACAGCAGCCCGAGCTTCAACAGCTATCCGCCGATCGCGCTCTGTGCCGAACAGCCGATGGCCTTCACCCACGCCGCCACGGATCCTGACGGCGACGTGCTCGTCTACGATCTCTGCGCTCCGCTGAACGGTGGCTCCCAGTTCGATCCGCAGCCCAACCCGCCCGGTGGCCCACCGTTCTTCCCCGTGAGCTGGGGCAGTGGCTATTCCGTGGCGAACATGATCGATGCTTCGCCGCCATTGGCCATTGATGCGAATACCGGTGAAGTGACCCTTACTCCCACCCTGCTCGGCTCTTTCGCCGTGGGCGTACGCGTGAAGGAATTCCGCAACGGCACACAACTGAGCGAAGTGATCCGCGACTTCCGCTTCGATGTGGTGCCCTGCGCCGCGGCCGTGACCTCTTCGGTGACCCCACAGCAAACCCTGGTGGACAATGGCCAACCGCACACCGGCGTATGCGACGGGCTGACCGTTGACATGCAGAACGAGAGTTCCGGCGCAGATTCGTTCCATTGGGATTTCGGCGTCAATGGGACCTCATCGGACACCAGTGCGGAGATCGAACCCTCCTTCACGTATCCAACGGCCGGCAGTTATACCGTTACCCTTGTAGCCAATCCCGGTTGGCCCTGTGCGGATACGGGCACCACGGTGTTCAATGTCGCGCCTCCGGTTACCGTCGAGTTCGCGCGGCCGGCGATCACCTGCCTGGACGAACAGCCCCTGACACTGGTCGCGACGGGATCCTTCTCATCGGGGGCCACGGTCACTTGGGCCTTTGGCAACGGGAGCGCGCCGGACGCCGGGCAGCACACCACCCACCCGACCTTCCCGGATCCAGGCACGTTCGCGGTGGACGTCACGGCCACTGAGTTCGGCTGCACAGGCACCTTCACGGACAGTGTGACCTTGCATCCGCGGCCGCAACCCTTGTTCTTCGTTGATACCGCCAGCTGCGCCCCGCTTGATGCGCAATTCGAGAACAACAGCCTCGCATGGACGCCCATGACCTACCTCTGGAGCTTCGGCGATGCAAGCACGAGCACCGATGAGCAACCGATGCATACCTACACGGCACAAGGCTTCTACACCGTGTCGCTTTCGGTCAGCACCGATTCGGGGTGCATCGCCACCGAAACACTCACAAGGCCCGATCTGATCCAGGTGTGGCCACAGCCCACCGCGCGCTTCGCTGTGGACCCGCCCGTGACCGACCTCATGCATCCCACGGTCCAAGTGGACGATATCTCCACGAGCGCTTACCAATGGGACTTCAACGTGGCCGGCCATCATTTCGACACGACCTCCTTCTCCTACACCTTCAATGATGCGGGCTGGTACGACATCACGCTCATCGCGGTAAGCGGCCTCGGTTGTGCGGACACCGTGAGCCGTACCGTTTTCGTGGGTGACCACTTCTTCTTCGCCCCCAGTGCATTCTCACCTGATGGAGATGGGCTGAACGAGATCTGGCAACCGCAGGTGAAGGGTGCGCGCTTGTACAGACTGGACGTGTTCGACCGCTGGGGCACGAACGTCTTCAGCACCACGGACCCGAAGCAGGGGTGGGCCGCGAAGGACTACCCGATCGGCACTTACGCCTTCAAGGCCTGGATCTCCGAGTGGGGGCCTCTGGAGAAGGAATACAACGGCTCGATCACCTTGATCCGGTAGTCGGTAGGCGTGGTGGCCCCGCGCGATGGAACGCCTGCACTTCCTGCATATCCGCAAGACCGGCGGAACCGCCGTGAAGCACGCCTTGGCGACCGCCCGGGTGCCGTTCGAGCTGATCCTGCATGACCATGCGACGCGGCTCAGGGACATCCCGCGAGGAGAGCGGGTCTTCTTCTTCCTGCGCGATCCGGTGGACCGATTCGTGAGCGGGTTCAACAGCCGCATGCGTGAAGGACGCCCACGCTACCACTACCCATGGTCCGAAGCGGAGCGGTCCGCGTTCGGGCGGTTCCAAAGTCCTGATGCGCTCGCCTCCGCGCTCGGCTCCAACGATCCCGTTGACCAGGCTGCGGCCCAAGCGGCCATGAGCGCGATCCGCCACCTTTCCACCACCTATGTCGATCAACTCGGCGAGGGATCCTATCTCTTGGAGCGGAAAGCGGACATGTTCTTCATCGGCCGCACCGAAGCACTCGATCGCGACCTGGAACGATTGTGCCTGCGCTTTGGACTTCCGACGAGTGTACGACTGCCGACCGATGACATCGCCGCTCACCGAGCTCCGCCGGGATCGCCCACGGCGCTGAGCCCCGCATCAAAGGACACCTTGCGTGCTTTCTACCGGAAGGACATCGAACTTATGGCCCTGTGCGAACGGCTGGCGCCGGCGGATACCTGAGGCGCGTCCGTCCCGATCACGCGTTCGCGTTGCTCGCCAAGCGTTCGGCATACTCCTCGTTCAATGCCGAATGCCTGACCCAGAAAGCGGGTGCCGTGCGGCCGTTCAGGTGCTCCACCAGGATATCCAAGTGCCCGTGCCAGCCACCCGAGATCCCGAGCAGGTCCTTGTGGTCCGGAAGGCGCTTGTGCGTGAGCACCAGCAGCACCTGATCGCCGCGCATGGAAAGTTCAAAGACCACTTCCGACAGTGCTTCAGCCCGGGCACCCCATGTGAAGCCCAGCACATACGGCGGCTCACAACGCGTGATCTTCGCTTTCATCGTGTGCCCGTTCCTGTATTTCTCCGGGGCTTCATCAGGCTTCGCGGTGTCCAGGTTGTCGTGCTTCCAGGTCATCTCCATGTCGCCGCCGACGCGAAGGTCCATGGCCCCACTGGCCAACCACTTGGACCGCTTTTCAGAGTCGGTGAGGTAGGCCCATACCCGTTCGATGGGGCCGGGAAGCAGGCGCTCGAAACGGATGGTGTTCGGTGCGATGAGGGTTCCGTATTTGTCCATGGTATGGTCGTTTTTGTCGGTTATCGGTCAATGCTTGGCGGCATCCTCCTCGCGGAGCAAGCGCTCCAACGCATCGAGGCGCGTCGCCCAGAAATCGCGTGTTTCGGCTATCCACTTCGCCGCCGCGTCCAGCGGTTCGGGCCGGTAGCTGAGGAAATGCTCCCGCCCCACCCTGCGGCGCTTCACCAGCCTGGCGCGCTCCAACACGAGGATGTGCTTGCTCACGGCGTTCAGCGACATGCCGAACGGCTGCGCGACTTCCGTCACCCGTGCTTCGCCAGCGGACAAGCGCTGCAGGATCGCGCGGCGCGTGGGGTCAGCGAGCGCGGTGAGCGTACGGTCAAGGTTCTGTGGTGCCGCCATCGGGGGCGAATATATTCAACCTTTTGGTTGAATGTATGCCGCGATCTGTATGACCCGCGACCGCACATCCATAGCGAGGCCGAGCACGTGGAGTCGTTCAACCGTTGCCCATCGCTGCCGAGCCCTACATTCGGGATCCCATAAGGCCCCCGCCATGTACTTGACCAAGAACCGCCTGTTCGCTGTGCTCACCTCGGCACTTTTGCTCGCCTCCTGCGAAAAGGATGGCAACGACGACCCGCCACCGTCTTCGCCAGGATCCGAACCGTTCTGGGAACTTCCTTCGATCGACAGTATCGTGGACGCCGAGTACGATAAGGTGCACGATCGGATCATCGCAGTTTCCCAGAACCCGGATCAGGTCATGGTCATCGACCCGTTCGAGGAGTCCATCACCACGATCGCTCTCAATTCCGACCCCAGTTGCATTTCCGTAGCAGAGGATGGTCTCTCGGCCGTGGTCGGTCACAACGGCTGGGTCAGCTGGATAGACTTGGGAGGCCTGTCATTGACCAATGTCCACAGCGCAGGTTGCGATGTGTTCGATATCGTTCTCGGTTCCAACGGCTACGCCTACGCCTTCCCGAAGAGTGACCAATGGACCGAGATCTTCTGCATCCACTTGCAGACAGGGGATCTGACGAATTCCGGCAGCTGGAGCATCTATGAACGCACGAATGCCCGGCTCAAACCGGGGTCCACGAGGATCTACGGATGCACCAACAACATCTCCCCGACGGATGTGGAGACCTACGACATAAGTAACGGCACGGCCGACTACCTGTATGATTCGCCCTATCACGGTGACTACCCCATGGGCGGTGGTATTTGGTTCAGCGAAAGCGGAGACAGGCTATTCACACGGGACCATACGGTGCTGAACACCTCCATGGAGCAAGCACAAGACATGCAATACGCGGGCATTTTGTCGGGTGATGCGCACATCCGTTCCATGGACCATTCCGCCGAGGCGGACCGGGTGTACTCCATCGATGCATGGAAAGACTACGAGCTCGATTGGAACGGTGGCGTCCAGGTGGATACCGCGATCAACGTTTACACAGGCCAGTTCTTCGACCATCTCGGCGCCATCACCCTTCCGCGCGCATGGAGGAACGAAGGCTGGCATCGCTTTGGCGGTGTATTCGGAGCCTTCGATGCGGCCGGCGAGCACTTCCATGTCATCATGCGCACCGACATCGGCGACGGTGGAACGATGTGGGCTGTTACGACCATTTCGGCTGAAGACCCGGAATAACGCCACTGGTGAGCTCGGGAAGAAGTTGAAGGTGCCGAAGACGCTGGATGAACCAGGCGGGTTGTTCGAAACGTGACCACTCATGCGTTTGATCCGCATACCACTTCAAGGTCCGCCGGGCTCCGGCTCCATGGTCATCAGTGTGTTGATGACCGAATGGATCAAGATCAACCAGGCCTTCTACCAGGTCGTCGGCTTCAACCCGCCATGGACCGCGTACCTCGCGGTCGATGACCTGACCATCGTTGGTATATGTGCGTTCAAAGGCGCACCGAAGAACGGGGTGGTGGAGATCGCCTATGGCACAGAACCGGGCATGGAGGGACGCGGTATCGCTACGCGTATGGCGCAGGAACTGATCCGCATCGCGCGAGCCTCCGACCGGGCGGTGCGCATCATCGCGCAAACACTGCCGGAGGCGAACGCATCCACGCGCGTGCTCACCAAGTGCGGCTTCACGCAGGTGCGCGATGCCATGGATGATGAGGTGGGGAAGGTGTGGGAATGGGAGCTGCTCGCTTGATCAATACCCCCCACCTCCACCCTGCCCCCGTTCGATCGGGTGCCAAGTGGTCTTCACCTCCTGCGTGTCGAGAATGAAGTACGGGCTCTGTGCTTCAGCGCTTGACCAGTCGTTGACCTTCGGATAGACCACACGCTTCAGGTTGCAGGTGGCTTCGGCATCCAGCAGGGTGCGCTCCTCCTTGGTCGCATCGGCCACCACCACGGCGTTGATGTCCATGTGCGCCACCAGCGGTTTGAGCAGTTCGCTGCGGTAGCCAGTGAGCAGATTCACCACACCGCCGGGCAGGTCGCTCGTAGCGAGCACTTCGGTGAAGGTGACGGCTGGCAATGGTCTGCTTTCGCTGGCGATGACGATGCAAGTGTTGCCCCCGGTGATCACCGGGGCGATCATGCTGACCAATCCCAACAAGCCCGTGGTGTCCGGCGACATGATGCCCACCACACCCGTGGGTTCTTGTACGCTGAAGTTGAAGTGCGAACTGTTGGTCGGGTTCACGCTGCTGAAGAGCGCCAGGTATTTGTCGCACCAACCGGCGTAATGCAACCAGCGGTCGATGGAGAGCGCGACTTCGCTCTGCGCTTGTTGCTGCGTGGCACCATGCAACATCAGTTCATGTACGAACTGCGCGCTGCGGCCTTCGAGCATCTCACCGATGCGATAGAGGATCTGCCCGCGGTTGAAGGCGCTTCGCCCGGCCCAGCCTCCCACGGCACCGCGCGCGGCTACCACCGCATCGCGCACATCCTTGCGGCTGCTGCGGCAGATGTTCGCCAAGGGCTTGCCATCGTTGCCTTTCGGCTGGTAGTAGCGCCCGCTCTCCGTGCGTGGGAATTTTCCACCGATGAAGATCTTGTAGGTCTTCATCACGGGGAGGCGCCCCGCCTTCGCCGTTCCGGCTTCGGCGGACGCAGTCTTCTTCGTCGTAGAACCGTTGTTGCTGTGGCCGTTCAGTTCGGCCTTCACGGCGGGCTTGCTCAGGGTCTTGCTCATGGTTCATTCGCCGTAGCCGGGCGAAGGCGAAGCGGTCTTCGTAGCCAAAGCTACGGTTCATGCCGTGACCGCGAAGCACTTCACGCGCCCTTCGCCGCACGCTTGAGCGTGGCCTCGTAGATCTTGCGGATGCTGTTCTCGGTCTCCCGCTCCACGATGGCTTCGGCTTTCGGGATCAGCGTGCGGTTGAGCGGCGTGCGCATGGAGATCACCTTGGCCAGCGCATGGGCCGCGCTCCAGCGCACTACGGTTCCCTCGTAGCTCGCATTCGGGAGCAAGGCTTTCACCGCTTCCTCGGCGCGCGCCGGAAAACGCTGGATCGTGTTGGCGATCGTGCGCGCGGCCTCCCATTTCACACGTGGCTCCTTGTCCTTCAACGCGCGCAAGCAGAAGTCGAGCGCAGCCTCCGGGAGGAACTCCGGCTTGGCCTTCGTAACGTACTCGAGTCCTTCGATGCAAGTGGCTTTCACAACGGGTTTCGCCTTTTCGGCGAAAGCGATGAGCGCAGGCACCTTGATCGTTCCTTCGAGCAGCAGCACGCGCAGATGTGCCGATCGGTCCTTCGCTTTCAGCAAGGGATCCGCGAAGAGTTCTTCGAGGGTCATCATCCTGCTGTGGTCCGGGTCAGCCCATCTTCATGCCCAGCACGTTCCCGGCGTCATCCATTTCCAGGAAAGGGTTGTGCGCGATCTCCCACAAGTGCCCATCCGGATCGGCGAAGTAGCCGCTGTAGCCGCCCCAGAACACCTTCACCGGTTCCTTGGTGATGTTCACGCCATGCTTCTTCAGGTCGGCGAAAAGGGCATCCACTTCCGCTGGTGAGTTCAGGCATTGGGCAAAGGTGAACCGCGCGCCTATGCCATCGTGCTTCGCCTGCGCGTCCTCCATCAACTCGTGTTGCCCATAGAGCGAGAGGACCATGCCGTTCAGCTTGTACATGACGATGCCGCCGGTTTCTTGGAAGGGTTTCCAGCCAAGCACATCCGAATAGAAGCGCTTGGACCGGTCCAGGTCCGAAACGCCGAGGGTGATGAAGGAAAGTCTGGGTTGCATGCGACCAAACCTAAGGCACGCCATCCAGTATGGCTATCCACCTCATCCCAGAAGATTATTTCCGTGGTTTGTCCTGATCGGTGCACCTCATTCGTCATTGGGGTGTAACCGATCAACTTGACACTCCAACGACCCATGAACACCCTCGCTACCGTGACCTCGCAGTTCGAACTGCAAACAATGCTCTACACCAACTGTGTGGACGGCTGGTCTGACGCCGACGCCGAAAAGCGCCCCGGACAGGCCAACCACGTGAAGTGGATCGCTGGCCACCTCGTCTCCTCGCGCTGCTCGCTGGCGAACGTGCTCGGCCTCGGGCTTCAGGAACCGTTCCCGGCGCTCTTCGAGAACCGCAAGGGTCGCCAGGATGATGTGAAGTATCCTTCCATGGCCGAATTGACCAAGGATTGGAACGGCATCTCCGCCAAGCTGATCGCCAAGTTGAAGTCCATGAGCGATGCCGAGTTGAACGCCTCCGCGCCGTTCCCTACGCCCGCCGGTGATGGTACGCTCAAAGGCACGATCGGCTTCTTCGCGCACCATGAAGCGTACACCATCGGACAGCTCGGCTATGCACGTCGGATCGCGGGCATGGAGGCCATGATGTATGAGCCGAAGAAAGAAGCGGTGACGGCGTAACACCACAACCATGCTGAACGAGGAAAGGTGGACATGTGTCCGCCTTTCCCCCGTTCCACATTCCGTACGCCTATTCCGCCCGCATCCTGTTCCCCTTCGCTTCGTGCGTCACTTCTGCCAGGCCGAGGGCTTCCATCAAAGGTGGAACGTACACACCGAACCTTCCGCGCAATCCCTTCTTCAGGCCATACCAGCCTTTCACGGGGTTCTTCTCGCTGCGGCCCCAAGCTTCCACGGTGCCTTCTTTGGCCGGCTTCTGCTCGTCAGCGCCTCCAAGGTCCATCCAGTCGCTGTGCTTCTTCAGCATGGCGTGCAGATCGTTTATGCACCGGATGTCGTAGAGCAGAACGGTCTTGCCCACGGTGCACACGAGCACCTCTTTGCCATCCTTCTCTTCCACGTGCATGGTGTACTCCGCGGTGTTCGGCGGTGTCTTCAGTTTCCAGGGTTTGTCTTTGGTGCGCTTTTCCATGTGATGAGTTTGATGCCGATCACGCAAGTCTACTTCGTGGGCGTGATGCTGATGTTCGCGAAATCCCCTCCTGAGGTATCCGCAACATAGAAGCCAAGGCGGCCGGTGTGCAGCTTGGTCACCTTGTTTACCACCAAGCTGGGCTCCTCGGCTCCGTTGATGAAGGTGCTGACCCGATCGCCTTGCACGACCACGCGCATGTGTACCCACGTATTCGGATCGGGCGCTGGATCGATGGCGTGCTCATAGACCCCGGGTGCACGCGCTCGGAGCACCCTCCATGTGTATTTGGGAAACGAGATGTACTGGATGGACCGGCTCCTCAAACTATCCGTCGTTTCCTTGAAGCGGAACGGACGCAGGTAGATCGCATCGAAGGTAGAATCGTTCGCGCTATGGAAGGCGATGCCCACGAAGCTGTGCTGTTCCACATCCTCACCGCGAACGTCGAAGTCGATAACACCATTGGAGAACTCTACGCCCTTCAGCCAAGCGACGCCATCGCCATAGGCCTTGCTCAGACGGATACCGCGATGCGTGGGCTCATCGATCAAGTTCAGCTCCCGATTGACGACTTCGATACGACCCTGCTCCACCGTGGCGTGCAGATCGATCCGATCTTGTGCGATGGAAGTAAGACCGGCCAGCAAGAGCAGTGCGGTCAGGACTTGTCGGATGCGCATTCCACCAAATTGGAGGAAGGACCGGCGCCAAGCTTGAAGCCCGTGACCATCGGTTCAACGGCGTGCGAATGGCGCAGCAGCGAACGAGCCGCTTGGTGCTCCTATCTTGGCCATTCAACACCATCCCATGTCCCGACACGTTACCGGCATCGGCGGATTCTTCTTCCGCTCCGACGATCACAAAGCACTCGCCAAGTGGTACAACGACCACTTCGGCATCAACGACCAGGAGCACGGTTGGATCTGGCAGCAAGATGCCGGGCCCACGGTGTTCTCGCCGTTCAAGCGCGATAGCGACTACTTCGACGCGAAGCAGCCCTTCATGCTGAACCTGCGCGTGCAGGACATCGATGGCCTGCTGCAGAAGCTCGAGGCCGCCGGTGTGCGCATCGACCCCAAGCGCGACGACCAGGACTACGGCCGCTTCGCGTGGGTATACGATCCGGAGGGGAACAAGATCGAACTGTGGGAGCCGAAGTAGGGGTGAGCTACTATTCCCAATGGCCCAGCCAAAACATCTTCTTATCGGTGGCTTGGTGGCAATGGGATTTGACGCGACTGGGAAGTACCTGTTGACGGTGTCGCATTCAGGACGCGGCGTGTTTTCGACCGACTCATGGGAACGCATTGCGCGTGACCCTGAAGTGCGTTATCCGGTTGACGGCAGGTCGATCGGAATCGGTCCAATCAGCGGTCAGTCGATCTCGGTTGTTGAATACGACGAAAGACGAGAGCGGATCGAAGTCCTATCGCCGGATGGTATCCATATCCTCATTGGTGAATCGGACAGCGTGACGATAACTGCAACTGAAAGGAGCATATGACCGTCGAAGCACAAGTCACCATAAGCTCATCTACGACGGCAGTCTGGGCTGTGATCTCCAACATCGAAGGCGCAGCAGAGAACGTCCGCGGGATTGAGAAGATCGAGGTCATTGAACGGCCTGCTACTGGACTTGTCGGACTGAAGTGGAAGGAAACGCGCATGCTCTTTGGCAAGGAGGCCAGCGTGGAAAAGTGGGTCACGGAGGCGAAGGAGAACGAATTCTACAAGACACGAGCAGAGCAGGATGGCTTCGTCTTCATCACCACCAACCGCATTTCCGGAAGCGATGGCAACGTCACGCTCACCGGCATCCATGAAACGCAGCCGCAAGGGTTCGTTGCGAAGCTGAAGGCGCTGCCCATGGTCTTCTTCAAGGGCATGATCAAGAAGGCGATCCTGCAGGACCTGAACGATATCAAGAAGGCGGTTGAGCAGACTGGCGGGAATTGGAAGCCGATTAGTCGAGAATCGCTTGGGCGTCTTATCGCTAAAGACTTAGTAGACACCATAGCGGAGGATCGAGACTTGTTTTCTCGTGTCGCTATTGAACCAGTGAAATGGCAATTGTCTCCTTGGGGTGACCTCGGTGGCGGCTTCTGGGTAGTCGCAGTGATGGAGGATCGCGTTCTCTGGTACAACGACATTGAAGATGGATTCAACGTCTCGCGCTTCGTGACTTTGGGCACGATTCCATCGACCGAGTATTGGTGCAATCAAAGCAAACTCGGCTCGGCACTTCCAGCACTTGCCGGAGAACCACAAGGGAAGTTCGGTCCTCCGGAACCATTGGGATAGACGCTCTATAACCTTATCCAATGCGCCCCCTCCGTTTCTCCATCAACGTCACCCTGGACGGCTGCTACGATCGTTCGGGCGTGATCAAGAAAGCGAGTTTGAAAGACCTGAACGACATTAAGGCTGCGGTTGAGCATGAATGATCAACCGACCACACTACCGCTTCGCTGTCCGTGCTGTTTTTGCAAGACGCTAAGCCAACGTCGTGCTTTCAGCATATGTCCTGTATGCTTCTGGGAGGACGATGGGCAAGATGACCACGATGCAGATGTGGTCAAAGGGGGGCCAAATGGCAAACTAAGCCTTACAAAAGCCAGAGCGAACTACATTGAGTTTGCAGCATCCGCGAAACGGAGGATCGAGCATGTCCGGCCACCCAAGCCCCATGAACAGCCCTGAGTAGAACTCCATAAATCCCATGCGCCCCCTCCGCTTCTCCATCAACGTCACCCTGGACGGCTGCTACGATCACACGGTGGGCGTTGTGGACGAGGACTTGCACCGCAACGCCATGGCGTACATCGCCGGGTGCGATGCCCTGCTCTTCGGCCGGGTGACCTACGAGATGATGCTGGCCGCGTGGCGCTTGCCAGTGCAGCGACCGATGCCGGAATGGATGCTGCCCTTCGCGCAGACCATCGACGCGGCGAAGAAGTACGTGGTGAGCAGTAAGCTGAAGGAGGTCGATTGGAATTCGGAGCTCGTGCGGGGAGACGTGGCAACGTTCGTTCAGCAGCTCAAGCAGCAGCCGGGCAAAGGCATCGGCGTGGGCGGCGTACAGCTCGCGATGGCCCTGACGGAGCTGGACTTGATCGATGAGTACCAGATCGTGGTGCATCCGCGCATCGTTGGTCGCGGACCTACGTTGTTCGCAGGGCTCTCGAAGATGGTGGACCTGAAGCTCGTGGGCCGCGAGGAGTTCAGCTCGGGTGCGGTGGCGATTCGGTATTGTAAGCTTCCCCTAAAGTCGGGCCAGTGATAACTGGAGGTCTCCGGGGCATTGTGGATCAGGGTTGGATGAGCACAGGCGGCCGGTAACCGAGTGCTTTGTGAGGACGAAGATGGTTGTAGTCGTACATCCACTCGG
>JBGAJW010000095.1:0-15556 GCA_044224725.1 Flavobacteriales bacterium
CCTGCGCTCTGGCAGGACCGAAGCGATCCACCTTCCACCTTCACCTCCCTCAATAGCTCGCGAACGCACGCACCGCCACGCGTCCATCCGTCAAGTCCGCGCGCGCCACGTAGAGGCCGGGCGGCAAGGGCGCCAGCGATAGGCTGGTGCTCGGCCCCGATGCCTGCGCGACCAGGCGGCCGCTCAGGTCCGTAATGCGCAGCCGCATCATCGCGCTGCGTGCATTTATGCGCAACTCCCCCACGCCGGGCACTACCTGCAATTCGGCAGGGGCGCTCGTTGCGGCCACGCCCGTGCCCAGGTCGAAGCCCAAGGCATCTACGGAAAGGTTGGACCCGGGGATGAGGTTCACGCTGCTGATGAAACCGATCGCCGTACTGTCCGGCAACTCGGGGCGCAGGTAAGTAATGGGCACCGAGAAGGCGGTCCACTGGGGCATCACCCCGCTGAAGTAGATAAGGCCGGAACCGATGTCCTCCCGCACGCCGAGCTCGGCATTCCATCGGGTAAAGCCCACCTGAACGGTCCCGTAGTCCCCGCCCTGCTGGTAGTATTCCCATTGGCCGGTTAGGGCCGCGGGTCGCAGCACGCAGGGGAAGGCCGGGTGCTCCGGGCTGCCAGCGTACAAGCTGCCCGCTACCACGGCACCGCCCAGCACGGTGGCGCAGGTGAGCGTGGCGTAGTGGCTGCCCTCCGGCGCAAGCGTGATGCCTTCGCCGCAGGTCATTACCGGGAAGGTGATCCCGTTGGAGCTGGTCCACCCCACGGGATCGCTGTAATTGCCGCTCGTCGTCCAGTCCTCGAAGCCCGCATGGGGGATCTGCGCGGTGACCTGCAACGAGAGAACGCAGAGCAGGGGGAGCAGGGGCGTGCGCATGAGCAGCGATCTGGAAGGCGGGGAAATGCCGGGACCGAAGTTCGGGAATGGTGGGAAGGCTGGTAAGTGGACGGCTGTACGAACCGCTCACTCCGCCAACTTCTGGATCCGTGACGCGATAGCCGATGGTTGCCGCTGCAATTGCTCGGCTATCTGCTTGGCTGATGTGCCCGTTGCGACAAGCTTCCGCAATTGGTCATCCTCTTCACTGCTCCATCGTTCGTAAGCCCGTGGATGCAATTGCCGAACCTGGGCGATATGGTCGGGAGTTGCCGTTACCACTTCGGCGGGAATAGTTGCCGTGCTCGTGGGTGTACCACACATTGGACAAAGCCGGAAGAAGGCTTCCAACACGCTTCCGCAACTGGTACACAGCAAAGGATCCGAGTCATAGTTGATGGTCACGAAGTTCCTTCGATCCAGGTAGCGCTCCGAAAGTTCCTCGACGAAACGTGATTCGTTCCCCAACTCGGTAATGAGGTACAGAGCTTCTTTCGCGCGTGTCACTGCGACGTAGAAAAGCCGCCGCTCCTCTTCCATCATCTTCTTCACATCGTCCTTCTTGATGAGTTGGTAGATCCGGTCGCCCTCCCAAACATTCGGGAAGTAGTTGGCCGTAAGGCCGATAATGAAGACCACGCGCGCTTCCATGCCCTTGGCCGCGTGCACCGTCTTCGCGTTGAACGGCAGACCTTCTTCGCGGAACCTGTCGCGATAGGGTATCCATGACTTTGTCCGACGGTACAGGATCAGCACCTCCTCCTTCGGGAAGCCTTTATCATACAGCTCGCGCACGCTCTGCACCACCCGCTCCACACCATCCTCATCCTCGCGCTTGGCGGCATACACCTGTATCTTCTTGCCGGTCGGCCGACTGGATACCACTTGCTTCTCCAGCTTGAGCGTGTTGTTCGCGATCAGCGCGTTGCTGGCCTCAACGATAGTGGAGTCGCTGCGGTAGTTGGTGGAGAAGGGCAGCACCACTGCATCGGGGTAGTGCTCCTTGAACCTTACGATGTGCTCCACTTCCGAGCCGCGCCAACCGTAGATGCTCTGCCAATCATCCCCCACGCAGAACAGGTTTGTTTCTGAGGTCAGGAGTGAATCGACCATTTGCACCTGAAGCGTGTTCACATCCTGGTACTCGTCCACCATGATGTGCGTGAACCGCTCGCGCAAGGTGTTCAGCACTACCTGGTCGTCGCGCAGCACCTCCATCAGCTTCAGCAGGATGTCGTTGAAGTCCAGGTAGGACCGTTGCACACAGTACTTCTCGAATGCTTCCTGTATCGGGCCAGCGAGCCGGTAGAAACCCGCTACACGCTCATGTTTGTCCTTGAGACCAGCCTCTTGGATCCTCCGGAAGTCGAGCGCCTCGGTCTTCACGCGATTGATGGCCGCACGCACCTCGTTCCTGAACTCCTTCACCTCTTCGTGATACTGCCGGAACTCATCGTCGAATCGCAGGGGTGGTAAGTCCTTCAAGCTATCGCTAAGACGCCCGCGCACCACTTCATCCATCCGCGCGTTGAATTCGTTGATGTCATGCATCCAGTGCTCGTACGTCTTGACGCACAGTTTGCCAGTGCGCCTGAACTGTTCGTCCTTGTCGGCCGAGTCGTAACTCAACTTACTGGTGTGCTCTAAATACATGTCGGCCTGAGGGACGTAGAAATCCGGCCGAAACTCAAAATCCTTCAAGTTCAACCTGGGCTCATACTCGAACTTGATACCGTGGCGGTAGAACCAGTCGGCGATGACGCGCTCTGATTTTGACCGAACCATTGTTCCGTTCAGCGTCACGTAAGGATATTCATCGGTCGCTCCCCGCTTCTTGTAGTCGCGGATCTTCTTGGCCTCCACATAGAAGTCCAGGATGTAGCGCTTCAGGCGCAGCATGAACTCCGGATCCACCGATAGTTCTTTGATCACCTTCTGTAGGATCAGGTCCGGTGTTTCCGGTGCTTCGGTGTCGCTGCGGAACTCATCAGCCTCCAGGTACTCGTTGATGATCTTGAAGCGGTTGTCGAAGTACTTGGCTACATGGCTGCGCAGCACTCTGTAGCCGAAACCGTGGAAAGTGCTTACGCGCAAGGCGTTGATCCATGCATAGCGCTGCTTGTAGTTCTTGCGCGCCGCATCGCGCTGCTGCTGGGTGAGCTTCTTGTCCTCCAGCAAGGTCTTGTACTCGCCCGTGTCATCCACATGCAGGATGAGGCGGTCCACCATCTCGTTGGCCGCGTTGCGCGTGAAGGTGATGGCCAGGATGCTGGAGGGCTTGACGTTCTTCTCGAAGATGAGGTGGAGGATGCGCTGGATGAGCGTTTTGGTCTTGCCCGCGCCCGCGCCAGCCAGCACCAGCAGCCGTTTCTCCTCGCTCAACACGGCGGCGCGTTGCTCTGGGTTGAGGCCGTTGAGAAGGGGGGATTGCACAGATTGCATCGGGATGCTCAACTAGCCTTGGCTGGCAGGTCAACTTCTGCGCCAACCAATTCGGTTAGCAAGTTCCGCACTTTCTCCAACTGAATCTCACCCTCCGAATCGAACAGTTCAATGAACCGAACGGAACAACCATGGTCCTTCCTGCCCCCGTGGTCCTCATCGTAATCGATACGCGTGGTACCCGCCTTCTTACCTGGGTAGAGTAACACGCTCTCCGCGCTCCCGAACTGCCGGTTGTACACGTACATCTGCTTCAGATCCCCATCAGCCGGCCGATCGTCCTTGGGCAGTTTCCACTTGGTGTCGATGATGCACTGCAATTGCCCGTTCTGTTCGAGCAGGATATCCGGCCGGATCTGTTGGCCATTCCAGAACCCCCGGCTGTTCTGCCCCAATACCGCCAAGCCAGGCCGGTTGGCGGCCGCACGTTTCAAGAGCCGCAGCACTACGCGCTCAAAAAGCTTGTTCATATCGAACAACAAGCTCAGAATATGCTCCCGGCCACCCTTCACATCTGGCGCATGGTTCAAGAGGATGAGCTTGGCCAGCATGAGCGCATCCGTATAGCTCTTCGTCTTCCGGTCCAGGTGGATGCGGTCGAAGGTGGATGAGGTAATACGCTGTGCACCCACGTGCTCAAAGGCCCACCGCATATCCTGGGCGAGACCCATAGTGATCGGGTCGCCGGTGACATCTTCCACAAGCTCCAGGGCCCGCTTCAAGATCGCGTGGAGCAGGTGGTCGCTGTCATACACCTGATGGACCACATGGAATCGCTCTTTGTGGATATGCGCGTGCCGGATATGGCGGGGAAGGTCCAATCGCCCTTTCAAGGCCGTGGTCACTCCAGCCTGCTTTCGGTACCGCTTCACCAGACCTTGATGCACCAGCTGTTGCACTTCTTCCACGAACAAACGCAGGAAGTACTCGAGTACCGAGGTTCGGCGCAAGGCCAACTTTGCGTGACCGGCCTCGTGCAGGGGTAACCCGTGGGCCACCTTGAGCATCTGGATCAGGGCCTTCTGCCAGTTCTCCTTGCCGTGAACGCCATCGATCTTGGGTAAAATTTCGATGGTGAGCCCGCCAACGGCGATCACGCCCACATACTGGTTGAACTTGATGCGTTGGTACTCGGGTGTGAAGAAGCGGTTCTCATGCTGCTGGTTGTACTGGACCAACGCATCGAAATGCCGCTGTGTGAATGCGCCTTCGGCGGTGATCTCCAAGCGTTGATGCTCGAATACCGTGACGAGCCTACTTCCCATCGCAGATGTCCTTGAACGCCGATATGGGAACCTGTGCCACATCCTGGAACACGTAGCGCGCCTTGGCCTCAATGTCCACCTCCTTCCGGAACCCGGCAGCGAGCTCGATCTTAGCTCCTACCTCCTTTTCGAGCCTTTTCACGAAGGCCTCCCCCAAAACGAGCCCCACCTTCACCGGGTCCCCATAGAAGTACTCCTGTAGCAGAGGTATGATGTTGTTCTTGAACACCTCCCGCAGCTTCAACTCTTTGTTCTCCTCCTTCCAGTTCAGGAAGTAGCTGTGGCCGATGTGATGGTCGCGGTCCAGCAGCATTTCGATGCGGGCATTGATCACTGTAAGCAATTTGCCCAAGTCCACGCCCCCGACCATGCGGTAGGCCAGCTCGTTCAACTCCTCGGGCTTGCTGGGGTACTCTTCAAAACTGAACCGCCGACGAAGTGCGGTGTCCAAGACCTCCACGCTCCGATCGGCGGTGTTCATCGTGCCGATGATCCGGACATTTGCCGGCACACCGAAGGTCGCCGGCTTCGAATATGGCAAGGTGGCCCGCATTTCGTTCGCGGCACCGATCCGCTTGTCCTCCTCGATTAAGGTGATGAGCTCCCCGAAGATCGCGGCGATATTCCCCCGGTTGATCTCATCGATGAAGAGCGCATACTCATGCTCCGGGTCTTGCTCCGCACGCTCACATAGCCGCTTGAAGATGCCGGGCACGATCTCGTACCCGATCTCTTTGGACTCAAGCTGGGGCTTCAGGCCCTCGATGAAGTCCTCGTAGGTATATGCCTGGTGAAAGGTCACGAACTCGTACCGCCTGATCTCTTTCCGCTCGTCCCCCTCTTTCTGGTAGCCCGCACGATACTCGCTCAAGTGGTCGCGGAGCGCGGGATACGATTCATCGATCGCTTCATCAAGAACCTCCCATATCGAGTGCTCCCGTTTGTTGAAGATCAGCGGCTCGGTCCGCTTTTCGTACTTGACCAGCTCACACTCGTTCACGGTATGGAACTGCAGGTTCGACCAGAGGGTGGCGCGTACGTTGTTCGAATTGGACATGGCCGCCTTGGCCTTGGTGAGCTCATGCTGCCTGATGGCATCGACGTTGGATGGCCCGATATCCAGCAGCACCGTACCGATCACCTCCCACCACGTGAGATCCTGCAAGGCATCATACATCCGTTGCTCCCGTGGCACCTCGCTCGGCTTCGTGGTGTATTGTTCGAAGTACTTGTTCTTCAACGCATATGTCTTTCCCGTGCCCGGGGGACCGTACAGGATGATGTTCGGGAGGGTTGGTAGTGGCTTGTTCTCGTTGTTGGTTCCCGGTGCAACCGCCGCACCGAACAGTTTCTTGATATCGTCCGGGCGCTTCACTTCCAACAAGGTATTGTACCAAACGCCTGCACCGCTTCCCCCTGGCGCCTTGCCGTTGTAGAGCGGCACGTCCAAGCGGGACAGATCCAGTCGCTTCGTTGTGGCATCCTTGCGGACCACGCGCCCGACATAATGCACGTTCAGGTCATTCCGACCGCCATACCCCTTGATCAGGAAATAGTCACCCGCCTTGATCACCCCGAACAAGCGTCGGGCTTCTGCGGCCGTTGCCCCGGTATCCTCATCGCTGTAGTTCAGCGCCTGCCAAAAATTGCCTGACTTGTACCGCTCAAGGTCTTCATAGGAGTTCGTGGAGCGGAAGCCTCCGGCCCAATAACGCGGGCGAGTGATCCCATTTCGTGGTGATTCCATTTGTGCGGTAGTGGTTCCCGGCCATTCCCCCTTGCTCTCCAGCAAGTGGTCCAGGGCCGCCTTCCTGAACTCCGGTTCCGTGGCCATGCGGTACAGGTCGTGGATGTGATGCACGCGGTAAGCCGACGAGTCGCCGAGTTTTGAATACGGCTTAGCGATGGCCACGCATTCGGACATCATCGCCTCATCGTTCCCAACAAAACCCTCGATCGGCATGGACCAATTTCCACCAGCGGGCACATCCTTGTAGGGATACGGATCCGTGAACTCAACACCGGGGTAGCGTTGTGCGGGTTCAGGGGCCAGCAGCGCAAGCGCCCTTGTCTGTCGCTTATGCTCCAGCCCAAGCGCCAGGCGCTGCCGCAGGTTCACGGAGATGCGCTTCGCATCATCGCGGCGCGCGTTCATCGCCAGTCGCTCGTCGTCCGGGCCGAGCTCCAAGGCCTCGATCAGCTCATTGCACGCATCGAGGAAGTGCTCCCAATGCTCCCGGCTTATCTTCTTCAACCATTTCTGTTCCCGCCATTCGCCGTGTGTTGGGTCCTGACCTTCTGAAGGGCGCGCGCACCAGGCCAGGCCGTCCACAAGCCCGAGGTCGGTTTCCCCAATGACTTCCTGCAGTGCCGGTATCGCCTTTACAAGGGCCGGGTAATCCGTGGGAAGACCCTGCTTTTTCCAGAACGGCAGTGAGGGCCCATTGAGGATGGGAAAAAGCGTGGGCTTTATGTAGTGCAACCAGGGCGAGTAAACCCCAGCCGTTACGAAGGGTACCCGCTTCGCATCGTATGCAGCACACAGCGCACCCGCCTCCTCTGCGTTCTTCACCTTGAAGGCTTGGGTGAGCAGCTCGTGCACCGCACGAAGCTGCTCGTCCGTTAGGCTGTGGATCTTCCGCCGACCGGGGGCGGTGTAGCCGCCCACTTTCAGCGCCTTCAACCGCGCCAGGTAAGCCGACCGCTGGTTCGGATAGGGAATGAGGGTGCTCAGGTACTTCTCAGCCAGCTCGTGCGGCGGGTTCGGCCGGAACAGGTGAATGAGCGTGGTGAGGTCCTCGTTGGTCACATGGCCCTTTTGCACCAACGATGAAAGAATGTCGTGTGCGAGTGGGCGGAATTCCCGGCTCTGGAGCGAGCGCTTTTCGAAGGCAGCTGTGTCCGCCCGATAGCTCGCGTAAGCAACTTGAAGTTGAGTACTGTCCATGCTTCTGCTCGTGCTGTTGGCCATGCTATTTAGTCGACCTGTTCCACACCCGGAGCACGCGTGCTGCGCGTTCCTGGCCTAAGAGGCCCGGTCGAATGCCACGAACACCGGCCCCGATCTGCTTCGCGAACACCCTCTCCAACTTCTTGCGCTGGTCCCGCGCCTCCAGGTAGACGAAGGTCTTGGTCTGGCCCCCACGCGTGTGCTTGACCGTTCGTAGGACGGTTCCCGGCGGCATCACACGGTTCGGTTGCTCCTGCTCATGGACAAATTGAACCACGATATCACCCTTCGCGTATCGGCATGGACCGGACCACCAGAAATCATCCAGGATGTGCCGCCGGGGATGCTCCATTTGCTTCCGCGCCTTCTCGCCTTCCACTTCATGAACATGCTCGAACGCATCAGGAAGATCCCCCATGGTCACACGTATGAACCAAACGCGTGGCCCGTGCGGTTTGGCTTTCCTCCTACTCCCACCTTTTTCTGCACCGTAGAGCTTCGGTGGCCGATAAATTTTCGCTAGCTGTTTCAATCGTGCCTCTCCTAGCTCATGCTCGGAAACCGAATCAATGAATGCACGTACCTTCTTCAGGATGACCGGCGCATCCGTGACCATAACCGCCTCGATCAACTGGTGCGCACTGTGCCTGCTCGCGTTCGCTGAGCCCACGTAGGCCCTGCCACCCCACCAGGAACACCTTGGCATGCAGGCCCGGCTTGCTGTAGATGGCCACACCCCTTCGATAGAGCTTGAGCAAGGCTTCCGGGTGCGTTTGCCCACTGCGTACCGCGCTCTCGCTGGCATCGACCACCAGACGGCTACCCGCTCGAAGTGGCAGCAGGGTGCCACCATCGCTGCCAAAGTAGGCCACGGCCACATCCGCTTTACCCCTTGCACCCATGACTGCTGTCGTCAACCTCTCCCATAGCCGGTGCTGAAGCAGTGCGGTGGGCATGGTCCTATTGTAGCATGCTATGCTTTTTGACCTTCCGAAGCGAGAATCTGATTCAACAGCCCCCTTGCCTTCTCAATTTTGGTCTTTAGGGGAGTCAAATGCATTTCCACGTCCTTGGTCATCAATGATGGATCAACCCTCCAACCCTCTAGTTGCTTTTGCTGTTGAGTCAATAATGTGTTGAATGACCTCAAAACGTCGTCCACGGCCAGTGACACTTTGTCCTCGAAGGTCTTAAGAACTGGATCAAAAACTACTCCCAAGTAGCGTCGATCCTCCGCGCTCAGGGTCTTGTCGTGAATAGCTTGTGCGCTCCACAGGGCACGGTCAACATAGCCGCTCACACTTGCGAATGCCGGTAACCCCATATGATCCCGCTTCGTGCCGATCAGGTAGTCGCTCTGTCCACCTTCGGGACGAAAAAAGTATGCCTCACCATACCGAGTGAGCCAACTGTGCCTCAGATCTCCTTGCCCAGTGCCTCTGCTTCCGTTCCACTCATCTTTCAGGTCCGTTATGGCAGTTAGACATACGTTGAATTCTTTCTCCTCCCGCATCACCTGTAAGGAGTCGCGCTGATGTTCTTCGCTTGCCTTAAGCGCCTGGCTCGATATGCGCAACTCCTGGAGTGAATTCTGGAACTCTCTCCTCTGGAGTGTCAGCGCCAAATAGAACAGCAAGGTCGCTGAGAGTGCAAATAAGGAACCGGCCACGCCACCAATGAAATCGCCAACGGTACCGGAAACCTCAGTGTCCACGTGAGTAAGTGTACCGTAGCCAAGGGACCAGAGAAGTACGACATAGACCACCATACAAGCGACACCAAGGCCCGCCACGGCGAAGGCGACGACTTGTACCGAACGCTCAAAGGCGTTCATCGGCTTTCGTTGCGTGATGTCTTCTTCTTTGCTCATGGCTCCGCCGCCAGCCCCAGTTCCACATCCAGCGCCTGGTAGGCCTTTGCTTGGTTCGGATTGAACACCCCCTCCAACACCGCCGGCAGCAGCGCATCCAGCTCCGCCTGCGTTTCCGCCTGCAACCGCTTCAGCCCTTCCACCTTCGCTTGCAGCGCGTTGAGTTCGTGGACGATGCGACGCTGGGTGGGGAGGTCGGGGAACGGGAACTCCATTTCTTCAATGTCCGATGAGCTCACGTTTGCTTGTGCCCCACCGTATCCAGCGTCGTTGATCTGCTGTTTAAAGGAACGCGCTACCCAATAGAGGTACATCGCGTCCGACTTTGACTGGTCGCGAACTACAAATCGGCCAACGCGTTGGTTCAAGAGCCAATTCTTACAATCGTCAGGTACTACACCGAGCTTCGGGGGCCCCGTTAGTGCGAGCAGTACATCGCCTGCGTTCAGGACGAAACGGCTGAACTCATGGAGGCGCTCGGAAGCCATGCAAGGAGCACCGGAAACACGCACCGTCTCATTCTGAAGACTGTTGATTCGGACCAACGGAAGACCGACTTCTTGATACTCGGTGCTGCTGAAGGCATAGCCGCCTTGAATCTTTGCATGCGCACCAAAGGCTTCGCGGCCTACTTGAGTCTCTTGGGCATCGATCACGCTCTTCGCATGCCTATCAACTAGCGCCTCTGCCTCCACCACCGCCTCCTTCCGTAGGGCCTGTGCCTCGGCGACCATCCCCGCCAAGGCCTCGATGCGTGCCACCAAGCGCCGCTGCTCGGCCAGCGGGGGGAGCGGGATCTGGGCATTCTCGAATTGATTGGGATGCAAGCTCTGTCTGCGCACGTTCGTCCCGGTGCTCTGGCTGCCGATCTTCTTCCAGTGCTCTGCGACCTTGAAGAAGTAATCTAGGAACTTCAGATCGAGGCGCTTCACGTCGACTTCGTAGGCTACGAAGGCACCTGACATCACACAGTTGTGCGCCTCTTTGGGCACTACTCCAAAGGCACCTTCCCACGCCATGATCTTGCAATACACGAAGTCGCCTGCGTGCAAGCGCTGAACCTTGGGAAGATTGAACGTGGAGCCGTGTTTCTTCTCTCCGACGAAGATCCCCCGTGCATAACTGTATGTGCCTGCGAAGGGGTATTCCTTCACTGCATCACGTTCTTCCCAGCGCTCAGCGCGGGTGAGCACTTCGCCCAACTTCACCAACGGCCACTGCTTGCTCATGCTTCCTGTGCCAGCAGTTCCTGAATCTTCCCCATGATGGCCGCAATGCGCTGCTCCTTCTGCACGATGCTGGCGGCCAGCTCGGCGGGCGGCAAGTGCGTGATGCCCGCCTT
Source organism: Flavobacteriales bacterium (assembly GCA_044224725.1). Taxonomy (GTDB): domain Bacteria; phylum Bacteroidota; class Bacteroidia; order Flavobacteriales_F; family PHOS-HE28; genus PHOS-HE28. Next base: position 10,747 of record JBGAJW010000095.1, read on the forward strand.
GCCGCGTGGGTTCTTGCGGTCCAGGTTGCAGCCGTTGGATAGCAGTTCCGCCGCCGGGACTTTCCACGCTTGCTCGTTCTCTTCACGCTTGTTCCACCAGGCCTCGCACACTGCGAAGTCTTCGCTGGATGGGCGCCGTCTTGTGTAGTTCTTCCGGCCTTCGGGTAGGGGCAGCTCGTAATACCACACATCCTTCGTGGGGCCACCGCGCTGGAAGAAGAGTATGTTGGTGGGGATGCCTGTGTAGGGTGCGAACACGCCGTTGGGCAACCGCACAATGGTATGCAGGTCGAATTCCTTCAGCAGTTCTTCCTTGATGCGGGCGCACACGCCATCGCCGAAGAGGGTGCCGTTGGGCACCACCACCGCTGCCCGTGCAGGGGTGTCCGTGGGGCCCTTGCTCCGGCGCAGCTTGCGCATGATCAGCTGCATGAAGAGCAGTGCGGTCTCGGCCGCGCGCTTGTCGTCCGGGAAGTTGTCCTGGATGCCTTTCTCCTCGGCACCACCGAAGGGTGGGTTGGTAAGGATCACGTCCACGCGCTCCTTCTCGCCGATCTCGGTGAGCTTGTGGCGCAGGCTGTTACCATTGTCGATGCGCGGCGCGTCCAGTCCGTGCAGCAGCAGGTTCATCTGGCACAGCAGGTACGGCAGCGGCTTGGGTTCACCGCCCAGCACGCTGCGTTCCTGCAATAGCTTGCGGTCAGCCACGGTGCGCACCTGCGCGTTCAGGTGCATGAAGGCCTCCAGCAGAAAGCCGCCGGTGCCCGCAGCGGGGTCCAGCACGGTCTCGCCCAGCTTCGGGTCGGTCACTTTCACCATGAAGCGCACCACGGCGCGCGGGGTATAGAACTCACCGCTATCGCCTGCTGCATCGCGCATTTCACGCAGCATGCTTTCGTAGAGGGAGCCCAGCGTGTGCAGCTCGTCCGTGCTCGTGAAGTGGATGCCCGCCACCTTGGCGATCACATCGCGCAGCAGATAGCCGCTCTTCATGCGGTTGTCCACGCCCTTGAACACCGTGGCGATCACATCGCGGCGGTCGTCGCCATTGCTGCTCGTCAGGTTGCGCAGGTAGGCGAAGAGGCCGGGGCCCTCACTGCCATCTGGCCGAATGCCCTTCTCGTTGTTGATGAAAGCGAGCAGCTCATCCCCGGTGATGCCCTGTGCATCGGCGGCCCAATCGCGCCAGCGGTAAGGTGCCTCGATCGCGGGCTTGAACTTCTTGCCTGCGAGTACGGCCTCGTCCTCGCGCTGCGCCTCCAGGTCATCGAGGAACTTGAGGAACATGATCCACGTGAGCATCGGCAGGCGGTCCAGGTCGCCGTTGAGGCCCTTGTCCTTGCGCATGATGTCGCGCGCGGACTTGAGCAGGGAGCCGAGCTGCTGGGAGGTGGTCATTGTCGGGGTGTCCGCCTTGGTTTTTCGTTTGGCCATAACAATGCTCTCACGTTAATCCTCGTCATCCTCAACCTCAAACTCTGTGATACCTTGAGAAGGATCAATGCGTGTGTCGTCGTTCTCGAGTATTTTCTTGAGCAGCGTCAAGCTACTTTCTTTATGAATAAGTCTATCAATTCCAGCGTTCAATTCCGAAACATGTGTTGCGTGCTTCTCAGCGACAAGCTTGGGCTGCCACGTTTTGATGTCCGAAGGATTCGGCACTATGATTAAACCTATGCCATAGCGAATGCACTCCTTGAAAATGATCCCTATGTTCTCCTCGACCTTTTTAGAATTCCCGCTTTCCTTTGCGTGCAACAACATATTGGCGCTAGTACCATTGCGATGGTGCGCAAGCGACTCGTAAACAGCTCTAATATCTATCTCGTCGTAAGGCTTCACCTCCCAAGCAATCACTTCCATGTGCTTACCAGGTATGTGCGGATACCCTTGCGCACATATCAGCAGGAAATCAGGACGCGTCCAGCGGCCACCTGTCTTTCGCTTACCCAAGTGCGCTGTGCGCACCAACATTGAATTGAACATCCCTTGAGTGATTCGCCACGAATCTCGCAGGCTCGTCTCAATACCATCGTACAAGTCCTTTTCGGCTAGTTTCTCGTTGAACGCTACTGTCGGTTCTTCCGGCTGGGTGAAGTCGATCTCAAATGCTTGATGTCGTGTGTCCCCGGCAAAACTCATCGACCCCCCGTTAGCGCCCGCACCCCAATTGATGAGACCATCATGCGCTAAGGATCCAGAAGCGTGGTAGTAGGAAGGTCCTTCCAAGCCAGCGAGACGCATCACCTCTGTCATAGAAAGTGGCCCTTCGGCCTCCTTGAGCACTTGTAGAACCTTTTCCTCGTCAGTATTCATGGGCGTTAGTTCTATGCCGCATACAGCAGCGTTTGTAGTTCTTGAACTGCCTTCCGCAATTGCTCCGCCCCACCAAAGGCCTGGCTGATCTCCTTGATGGTGCCGTGGTCGCTCAAGGGGGCCACGTGCAGCACATCGGGCAGCACGAATTGGGCATCGCCGTGGTCAGCATACTTGTCCAACAGTTCTTCGAGGATGGTGCGGGCTTCGCCACTATACCGAGCGAAGAAGTCGGGCTTGTTCTCGCGGAGCATGGTGGCGCGTTCACGCCGGGTGCGCAACGGGGCGTTGTAGGCCAGGTGGCACAGGAGGTCGAAGGGATCGGCTTCGGGTTGCTGTGCGCTTTCGGCCAGTTCCTCGAAGCTGATGCCGCGTTCGTTCAAGGCTTGGATCAGCTCGTTGCGTTGCGTGGGGTCGGCCCAACGGGCGCGTAGTTCAGGGGTGCTGGGGCAGAGGGAGCGCACCTTTTCACCAGCGTAATCGGTGTAGCGCACCATGCGCAGTTGCTTACCGTCGGCATCCAGATCGTACACCATGTGCGCGGCGATCTCCACGCGGCCACCGTCGTAGTAGAACTTGCGGCGGTCTTCACCAGTAGGCGGATCGATAATGATACCGCCACCGCCTTCAATGGGTGCCGTCTCCGGCTCGGGTTCACTCACGACCGTAGTGGTCACATGGCCGTGGGCGTCGATCTCCTCCTGGGTCACACGCACCGGGTCGCCATCGAAGGCTGGATCGGCGAACAGGCGCGTTGCGCTGCCGGTGTAGTCGATGATGTTGAACCAGAGCTTGCCATAGTCATCGCGTACGCGGGTGCCGCGCCCGATGATCTGCTTGAACTCGCTCATGCTGCCCACCACGCGGGCCAATACCACGTTCTTGCAGGTGGGCGCATCCACGCCCGTGGTGAGCAGTTGCGAGGTGGTGAGGATCACCGGCGTTGTGGTGTCCACATCCTGGAACCGGTTCAGGTGCCCTTTGCCGATGTCTCCTTCGTCACTGGTCACCCGGCACACGTAGTTCGGATGCTGCGCCACTAGATCCGCGTTCAGGTTGTTCAAGGCGGTGCGCATCTCGCTCGCGTGCTCTTGGTCCACGCAGAAAACGATGGTCTTCGCGAAGCGGTCGGTTTTCTTCAGAAAGTCAGTGAGGTGCCGGGCGATGGCCTGTGTTCTTGCCCGCAAGGCCACAGCGCGTTCGAAGTCTTTGGTACCGTATTCCTCATCGGGGATGGCACGACCGTAGCGGTCCAACTCATCCTTGCTGGGCCGCCAGCCGGTGGCGTCGATGTCCGTGACCACCCGATGCACACGGTAGGGTGCGAGGAAACCATCGTCGATACCCTGCCGCAGGCTGTACTCGTAGATCGGGTTGCCGAAGTAGAGGTAGCTGTCGAAGTAATCCAGGATGCTGCGCCACGAACTGTCGTCGCGCGCGCTGCCCCGGTGGCACTCGTCGATGATCACCAGGTCGAAGAAATCCGGCGGGAACTGCTTGAAGAGCCCTTCGCGGCGTTCGTCCTCGGCCAGTGCTTGGTAGATGGCGAAGTACATCTCGCGGCTCTTCACCACCTCACCGCCCTCGATCTTCTGCCGCGCATCGCCGAATGCCGCGAAGATGCCGTCCTTGGGCTGGTCCACCAAGATGTTGCGGTCGGCGAGGTAGAGGATCTTCGGTCGGCGGTGTTCGCCGGTGCGGTTCCAACGTGCGTTCCACAGGCGCCAGCAGATCTGGAAGGCGACAGCGGTCTTCCCCGTTCCGGTGGCCATGGTGATCAGCATGCGCTCCTTGCCGGTGAGCACCGCCTCGAAGGCGCGGTCAACGGCGATCTGCTGGTAGTAGCGCTCGCCCTTGCCCACCGCATGGTTGTATGGCGTGAGCAATTGCTCCACCACCTTCTCATTCTTCAGCCCCTTGCCCACCCGGTAGCGCTCCCACAATTCCTCGGGAGCAGGGTAGGCCGTCACGGTCCGCTCCAGCCCGGTGAAGTAGTCGAACTCGATGATCTCGGTGCCGTTGGTGGCGTAGCAGAACTTCAGGTCTAGCAGTTCGGCGTAGTCCTTCGCTTGTTGCAATCCTTCGGCGGCGGTCTTGTAGGCGGCCTTCGCTTCAACAACAGCGAGCGGAAAGTCGCGACGGTACCGAAGGAGGTAATCCACTCGCTTGTTCGCCTTGCGTACGAAGCCCTTGCCCACGGGTACGATGCGCCCGTCCGTAACGCTGCGCTGCTCGGCAAGGGAATACGGCTCAGTATCCCACCCCGCAGCTTGGAGCAGCGGCGTCACGTGCTTTCGGCAGGTGTCGGCTTCGGTCATCGTTGGCAATCTATGGGCTATTGCTACCCCAGATTATTCCCCACCCTCCCCCACACCATCTCCGGCCGCCAGTTGAGCTTGGGGCCGCGCACTCCCGTTGCCGGGATGCGACACATCCGCAGCACGCGCTTCTGCTCGGTGTACTTGCGGAGCTGGAGGAATTCGATGGCGGCGGT
>JBGAJW010000096.1:0-15237 GCA_044224725.1 Flavobacteriales bacterium
GTGCCCATGCGCAGTCCGATCATGCGGCGCACCATGTTCAGGTGACGACTGCGCCATTGCGCCATGCTCTCGTCGATGTCCAGCAACGATTGCAACAACGCGAAGGGCATCTGGAAGATCGGCTCGTCGCGGTAGAGCATGATGAACACGGCACTGCGGGCTGCGGCGGGAGAGAGGCGACGTCCTTCGCCTTTCTCGAAGAGCTTTTCCCACATCGCCGTATTGCCCTCTTCGCCAGGTACGAGCGACTTGGTGTAGATCGCCTTCAAGCGCTCGAAGAAGGGCGCTTCGCCCGCAGGCCAATACTTCGCTTGCAGGAAGGGCATGCGCTCCAGCCAACCGTTCAGCAGGTCGAAAAAGGTGGGCTGCCCCTCCAGCTCTTCGATCATCGCCTTGTGCTCCGGCTTCAGCTGGCTGGTGTAGTACTGCTTGCCGAAACGGCTCTCCATGCGCAGGCCCATCTTCGCTTCCAGCACCTTGAACTGCATACTCTGGAAGCCACTCGCCGGCCGCAACATGTCCCGGAAGTCCAGGAAGTCCAGCGGCGTCATCGTTTCCAGGATGTCGATCTGTTTCACCAGCACACCCAAGATGGTGTTCACGCGGCGCAAGCGGTGTACGGCGATGGCGAGCTCGCCACCGTTGTCGTCCACATGGCCATCGCTGAAGATGTTTATCACACTGCCCACCTCGTGCAGCATCTGTTTGAACCACAGTTCGTACGCCTGGTGGATCACGATGAAGAGCATCTCATCGTGCGCGTGCTGGCCGTGCTTGTCGCTCTCCAGCGCCTGCGCGCCGAGGATCTTGTCCAGTTGCAGGTAGTCGGGGTAGTAGACGGAACTCATTGCGATAGACCGATCAGCGGATGGGCGGATGATGCTTGGTGGCGAATGTAGGAGCGAGGGTGCGCGATGGCCTAACTTTGGTCAGGATGAGCGAACGCCCCATGACGCTGTTGGTCTGCTGCGCGATGGCGGGCGCCTTATTGGCCCAAGAGGGCTCGGACCAACTAAAGTCCAATTCCGACAAGGCCCAACAGGTCTTCGACAACACCATCGCGAAGCCTGCGGCGCAAGAGCAAGTGCTGAAGGAGGAACTCCCGGTGTACCCCGGCGGCGAGACCGCGCTCTACGCGTTCATCTCCAAGGAAACCAAGTACCCGGAAGAAGCGCGAGAACAGGGCATAACCGGCAAGGTCTTCGTACAGTTCATCGTGGAGAAGGACGGCAACGTGGATTCGGTCTGGGTGACGCGCAGCGCGCATCCGCTGTTGGATGCGGAAGCACTTCGCGTCGTTCAACTCATTGATGGATGGAAGCCCGCGACGCAGAATGACAAACCGGTGCGGGTGAAGTACATGCTGCCCATCAGCTTCACCATGCCCGCCGAGGATCTGGAGAAGATCCGGAAGAAGGCTGCGAAGCGCGCAGCGAAGGAGAAGAAGGATTGAGCGTCAGAGTCCGCTCGCGGCGGCTTGTAGCTTTTGCCATAGCACCACGGCATCCCTGTATTCAACGCGGAAGGCGCGCTCGTGTTCCGCATCTGCCGCTTGCGCATCCTGCTTGCGGCCATCGAGGATCTCCCGGCAGCGCATGGCGTCGAAACGCAACCCCTCCAGATCGAGCTTGGTGATCGCATGCGTGAGCACGCTGTGCGGCGTGTTCGCCAGCCACGGCATCGGCATGATCACGCAACGCTCCGGATGCTTCTTCGCGAAGTCCAACAAACGCTGGTTGTAGAACAGCCAGATGCGCACCGCCACATCCGGCCTCGCACGGAACAATTCGGACGGCAAGCGCTGAACGGACGCCGCGACTTTCCACGGCTCTCGCACCACGAAGAGGAAACGCGCATCGGGCAGAACGCGAAGCCACTGTTCCAGGAGCAGGGTCGTCCGTGGATCCTTCCAGCCCCAGACCTTGGGCCGTTCGCGCTGAGTTGCCATGGCGCGCATCGCGGGTTCATCATCGGACCACACGTCTTCATTCAATTTCTCCGCTTCGGTCCATCCCCAATCCGGCCAACCGACAACGCCCGTTGGACATGCCTTCGCGATCATGGTTCGCTGGAGCGTCAGTATGTCCTCGTCCTCGAAGTAGCCGCGCGGATTACCGCCATCGCCGGGGAAGAGCCGCTCACCGATATGCAGCCCCGCGCCCTTGAACAGCTCGGCCACGAACGAAGTGCCCGAGCGGTGCATGCCGGTGATGATCAGGGTCTGGCTCATCGCAGCCGATAGAGCCGATCAGTGAACGTGGCGATAGACAATGGTTCGATGAACGCACCAGTCCGATACAAGTTCGGATCCTTGGTCCACAAGGACCCCAAGCTCATCGCGCGCGACGTTTCAGGATCTGGGAGGTGGGCTTCAGTCCGGACAGATCGAACGAGGATGCATACGCCTTCATGACCTGATCCTGCTGTTCAGCCGTCAAGGTGGACCAGATGCCCTTTTCCTCCGCATCCTTGGAACGCGTCAATAGGTCCTGGAGACGGCGCAACAATTCATCGCTCTTGACCTGGTCGATCAACGCGTGCAAACGGGTCCGGAGTTCGATCGATGTCGACATCGCTTTCTTGATCAGTTCAAAGATAGACGAACGCCATGCCTCACTTCATTCACCGCAACAGCACGACATGTCCGAAGAGTTTCCGCAGCGTGTGCTCGTTCACCGTCTGCGGTCTGATCTCCAATTTCCATGCGTAGACGCCGATGGCCGTGGCGTCCGCAGCGCCGCCTCCACCGTCCCAGCCTTCGGCGGGGTCTTCGCTCGTCCACACTTCGCCGCCCCAGCGGTCGAACACCGTGAAGCGGTACCGGTCCACCGCGCAATCGAACACCGGCCGGAAGCCTTCGTTGATGCCGTCCCCATCCGGTGTGAACGCGTTCGGGATGAAGATGGGACAATCGCACCGGTCCTGGCTCACGTTGATGCTGTCCTCGGAGGTCCCGCAGGGATTGGTCACCAGTATCCGGTAGAGGCCTTCCTCGGTGATCTCCAATTCCGAGGTCGTATCGCCCGTGCTCCACGTATACGTGTACCCCCCGCCGGTGGCGTCCAGCACCGCTTTGCTTCCGATGCACAGCAGGAAGTCCGGACCGAGCTCCACGAACGGCAATGGTATCCGTCCAAGGACGAGACTATCGACGCTGGTGCATCCGTTCTCGGTGACTTCCACCTGATACTGGCCGCTCTCCGTGAGCGTGCGCTGCGCGGTGGTCGAGCCGTCCTCCCATTCATAGCTCCCTCCCGGGCGCTCGACGTCCAGTGTCAGCGACGTGTCCGCACAGATGGTGGTGTCGGGACCGAGATCCACTATTGGAAGCGGATAGTAGTTGATGCTGACCGCGTCCGTCGTTGTGCATCCGTCCAGATCCACGGTGACATCCGCAGAGGTCGTGCCTGTGACTTGCAGTGTTGAAGAAGTGGAGCCATCCTGCCAGAGATAGGAAGCCCCGGCCACGAATGCGTTCAACAACACCGTGTCACCCGCACATCGCTGCTGAGACGGCCCCAGTTCGATCACCGGTAACGGGTTGAAATGCACCTCGATGCTATCGCGTGCGGTGCATCCATTCTCGGTGACATCCACCCAATATGTACCGCTGGCGCTGGTGTTGAGACTCGCTGTCGTACCGCCATCCTGCCAAGCGTAGCCTTCCGCTCCGGGCCATGTCGCATCAAGCGTTACCGTGGTGCCGGCGCACTGTTCCAGGTCCATTCCCAAGTCGGGTTCCGGGAAATCCTGGATGGTAACGACGATCTCATCCGTGTACGTGCAGAACGGCGCGAAGGAGATATCGTCCAGCGCGAAGTCGTTGCCGGAGTCCTGGCTGTTCTGGTTACTGATGCAGATGGTGGCCGAAGTGCTCGCCCCGCTGTTCCAGATGCTGTAGAAGTTCACCCATTGCCCCGTGCCGAAGGGTGCCAGGAGCGGATCACCGATGGTGGCACCATTGATCGTGAACACCAGTTGCGCCGGAGATTCGGAGACCGCCGTTGCCAACCAAGCGGAGAACGCATAATCCGTGTTCGGCGTTACGGTCACCGTCTCGCACCAGATGTTCTGCCCCGGGAATTGCGCTCCGTTCACCACCAGCATGCTCCCGAAGCCCGTGGTGTGATCACCGAACGAAGCGAAGTTCACATGCGTGAGTTGTGGGCTGGTGCTCACCGCATAGGTTCCCGCGTTCGATAGCAATCCGTAGGTGCCACCCGTACCTGGCACATAATCGCTCGTGAAGCCCGTTGCCCCCGCGCTGAAGTTCCCGTTGGTCACCAGCTCACCTGAAGTGCCGAAGTCCGTTACCGTGCAACCGTAAGTGTCCGCAACGCTCACGTTGATGGACTGCGCCGTGCTTCCCGTGCTCCAGGAATAGCTCTGGTATCCCGCTCCGGCGTTCAGCGTGATGCTGCTTCCGGCGCAGAGCGTAGTGTCGTTCCCGAGGGAGAAGTCATCGACGCATTGTGCCTGGGACCTTGCGGCGAGCAGAGCGGTAAAACCCAACGTGGAGAACCGCAGGAAACTTCTCATCCGGATGGGCGGCAGGGCGAAATACATACCCATGGTCAGGTGGATCACAACCTCACCCTGATCTCCACCTTCACATCGCTCTTGCGGTTGCCACTGGTCTCTTGCAGCCCGCTGCTGATGCGGTCCGTGTCGTTGTAGATCCATGCGCCGTAGCGGAACCACACGTCCACGCCGCGCGCTGCGCTCCAGCGCGCCATGGCGTACCAGCGCAGGCCACGGTCATAGTAGGGCGGGAAGGAGAAGAGGCCGACGATGTCGTTCTCGTAAGCGTACAACCGGGCGTTGTAGGTGTCCGTGCTGAACATCGCGATGCGCCCCGTCAGCTCCAATTTGCTGCGCATCGGGCGGTGCACGAAATCCTGGTAGATGAGGAAGCCGCGCTCCGGCTGCGCATCACCGCGCTGGTAGGTCACGCTCTCAACGCGCGTCCGCAGCGTCAGCGCATCATCCACCTTGTAGCTGGCATTGAAGCGGTAGTTCGTTTGCGTGACCTGCACGAGCGGGTCGACGCCTTCGGTCACGCCTTCCGCGTTGCGCTGCCGTTGCTGGTGCCGTGCGCGGGCGTACAGTTCCACCTTCTTGTTGGGCTTCCACGTCACCTGGCCGAAGACGTCGCTTCCATCGCTCGGGGCGTTGGTGAGGTAGCGCAGCCATGGGAAGCGGAATTGGTCGAAGTACGCGTTGATGATCCATGTGCGCGTCGGTTTCAGTTCTATCCCGGTGTAGAAGCCGCGCTCGTTCCAAGGGTTCGTGCTCTCGGCGAACGCCCGGCTGTACAGGCCGTGATAGTCGCGTTGGTAGTCGCGGTACAGCATCGACAACGACAGCCGTTTGTCCAGCGCGACGAGCAGGCCGGTGAGGCCCGCCATGCCCCCGTTCCCGCTGCGTGCTCCTTCACCGAACCAGGTGAGATTGCGGTACAGCACGTTCCAATCCGCGCCGTAGGTGGTGTTCTGCTGTCCCTCGAACTCGAACTGGTTGTAGGTGGCGAGGTTGCGGTCCAACACGCTGCTGTACCGGACTTGGGCGGCGGTCGCACCCACGCTCCACGTGGGCCGTTTGTAACGGAGATGACCGCCATAGATGGTCTCGTTCACCGCGTCCTTGCGGGAGACTTCGCGGTAGGTGCGGTGATAGCCGTCATCGAGCAGGGAACTGAACGCCGCCTCCTGGTCGATGTTCTCCGCTGTCGGCGCGTCCGGGTCCGGCACGTTCGCATCGTAGCCCTTGTGACTGATGAAGGCCGTGCCCACCAGGTTCTTCGCGACTTCCACCGTGGCACCCGCACCACGCAGGAAGAGGTTCTCGTTCACGCTCGCATAGGGCATCAGGCCCACGGCGTTGCGCTTCAGGTTCATCGTGTAGGCGCTCTTCGAGCCGAAGGACAGGCCGCTCCAGAACACCAGCCCCTGCCCGAACTGCGCCGTGTAATCCCCCAGTGCCAGCGCTTTCACCGGCCCCACGTTGCGCAGGAATAGGTGCGCGCTGTAGAAGTCGAAGCCATCGGGCTGCGTGCCTTTGAAGAACTGTTCGCCCTCGTCCTTTTCGGCCGTTACACCGAAACTGATGTTCTGGCGGTAACGGAACCGGTAGCGCGCATAGATCTTGTACGGGCTGCCGAGGTAGAGCTGATTGGCCTGTCGCATCGAGTCGACCACTTGGGGGTCGTCCACGTTCGGCAACGCATCGCCATCGGGGTCCGTGTAATCCACACCGAAGGGGCTGGGCTGCCCCAGGAATCCCTTCCGCTGTTCCACGTTCAGGATGGAGCGGGAGAGGATCTCGTGCGAGCCGTTCTTCAGGATCTCCTTCAAGGAGGCGTGCGTGGCGTTCACGTTGTCGCGCACTTTCACGAAAGGCCGGATGAGCGCGATCGTCCGTGCGTCCAACGCATCGATGGTCTGCAGTTCGTAGATGCTGAGCAAGGGACCGTACTTGCGCTGGTGCTCCATGAGCGCACTGATCTGCACGTCGCTCAAGAGCTGCAGCTGCGCCAGTTCCAGGATGTCCGTGCGGTTCAGGTCGATCGGGTTCCGCGCGTAGTCCATCAGCATCTCGGTAAGCGCTGTGAGGTCCACGTTGTTGTCGGTGCCCAGTTGCTCGGCCACCGCTTCGATGCGTTGCTCGATGAGGTCGCGCAGGTCGTTCTGCGGGTCCAGTTCTTCCTGTCCCACGGGCGGTCCGTCCACCTGCGCTACTGCTGCACGAAGCAGCACCGCCGCGATGGCCGCGACCGCCGCCCGTTTCATTCGAAGCGGTAGTTCAGGTTGAACATCGGGGTGATGCCCAGTTGCGAGCGAGCCGCCACCGCCAGGTCGATCTCCACCGTCTTCACCCGCACGCCCGCCCCGAAGTGCGCTTGCGTGGGTCCCGTGCTGACGCCCGCACGGACGAACAGCGCTTTCACCGGACGGTATTCGATGCCCACGCGGTACTGCGCGTCGCGGTCGATGTCCTTATCAGCTTGCGCGCACATCAGTACCTGGTCGTTGAAGGTGTAGCCCAGGCCCGCGCCGAAGACCGTCGGCGTCTTCTCTTCGTACGGCCCACCGATCTTGGCTTGCGTCGGGTTGTACAGGTGCGCGCCGATCCAGAGGTGGTCGCTCAGTTTCGCTTGAAGGCCCGCTTCCGCCGTTACCGCGTTCGTGCTGCCGTAGTTCTCGCCGAAACGCATGTTGAGATAGTCCAACTGGATGCCGACGCGGAAGTTGTCGCTCAGCTTCATGGCGTAGGCCAGCCCGAACTGTTGCTCGTTGAAGAGGTCCGCCCTGCCAAAGGAGCTGCCGTTCACCGCGAAACAGCCTTTGCCCACGGGCAGCGCGAAAGCAAGGCCCTGCATGGCGAGGTCACCGCTGAGCCAGTGCTGTTGGTAGTACGCCCCGGCCACGGGATGCTCCAAGCCCGCGAGCCCGGCCTGGTTGCCGCGCACGCTCCAAAGGTCAACGAGCGTGAGGTTGGCGTGGCCCATGCCCGCGAAGCGGGCGCCCACGGGCCAATGCTCACCACCGGCGCGCGCCAGCAACGACGCGAGCAAGGTGGCCGTGAAGAGGAGTTGGCGCATCGTGCCGAATGTAGGGGGAAGCGCGTACCCGTGGATGAAGTGCACGCGGCTACCTTCGCGACCCATGTCCACCGTCCAACTGCACGATCTGCGTTTCGAGCCGTTCATCTCCGAACAGGAGCTGGGCAAGGCCATCGATGCCGTAGCGATCGACCTGAACAAGAAGTACGCGGGCAAGCGGCCACTGTTCATCGGAGTGCTGAACGGCGCCTTCTTCTTCGCGGCGGAACTGGTCAAGCGCATCACCATCGAGTGCGAGATCACCTTCGTGAAGGTCGCCAGCTATCACGGCACGGCTTCCACCGGCAAAGTGGACCAGTTGATCGGCCTGAACGAGCGCATCAGCGGAAGGCATGTGGTGGTGCTTGAGGACATCGTGGACACCGGCAATACCATCGAGCACATCATGGCCGTCCTCGCTGACCACCACCCGGCGTCCATCAGCATCGCGGCCCTGCTTTTCAAACCGGACGCTTACAAAAAGGACATCCCCATCGACCATGTGGCGATGCGCATACCCAACGCCTTCGTGGTGGGCAGCGGACTGGACCACGACGGTCTCGGCCGCAACCTGCCGGGCATCCTGCGAATCGTCCAGAACTGAACACGGATGAAAAAACTGAACATCGTCCTCTTCGGACCGCCCGGCGCGGGCAAGGGCACGCAGAGCGAATTCCTCATCAAGGCGCATGGCCTCGTGCACCTCAGCACCGGCGATCTGCTACGTGCGGAGATCAAGGACGAGACCCCGCTCGGCATCGAAGCGAAGGAGATCATGGAACGCGGCGAGCTCGTGGGCGACCACATCGTCATCGGCATGATCCGCAACAAGATCGAAGCGCACACCACCGCGCCCGGCTTCATCTTCGATGGATTCCCGCGCACCCGCGCCCAGGCCGAAGCGCTGGATGAAATGCTCAACTCGAAGAGCGAGCCCATCACCGCGATGCTGGCCTTGGAAGTGCCGGATGAAGAACTCGTTAAGCGCCTGCTCGAACGCGGCAAGATCAGCGGGCGGCCCGACGACGCCAACGAAGGCGTGATCCGCAACCGCATCGCCGAGTACGAGAAGAAGACCGCCCCGCTGAAGGACTACTACAGCGCACAGGGCAAATACAAAGGCATCAACGGTGTAGGGTCGATCGAGGAGATCACCGCGCGGTTGGGTAAGGCCATCGGCTGATCCCGTCTACTGCTTCACGAAGCGCGTGCTGAACATGCCCGCGTTGTTGTTCGCCGTGAGCACGAACACACCGGAGGGCAAGCCGCTCACATCAATGGGGATATCGGTGGTTGTGCGGCCGGACATCAGCTTTCGTCCGAGGAGATCCTGCACCGCATAGCCGACCTGAGCTTGTTCGGTTCGGGGAAAGGCGATCCAAAGACGGTCGCGGACGGGATTGGGATGCACTTGTATACCTGCCTTCGCCTGTTCCTCAACGGAAGCCGACACATCCACGCGGAAAGTCGCGGGCGACGTCACGATCGGTTCGTTGAAGTCGAAGACGATGTGTGCGATGTTCATCACGGTCTCGCCATCGACCAGGTCAATATCGGGCAGGATGCGGAACTGGACGTAGCCGTGGCTGCCGGGCTCGTCGCTCGTGCTGTCCGGCAGGTTGATGCCCTCGTGGATGAAATGCAGAACGCCATCAAGCATGTACCAATGACACGAGTGGCTGCTGGAACGGAACTCCACGCTCTGCGGCTGTAGACCTTCGGGCAGCGTGTCCACGATCACCACGCGCTCGGCCGCTGCGGTGCCCGTGTTCTGGAAACGGATGGTGTACTCGATGGGTATTTGGCCGGCCTGTACCTGTTCTGGTGACATGCGGTCGGGCGAAAGCAGTTTGTCGTTCGGATCGTAGCTGCCAACGACCGTATCCGGGTGAACGATCACGTTATCCAGTGGCGTTTGGTCCCCGGACGTGGGCAGCGTTGTGACGGTGTACTCGACAGGTGTTCCCAGCGGAACGCTTGCCGCCGTATTGAGGTCCACGGTGATCTGCTGCGACGCACCCACTGCCATGCCGTTCATCTGCCAGCTGGCCGTCGTCGCGGTCTGGGTGTTCGGCGTGACAGAGCTGCCCACCCAGTTCTGGTCCGCCGTGAAGGAGAGGGTGAGCTCCGCATCCATCGGCACGGTGCCATAGTTCTCGCATGTCAGGTACAAGCGGTTATCGAAGCCGGGGCGCGGACGTACGGCGTAGAAATGCGCACGCAGATCCTGCATGTCCGGGATGAGGGTAACCGCGAAATCGTTCAGCGTGTCCGCATCACCCATGTTGGGCAGATCCGCTGCGTGCTGCGTGGGTGTAATGGACTGGTAGTACGGGTAGTTGCTCGATGGTGTGATCGTGTAGTTGCCGGGCAAGACGCCGATTTCCCAATACCCGTAGGTATCGCAACCGGTGACGTTGCCGTTAGGCAGGAGTGTGACAGCGGCTTGTGGGAGCGCGGGTTCACCGGGGTCACACTGGCCGTTCTGGTTCACGTCCATCAGGATATGGCCGGAGATGCCGGGGTAGCTGCCCGGACATGAGGTGTTCAAGACCGAACAGTACTGCACGTCAGTCGGATAAAGATCACCGTAGAGGGTAGTGATCAGGTGGTCCAGATCTGAGGGCCAATTCGGCAGGCAATCAGACTGGTAGTACTGATCGATCCTGACATAGGAAAGTCCATCGGGCAGCCAAGGCAAACACTCAGGCTGCATCTGGTCAAGGATAAGTGTGTCAAGTGTTTCGGGGAAAGAACCCGGTTGCCCATTGAAATTGGAACCGATCAATTGCAGCATCTCGAGACCTAGGGGCCATACTACACCATCAGCCAAGTAGGAGGAACGGATCCACAATGACCGGGTCTTTACCTGCTCAAGGAAATCGATCGGTTGAAGCGCCGGATCTATCCTCACTGAACCTGCTTCCAACTGACCAATGGTCATGTTCCCTGACGGTTCGTTCATAAGGAGCTGTCCTACATAGGGCATGCCCGGCCATTGCGCTTCTGCCCCACTGTCCATCTGGATCACTTGGAGACTGTCAGGCATCCCAGCGATGCTTACCGGTTGCCCAGCGTCCTCCATGTCATACAAGTACAGTCTTTCAAGGTTGGATGGCAGTTGTGGGAATGCCAACAAGCCATACCCAATAGTTGCGCTCAGGGAGTTCAGTCCCGGAGGTAGAGCTTCGATTCGGAATATATAGCCAAAGGAAGGATCGCTCGAACCGTATATGCCAAGGTACTCAAGGGCCGAGAAATATTGCAGACCGGTTAGGACAATGCTGTCTGCCTCGCTGAAGGCGTCCAAACTGATGAATGCCGAATCCACCCCGACAATTCCCGGGTTGAGCGTATCCATGACCCCTGCGCCATCCACGATGCCAGGGATGAGGTCGTTCAGTATGGTGCGCGCGTTCGTGTCAGGTATGAAAACTTGTGCACGGCCGTCTCCGCAGAACAGCAGGCTGGTGATCACCAACAAGGCGGACAGGTATCTCATGGTTGCGGGGAATTAAGCCGATGTCGTCAGCAACGAGACGAAGGTACCCGCGATGGTTGCCGATCGTCCCGGCATGACGCCGGGTGTTTTCTTGGTGATCAGCGCATTTCCCTTTCACCATCTTCGCGCCGATGTCCGGCTCCCCCAACTTCATTGACCACATCCGTATCGAGGCCCGCAGCGGTAAGGGCGGCGCTGGCAGCAGGCATTTGCGGCGCGAGAAGTACATGCCGCACGGCGGTCCTGATGGCGGCGATGGCGGCAAGGGCGGCAGCGTGATCCTGCGCGGCAACAGCCAGCTCTGGACGCTTCTGCACCTGCGCTATACCAAGCACGTGATCGCGAGTGATGGCAACATGGGAACGGCCAACCAGAGCAGCGGCAAGGCCGGCAAGGACACCATCATCGAAGTGC
This sequence comes from Flavobacteriales bacterium, assembly GCA_044224725.1. Lineage (GTDB taxonomy): Bacteria > Bacteroidota > Bacteroidia > Flavobacteriales_F > PHOS-HE28 > PHOS-HE28. Next base: position 11,517 of record JBGAJW010000096.1, read on the forward strand.
CGCTCGGTACCGTAGCGAAGGATGACGAGACGGACGAAGTGCTTTTCGATATCACCGAGGACGGACAGGAGATCGTGCTGCTCGAAGGCGGCCGCGGCGGCTTGGGCAACCAGCATTTCCATTCCTCGACCTTCCAGACACCCCGTTTCGCACAGCCTGGTGAGCCCGGCCAGCAGAAGTGGTTCAAGCTGGAACTGAAGGTGCTTGCGGACGTAGGGCTCGTGGGCTTCCCGAACGCGGGCAAGAGCACACTGCTCGCCAGCATCAGCGCGGCCAAACCGAAGATCGCGGACTATCCCTTCACCACGCTCGTGCCCAACATCGGCATCGTGCCGTACCGCGACAACAAGAGCTTCGTGATGGCCGACATCCCCGGCATCATCGAAGGAGCCAGTGAAGGGAAGGGGCTCGGCCTGCGCTTCCTGCGGCACATCGAACGAAACAGCGTGCTGTTGTTCATGATCCCCTGCGACAGCGCCGACATCAAGAAGGACTTCAAGATCCTGCGCAACGAACTGGAGCAATACAGCCCGGAGCTGCTGCACAAGGATATCGTGCTCGCCATCACCAAGTGCGACATGCTCGATGAGGAGTTCACGAAGGCGATCAAGAAGGACCTGCCCAAGAAGGTGGATTGCGTGATGATCAGTTCCGTGGCGAACCAAGGCCTGGACAAGCTGAAGGACGCGCTGTGGAAGAAGCTGCATGGGGAGCCCAAGTAGGCAGGGGCCGTGGCAGGAGGCAGGCCTGAGCGCCGGAGGTACTGATGTTGGCAGCGGCAGTAGGCAGGAGTGCGCGTTGCCAGTGCCGACTGCTACTGCCAACTGGGAACTGCCAACTGCCTCCTGACCCCGACATTCGTCCTCGCCATGCCTTGGACCACCGCCATCCTCGATGCTGACCGGTCAGCTTTCTTGGCGATCAATGGGGCGCATTCACCGGCTGCGGACGACTTCTTCTGGTATGTGAGCGATCCGCGCGTGTGGATCCCGTTGTACGCGTTCTTTCTTGTGCTCATCAAGCTGCGCTGGGGCTGGCGCGGGCTCTGGTGGTCGTTGCCCGTCGCCGCGTTGATGATCCTCTGCACCGATACCGGCTCCGTTCTGCTCTTCAAGAACACGGTGCAGCGTCTTCGCCCCAGCCATGCGGAAGACCTGAACGGGCTGGTTCACCTGGTGCAGGACGGCAACGGGGAATTCTACATGGGCGGGCTGTACGGTTTTGTCTCTTCGCATGCGGCGAACCACTTCGGCATCGCGGCTTTCATGACGGGTGTACTCCTGCGCAGACCGCGCTGGACGCTCTGGGCCTTGATGGGCTGGGCCTCGCTCATCGCGTACAGCCGCATCTACCTCGGCGTCCATTACCCGGGTGATGTGATCGTCGGCGCGATCTACGGGACGCTCATCGGTTGGCTCGCGTTCCGTGCATTCCTTTACCTGCACGAACGGAACGCACAAGGATGAATATCTGGTTGGCGGTTTTTCTCGGTGGCGGTGCTGGCAGCATCGTGCGCTTCGCCATCAGCCAGTTCTTCCAACGCATCGAGGTGAAGGGCGCGTTCCCGTGGGCGACGCTCTCGGCGAACCTGCTCGCCACCGCTTTTCTCGCATGGCTGATCATGCGCTTCGAAGTCCATGTTCCCGGTAAGGAACAATGGCGCGCACTGCTGGCCATCGGCTTCTGCGGAGGGTTCAGCACGCTCAGTACCTTCAGCTACGAGAACTTCCAGCTCATCCGTGATGGGCTCTTCGGCTATGCCGCGCTCAACATCATTGTCAGCGTCGCTGCCGGGATCCTGTTGTTCTACCTCTTCGCACGTTCAGCATGAACATCCATACCAGAAGCATCTGCACCGCCTTGCTGTTCACTTGCGGAATGGCCGGTCTCCAGGCCCAGACGCGATCGATGCCCACGCCTGTTCCCCGCGCGGAGTTGGCACGTGTCCCGTCGTGGACCGCACCATCGAAACTCGTCGTGGGCATCGTGGTGGACCAGATGCGTCCGGACTACATCTACCGCTATTGGGACAACTTCGGCACCGGCGGTTTCAAGCGCCTGATCGGCGAAGGTGCTTTCCTGCGCGATGCCCACTACACGTACATCCCCACCATTACCGGACCGGGTCATGCGAGCATCTACACTGGGAGCGTGCCTGCGCACCACGGCATTGTTGCGAACGAACGGTACGATCGGGCCACGCGCAAGATGATCTACTGCGTGAAGGACACCACCGTGCAAGGCGTCGGTTCGGCCACCGCGCAGAGCTCACCCTCCCAGTTGCTCGCCACCACCCTGGCGGACGAGATCGAACGCCGCACCGACGGCAAGGGCAAGACCATCGGCGTGGCCCTGAAGGACCGCAGCAGTGTGCTGCCCATCGGCCGCACCGGCGATGCCGCGTACTGGTTCAGCGGCGGCGCTTTCGCCACGAGCACCTGGTACAGGAAGGAATTGCCGAAGTGGCTCGGTGAGTTCAACGCGCGCCTGCTCCCACAGCGCTACATGGACCGGAAGTGGGACCTTATACTGCCGTTGGAACGGTACCACTCGCCTTTGCCGGATGACAATCCGTACGAACAGGACCTGGGAAAGGGGGCGGGCCATGTCTTCCCGTACGACCTCGCCGCGCTTTCAAAAGACCCGGCGAACGCTTCGTTGATCGCCACCACGCCATGGGGCAACACGCTCACCACGGATATCGCCCTGGCAGCGCTCGCTGGCGAAGCCATGGGGCAGGACAACATCACCGACCTGCTCGCCATCAGCTACAGCAGCACCGACATCCTCGGCCACAAGATGGGACCGCGCTCCTTGGAGATCGAGGATATGTACATCCGACTGGATCAGGAACTCGCGCGCCTGCTCACCGAGCTCGACAAGTCGGTGGGAGCGGGGAAGTACACGCTCTTCCTTACAGCCGACCATGGGGTAGTGGATGTGCCTCAATACCTGAAGGACATCAAGGGGAGCGGAGGGTATGTGAACGTTCGTGATTGGAAAGATCGACTACAGACGGAAAAGGAGCTGTTCACCTTCAATGAAGGAACGGAAAAGGTGGATCTGATCGATTCGATCTCGGACGGGCAGATCTTCCTGAAAGAGATAGGCAACGACTATCGTTTGGCCAGCTATCGCATCATGGATGCGTTGCGGCGATTCCCGGAAGTGGCGGAGGCCCACAATGCCGATGATCTGCTCTCTCGTGAGGCGGGCGATGAGCATCGATCGCTGATCAAAAATGGCTTCATGCCCCAACGCTGTGGCGATATCCTGTACACCTTGAAGCCTGGCTACTTCGAAGCCGAAGGCTCCTTCGTCGGTAAAGGCACTACGCACGGTAGCGGTTGGAATTACGACACACATGTACCCGTGCTGCTTTTCGGGCAGGGTGTGATGCATGGTGAAGTGCTGCGCCGGACGGCGGTGGCGGACATCGTTCCCACCGTGTGCATGATCGTCGGTTGCGCGTTGCCGGATGCGGCGGTAGGGGAGCCGGTTCAGGAGGTGCTTGCCCGCTGAGATCTTCACCGGGACCTGTTCACACATGCGTTGATCGGGCCTGCTCGCGCGCAATGGTGCCGGGTAGTTTTCGGCCACGCCTCCGCCTTGCCTTCGCATGGCTTCGGTGTACACAGCAGGGCTACGGCAAGTAAAACACGCTACGGCGGACAGAGCATGGCCAACCAAGACGCGACCTTCTTCAATCCGCACTTCCACT
>JBGAJW010000097.1:0-14940 GCA_044224725.1 Flavobacteriales bacterium
CGCGAGGTGATCGATGAGCTCCGCCACGACATCAAGCAGCACGAGAACCACTTGGAGAAGTTCGTGAAGGACCATCCGGTGGCATCCGACCATGTGCTCTTCACGGACCACTCCGGTTTCCGGGATCGCGTGCACACCTTCGAGAAGCTCTACCATGAACTGAAGGCCGAGTTCATGCGGTGGTTGGCGGACCGCATGTGAGCTCCGCTCAGTTCAGGGTCCAGAGGATGTCCTCCCGCAGTTCGCGCTGGGCCAGGACATCGATAGGCACCAGCTTCCCATTGCGTTCGGCGCGATGGGAACGGTAGCCTGACGAACGTAAAAGCGCGTCGATCGCTTCAGCGTTCGGGCGCAAATGCGCTTCCAAGCTCGTTTCCACTAGGATGGTGCTGATGGCACGTTCGCGCAGAAGCCTTGTCGCGCCGTGCAACGCCTTGAGTTCGCTGCCTTCGATATCCAATTTCAAGAAGGCGATGCGCGTGATGCCGTGTGAAGCGCAGTAGTCATCCAGCGAGAGGACGCGCACTTGATGCGGCACCCGGTCCTTCGGCTCGAAGACGCCTTCCAGGCAAGCGAAGCCGCGCGTGATCACCCGGGGCGTATCGTAAAATGTCATCTCGCCCGTATGGTCGGTGAGGGCCGCTTGTTCGATCGTCCAGTTGGGGGGCGGGGAGGGGTTGTTTTCCCGCAGTATGCCATAGGCCGTGTTCGAGGGTTCCAAGGAGACCACACGTCCCGTACGTCCGACCAGGCCCAGACATTCCGCCGCGAAGTAGCCGATATTGGCACCGGGGTCGATGACCACATCACCAGGTCGGAGTGTGCGACGCAAGTGGTTCATCACGTTCTCCTCGTACAGTCCGTACCAGATGAGCCGGTGTAGAATGTTCCCCTGGTCCAGCTCCATCCGCACGCTATTCAACATGAGCGTGTCTGAACGATCCCTGCCCAGCCTGCGACCGATCGTCTCCACCAGCCGATAACGGCCGGGGAACGGCGCGGAGCGCACTAACGCGCGTAAGATCTGTCTCCCGGAAGTCATGCCGATGGCAATGTACCCGTCAGCGGCGAGCAACCGCCTCTGGGATACATTCGCGCCCGTTCCCAAAGACGTCCGTTCTCCCATGTCCTTCCATCCCATCCAGGCCTGGCTAGATCTGAAAGCACAGTTGCCCGTGCTGCCCATCGAGAGCATCGGCCTGAAATACGTGTACCCGGTCTTCATCGTGCTCATCATCATCGAGTACGCCAAAGCCAAGGAACTGTTCGATCTGAAGGAGAGCTTCTCCGGCTTTGTCATCGGCGTGGGTGCGACATTGATCCGTGTGGTCACGAACGTTTTCGAGATCACCCTGTACATGTGGTTGTTCTGGAAGTTCGCCCCGCTGCGCGAGAAATACCTGGGCTACACCACCCTCGGCTTCGCTTGGTACACATGGATCATCTGTGCCGTACTGGACGACCATAATTTCTACTGGCACCACCGGCTGGCGCACAACGTGCGATTGCTCTGGGCCGCCCACCTGCCTCATCACAGCGGTCGCAAGTACAACCTCACCATCAGCATCCGCAACGGCTGGTTCATCACGCTGGTGAAACCCATCTACTGGCTGTGGATGCCGATCCTGGGCTTCGAGCCGATCATGATCGCCACCTGCCTGATCGTGAACGCCTTCTACCAGTTCACCCTGCACTCGCAGCTCATGCCTTCCTACGGTTGGCTGGAGAACATCTTCAATTCATCCTATGTGCATGTGGTTCACCACAGCAGCAACACCGAGTATCTGGACCGTAACCACGGCGGCATCTTCACCTTCTGGGACCGCCTCTACAAGACGTGGCAGGCGCCGATCAAGGGTGTAGTTCCGAAGTTCGGGATCAGCCACGATCCGGACACGAACAACCCGATCACGCACAACGTCTTCGAGTTCCAGGAGATCTGGAAGGACGTGAAGAAGGCACCAGGGCTGAAGAACAAGCTGATGTACATCTTCGGGCCTCCGGGTTGGAGCCACGATGGAAGCAGCATGACGAGCAAGCAGCTACAGGCCGAATTGGCCTTGGCCCGGGCGCAGGGGAAGGAGGTGCCCAAGCACGAATTCGTCCGCTCGAACTGAACGCTTGGTACCGTAGTGGCCGCTGGCGCGGCGTTCTTTGACCGCAGCGCGCGCAGAGGGGCGCAGCGGCATTGCTGACGTAACGGTATGTTCACCTCTGCTTCCGGATCACACGATGAGCAGGAGCGCGGCGCCGCTGGTGCGGCGTTTTGGTTTACTGCAGAGGCTTTTTGGCCGGCGTGATGGCCAGCCCTGAAATTCTCTGCGTTGCTCTGCGCCCTCAGCGGTTGACCTTTCGGCTCCGCCGAAAACGGAGCATCACCTCAGGGCCGCACCACGAGCAAGCGCGCGCTCGCTGTTCTGCCTTGCGCACTTCGGACCGTATAGCTGTAGAGTCCGGGTTCCAGATCCTGCACATCCAGCTCCCGGCTCCGTGAATTGAACGGCACATCGAGCACGATCGCACCAAGTGCATCCTGAACGGTCAACCGGCCGCTCGCCGATAACGCCGGACCACTGTACCGCACGATGGTCCTGTCCGCAGCCGGGTTCGGCTGGTTCCACAACCGACCCTCGGCGTTGTTCAATTCGCCCACGTCACTGATCGCGTCATTCGTGGTGATGACTTCGAGGTCATCGAAGTAGAAGCCATCGCGGGAATAGTCCAAGTTGGAAGCGATGCGGAAGCGCAGAAGGACATCGTCACCGATGAACGCGTCCAAGCTCATCTCTTCCTGCACCCAATCCAGCTGTCGGCCTTCGATCACCGGTTCATCGTTCCCTTGGAAATAGGACCCGGGCCGCGTCCAGATCCCGCAGAGCGGCGTCCAAGTTGAACCATCCGAAGAGGCGCTCACCTGTACGAGGTCGCGGATGCGGTTCACATTCCACTTCGCCCAAAAGCGCAAGGTGGCGGACGTAGCATCACCCAAGTCGATCGGATCCGCAAGTTCAAGTATGTTCTCGGCGAACGGCGCGTAATCACCGGAGGGTGAATCGGTGATGGAATTCGGCGGTGAATGCCATTGCTCGGCGGTCAAGCCCCAGGATCCGGCCTGCCATGCTCCCAGATCGTCCCCGTTCTCGGCGAAGGCGGTGGCGGACGCGCCGTAGTAGCGCTCCACCGTGTCGCGGTGCGTGTACAACCCGTTACCGACAGCCAGGACGAAGCGCACGCGGTCACCATCCGTTAGCGCCGGGTCCAGGCCCAAGAGGATCGAATCGCGCCGGATCTCCAATTCTTCGAGGTCGGAGAACACGCGCGGTGCACCTACGGACACGACGTTCTCGAGGGGCTCGATGGTCACGGTGAAGGTCCCAGGATCCAGCCCCAAGCGCTGAATGTCGAACGGTGCGTACACGCTCAGCTGGCCGAAAACGGGAGCTGAGCGGTCAGTAGCGGAGGAGTATGCGCCCACAAGGTGCGCCTGCAAGAGGTTCTGGTCCATGTTCTCTTCACAGATCGGCACGATCCGCCAGCCCGGTGGCCAGAAGCCTTCGTCCGCTTGGCCGGTTTCCGGCGTCATCGCCAGGATCTTCGGCTTCTCGCTCTGCTCGCCGTACATCCAATCGTCAGAGGAGCCGTTCGTCAGGTAGTTCAGGACCTGGTGGCAGGTGCCATTGGAGTAACCGTTGTTGCGCGTCATCCGGGCTGCGTGTGCAGCGAGCAGCGCCGAGTCGGGCGTCAGCAGGTTCTCTTCCGTGCCCCATGGATGGATCACCATATCGCCGAAAGCATGATAGCTCAACGCACCCCTGAACTCGTGGGCGTTGCAGAAGTCTCGCACGGCCTGCGTTTCCGGCTCGGAAAAGGGCCCGGTCCCGCGGAAGGTCTCGCTGTATCCGTCCGGCGATGATCCGAGATCGTCAGCCCCCCAGAGCCATCCGTAATTGCGGTTCAGGTCCACGCCGAAACTGCCATCGCCGTTGTCGCGGCGGTTCTTGCGCCACATACCTCCACCACCCGGATCCGTGTTCTGATTGTAGACGTAACCATCCGGGTTCAAGCAGGGCACGAAATACAATTCGCGGTTGTCCACCAGGTAGGTCGCTTCCGCGTCCGTGCCGTAGTTGTCCAACAGGTACCACATGTAGAAGATGAGCTGCGACATGGAGGCCGGTTCACGCGCGTGGTGCACAGCATTGTACAGCACTTCGGGCTTGTCCTGGTCCGTGTTCGGATCGTTGCTGATGCGAACGAAGTGGATCGGCCGGTTCTCCAGCGAGTAGCCGATGGGCTCTTTCGCGGAGATCAGGTCGGGATAGAGCGCCACCATCTCATCGAGCTCGGTCAGCATCTCATCCCATGTGAAATAGCCGCCCCCGTAGGAACCTGTCGTGAAATGCTCCGGGACCGGGAAGGTCGTTGGGCCATCGCACAGCCAACCGAGCGCGCGATCATCCGCCGGGGCACCCGACGCGATCCGATCCCTGTAAAAATCCTTCACGTTCGGGATCAGCACGTCCACATTGAACCCGTTGGTCCGTGCGAGGTCGATATCGTGCTCGTTGAGTTCCACGATGTAGCCACCGTCCGCCCGCTCACCATGATCGATCGGCAGGCCGAGCGCGCCGAGCGTCCGCATGCTGTGACCTTGGCCATCGAGCCCGATCAGCACACGGGAGTAGATCGGTGTACGTTGGGCATTCGTGGCGACGAACGCAACGATTGAGAACGGCAGGAGCAGGCGTCGCAACATGGGTCGGTAAGTTCCGCACCAAGGTAGCTGCTCGCTTCACGGACGGACGCCCGTGAATACGGTCAAGGAAGGAAGCCTGCCCGCGGGCCGATGCTATTTGCGGGGCCCGCGCCAGCGACGGCGGTTGCGTTGCCCTTCGGGGCGTGGGGGCTGTTGAGGCTTCGGTTCGTTCTTGGCACCGCCTCCCAGGAAGGCGTCCACATCAGCGATGAGCTCGCGGGTGAGGGCGGCATAGTCGTTCGAGGAGCTGCTTCCGCCTGCTGGCTTCTGTTGCGGTCGCGTTTCCCGCTGCTGCGGTCGGGCTTCTGGTTGACGTTGCGGACGGCCGCCTTGTGAGCGGTTGTCGTTTCGCTGCTCTGGCCGGCGATCGTTGCCGCGTTGCTGCTGCCCGCGCGGCGCTTGCTGGCGTTGTGCTTGATGGCGACGGCCGGCATCCACCACCGGTGTTCCGCCTTGCATCGGGAACGGATGTTCTTCAACAACAGGCACCGTGCGCTTGATCAGCTTCTGGATGTCGCGCAGGTATTCCAATTCCTCTTCGTCGCAGAGCGAAATGGCCAGGCCACTGGCACCCGCGCGGCCCGTGCGGCCGATGCGGTGCACATAGCTCTCCGGGATGTTCGGGATGTCATGGTTCACCACGAAGCCGAGCAGGTCGATGTCGATACCGCGCGCCGCGATGTCCGTGGCCACCAAGGCGCGTATCTTCTTTTCCTTGAAGTTGCTCAACGCGCGTTGGCGGTAGTTCTGGGCCTTGTTGCCGTGGATGGCGTCGGCCGAGATCCCATTCTTCACCAGCAATTTCGCGAGCTTATCCGCGCCGTGCTTTGTGCGGGTGAAGACCAGCGCTTGCTGGATGTTCATCTGCTTCATGAGATGCACCAGCAGGTCGGCCTTCTTCGCCTTATCAACGAAGTAGACCTGTTGTTGCACCGTTTCGGCCGTAGTCGATTCGGGCGTCACTTCCACCTTCACCGGGTTGGTGAGAATGGAGGAGGAGAGCTTTTGGATCTCCGGTGGCATGGTGGCGCTGAAGAACAGCGTCTGGCGCTTGGGCGGGATCACCGCGATCACTTTACGCACGTCGTGGATGAAGCCCATGTCCAACATGCGGTCGGCCTCATCGAGCACGAAGTACTGCAGGTCCTTCAGGTGAACGTAGCCTTGGCTCATCAGGTCGAGCAGGCGGCCGGGCGTGGCGATCAGGATATCGACACCGGCGCGCAAGGCGTCGGTCTGCGGTTTCTGGCCGACACCACCGAATACGACGGTGTACTTCAAATTGGTATGACGGCCGTAGGCACGGAAGCTCTCCTCGATCTGTATGGCGAGTTCACGCGTCGGCGTCAGAACCAGTGCGCGGATCGGCCGTCGAGAGCCGCGTGGGCTCGTCGGTACGGTCTCGGTGATGCCCGAATTCACCATGCGCTGTATGAGCGGGATGGCGAAGGCGGCTGTTTTACCGGTGCCGGTCTGGGCGCAACCGAGTAGGTCGCGGCCCTCAAGCAGATAAGGAATGGCCTGAGCCTGGATCGGCGTGGGCGTGGTGTAGCCTTCGGTCTGAAGGGCTTTGCGGATGGGCTCGATCAGGTCGAGCTGGTCAAATGAGGGTTGATGCACGGTGATGCTTCAATGTGCGGGAGCAGGTCCATTGAGCCTGCACACGCTTAAGGTGTTGAGGAAAGCCCTGCGATCGGTCCGGCGCACAATGATCCGCTGGGGATGGCGCCTGGACAGTTGCGGAACCGGTTTGAATACCGGGGAGGCGAAAGCTGGGCGCTTAGGGCGGGCGAAAGGTAGGGTGTTATCCCCGGAACAAGCTGCCGTATGACGAACCTGTTATGAATCCTGCGCTGGACAAGGCTTTCCGGAGGGGCGCCTCATTCCTGTATTGACTTAACATAATATAAATTATGCGCCGATCGGGGTGAATCGCAGATCAGCGATCAGGGTCGCACCCATGCCCGGGCCATCCGGCATCTGAAGTTGCCCATTCAGCATGGCGATGCCCTTGAACGGGTCGTTCTTGATGAGCCATGGCCCGTCCAAGTCTGCGATGTCCGCCTCTGGTGCGAGTTGCGCCATGACCGAGCACCCTAGCGAGCTCTCACTCATGCTTCCGAGCATCACCTGCATACTTAGTTGCCGGGCTTCATCCGCCATCGCTTTGGCCAGGTCCAAACCTCCGCACTTCATCAGCTTCAGGTTCACCCCTCCGAAGTGCGCGTATTTGGCACCGAGGTCTGAGCGGTCTTGGATGGATTCATCCGCGAACACAGTGACGGCCGCTTCTTCGGCCAGCCGGTCGTTCATGGCGTCCGTAGCGGTCTCGAACGGTTGTTCAAAGCCGATCAGACGGTCGCCCACGGCCTTGGCCAGGTCCGCAGCCTCCTGCATAATTCTGAAGCCTTGGTTGCCATCCAGCATCACACGTCGGTCATCCTGTTCGATGATGCGTGCCACACGCGCGCTGGATCCCGGATCGCCGACTTTCAGTTTCAAGCCACCGCTCCACGGCAGTTCCGCCAGCCTTGCTTCTGCTTCATCGGCACCGCAAACACCGATGGTCATCAAGGTGATCGGCTGCTTCTTGCCGGATATCGCAAGCAGCCTATGCACAGTCAATTGACGGTGATTGCTTATCAAGTCGATCAAAGCGGTTGAAAGCCCCGCTCGGAACCCGGGAGCCCCTTGGGTCACGGTCAGCGTATCCAACTGTGCAAGCAACTGCTCGGGGCGCAGGAAAGCCTTGCTCGCAACAGCGCCCAACCGCGCTATCGTGTCTGCGATAGTCTCCTTCACATAGGGCGGCAAGGTGACCTCTCCGTAGCCGAAAAGACCATCCTGTTCAGCCCGGATGTAGAGTGTATCGGTACCATCCCGCTGGCCGTGCGAAGTGCTGAACGGATGCTTGAACAGCAGGCGGTACTGGCAGTAGCTGAGCTTCAAGGCCATGTCAGCAACGAAGATGATCACCGGAAGATCGTGTCCGACTCGGGCCGATCGATTTCCCTCCACAAACGGAAGAACCCCGACACGTCGGGGTTCTTCCGGTGATGCGATCGCTCCCGTTCAGCTCTTCGGCTTCACCGTGTAGATGATGTTGGTGATCCACTTGGTGGAGTCCGGCTCAGTGCCTTGACCGGCCACATACTCCTCCAGCACGGCCCCAGCGTGGTCCATGTTGTCAGCGGCGATCTTCGCTCCCAATGCTTCGTGCGCTGCCATCATGCCGCCATAGCCGCCCTTGAGGACGGTCCAGTACGCCTTCCCGGCGGGCACAACATCAGCAGCAAGACCCGCCACCTTCGCTCCTTCAGCCACCGGCACGCAGACCATCATGGAAGTGGTCATGTCCTTTTCGTTCCAGTCGTAATAGAGACCGCAGAGCGGGCCGGTCGGTTTCACGTTGGCCTTGCCCAAGGCCTCATACACCTTCGGCGTATTGTCCATGTAGAATTTGCTGATCCCGCTCCACGGAAGGTTGTCGCTGCTCTTGATACCGACGTAGGTACCAGCAGGCCGATCTCCGCTCATGACCTCAAAGGCGGGTGCTGCCTTGGCCATTTCCATCGCGGTGGCATGCTCCTTCTCGGTGACCCCCTTCAGGTTCGACAGGCCTTTCTCGAACATCGGCCCTACCATCTTGTCCATGTTCATGAAGACGCTCATCACCCGCCCGATGAAGTTGTTCTCACCTTGGATGCCCCAGGTCACTTTCGTGCTATCGCCCATTGCCGAGAGGTCGAAGGTGCCTTCGTTGTTGGCTTCCCACGGGGAGATGAAGCGCAGCTTCGTTCGCACTTTCTGATCGGGCACCAGTTCGGCCAGTTCCTGCTCTCCTTCACTCTCATCGCTCTTCCAATGGCTGATGGCACCTACCTGGCCGTCCGCTGAACCGGACAACTGGGAGGTCATGTTGTGCTCCATCTCCTTCCAAGGCCCCCACTTTTCCATGTTGGCCAAGGTGCTCACGTTGGCATACACAGCGTCAGCGGGCGCGTTGATCACGGTGCTGCGCTCCAGCGGAAATTCTTGTCGGCGAAGAGGCCGAGGACGACGAGGATGCCGAGAACGGCACCCAGAATGATGAGGATGGTCTTCAATGCTCTCATGTTGGTCGCGTCTCTTGCCGGACGCTGGGCGTTGGTTAGTCCGGGTATCCGGGATGGTGAAAGTCCCGAAAGATGGCATTTCGTCCGCGTTCTTCATCCCACTGCTGGCACGGTGTTTTCTTTGCCGCACCCGCCGGTACTCCGGCCTGAAACCGAACCCATGATGATGCTCCGAACTACCCTAGGTCTGCTCACCGCTGCCACCTTGCTCTTGGCCGTGCCCGGCTGCAAGGGAAGCAAGAAGACCACCGCCGCCGGCACCAAGGTGGAAATGCCCTTTACCGGGAACAAGTACGAGAGCAACAACCGCTTCTTCCGGGGAACCGGCACCGGCGTGAGCGTGAAGCAGAACATCGCCCGCAGCAAGAGCGACCTGGAGGCGAAGAATCAGCTGGCCGGGCAGGTGGGCACGAACATCCGCGCGGTCACGGACCAGTACCTCGGCCAGACCGAGAACGCGAACAACGCCGACGTGGCGGACAAGTTCCAGACTTTGGTGCGCGAGGTGATGAACACCCAGATCGGCGACCTGAGGAAGATCGGTGAAGAAGTAAGGCTGAACGACGCCAACCAGGAGTACACGGTGTACACCGCCTACGAGATCAAGAAAAACGCGATGTTCCGCTTCATGAAGAAGCAGGCCAGCACGAACACCAAGATCGACGAGGCCGCCCGCAAGAAGATCGTGGATATCCTGGACGAGGAGATCAAGAAGGCGGACCTGGAAGACCATGATTAAGCTTCAAGACACAAGGCTCAAGTCACAAGCCTCAAGTCTGAAGCCCCAAGGCTCACGCTTCAACTGACAGCTTGGCGCTGCGAACGGAGCGGCGCTTGGTTTGTTGAACGTTCGTAGAACCAAAGAACCTGAAGAACCATGATGGGCGCATACGCCATCGGCATCCTGATGATGCTGGTAGGCATGTTGATCAGCTGGCAGTTGAAGAGCCGCTTCCAGAAGTACTCGAAGACACCGCTTGCCAATGGCATGAGCGGCGCGGAGATCGCGCAGCGGATGTTGCATGACAATGGCATCAACGACGTGAGAGTGGTGAGCGTGGCCGGCCAATTGACGGACCATTACAACCCCGCGACCAAGACCGTGAACCTGAGCGAACCCGTCTACCACGGCCGCAACGCTGCGGCTGCCGCTGTGGCCGCGCACGAATGCGGACATGCCGTACAGCACGCCACCGCCTACCAGTGGCTGACCATGCGCAGCAAATTGGTGCCCGTGGTGCAAGTGAGCAGCAGCGTGATGCAGTGGGTGATCCTGGGCGGGATCCTGATGGTCAATCGCTTCCCGCAGCTGCTGTTGGCCGGCATCGCGATGTTCGCCGTGACCACCTTGTTCAGCTTCATTACGCTTCCCGTGGAATACGACGCGAGCAAACGCGCGCTGGTGTGGATCAAGAGCAACGGCATCGTGACCACCAGCGAGTACGCCATGAGCGAGGACGCGCTGAAATGGGCGGCACGCACCTACGTTGTCAGCGCCATCGGTTCCTTGGCCACCTTGCTCTATTACATCTCGGTGTACATGGGGCGGCGCAACTGACGCGGTCCCGTCAGGATCCAGAAAGCCCGGCATGCGCCGGGCTTTCTCTTTTCAACGGGCTCGCGGATGAATGCCGATGGACGGGATGGACGCCGAAGCATGGTTCATTGTTCTCTCTGCGTTCATCCCGTTCATCCCATCCATCGGCGGTACTAGTCCAGAACAGAGCCGCTCATTCCAATCGGAGCACGACTGGCAGGTGGTCGCTGTATCCGTCCTTGTGATACTTCGTTCCGCTGAAGGTGCGGTTGGGCTGATCGCCGTACTTGGGGTGATGGAAGATCAGCCGGGGATCCTTGATCGCTGCCGCAGAGGCCGCATGAACATGTCCGGGAATGCCATCATCCTTCAGCGAACGGCTCACGATGATCTGATCGAAGTAGTCCCACTGCCCTTGATAAGCGATGCTTCCCACCGGCGGGATGGTGTCATTCACGACAAGATCCACAAGGTCCTGCTTGATCTCTGGGGGCTTGATCGCCGCGCCGAGCCCGTAACGGATGCTCGCGTCCAACGGCCCGTCGTTGAAGTCCCCCATGATGATGACCCGCGCCTCAGCGTTCATCGCGAGGAGCCGGTCTACTTCTCCCCGTACGGTCTTGGCCGCTTGCATGCGCTTCGGTGCGCTTTCCTTCTCGCCTTCCCGCCTGCTGGGCCAATGGTTCACGAACACGTCGACCGTTCCGGTGCCTTTGAGGTCCACAGAGGCGTGCAGTATGTCGCGTGTCTTGTCCGTGCCCAGATCCACCGTCAGCCATACAGTCTCTCCAACCGTTGCCCGCTTCCGATCCACCAACAGCGCCACATCGATCCCTCGTTCGTCCGGTGAATCCTGATGCACCACCGTGTAGTTGCCCCGGTCCAGCGGGGGCGCTTTCGCCAAGTCATCGACCACCTTCCTGTTCTCCACCTCACACAGCCCGATCATCACCGGCAGCTCTTCTCCCGCCATGCTGATCGCCTCCGCGAGCTGATGAAGCTTGTGCTCGTAGCGGTCATCCGTCCAGTTCAACTTCCCGCCCGGCGTGAAGTCGTCGTCCCCGAAACCGGGGTCGTCGTGCGTGTCGAACAGATTCTCGACGTTGTAGAAAACGACCGTGGCTGGCGCTGACTTGCCCTTATTTCCTGAAACCAGTTTCCCCGGTGGGCTGTCCTGATCCGGTAACCATTCACGTTGGGCAGGAGCTATCGGCTCACCGCAGCAAATGAGCAGCAGTGGGAAAGCAAGCGTTGTGGGTATGCGCATGGCTATCCGAACAAACCGCCACTCCGGCGCCGACGGGTCGTTGTCTTCAAACCCAGCACACCGAGCAGCCCGCGCGTGAGCGTGCTCGCCAACGTCCGGCCCACTTGGCGGACCATCGTGTTCTCGCTCAGTTTTTCCAGGGTGCTCTTTTCTTCTTTCGTGGGCTTGGCCTTCTGCTCCTCCTTGGGTTCCTCCCCTTCCTCGCCATCATCCTCCTTCATCCGCTTCTCCAGGATCTCGAAGGCGCTCTCGCGGTCGATCACCTCGTTGTACTTCTTCGCCAACGAACTGTTGTTCACCAAAGCTTGGATCTCCACCGGTGAAAGCACGTCCATCCGCGTGGCGGGTGCGCGCATCAAGGTGTGTGCGAGCGGCGTGGGCGTGCCCTTCTCGCTCAGCACGGTGACGATGGCCTCCCCGATGCCCAGCGAGGTGAGCAACTCCTCGGTCTTGTAAAAATCCGTGAGCGGGTAGTTCTCTGCGGTCTTCTTGATCGCGGTGCGGTCTTTCGCGGTGAAGGCTCGCAAGGCGTGCTGCACCTTCAGGCCCAACTGGCCGAGCACACTGTCCGGCACATCCATCGGGTTCTGTGTGCAGAAGTACACGCCCACGCCTTTTGAGCGGATCAATTTGATGATCGTTTCGATCTGCTGCAGGAGTGCCGGTGTGGCCGTGTTGAAGATCAGGTGCGCCTCATCGATGAAGAGGCAGAGCTTCGGTTTCTCCGGGTCGCCAACTTCAGGAAAGGTCTGGTAGATCTCCGCCAGCAGGCAGAGCATGAAGGTGCTGAACAGTTGCGGCTTGCTCTGCAGGTCGGTAAGGCGCACGATGTGTACCACTCCTTTCCCCTCTCGTGTGACCAACATGTCCTGCGGGTCGAAGCTGCGCTCGCCGAAGAACTTCTCCGCTCCCTGCTGTTCCAGTTCGATCAGCTTGCGCAGGATGATGTTCACCGTGGCGGGGCTTACCGAGCCGTAGGTCTGCTGCAACTCCGCTTTGCCTTCTTGTAAGGCGAACTGCAGCACGCGCCGCAGGTCCTTGATGTCCAACAGCGGCATGCCCTTGTCATCGCAATACTTGAACACAAGGGCCAGAACGCTCTGCTGCGTTTCGTTCAGGTCCAGGATGCGGCTGAGCAGCACCGGGCCGAACTCGCTCACCGTGGCGCGCAGCCGTGCGCCGGGCTCATCGCTCAAGGTGAGCAGTTCCACCGGGATCATCGCGGGCTCGTACGCGAAGCCAAGTTTCTGGTGGCGCGCCGTGATCTTGTCGTTCACCGTTCCGGGCGCAGCGATGCCGCTGAGGTCGCCCTTGATGTCCATGAGCAAGGAGGGCACCCCGTTCAAACTGAGTTGCTCGGCCAGCGTTTGCAGCGTCTTAGTTTTGCCCGTGCCCGTGGCACCGGCGATCAGGCCGTGGCGATTCATGGTGCGCAGCGGCACGCGGATCGGCGTGTTCGCCGGGCATTCACCGTTCAACAGGGGCGCGCCCAACAACAGGCTGCCACCGCTGAAGGTGTAGCCTTCTTGCATTGCTTTCTGGAATTCTTCGGGAACGGGCATTCGCTTCGGATTGATCATGCGAAGCAATGGAGAAATGCCGTCGCCTTCTCCGATTCACAGACTTTCGGAAACGCGGAAGGGCCGCCTTTCGACGACCCTTCTTCTGGAGCCTCCCGCCGGATTTGAACCGGCGACCTGCTCATTACGAATAACTACCGGGGTACTTTCCGGGGTTGCCCATTCCCTACTCCCGCCCTTGCCATACGTGGCGAATGTAGGCCTGACGGGGAAAGTAGATGCACCGTTCGTTTTCCTCTTCCTTGCCTCTACATTTACCCCATCGTTTACCCCTACTCCGATGGCAGGTGCAAGTATCAACCTCAACCCGAAGGCGAGAGCGCAAGGCTTCAGCGCCCGGTTCGTGTGCCTTACTGGAAAGAAAGTGCAAGGTGACTTGCACCCGATCCGGCTCCAGTTGATCCACAACGGCAAGATCAAACGCTACTCCACGAAGGAGGCTTGCACGCTGGAGCAATGGGACGAAGGAACCGGCCGGGTGAAAGCCCGCGTGAAGGGTGCGGCATACACGAACGGGATCCTGAGCGCGATAGAAGCCCAAGTGTCCGGCATGGTGGACAGTTTGGTGGTGAGCAAGGCGCTTTCACTGGAGAACTTCGATGCGCGCTACCGCAACCCCAAAGCCGCCGAGGATGTGCTGGCTTACCTGGAGCACTTGGAAAAGACATTCCGGGCCGAGGGACGCATCGGCTACGCGATCACATACCGCAACGCTGCAAGCGCCCTTCGCCGCTTCAGTGGTGGCAAGCCCGTTCGCTTCGCTGACCTCACCGCTCGGAAGCTGGAGGGGCTGGAGCAATACCTGAAGGGCGTTGGATGCACGAACGGCGGCATCGCTACCTACATGCGTGTGCTTCGCGTTGCGGTGAACATGGCAATCAAAGAGGGCTTGCTCCACCGGGACCAATACCCCTTTGAAACCGCCCGATCACGGGGCTACTCCATGAAGCGGCTCAAAAGCAAGTCCAACCCGCGTTCCCTCACTGAGTTGGACATGGACAAACTGAAGCGGTTCCCGTTCGCCGATCACCCGCACCTCGGCGAAAGCGTTCGCATCTTCCTGTTCAGCTACTACGCCCGTGGGATGAACTTCGCGGACATTGCCCAACTGAAGCGGGCGGACGTGTACGATGGGCGGATCTTCTATCGCCGCCGCAAAACGAACGACGCTTTCAGCATCCCGATAAGCGATGCGCTGGCCGAGCTACTGGCCGCGTTCGATGGCCACGAAAGCGCCTACCTCTTCCCCATCCTGAGCGAAGAGCATGGGACTGAAAGGCAGCAATGGGACCGGATCCAAAAGTGCCTGAAGCGGCTCAACCTCGAATTGAAGGAAGCCGCCGAGGTGGTGGGGATCACGGTCCCCCTCACCTCCTACGTTGCCCGCCACACGTTCGCCACCACGCTGAAGCGGAAGGGCGTTGACGTTGCCGTGATATCCGAGAGCATGGGCCACGAAAGCGTGAACACGACCCGCGCCTACCTGAAGCGGTTCGGTAGTGAAGTGTTGGACGCCGCCGATCAATTGCTCTAAGCGATGGCACAGGGATCCAGCAAAGCGAAGGAACAACCGGCGGAACGCACATGGTACACCGTCGGGTGGAGGTACCCCAACCCCTTACACGGGGCCGTGGGTGGAAGCATGGAAGTACATACCACGGGTGAGGCTGAGGCCAAAGCGAAGG
>JBGAJW010000006.1:0-113024 GCA_044224725.1 Flavobacteriales bacterium
TCGCCGCACATCCTCAGCACGTCCAGCAATCTGCTCGGCTTCTGCCTCATCGTGATGACTTCTTTGAAGATCGCGGACCGCACCGAGGCCAGCATCCTCGACGAACTCACCGGCGTGGCTTCCGTGCTGCTCATGGCCAGTTGCATCCTTTCCTTCCAGTCCATGCGCACCGCGCACGTGGCCCGCAGCGAACGCTTGGAGCGCAGCGCGGATGTCGTTTTCCTTGGTGGCTTGTCCTTGGTCTTCCTGGCCATCCTGCTCATCGCCTTCCATTTCATGGCGTGAGCTGTCCACAATAGCTTCGTCGATGATGAACTATCTGAAGCCCGCCCTTGCGCTGCTTGTTCTTGGTGTTGCCCTGTATGTCGTGCGGTCGATCCGGAAGAAGCGGCTACATCCACTCCGCCTCCTGTGAGAATATCACCGGCCGATGAGCCCCGGGATACCCTGCGTGAGCGGCTTCTCGATCGGTTCAAGGACGTGGCCCGCCCGCACATCGCACTGGAGCCGACCGCCACGGACGATGCCGCTATTCCGGTAGGGGACACACGGATCGGCGGACGACCGGACGTGCCGGCCTTTTTCGCATGGCCGAAGGATGACCAGGGCCGCAGCCTCGCCTTTCTCGCGCAATTGAACTTGCGTGACCTGTCCACCTTTGATGCCTCCGGTGAGCTTCCGCCTTCGGGTCATCTCCTGTTCTTCTATGATGCGCGGCAGGAATCCTGGGGCTTCGATCCGAAGGACAAGGACAAGTTCGAGGTCGTCTTCATGGAAGGAAGCGATGCTGACCTGCGCAGGGCAGCTTTGCCGGAGGATGTTCCTGAAGAAGCGCACTACAAAGCATGTGCGGTAAAGGCTTTGTCAGGCCGAAGCTTACCGGGCTGGGAGCATGACCTGGTGGGGCGCAGGTTGAGCGATCAAGAGTCGGAGGTGTATTCGGACCTGGCCGAAGAGATGGCGGCAGCAACACAGGTACTCGGCCATTCGAGCAACATACAGAACCCCATGGAACTGGAATGCGAATTGGTGACCAATGGGCTGTACTGTGGTGATACCACGGGCTACAACGACCCCCTGAGGAAGCAGCTCGAGCCGAACGCGGGCCAATGGCGGCTCTTGTTCCAACTGGACAGCGTGGATGATGCCGGCATGATGTGGGGCGACTCGGGAAAGATCTACTTCTGGATCAAGAACGACGATCTGCGTGCGCGCAGGTTCGACAAGGCATGGTGCATTCTTCAATGCTACTAGGATCCATGGCTTTCCTGGTGCCGGATCGCAGTGCATTGACGCGCGCGTTCTTCATCACCTCCGTGTGTGCTGTGGTGCTCTCCGCAGAAGCGCAGTGCGGGCGTGAGTATCCGAGCGGCTTCTGGCACAGCGACACGGTGCTCACGGCAGCCGGCGATACCATCAACCTGTCGGATGAGGCCGGCTACTACCAAGGTTGGCACGTGTACTCCAATGATCGCGATTGCCGCATGCTCGATACTGTTGCGTACATCTACGGACGCTTTGAGCATGGCAAGCCCATTGGTGATTGGTTGGAGCACTGCGCGGACGGTTCGTATTCGAGCGGGCCGTTCACCCGGGGGGAGGAAATGATCATCCACCCTGATGGTCGGGAGGAGCGCAAGAAGCAGGGCATCTACAGCAGGGTAGGCGTGTGGCGCTCGTACGACCGTGATAGCGACCTGGTCCGCACCGTGCGCTATTCGCGCACAGAACCCCGAAAGGATGCCGCGGTATGGACGCATCAGCAGCACGTACTCGATGCCAAAGGACGATGGGGCATGACGGAGTACATCCGCAACGGGCGAGGTGTTTATGCCTCACCAAAGCACAAGCGGATGGAGCGATCCTGGCAGGATGATGGTACGCCGATCGAGTTTTCCCGGAAAAGGAAGCATCGGTCCTCCCGTGTCCTCTTCTATATCTCGGGCCGAAAGAAGTGGAAGAACCGGTGCGGATGGTCGCTCCTGTATTTCCATCATCGCTGCGTCACGCGCACCTGGACAGAGGATGGGCGGCTGATCGAAAAGCGTGTCACGGTGCGACCTCAGCCCCCGATATATGCCCCGCACAACGAGGAAACGGACGATGTCTTTTGACCGATGACGGCGGGCACGCGATAGGTTTGCGCCATGCTCGCAACAGCAATTGACGTTTCCCGCGCCCGTGCACTCACACCGGGCTGCGAGCGCGTGCTCCACTTCAACAATGCGGGGTGCGGCCTGATGCCCCAGCCTGTGCTCGATACCGTCATCGAACACACGCGCCAGGAAGCGCTCATGGGCAGCTACGAAGCGGCTGCCGTGAAAACCGATGCGCTGAATGCGGTCTACACCTCGTTCGCCACCTTGCTGAATTGCCACGCGGATGAGATCGCGCTCACCGATGGGGCCACACAATCCTGGCACCGCGCCTTTCATGCCGTTCCCTTGAAGAAGGGCGAGCGCGTGCTCACGGCGAACAACGAGTACAACAGCAATTGGCTTTCGCTGCGCCGTACATGTGACAAGGTCGGTGCTTTGTTGGACGTGGTGCCGAGCGATGAGAACGGTCTGCTCGATGTGACCGCGCTGAAGAACATGCTCGATGACCGGGTGAAGCTGGTGGCCATCACGCAGATCACCAACAGCAACGGGATGGTGAATCCCGTGGCCGAGGTAGGCGCTGCGCTGCGCGGGTCCCAGGCCATCTACCTGCTGGATGCTTGCCAGGCCGTGGGCCAGATGCCCGTGGACGTGGAGCGCATCGGGTGCGATCTATTGAGCGGTGCTGGACGCAAATTCCTGCGCGGCCCTCGGGGTACCGGCTTCCTCTACGTGCGCCGTTCGGTACTCGATCGCATCGAGCCGCCTGTCATCGACATACACGCCGCCCAATGGACCGGACGCGATACGTTCACGTGGCGGCCCGATGCGCGGCGCTTAGAACAGAACGAGTTCAACGTGGCCGATCGCTTGGGCATGGGCGCAGCGGTGGACCATGCGCTCAGTTGGGGACTGGACGCCATCGAAGAACGGATCCTGGGGCTGTCCACCTTGTTGCGGGAGCGACTGAGCGGAGTACCCGGCGTGCAAGTGCGCGACCAAGGAACACGGCCCAGCGGCATCAACACCTTCACCATCGAGGGCCGTGACCTGTCGGCCTTGCTGTTGAAGCTGCGGAAGCAGGGCCTCAACACCAGCGTCACCAACTTCGATTGGGCCTGGTTGGACCTGGGAGGACGAGGGATCGACAGCATCATGCGCGCATCCTTGCACTACTACAACACGGAAGAAGAGGTGGATCGTTTCGTTGAAGCCATCGCCCGCGCGTAAGCATGGAGACCCGCATTCGCCCCGCTACTGAGAGCGACCTGCCGGCGATCCTCGCCATCTACAACGAGGTGATCGCGAACACAACCGCTGCTTACGTGTACGAACCCCACACACTGGCCATGCGCAAGCAATGGTTCGATGACTTGAAGGCCGCCGGTTGGCCCGTCATCGTCGCGGTGAACGGGGATGCGGTTCTCGGTTTCGGTTGCATCGGCGTTTTCCGCAGCAAGCCCGGGTACAAGTACACCGGTGAGCATACCGTGTACGTCCATGTCGACCATCGCGGAAAGGGCGTTGGCCATGCGCTGCTCTCAGCGCTCATCGAGGAGGCGCGGCGCTTGGAATTGCGCACATTGATCGGCGGTATCGATTCGGCGAACGCGGCGAGCATCGCCTTCCACGTCGGCTTCGGTTTCGTCGAGTGCGCGCGCATCAAGGACGCCGCCTACAAGTTCGGACGCTGGCTCGACCTCGTGTTCATGCAATTGATCTTGCCGGGCCCGCTGACGCCGAAGGAAGGGGACCGCAGATGAACGGGATGGACGCGGATGATAGGGCAGTGGATGGATGCGCTATCGGCGTTCATCCTGTCCATCGGCATTCATCGGCGGTTCGGCATGGAAGTTCAGGAACAGGCCATGCGATCCCGATCGTCCATCTCCTTACCTCTGCGCACGAATTTCATGTCCGCCGCTGAGCAGCCATCCCGCCTGAAGGTGTATCTGGCCTTCGCGGCCATCTACATCATCTGGGGAAGCACCTACTTCTTCATCCGTGAAGCGCTGGACGGCTTGCCGCCCTTCATGCTCGGCGGGCTCCGTTTCCTCGTGGCCGCGGGCATCATGTTCGCCTGGTGCTTGGCCACGGGCATCTCCATCAAGCCCGGCGCTGACCTGAAGAACGCCGCGATCACCGGTCTGCTCCTGTGCCTGGTGGGCAACGGCGCGGTGGTGTGGGTGGAACAAACGATACCGAGCAGCGTGGTGGCCATCGTCATCGCCGTGGCTCCGCTCTCCTTCGTGGTGATGGACAAGCCCAACTGGCGCGTGAACTTCCGGAGCTGGTCCGTGCTGCTGGGCGTGGTCGCCGGCTTCGCTGGCGTGTTGTTGCTCTTCAGCGAGAAGATCAGCGCGCAACTTTCCACGGCGGAGGTCACACCGGAGTTCTCCGCGATGTTCGTTCTGCTTCTGGGCATTCTCGGCTGGCCCGCGGGTTCGATCTACGCGAAGTACCATCCGCCACGCATTCCCAACATGGTGAACAGCGGCTGGCAGATGCTCGTGGGCGGCGTGAGCTTTATGCTGGTGAGCGTGTTCCGTGGCGAGACCTCGGGATTCCAACTGTCGGACGTGCCCGGGCACGCATGGTTCTCGCTGGCCTACCTCATCGTCTTCGGTTCGCTCATCGGCTTCAGCGCGTATGTATGGCTGCTGCAGGTGCGGCCCGCCACGCAGGTGAGCACCTACGCGTACGTGAATCCCGTTGTCGCCGTGCTGCTCGGCGTGTTCTTCGGGAATGAGCATTTCGGCTGGCGCGAGGCGGCGGGTTTGGTCATCATCCTCGGTGGGGTGCTCCTCATCAACCTGGCAAAGTACCGCGCGGCCAAGCGTTAGCGACCCATCGCTTGCCCGACGGAGTGCGAGGCGATATCGTCACTGCCAATCGCACGCGGCATGGTACATTCGCATCAACCAGTATTGGTATGCGCCCCCGGACCTGTTTTGCCGTGGTTGTCCTGGTCTGTTCTTTCCCGGGGCTTCTTGCTGCCCAAAGACCGGCATACATATCCGACTCTCGCGGTGGGGATGTGATCTGTATCGATGTCGGTACGGATGCCTTGGGCGTAAAGGACGCGTTCATTGCCAACTGCGTTCCGTGCGGGTTCAGCTCCATGAACTTCGGCACATCAGCGGATTTCGTTGCCGCGGGCTGGACCAACCAAGGGGCGGATTCCGATACCCGGAGCCTCATCGAGTTCGGCTTCGGTGGCATACCCGAAGGTGCGGAGCTTGTGTCCGCCGTGCTGTCGCTCTATTTCAATCCGACATCACCCAATGGAGAACATTCCACCCTGAGCGGCTCGAACGAAGCATGGCTTCAAAGGGTCACGGAACCTTGGCTCGAATCGACTTTAACTTGGGATAGCCAGCCCGGCACCACGGAGGAAGGCCAGGTCTATCTGCCCGCCACCACCACACCTGATGAGGACCGTCCGGCCATCGACGTACTCCCACTGGTGCAAAGCGCGATGGCCGACCCTGACTCTTATCACGGCTGGATGTTCCGGCTCGCATCCGAAGAAGAATACCGTCGCATGATCTTCGCTTCGAGCGATCACGCCGATCCCGTTAGGCATCCGCAGTTGGAGGTATGTTACACCTTCCCTACGGGTATAGCCGATATTCAACCTCATCCGCAGTCCATGGTATACCCGGATCCATTGCGTGATGAGGCGTTCGTGGATCTTTCCGGCTTCGGTCCGGGAATGATGAGGTTGCGGCTGTTTGATGCGTTGGGCAGACCTGTGCGCACATGGATGACCACCGCAAGCAACATCAAGCTCGAACGCTCGGATCTGTCGAGTGGGAGCTACGTGCTGCTGGTACAGGCCTCCAACGGAAGGAGCGGCACCGTTCGGTTCGTGGTGGAGTGATGGTCAAGCTCGCGGGAAGGGGATAGGTGGGCTGGATCCGTATGGCGCTTCATCAGGTGGCGAAAAGACCGCGCCCGATCGCTTGCCCGACGGTGATCAGTCCCATCACCACCACGAGCCCGAGCACGATCTTCCGGAAGCGTTCCTGCGGGATGCGGAACAGCAGCCAGCGCCCGAGCCAGCTCCCCGTGAAACTCGCGACGGCCATGATCGGCAGGTAGGTGAGCACCAAGGCGGTCATGAAGCCCTGCGACGCGTAGACCACGCTTCGGCTCAGGTCCACGCCCATGTCGATCCACGCGCTGGTGCCCACGAAGGCCATCTTCTCCAGGTCGAAAGCCGCCAGGGTGATACCGCGTACCGCACCCCCGGTACCGGCGATGCCCGCGATGAAGCCGCTGATCACGCCGCCGGAAAGCGCGTTGCCGTTCGTTGCCCCCAGCCGCCATTCCGACTTCCACAGCAGTCCCGCGCCCATCACCACGAGCAATGCGCCCAGCAGCAGGCTCAGGATGCGTTCGTTCATGAAGACCGTGAGCCGGGCACCGAGTATCACCGCCAGCACCGCCGGCAGGCCCAGCCAGAGAAGCAATCGCCACGATACGCCCACCCGGAAGAGGAGCATCTTGGCCGCGTTGCTGAACACATGGAACAGCGCCGTAAGGGCGAGCGCTTGATCGAAGGGCATGAACCAGCCGGCCAGCGGCATCACCAGCATCGAGGAGCCGAAACCGCCTACCGTGCCCAGCACTTCGGCCACCAGCAGGAGCGTGAAAAAAAGGAGATGATCGCCCGTCATCGACAGCGATCACCGATGGGCCACGCGTTCCAACCGCGTCTTGTCCACGATGCGGATGTCACGGCCCTCGCTGGCGATCAGCCCGTCTTCTTTCAGGTCGGTGAGGCAGCGGATGAGCGATTCCGTCGCCGTGCCTACGATACTCGCCAGGTCCTCACGGCTGATCTTCACGCCGAGCCCCGGACCGGTAGTGCCCGCATAGCGGTCATGCACGCGCAGGATGGCCTGCGCCACGCGCTGCCGCACACTGGCATAGGCGAGCTGCAGCAGGTGCTGCTCCTTTTCCTTCACATCGTGCGCGAGCATCTTGATGAAGCGGATGCTCACATCGCGGTCCTTGTAGAGCAGCGCGAAGAGGTCCTCGCGCGGAATGGACGCCACCTCGCATTCTTCCAGTGCTTCCGCCGTTTCCAGCGCGTGGCCGTTCTCCAGCAGGCCCATGTAGCCGAGCAGGTCGCCCGCAGCATGAAGTCCGGTGACGAACTCCTTGCCGTCGTTGTTGATCTTGAAGGTGCGCGCCTTGCCGTGGACGATGTAGGGCACGCTGCGCAGCTCATCACCTTCGTGGAATAGCACCTCTTTGGCCGCTACTTTCCGCGTCTTGCGATCGCTGCTCAGGCCTTTCAAGGCTTCCACACCGCGTGCCTGGTCCATGAATTTGCCGAAGCCCTCGAAGCCGTTGTCGAAGCCCTTGCGGAAGAGCTCGCTGCGCCGGAGCCTTCCTTCGATGGCGTTGAGCAGTTCGCTTTCCTCGAACGGTTTGGTGAGGTAGTCATCCGCACCGAGCTCCATGCCTTTGCGCACGTCCCCGCGCTCGGTCTTCGCGCTGAGGAAGATGAAGGGCACTTCCGCCGTGGCCGGATCTCGACCGAGCATGTGCAGCACACTGTAGCCATCGAGCTCCGGCATCATGATGTCGCAAAGCACGAGGTCCGGTTTCTCCTTGCGCGCGATGTCCACCCCGCGCCTGCCGTTCTCCGCCTTCAGCACCCGGTAGCTGGCGAGTTCCAGGATCTCCGCGGTGTTGTCGCGCATGTCCGCGTCGTCTTCAATGAGGAGGATGGTCTTCATGCGGTCAGGTGATGTTGTCGGATGGGGAGAGGTGCTGCGGCAGTTCCACGCGGAAGATGGTGTGGCCGGGCTCACTGGTGAACGAGATACTGCCGCCGAGCAGGTCCAAGTAGCGCCGTACGATGTTCAGGCCGAGCCCCGTGCCTTGAATGGTCATCACATTGCTGCCCCGGAAGAAGCGGTCGAACAGGTGTTGCTGGTCTTCCGCGGGTATGCCCATGCCGCGATCTTCCACGGTGATGTGCAGGCGGCCATCGGTAATCGACGTGCGCAGCATGATGGGCAGGTGTTCCGGTGAGTATTTCACCGCGTTCGTCACCAGGTTGGTGATCACGTGGCCCAGCATCGTGCGGTCCGTATTCACGCTGCGTTCTTCGCCGCTGTGGTCATAGTCGATGGACTGGCCGGGCTTTGCGAGGCCCCGCAGTTCCTCGATCTGCTCGATGCACTGGTGCACGATGTCGAACTCCGCCGGTACAGCTTGGACCTGGCCCTGCTCGATGCGCTCCAGTGATAGGAACTCGTTCAGCATGGCGGTGAGCTCCCGCACTTTCGTACGAATGCGTGCCACATGCTTCTCCACTTTCTCGGCCCCGTCCGTATAGCGCCCGATGAGGTCCACGCTGCTCATGATGGTGCTCAAGGGTGTGCGGAATTCATGGCTCGCCATCTGGACGAAACGGCTTTTCAGCGCGTGCAGTTCGCGTTCCTTTTCCAGCGCCTCCCGCACGCTGTGCTCCGCTTCGCGCAGTTCGGCCGTGCGTTGCTCCACGCGGTCCTCCAGTTCCTGGTTGGTGCGCTGCAATTCCTGTTCTGCCTTGTGCCGCAAGGTGATGTCCGTAACAAGTCCCATGACGAAGCGTCGGCTGTCGACGGCGAAATGGTTCAGACTGACCTCCACAGGGAACACGCTGCCGTCCTTGCGCTGGCCCCACAGGTCCATGCCGATGCCCATGCTGCGCTGCACCGGCTTTTCGTCGTAGGCCGCACGGTGTTGCGCATGGCGCTCACGCACCGCGTTGGGCAGCAGCGCTTCTATAGTGAGGTCGTGCATCCCATCGGAAGGGTAGCCGAACATCTCCGCCAGACGTGGATTGTGCATCAGGATCGCCCCGCGCGCGTCCACGACCACCAGTCCTTCGGCCGCCGTGCTGAACAAGAGCTCACCTACGCGCGAGACATCCACGTCACCAAGCCCTTTCGCCTGTTCAGCCATGCGGGCCAAGTTACCCATCCCGCTCATCGCGGAGGACCTGCTGGCGATACGCTGATGTTCCCCGTGCGCTCATCATAGACGCGCCATTGGCTCATGGGCTTGGCGTACAGATTGAGGGTCACTGCACGCTCCGGACCTCGGTTCGTGAAGCGGTGGATGGAGCTGCCGTTCGAGAAGCGGTCCATCTCTCCCGGGTGGAAGTGGGTTTCTCCCGTCTGGCGCAACAGGCCTGTCGGGTCCAAGGTGAAGCGCTCCTCCACCACTTCGCCGATCACCGGGTGGACCCAGGCGGTCTGGCTGTTGAAATCGTGGATGCTCGTGCGCTGCCCCGGTTCGTAGCAGATCACCAGCAATTCGAACTCGTCGTTGCGCTGGATGCAGGTGCGCGTGTAGTGCCGCGTGTTCCACCGGAAGTACGGCTCCAGATCGTGGCTGGGTACCGCGTACCGCGCGAGTATTTCCGCATAGCGTGCCGCGTCGCGATGGCGAAGGAGCTCTTGCACCAGGTCGCGGATCGTGGTGATAGGAAGGGACGTCATGGCTCGCTCGCGCGGTCGTGCTGTGGACAAACCTACCGGGGGGCTTCAGCACGTTTCCTGACGTTCGTCAGTGTGCCGTGAGACTCCCATCATACATGCCGCTCGCGTTCGGGACTTCCTTCGTTGCACCGATCCCAACGCCATGCCTTCCCTCACGATCCATGTGGACAACCTCAAGTGCGGCGGCTGCGCGAGCACCGTTCGTCACCGGGTACAAGAACTGCCGGGTGTTTCAGGCGTGTGGGTGGATCCTCCCGCAGGCACTGTTCGGGTAGAGCACGATGGTTCCACAGAGCATGATCAGGTGATCGCCTTGCTGCAAAGGCTCGGTTATCCGGAGGAAGGGACCGGTGGAATGGCAGAAAAGGCCAAGTCGTACGTGAGTTGCGCCATCGGCCGTCTTCACGGCGAGGACTGAACGATCCCCGGTCGCGGATCATACGCGCGACGTCCCGTGTGCGGATGGCGGCACATCTTCCAGCGTTCGCGCATCAGTCGGCGTTCCATGAATTCGAAGTAGTTGCGACCCACGATGGTCATCGCGCTGAGGGCCACCGTTACCCCGGCGATCACATAGAAGGCCAAGAACAGACGCGAAAGTTCGTGCGTCGGGTGCAGGTCGCCGAAGCCGACCGTGGCCAACGTGGTCACGCTGAAATAGAACAAGGATACCCGGCTCCAACCTACCAAGTGGTGCATCACCACCATGCCGATGATCACCAGCACGCTGAGCGCTGAGACGGAAAGGAATACGGAGGAGCGCGATCACTCGCGCTCCTCCGCTTCCCGCTTCTGACGGTCGCGTACCCAGCTCATCTATCTGATGGCGATGGTCTTGGCGCGCACGGGACCTGTCTCAGGTTTCTTGCTTATGCTGAGGTGCAGTACGCCATCGGTGAAGGTGGCCTTCACGTTGTCCGCGTCGGCGTTCTCGGGCAACTGGAAGCTGCGGGAGAAACTGTTGTAGCTGAATTCGCGGCGGTTCCAGCCGTCCTGATCGCTTTCCTTCTCCAGCTTCTGTTCGCTGCTCACGGTGAGCACCCCCTCCGTGATGGCCACTTTCAGGTCCTCCTTCTTGTAGCCCGGTGCGGCGAGTTCCACCTTGAACTCCTTGTCCAGGTTGCGGATGTTCACCATGGGGAACTCCCGGTCACGGAAGAAACCCGTGCCGAGCATACGGCCCGGAAGGTCCAGCAGGTCGGTATCGAAGAAATCCGGTTGACGCTTGATGAGGTTCATGGCTTTTCGTGTTGTGGTGCGATGCACCGTTCTATCCGGTACGAACCTATCCCGGCCGGAGGTCATGCACCATGACCAGTGCGGGCGAACGGACCGACTTTCGTCAGTCCCTTCCAAGAACGGCGTACCTATCATTGATGGACTTTCCCGATCATGGCGCACATCCTTCTTCCCACGGACTTCAGCGACGCTTCCATGCACGCGGCGGAATACGCGGTGGGCCTGTTCGGACGAACTGGCAACCGTTATTCCATTTTCCACGCGTACACGGAGGTCAACGTGATCGACCCCCTGTTGGCCATGGCCACGGCGGACTACATCGAGCTCGCGAACACCCGGTTGCTCGAGTTCTCCGACCGGTTCACCCGCACCACCAACGCCGAAGGTGTCGCGCACGAACTGGTCTTCGGTCCCTTGGTGCCGCTGCTGAACGACAAGGTGAAGCGCGAGGGCGTGGATATCGTGGTGATGGGAAGGGAGGGCAGTGGCGGTTCCTTCTTCGGCAGCAATACGATCGACGTGATCAAGCGATCTTCCGTCCCTGTGCTCGTCATGCCTGTTGGTCGACCCATCACCCCGCTGCGGACCATCGTGCTCGCGGACGACTATGAGGACGTCAGTGCGCGCGACCTCTCCATGCTCCGGACCATCGCCTTGCGTGCCAGCGCCCATGTGCTGGTGGCGCACTATGACCAGGAAGTACCCGAAGGAGCGCCGCACTGGAGCAACGGCATCTACGAGCAAGCGCTGAAGGATGTGCCGCACACCTTCCTCACCGCGCACGGCAACGGTCCGGTGGACAGCTTGGAGCGGCTGGCGGAGCACAGGCATGCGGACATGATCGCCGTGCTCCACCGCCACCTCGGTGCCTTCACCCGCTTGTTCCATCCCAGCAGCACCAAGGAATTCGCGATGAACGCGCACTTTCCGTTGCTCGTACTCGAGCAGGACTGATCGTGAGGATCCTCACAAGCCTGGATCCGAGGGGAGTATAGGTTGGTGGCCACATTCTCCGTGATCATGGCCAAGCACTTCCAAGTTCTCGTGATCGGTGGTGGCAACGCGGGACTTTCCGCCGCCGCCTTATTGCTCATCAAGAACAGCAAGCTCACCGTCGGCATCGTGGAGCCTTCGGAGAAGCACTACTACCAGCCCGCATGGACCTTGGTGGGAGGCGGTGTATTCAACATCAAGGACACGGAACGGAACGAACGGGACTTCATCCCGAAAGGAGCGGAGTGGATCAAGGACAAGGTGGCGTCCTTCCAGCCCGATCGGAACGAGGTGACCTTGGCCAGCGGCGGCGTGATCAGCTATGACCAATTGCTCGTGTGCCCGGGCATCCAGCTCGACTGGTCAGCGGTGAAGGGCCTGCCCGAATGCCTCGGCAAGGATGGGGTCTGCTCGAACTACAGCTTCACGCATGCGCCGTACACATGGGCATGTATCAAGGGCCTGCGGAAGGGAAAGGCCATTTTCCACAATCCGCACACGCCGGTGAAATGCGGGGGTGCGCCGCACAAGATCATGTACCTGGCCGCCGATCATTGGCGGAGGGAGGGTGTCCTGAAGGACATGGATATCCAGTACTGGAGCGGTGGTGCGAAGCTCTTCGCCGTGCCACGGTACGAGAAGACGCTGTTGAAGGTGGTGGAGCGCGGCGGCATCAAGCTCAACTTCTTCTGGAAGCTGGAGGAGATCGATGGCCCGAACAAG
This sequence comes from Flavobacteriales bacterium, assembly GCA_044224725.1. Lineage (GTDB taxonomy): Bacteria > Bacteroidota > Bacteroidia > Flavobacteriales_F > PHOS-HE28 > PHOS-HE28. Next base: position 12,563 of record JBGAJW010000006.1, read on the forward strand.
CGTGCCCGGTTCACCGGTTTCGGCGAGAAGAACAAGGACGTGAGCGAATGGGTGGACTACGACATCATCCATGTGACCCCGCCGCAGAGCGCGCCGGACTTCATCAAGCGCAGTCCGCTGGCGAACGCCGGTGGTTGGGTGGACGTGGACAAACACAGCCTACGGCACCTGAAGTACGCGAACGTCTGGAGCATCGGCGATGCGGCGGGATTGCCGACATCAAAGACCGGGGCCGCGATCCGCAAGCAGACCCCCACGGTGGTCGCGAACATGCTGGCCGCCATGGCCAACAAGCCTTTGCCCGCCGACTACAACGGCTATACCTCGTGCCCTCTGGTCACCGGCTATGGCAAGCTCGTGCTCGCCGAGTTCGACTACGACAACAAGCCGCAGGAGACCTTCCCCATCGACCAGAGCAAGGAGCGTTGGAGCATGTACCAGTTGAAACGTGAAGTGCTGCCAAGGCTCTATTGGAATTTCATCCTGCGCGGAAGGGCGCAAGGATGATCCACCTACCTGACAAGCGATGAACATGAAGCATCTTCTCCTGTCGTTCGCGCTCCTTGCACAGTTCGTTCAAGCCCAGTATTTCGGTACCCGCGAATTGGTCGTTCAGGAGGTGAACGTGCCCGGTATGCCGGGACTGCAATCGTTCGCTTGGGGGCAGCATGATGGGCAATGGTTCCTGATCGGTGGACGCACGGACGGGCTCCATCGCCGACAGCCGCCGTTCGCCTTCCTCGCCTCGGGCAATAATACTGATGCCTACGTGGTGGATCCTGTCACCTTGCAGGTTTGGACCACCGGCTTGAGCAGCCTGCCGCAGGGCCTGTTGGAACAGCTGCAGAGCACGAACATGGAGTTCGAACAACGCGGTGATGTGCTTTACTGTGCCGGGGGCTACGGCTATTCCTCCACGGCAGGGGACCACATCACCTTCCCGAACCTCACAGCGATCGATCTTCCAGGCGTTATGGACGCCATTCGCAACGGATCACCGATCGCCCCGTTCTTCCGACAGGTCACCGATCCGCGTATGGAGGTAACGGGCGGGCAGATGCGCATGATCGACGATCGCTTCTACCTCGTTGGAGGCCAACGGTTCATCGGGCGGTACAACCCCATGGGTCCCGATTTCGGTCCAGGATTCATCCAGCAGTACACGAACGCCGTGCGTCGTTTCTCCATCGATGACGACGGATCGGAACTGGCCATCAGTGACTACTGGGAGCATGTTGACACCGTCAACCTGCACCGGCGTGACTACAATATGCTGCCACAGGTGTTCCCTGACGGCCAGATCGGCCTTACGGTCTTCAGCGGCGTGTTCCAGTACGCGGAAGACCTGCCTTGGTTGAACACCGTGGACATCCGGGACACGACGATCACCGTAGTGCCGGTGTTCGAGCAATTGCTCAACCAGTACCACACCGCGCACGCGGGCTTGTACGACAGCACCACCCATGTGATGCGTTCGCTGTTCTTCGGTGGTATCAGCAGGTACTACTTCAACGAGGAGAACATCCTCATGGATGATATGAATGTGCCCTTCGTGAGCACGATCAGTGCGGTACAACGAGATGGTACCGGAGCATTGACCGAGGCGAAAGTGGGTGCCATGCCCGCCTTGCTCGGAGCCAGCGCGGAGTTCATTCCTTGGCCGGGTACACCGCAGGATGACAATGGCATTCTCCTGCATCACCATTTCACCGGGGATACCATTGTGCTCGGTCATGTTGCAGGTGGCATCGAGAGTTCAGCGGCCAACATCTTCTTCACAAATACCGGTTCTGAGAGCCAGGCATCCGCGAGCATCTACCGCGTGCTCCTGGTGGAATCCGCCGAGATGGTGAGCGAGGAACGCGATGCTTCGCCGGGCCTGGAGCTTTCGCGGGATGCTGACGTGTTGCACGTGATGATCCAAGATGTCCTGGCCGATGAAGCGACCCTGACCATCACCGACACGATGGGGCGCACGGTCATGACCAAGGCCATTAAGCCGGTACGTGGTCCGCGGAACAAGGTGGATGTCGATCTCGCCGCAATGGCCCCCGGAGCCTATCTCGTGGAAGTGCGTGCCGGATCCAGGGCAATGGTCGAACGATTCGTCCGGTAGGCGTACTTTGCGCTATGCCGTGTTCGGTTTCCGCCCGGAAAGGGCGCTTCCGTCGTGTTCTGGGGTTTTCGATCGCTTGGATGGGTCTGGTCCACCTTGCCCCGGCACAGGTGGTGATCACCGGTGCCATGCGCAATACCATGTTCAACGGTCAGTTGGCAGGTTTGATCGGCATGGACAGCATCTGCACGCCCGGCACCTATGGTCTTGGGCCATTGGAATACCTGCGCGGGGAACTGCTGGTGCTCGATGGTCATTGCTACGTATCGACCGCGACGAACGACCGTACGATGAAGGTAGTGGAGCGTCGGGACGTGAGCGCGCCCTTCTTCGTTCATCAGCGGGTGGAGGGATGGATGCCCGTGGCATTGCCCGACAGCGTCACCGATCTGGCCCGGCTCGATGCCTTCCTCACCGTTGGCTACGGCGCGCTCGAAGCTCCCTTCGCCTTCAAGCTCCTCGGGATCTTCAAGGAAGTCGATGTGCACATCGTTGACGTTCCGCCAGGCACCGACGTACACGGCCCGGATGATGCGCATCGCGGGAACAAGAACTATCGCATTTCAGGGGCGGAGGCGGAAGCGATCGGATTCTTCTCCACGCGTCACAAGGCCGTGTTCACCCATCACGATACCAACATCCACGTGCATGCCATCACCACCGACCGCGGTTGGATGGGGCATGTGGAGGCGATAACCTTCGACGCACGCGCAGTGCGATTGGAAGTGGCCTTACGGTGACTTCTGTCACCGGATACAGCTGTCCGATCCCGTCCCTTTGTGATGTCCTCAAACGACATCGATCATGGAAACAACCCCCATGCCCCGGATCGGCGACCAAGCTCCCGATTTCGAGGCCCTCACCACCACCGGTCCGCTGAAGTTCAGCGAGTACATCAAGAACAGTTGGGCGATCCTCTTCTCCCATCCGGCTGACTTCACGCCGGTCTGCACCACGGAGCTTTCGGGCTTCGCACAGGAGAAGGCATGGTTCGCTGAACGGAACACGAAGCTGATCGGGGAGAGCATCGATAGTATCCACAGCCACATCGCCTGGGTGCAGGCCGTACGCGAGAAGACCGGCGTCTTCATGGACTTCCCGATCGTCGCGGACATCGATATGAAGGTGGCGCGCTTGTACGGGATGCTGCATGACAACGCGAGCAGTACGGCCGCAGTGAGGGCCGTGTTCTTCATCGATCCCAAAGGCATCATCCGCCTCATCATGTACTACCCCTTGAACGTGGGGCGCAACATGGACGAGATCAAGCGCGTGCTCGAAGCCATGCAGACGGTCGATGCAAATAGTTGCGCCATGCCGCTGAACTGGAAGAAGGGCGAGAAGGTGATCGTGCCGCCGCCCAAGACCTTGAAGGACCTCGATACGCGCTTGCACGAGAAGGGCATCGAGCTCATCGATTTCTACCTCGCCAAACGGGAGTTGGAGACGGCCTAGGTGGTGTGCCGTCAGGTGTGCGGCGGAGGCTCCTTCGGGGGCCTTCGCTGTGCAATGACCATCCGTGACAATTGTACCATATCCGTACGCCAGGTGACGAACATCACCATGGGTGCGGCATGCGCAGTGGACTTTTGTGGTCGCCCGTGATCACGCTCCCATAGCGGCTGACAACGATCGGGCGCAACGACCAAAAACAACGACCATGACGATCAAACAGATCTATACCGGGTGCATCGCCCATGCGGCGTACTACCTGGAAAGCGATGGGGAAGCCGCCATCTTCGATCCACTCCGCGAAGTCGAACCCTACATCGACCGGGCCGCTGCCGACAAGGCGAGGATCAAGTACGTTTTCGAGACCCATTTCCACGCGGATTTCGTGAGCGGCCACTTGGACCTGGCCAAGAAGACCGGTGCCATCATCGTCTATGGCCCCACGGCCAAACCCGGTTTCGCGGCGCATGTGGCGACGGACGGCGAAGTGTTCAACATCGGCAAGACCAAGGTGAAGGTGATCCACACACCCGGGCATACGATGGAGAGCACCACCTACCTCATCATCGATGAGGACGGGAAGGAGCACGGCATCATCACGGGTGACACGCTCTTCATCGGCGATGTCGGTCGTCCCGATCTCGCGCAGCACGTGATCGCGGACCTCACGGAGGACAAGCTCGCGGGATACCTGTTCGACAGTTTGCGTGAGAAGATCATGCCCTTGAGCGACGACCTGATCGTGTACCCGAACCACGGTGCCGGCAGCGCCTGCGGGAAGAACATGAGCAAGGAAACGACCGATACGCTGGGCCACCAGAAGCAGGTGAACTACGCGCTCGATCCGGAACTCACCAAAGAGGAATTCAAGAAGGCCCTGCTCGCGGGCTTGGTGCCGCCTCCGGGCTACTTCCCGAAGAATGTGCTGATGAACATCCAGGGCTACGAAAGTCTCGACACGGTGATGGAGCGTGGCAAACGCGCATTGAGCGTGAGCGACTTCGAGGTCGTGGCCAATGAGGAGCGTCCACTGGTGCTGGACACACGTCCTGCGGGTGTATTCGCCAAGGGCTTCATCCCGAACAGCGTGAACATCGGGCTTGACAGCAATTTCGCGATGTGGGTAGGGGAACTGGTTCCGGACATCAAGCAAACGATCCTGTTGGTGACCGAGCCGGGCAAGGAGGAGGAGAGCATCATCCGGCTGAGCCGTGTGGGATACGACCATACGATCGGCTACCTCAACGGTGGTTTTCCGGCCTGGAAGGCCGCTGGCAAGGAAGTGGACACGGTGAACCGTATCAGCGCGGAGGAATTCGCCCAGCGCTATCCGGAGAAGCCGCTCGTGTTCGATGTCCGCAAGAAGAGCGAGTTCGAGAGTGAGCATGTCGTGGGGGCCGTCAACATCCCCTTGAACGTGATCAGCCAGCACTTGGCGGAGTTCCCGAAGGACAAACCCTTCATCCTGCACTGCGCGGGCGGGTATCGCAGCATGATCGCCGCTTCCATCCTGAAGCAACGCGGCTGGGAGAACTTCGTGGACGTGGAGAACGGCTTCAGCGGGATCAAACAGACCGCGGTTCCGCGCACGGCCTACGTGTGCCCGACGACGTTGCTCTGACCGATAGACGCGTTGGACGACGCCCCGACCATCCCGGTAAGATCCGGGGTTGGTCGGGGCGTCTTGCGTTGGTCGACTTCAGGCGGATCAGCGCTCGATGGGCTTTCCGGCCGCCGTCCACGAGGCTATGCCGCCCGCGAGGTCCACTGCATCATGGAATCCTTGGTCCATCAGGTATTGGCGCGCGGCCGCACTCCTTCGGCCTGAAGCACAATAGAGAAGCACCGACTTTGACTTGTCGAGATCGGCGTTGTGTTCTTCCAACTGCCCACCCGTCCAATCCAGGTTCACGGCACCGGGAATGTGCCCGTTGGCGTATTCGGCGGCGGTGCGCACATCCACTAGTTGTGCATCATTCTTTGCGATGCGGGCGGCGAATGCGGCCGCATCCAGGCTTTTGTCGTCCTGTGGTGCGGCCGTGCAGGCGAGCAGCAGGAGCGGGATCGCGAAATGGCGGAACCGGAGCGGGAGGGTGTTCGACATGGTGCTTGGGGTATGGAACGACGAAGGCCGCGCGATAAGCGCGGCCCTCATTTCGTCCTGTGTTTCACTTCAGGTTGTTCACGGAGGTCCACGGGCCACCGTTGTACGCATCGAAGCCGTGGCGCTTGAGCGTGTCCGTGGCCATGCCGCTGCGCGCACCGCTGCGGCAGCAGGTGATCACCGGCTTGCTCTTGTCGAGCTTCTTCAACTGGTCCTGGATGCGGTCCAACGGGATGTTGATAGATCCCTTCACGTGCCCGCTGCGGAATTCATCCGCCGTGCGCACGTCAACGATGGTCGCTCCTTCCTTGATCTTCTGGCCGAGGTCCACTTTGGGGCCGATGCCGAACAATGTCTTGAACATGGTCAATCGTGTTTTGCTTTCCCGGTACGAAGGTCCGGCGATCGCCTTGCCCTGTCCGTGATGGACATCACAGAGAGGGCTTCTTTCAGAACACGTAGTTGATGATGAGGTCCGCATGCAGCATGTCCACCTTGTTGAACGACTGCTTTTCCGTGAGCGATGGTTCGTTGAGGGGCAGCTTTACCAGCATCAGTGCTTGCGCGGTGAGCCCTTTCCAACCGCCCTTGAACTGGTATTGGGCATTGATGTCGAACTGCGTGTAGGATGGCATCGCGTATTTGTTCAGGCGTGCGTCGGTGATCGCGGGTATGCGGTAAGCGCCACCATCCACTTGCATACGCCATCCGCCCTTCACGTTCTCCCAAATGAGGTTCAGTGTCGCGGCATGCACGTCGCCGGCGCCTTCGTTGCGCTCCCGGGGCAGGAAGGTGAAGAACGGATCGCGGCCCCATTCGCGGGGCATCAGGTAGCGTCCGTCCGGGGTGATGCGCGTGTAGTTCAATTGCCAACTGAACTTCCCGAGCACGTTGCGCAGGCGGCCGCTGAACGCCCAAGAGGCCCCGCTCGTCGGCATGTAGGCGATACTGTCATGGGCGTATGCCCCGCGCGCGGCCGGGTCCTGGCGCACGGCCATGGCGTAGGCGCTCCACCGCTCCTCCCGGCCTCCCGCATCCAACTGGAGCAAGGCCGAGTTGAACACGTTCTCGGTGTACACGTTCCAAACCGTTGCGCTCACCTTGCGCCACAACCGCTGTTTGAATGAAGCTGCGAGAATGCCGGCACTCTCGATGTGGTCACCATAAGCTGAAGCTTTTCCGTGGATGTCCCGGCCCACAGGGTTGATGTCCATGCTCTCGGATACCGCGTACCAAGCGCTGGTGCTCCGCGGTGAGATCCGGTATATCCAGCCCCCTTCAAGAGCGGTCCCCTGCTTTGTTCGGTGCTTCACCCATAGCCCCTCGAACAGGCTGGGGTGCATCCGGCCGTCCTGTGCGTTCAGGAACGGGGTGTTCAGCGTCTGCTTGCCGAAGACCACGATGCTGCGCGCACTGCGCGATGACCAGTCGAGTTGGAATTCCTGCAGGTAGGCGACGTCGTTCTTGGTCCGCGGATCGGCGATATCAAAGAGCCCGATCTCATACCGGCTTGGCTGACCGGTCACCGGATCGGCCACGGTAAGATCGCTGGAGGCCAGATCGAACGTGTATCCACCGCTCAGCTTGAAGCGCACTCCTTTCCAGCGCTGCGATGTGAAGCCCAAGGCACCACCGAAGGCCACAGCGTGGAGGTCCGAAGGGGTGCCGTCATTGATCGTAAGCATATTGTAGAGCCGGAAGCGACCTTCCACCTCGCCACGCTTCATGATGTCGTAAAGCGTGCTTTTTCCCCGCAGGCTGTCGTTCGAGGGAATGTCGTGCTCGCTCTGTTGCGCGCTGACCGGGAATGCGAGGACTATCGATAGGACAAGGGTCAAGCCCCGCCGACCTTTGAGCCATCGGTTCTTCAAGAGGATCGACACGCCTCAGAAGCCCGCCTTGATGTAGCTCCAACCGTCCTCCTGCCGCTCAACGATGTGGATGATGCCGGCCTTCACGTAACCCGCTTCGAGTATCACCTTCGACCGGTCGAGGTTGCGCTCCTTGATGGTGTTCTCGCATGCGAGGAAGATGATGCCTTGCGTGGCGAACTCCTTGAGCTTCGCTTGCACAATGCTCCGGTCGCTCATCAGCAGGTCCATGCCAGGGCCATGACACACGACTTCAATTTGCATGGTGGGAGCGGCCTCCTTCATGTTCTTGAACTGCTTCATCAGGTTCTTGTGCACCAAGGTGTCGCCACTGGTGAGTTGCATGACGATGCGGTGCTGACGTGGTGCGTCCTGCGCGAACACACCCGTGGTCCCGAGGAACAGGACCAGCAGTAGAAGGAGCTTTTTCATGGTGTGCAAAGGTCTCCCGTACCGCGCGGCCGGTCTGTGACCTCGCTCACACAGCTCACCTGAACTCGTAGTCATACCCCTCCAACTGGCTCAACAGATCCTGTGGTGCATCGGTCGCGGTGATCCGCCCTTCCACCTTCGGCGCTACCGGTGAGAACTTGCCGAAGTACTCCCGCAGGATGTTGTGCATGGTCGCATTCGCCCGGCGCGGGTTCTTCACCTTCTCCATCCGGCATAACGTGTCATCGGGATCACCCTCACGCTCGCAGGCGGCGATCAGGTAGGTGCGCGACGGATCGATCGGCTTCTTGCCCACCTTGATCCAGTTCACCCGCTTGCCCTTCTCGTTGTGCATGGTGAAGTTGGCCGTCATGCCCTTGAAGCGCACCACCCAGCCGCCGAAGCGCTTCGCCGGGTCCTTCGCGAAGACGTTGTGCAGCTCCTGCTCCAACCAGTCCCATATCTGCTGACCGGTCGCGTCGCCGTACTTGGCTTCACTGTCCACCGGGATCATGCTCCAGACGTGGTCATTCGTGATCGGCGTCGGTGTCTTCCCGTCCGCGACGATCGGCGGGCAGAAACGGAAGCCGTTGCTTATGGCGATCTCCGGTTTCAACTTCCACATGATGGCGTCCGTGATGAGATTGTCCATCGGGTTCTCGATCACGTAGTAGCGCACCAGCGTGTTCTTCGTGCTGCCTACCACCTTGCCGAGGGTGTCCTTGTACGGCGCGCTCACCTCCTCCACCAGTCGCAGCATGTCCGCATCGGCCGGATATCGCTCGGGGTCCACGTCGAGCAGTTCGTAGTGGCTGTCCTTCACCTTGCCGTCTTCCACCACCACGTCCAGACGCGAGACGAAGGAGCCGAAAGCCCCGGGCTCCGTCACCTTGCTGAACGTGCCTTGGATCGGTGTGCGCACGCGCTCGTGCGTATCGGCACCGAGAATGAGGTCCGCACCTTCCACTTCCGGTTTGTTGGCGAGGTCCACTTGCTGCGCGAGTCCCATGTGGGTGACGAGGAAGACCATCGCACACTGCTCATAATCCCGCAGGATGCGGATGTACTTCGCCACGTTCACCTCCGGCTTGGTGAACGCGATGCCATAGCTGTAAGCAGGCGATTGACGCTTTGGTGTGAGCGGATCGTTATAGCCGATGAAACCGATCTTGATGCCCGCTACACGTTTGGTCCAATAGGGCGGGAAGATGAGCTCGCCCTTGAGCTCCATGTTCTTGTCCACCGTAGCGAGCGCACCGTCCGGATAGGCGGCGTGGAACATGTTGGCGCAGACCTTGTCCGCCTTGTAAGCGCCGAGATCCTTCAGCATCATCTCCTTGCCGTAGATCACTTCCCAATTGCCGGGCAGCACCAGGTCGTAACCGATGCGGTCCATCAACGGGACGAGTGCGCGCCCTTCGCTCATCGCGGCCACGCCACCGCCTTGGAAGCAATCGCCGCCATCGATCACGATCGTGTTCTCCGGATCCTCGTTCCGCAACGTGTCGATCATCGTCTTCAACACGCCGAAACCACCGCGCTTCTTGTACACGGGTTTGCCGCTTTCGAGAAAGAACTCGTCGTGCGTGTGCAGTTGCGCGTGGATGTCGCTCGTGTGCAGGATGGTGAACTTGTTCGCCTTGCCCTGCAGCACGGCTTGGCTCTTGACCAGTTCATCACGGCGGTCGGCCAAAGAGCCCATCGCGAGCGTAGGTCCGAGCGTAAGGCCCGCGCCCAAGGCCCCGAGCGAACGCAGCATCTGGCGGCGCGAGACGCCGTTCTTCTCTTCGTCGTGCGCACCGCACCTGCAACCCTCCGGATGTTCGATCATGCTGATTTCACTTGGTGGTGGCCTTCTTTTTCGCTTCCGCCATAGGGCCGAACGGTCCGAACTTGTGTTGCACTTCGTTGAACGTATCCGCATACGGACCGAAGGGATGATCAACGGGTTTTCCCGCGATCCGAGGCCAATCCTTTGACAGGTCGCGATCGGGGCGTTGCCGTGAATTGATGTAGGCTGCGATGTCCCATGCTTCTTCGTCCGTCAATTGCGGGTTGTCCCAAGTGGCGCCCTGCGGCATGTTGGCCTTCACATAGCCCGCGAAGCGCGACAAGCGATAGAGGCCCGCGCCGATGTTGTAGCTGTTCGGGCCCCAGAGAGGCGGATACTGGTAAGTGAGTCCGTCCGCATTCAATTTGCCTTGGCCATCGGCGTTGTGGCAGGTGATGCACTTCCCGATGAAGATGCGTTTTCCGCGCAGCGGATCGGCCGCGCGATCGAGGTAGGGGATCTCGGTGATGCCCGTGCCTTTCGGTTTTTTCCCTTGCGGGACCTCGGTGCCCACCCATTCCATGTAGGCGAGGATGGCCTGCATTTCCCGGCCGGAACTGTCCAGCGCGATGCCGTTCAAGCTGCGCTCCATGCAGTCGTTCACACGTTTCGCCACGGTCTCGATGCCGCCGCTTCGTTCGCGGAACTTCGGATACTGGCTCCACACCGCCCCATAGTTGTTGCCCCACGGTTTCGTTCCGGCATCCAAGTGGCAGTTCTGGCAATTCATACCATTGGTCAGATGCCCCACGCTGCCTTGAGGGCCGAGGTAGGTTGCCGTGTTGGTGATGAGTTCGCGTCCGTAACGGACCAGTTCCGCCTTGGCGCTTTCCAGTCCGGCGATGGAAGCCGTGTCAGGCCCGTACCACAGACTGTCCGACGTGTAGCGGGCGGTGACCGGTGGCGGCAGGGCGTTCGCAAGTGCTGGGGTGGACGGGTTCTTCGGCCAGAGAAGGATGGTGCACGCGGCGATGACCGTGGCCCACACGGCCAACGTTGTCCGGCTGGCCTTTTGTGCGTCGTAGGGCAGACCCTTCACCAGCATAAGGGCCCTGAGGCTGTTGTCGAGCGCGTTCCACCAGAGCAGCGCCAGCGCACCGCAGATGACAACGATGAACGCCGCCAACATGGATCAATGGGGAAGTTTCTCGCGCAACAACCCGTAGACCCATGTGCCTGCCACCGCGCTCAGGAAGGTCACGATGACCACGCTGAAGCCCGCGCCGACCTGTGCAAAGAGCGGCCCGGGACAAGCCCCGGTGATCGCCCAGCCGAGCCCGAACAGCAAGCCTCCGAAGATCTGCCCTTTGTTGAAGGTCTTTTCCGGAATGTGGATCGTTTCGCCGTGTACCGTCTTCACCTTGTAGCGCTTGATCAGCTGCACGCTGATGAGCCCGACCACGACCGCGGTGCCGATCACCCCGTACATGTGGAAGCTCTCGAAACGGAACATCTCCTGGATGCGGAACCAGCTGATGATCTCCGCTTTCACGAAAACGATGCCGAAGAGGATACCCCAGGCACTGTATTTCAGGTTGTGCCACCAAGGGTGGACGAGTTCGCTCTCGTTGACGCAGATCGCGTCCAGTTCCCTGGCCTTCAGGTCGGCCAGTTCCTGCGCGGTGGGCGTGTGTTGGAAGGCTTGTGCCATGGCTTCAGAGGGTGAGGAGGAAGGGAAGGATGAACCAGGTCATGGCGATACCCCCGACCATGAAGCAGCATGTGGCGACCAGGCTGGGCCATTGCAAGCTGCTCAATCCCATGATGGCGTGGCCGCTGGTGCAACCGCCCGCGTAGCGTGTGCCGAAGCCGACCATGAAGCCCCCGACCACGAGGAAAATGAAGCCGCGCAGCGTGAAGAGCCGGTCCCAGCTGAAGATCTCCGCGGGCAGCAATTGTGCAGTGTCCGTTATGCCATTCGTCGCCAGGTAGGCTTGTGTCGGCCCGGCCAGCGCGATCGGGTCCGGGTTGCTCAGCAGTTGCGCACCGATGAAGGCGCCCAATGCGATGCCCCCGACGAAGAAGAGGTTCCAAACCTCCTTCTTCCAATCGTACTTGAAGAATGGGATGTTGGCCGGCAAGCAGGCCGCACAGAGGTGCCGCAACGAGCTGCTGATGCCGAAGGTCTTGTTGCCCACGAGCAGCAGGTAAGGGACCGTGAGGCCGATGAGCGCGCCGGCCACGTACCACGGCCAGGGTTCTTTGATCGCGTCGAGCATGGGGAGATGTCTTGGCAGGGAGAACGCGAGTGTGCTGTGTTCACTTCAGGGCTTCCGCACCGGTCACGGTCTTCACGTCCGTCTTGCTGATCGCGGCAAAGCCACCGGCCACGTCCACGATGTTGTCGAAGCCGCGCGCCTTGAGGATGCTCGCGGCGATCATGCTGCGGTAGCCTCCTTGGCAGTGGATGTAGTTCGGTTCGCTCGTGCTGAACTCCGCCATGTGGCCGTTCAGGCCGGAGAGGCAGATGTGTTCCGCGCCCTTCACATGGCCGTTCTCCCATTCACCTTGCTTGCGCACGTCCACCACCTTGAGCCCGTTGCGCTTCAGGCGAATGGCGAACTCCGCCGACGGGATGCTCTCGATGCTGTCCACGTCCTTGCCAGCGCTCTTCCACGCTTCGATGCCGCCTTTCAAGTAGCCGAGCGTGTGATCATAGCCCACACGGCTCAAGCGGGTGATCGCCTCCTGCTCGCTGCCTTCGTCGCACACCAGCACGATGGGCTGGGCGATGTCCGTGATCAAGGTGCCCACCCACGGAGCGAAGTCGCCTTTCAGCCCGATGTTGATCGACTTGGGGATGAAGCCGTCCTTGAAGGTCTGCGGTTGGCGCGTATCCAGCACCAGCGCATCGGTGCTTTCCACCACGGTCTCCAGTTCATCGGGCGTCAGCGGCCGGAAGCCGCGTTCCATCACGCTTTCCAAGCTGGGTACGTCGCCCTTGTTCAGCGCTACGTTCATCGGGAAGTACGCCGGGGGCGGGGCGATGCCGTCGGTGACCTCCCTCACGAACTGCTCCTTCGTGGTGGCGAGCAGCGCGTAGTTCACCTGCTTCTGGTGGCCGAGCGTGTCGAAGGTCTCCTTGCTCATGTTCTTCCCGCAGGCGCTGCCAGCACCATGCGCGGGGTACACGATCACGTCATCCGGCAGGGTCTTGATCTTGTTGTTGAGCGAATCGTACAGGTAGCCGGCGAGGTCCTCCTTCGTCAACTCGCCCATCTTCTGCGCCAGGTCAGGACGGCCCACGTCGCCGATGAAGAGCGTGTCGCCGGTATAGATGCTGTGCGGCTTGCCGTTCTCATCGTTCAGCAGGTAACATGTGCTCTCCATGGTGTGACCCGGCGTGTGCAGCACCTTGATGGTCACGTTCCCGAGCTTCAGTTCCTCGCCGTCCTTCGCGATGTGCGCTTCGAACGATGGGTTGGCGTTGGGTCCATAGACGATCGGTGCGCCGGTCTTCTTCGAAAGGTCGAGGTGGCCGCTCACGAAGTCCGCGTGGAAGTGCGTTTCCAGCACGTATTTGATCTTTGCGTTGCGCGCCTTCGCCCGTTCGATGTAAGGGCTCGTTTCGCGCAACGGATCGATGATGGCGGCCTCGCCGTTGCTTTCGATGTAATACGCGCCTTGGGCGAGGCAGCCGGTGTAGATCTGTTCGATTTTCATGGTAGGGGAGTTCTGGAGGCAGACCACAAAGACACAGGGGCACAGAGGAATGCGAAAGGCGAGGTCTTCTCCTTCATTCTGACTGTTTCCGGCATCCGTGGTCCGCTACTTTGTTCTCTGTGTTCTCTGTGTTCTCTGTGTCTCCGTGTCTCTGTGGTCTCTTTCAAGCCATGGCCGAAAGTTCTCGTGTGATGATGTACAGTCCCATCACCAGCACGAACCAGCCGAAGGCGGGTTTCAGTTTTTCGTTCGGGATGCGCTTGCTCAGGATGCTGCCCACGATGATGCCGGCGATGGCGATCGCCGAGAAGAGCAGCAGGAAGTTCCAGTCGATCACCTCGTTCCCGTTCAGGTCCCCGGTGAAGCCGATGAGCGATTTCGCCGCGATGATGATGAGCGAGGTGCCAACGGCCTGCTTCATCGGAAGCTTGGCCAGCAATACCAGTGCGGGAATGATCAGGAAGCCGCCACCGGCCCCGACCAGTCCCGTGATGGTGCCGACCACAGCGCCTTCAGCGAGGATCAGGGGGTAGTTGAACTTCACTTCTTCCGTGGTCGTGTCAGCGGCTTTCTTCTGTTTCCGGATCATGCTGTAGGCGGCGGCCACCATCAGCAGGGCGAAGAAGATGAGGATGCCGAGCGCCTTGCTTACCGGCGCCGCACCGATACTGAACAGCGGGTCCGGCAACGCGGGAACGAGGTAGGCACGTGTGAGGAATACCGCCGCGATGCTCGGTATGCCGAACACCAGGGACGTGAGCCAATGGACGTTGCCCAAACGCATGTGGCTGAACGATCCGATCAGCGCGGTGAGCCCCACGATGAACAGTGAGTAGGCCGTGGCCAGCACCGCATCCACACTGAAAAGATACACGAGGATGGGAACGGTGAGGATGCTGCCGCCCCCGCCGATCAGGCCGAGTGACAAGCCCATGAGCACTGCGCCGATGTAACCGAGGATCTCCATGTTCACAGGTGCTCGCAGCAGTTCTCCAGGTCCTTGATGATCTTCAGGAAGCCGGGTTGTTCCAGGTAGTAGAAGCTGTACTTGCCTTCCTTCTCCACCCCGAGAAGCCCCTTGTCGCGCATCAGGGTCAGGTGCTGGCTCAGGATCGCCTGCTCGATGCCCAGCAGGTCGGTGAGGTCCGAGACGCAGAGCCTGCGCCGGGAACCCAACACGTCCAAGATTGCCAAGCGCTGCGGATGGGCCGCCACTTTCAGCATTTCACTGGCGCGCACCAGCTTGTCGTTGCCGATGCGCTCGTCGAGGGTGATGATGGACACGGGCTTTCTTTCTGGCCGCAAACATATAGCCATATCGCTATCCGTCTGTGTGAGGCTTGTCACCGAAAACTGACGACGGTCAGTTTCTCTTTGTGGCATGCAATGGAAGGCCACGAAGCTCTACAGCATCCTCCACCTGAAATGCCCGGTCTGCCATGAAGGGGAGTTCTTCCAGGCGCATCCCTACAACCTGAACAGGGTAGGGGACCTGCACGAGCAGTGCCCGGTCTGCGGGGTGAAGTACGAGAAGGAGATCGGCTTCTACACGGGGGCCATGTACGTGTCCTATGCCATCGGCGTCGCTGTTTGCGTCACGCTCTGGGTGGCCATGATGGTACTCTTGCCTGACCTCGGCATCATCACCCAGATCGTCAGCATCGCGTCCGTCATGCTCTTCGGTGCGCCCGTGTTCTACGCCCTCAGCAAGATCATCTGGGCGAACTTCTTCTTCCACTATGACCCGGCGAAGGCCGCGCTTGCCCGTGCTTCCGCAGCTTCGGAACAGCGCTAGAAAGGACAGCGTTACTTTTCCGGCATGTTCACGGACCCGAAGCTCCAACGGGAGTTCGAAAGCGTGGTCGTGCGGAAGTCACTTCCCGCAGGCACGGAGTTGATGCGCGTCGGGGATACCATCACCCACATTCCCATCGTGGAAAAGGGGAGCCTCCGGATCCTCGCCCAAGACGGGGAAGGTCACGAGCGATTCCTCTACCACATCATGCCCGGTGAGTCCTGCGCGATGTCCCTGACCTGCTCCGGTACGAAGCGCATCAGCAGTGTGATGGCTGTTGTGGAGGAGGACGCGGAACTCCTCATGGTGCCCGCGCGGTACATGGAGGAATGGATGGTCTATCCCGAATGGCGCCGTTTCGTGAACGATACACAGGCCCAGCGATTCGGGGAGCTCCTGGAAACCATCGAGGTGGTAGCCTTCCGCAAGCTGGATGAGCAGATCTGGAATTACCTGGTCAAGCGGGTCCAAGCCACCGGCAACCATGTGCTGAAAGTGACCCACCAGGACATCGCCGATGAACTGAGTTCACCACGCGAGGTGATCACACGCTTGTTGAGCCAGCTCCAACGACAGGGAAAGGTCACCGTATCACGCGGTTCGATCGAGATACACCTCGCTTCGGACCTTCGTGCTGCTTCAGAGGAACGGGGCCAGCGCGGACTGTAGCTGGCTCGCGCTCATTACGCCGGACTTCCGCCAGACCACTTCACCCTTCTTGAAGATCGCGAGCGTGGGCACGCCCTGCACGCGGTAGGCGTGCGCCGCTGCGGGATTCTTGTCCACGTCGATCTTGATCACCGTAGCGCGGTCGCCTACCTGGCTCTTGAACTCGTCCAGGATCGGCTTCATCATTTTGCACGGACCGCACCACTCCGCGAAAAAGTCAACGACCACGGGTTTCTCTCCGTTGATCAATTCCTTGAATGACTTGGGGGCGGTTGCGATGTTCATCGGATCTCTTCGTAGGTGACCTGTGCGTTCAAGTCCGGTGCCGCAGCGGCCTTGGTGCCAGGCTGGCAGGTCCCCATACCGCAGCATCCGATATTGAACACCGCCTGCATACCGAAGAGCGCGGCGGCGAACCAGGCGATGGGCTCATGGCGCGTGATAGCGGCTGCGAGGAAGATCACCGCGAAGGCCGCACGCAACACGCGGGCGAATGACCAGTTGCGGAGCAGTCGGTCTTTCATGGATGGGCCAGGTACTTCTGCACGGTGGTCCACGGTCCGCCGTTGTGCGCCATGAAACCGTTCTTGGTGAGGAGCGAAGCGGCCATGGCGCTCCGCGCTCCGCTGCGGCAGCAGGTGACGATCGGTTGTCGTTTGTCCAAGTTCTTCATCTCCCCGGCGAGCGCGTCGAGCGGGATATTCAGGGATCCTTCCACATGACCTGCGCGGAATTCTTCCGGTTCGCGCACGTCAAGGATGATGGCTCCGCCCGAAAGCATGTGGGCGAGTTTGTTCTTCTTCCCGATGCCGAGGATCGAGCGTAACATGTCAGTTGTTTTGTTGGTTCTTGGTGCTGAGTTGGTTGAAGAGGTCATGGACAAAGCTGCCCAGGAGGCCGCCCAAGACCGCTCCGTAAAGCGCACTGTTCAAGGGATGCGAAGTGATCATACAACCACCGCTCGAGCAACCGATGTTCCACCAGTAGAGCCAGGCACCCAAGGCCCCGAGAACGGACCCCGTTGCCGTGAAGGTCCATGATCGTTTCACTTCTTCCGGGTGCTGATGCCGAAAGGCAGATAGAGCGGGCAGAAGCTCATGAATCCGGTGAGCGCGAAAACGGCCGCAAGCACCAGCAGGACAATGCCCGTTGTGCCTTCCAGCTTCCCGGTGAAATAGAGCGCTGCGATGATCACCGCGATGACCAGCCGTACGATGCGGTCAACGTTTCCCATGTTCTGCTTCATGATCCGTTCCTGTTTGTGGTACGAAGGTCCGATGATCCGTCCGCGAGGATGGTGACGATCGTCACGGGACAGGCATCGCCTGCGCCAAGGCGATCACATGCCCGTCCATGTCCGCATAGTAGGCCACCCGATGTCCCCAGTCCCGGTCCGCTGCTGGGCTC
The DNA here is from genome assembly GCA_044224725.1 of Flavobacteriales bacterium. GTDB lineage: Bacteria > Bacteroidota > Bacteroidia > Flavobacteriales_F > PHOS-HE28 > PHOS-HE28. Next base: position 29,903 of record JBGAJW010000006.1, read on the forward strand.
ACTGCATGTGCGCCCGCGTTCACAGCACGTTGCACCGCTTCGTCAAGGTCATCCACGAGCAGGTAGAGTTCGCACCGCGGGATACCGTTGCCCTCGGCCGGATGCCGCAGCGGACCACTGACGATGCGCGCGATGCCCGCCTCGGGCATGAGGCCCAGCTTGCAACCGGCACTGAGCGTGAATTCCGTCATGCCGGGAACATCGAGTGAGGGTCCTTTGCCCAGCAGCGCGCGGTAGAATGCCTCGCTCCTCCGTTGGTCGGCGACATACAGGATGAACAGGCTGGTCTCGATGCGCATTGTATCCGCCAAAGCGCGGCGAAGGTGGATCAAGTGCGAAGATCAGTGGCAGACGGTGACCTCCATCGGCGTGGTCGGTGCGGCAGGGCTCACGTACGGGATGTCCAAACGCGATCCCCGCAGGACCAGGAGCAGGCCCATGGCACCCACCACTACCGGCGACAGCCGGCGCATGGTCGTGCGTGCCCGACTGCCGATCAGTCCGCTTCCCATGCGCACTGCCACGAGCGCTGGCAGCGTTCCCGCACCGAAGAGCAGCATGAGCGCGGCGCCTTGCAAGGCCGTTCCGGCAGCAGCCGCTCCGATGGCTGCCGTGTACACCAGCCCGCAGGGGAGTAGCCCGTTCAATACACCGCTCAGGAAGATCGCTTCGGGGGCTGTGCGACGGAGATGGCGGGCCAGCATACCGCGCAACCGGGAGATCGCGATGGCCAGTCGCCCTTGGGTGCCCATCCGCTCGAGCAAGGACGGAACGAAGGCGGCGATGATGAGCAGGATGCCCGCGATCAATGATACGTTCTGCTGCAGACCCGCCAATCGAAGGCCCTCACCGAACGCACCGAAGGCCAGACCGAGGAACGCGTAGCTGGTCAAACGCCCGCCGTTCAGCAAGGCCGTGCTCAACCCGCGCGACCGGCGGTCCGGACCCATCGAAGGCACGGCCAACGCGATGGGGCCGCACATGCCGATGCAATGCGCGCTGTCCGCTGCGCCCAGAACGAGGGCCGCTGGCCACAGCGCGTTCATGGCACGATCAACTGTTCTTCGCTGTAGTACCGAACGCTGTCCGCTCGCCACTCGAGCTGCGCGATGTAACGACCGGGCCGCAGGTTCACCGCTTCCTCGAATCGGCCATCGGTGGCGCTATTGATCACCACGGAGCGGTCCTCGCCATCCACATCGGCGCGTAGCAGGGACAACTCCCCGTACAGCGCTCGGTCTTTCACTTCACCGGGGAAGGTCACGCTGATCCGATCGCGCGTGGCGACCATGCGCACCTTTTCCGCCAATGCCAGCGTGCGCGACTCGTCATGGATGCGCTGCGAGAATTTCAGTTCCTGCTCATAGTAGTTCTCGCTGATGAGCGGCTCCGGGTTCTGCGAGGCACGCACCAGGAAGTAGGCCATCATCCCGGCGAAGCAGATCATGGCGAGCGCGAGTCCTTTTCCCCAGTTCATGTGTTGCGTGTTTGGTCCGTACCGGTGATCATGTGCCGGGAGCTTTCATGGGCCCCACGAAGGAGGTGCTCACCTTCTCCAGCAATTTGTCGCCGCTGTAGACGCCCAGTACCACCTTGTTCTTCATGCCATCGAGCTCGCTCGTGGGCAGGATCACGAAGAGTTCGCTCTGGCCCAAGGCACCGGGTTCCAAGTTGATCTCCTTGCCCACCAGGCGCACTTCGCCTTGGCGGTCCAGCAGCTCGAAACGGATGGGCATCGCGTGGTGCGACTTGTTCAGCACCTTCAGGAAGTACAGGTTGCTCACGCGACCGTCCGGTTCCGTGCGGAACAAGGTGCCGGGCGCGCGGAGCAAGGTGCTGTCCGTGTCGCTGCGCAGGGCGATCAGCGTCACGAGCACGCCCACCAGCACGGTGAGCACGCCGGTGTACGCTTTCATGCGCGTGTTGTACCGGAAGGGTTTCTTCTCCGCGATCTCGTCCTCGCTCGCGTAGCGTACCAGGCCGGTCGGCAGGCCAACGCTCCGCATCATGTTGTCGCAGGCATCGATGCAGGCGGTGCAGTTCACGCATTCCAACTGTGTGCCGTTGCGGATGTCGATGCCCGTGGGGCATTCATGCACGCACGCTTTGCAGTCGATGCAATCGCCCTTGCCCGCAGCGCTGCGTTCTTCCCCCTTGCGCATCAGGCCGCGCGGCTCACCGCGCACGTGGTCGTAGGCGATCACGATGCTCTTGCGGTCCAGCAGCACGCCTTGCAAGCGGCCGTAGGGGCATACCGTGGTGCAGGCCTGCTCGCGGAAGAAGGCGAAGTTGGCGTAGAACACCGCGCTGAAGATGAACATCGCCGAGAGGCCCACCATGTGCTCCGATGCCGGTTCGGTGATCGTGCGGATCAGCATGTCGCTGCCGATGATGTACGCGAAGAAGGTGTTGCCGATGAGGAAACTGATGGCGAAGAAGAGCACGTGCTTCAACGTCTTCTTCCGGATCTTGTCGCCGGTGAGCGGGCCCTTGTCCAAGGCCTGCCGCTGCTTCCAGTCGCCTTCGATGGTGTATTCGATGCGGCGGAACACCTGGTCCATGAACACCGTTTGCGGGCAGGCCCAACCGCAGAAGAGCCGGCCGAAGGCCACCGTGAAGAGCGCGACGAAGACGATGAAGGTGATGAAGCCGATCACGAAGATCAGGAAGTCTTGCGGCCAGAAGCTCTGACCGAAGAACACGAAGTGCCGCTCCACCAGGTTGATCATCAGCAGCGGCTCCCCACCGATGCGGAGGAAGGGACCTATGAACAGCAAGGCGAGCAAACTGTAGCCGAAGCGCGAACGCCAGTTCGTGAATTTGCCGTGCGACTTCTTGGGGTACACCCAGATCCGCTTGCCCTGCTTGTCTACCGTGCTGATGGAATCTCGGAAGCCTTCCGCGTCCCGTTGCTGGGCGGCATCGTCGCGTTTCAGGTGGGCGGGTTGCTTTGTATCCATCACGCGCCGGTGTTTCTCCGGCAGGAACTCCGATGGGTGCAAAAGTCCGGTGCGGGCCTCTGCGATCACTGACCATCGTCAGCTCAACGGGCTGACGATCGTCAGCCGAGCACCCTGGACGTATGCTCCATGCGTGTTTTGGTGACGAATGTCACAAGGAGGAAGGCGCGCACGCAATTGATCGTGTGTCCACAGGAAGTCCTGATGCACGGTGATCCGGAGGGAACAACATGAGCCCAGATCGCCTGAACCCGACCGACAGTGGATCTCGAATGGTTCGGACCGAGGCTATAACGCGTTCACGCCGATAGGTATGCGCCGACCCGTTCGTCCGATGGGAAAGCGCCTCAGTTCGCGGCCAACTTGACCGTATCCACCGGCACCGCCGTCGTGTCGATAGCCGCAGGTGCAGCATCCTTCCAGATCTCACCCTCCGGTGCCTTGGGGTTCGGCGGGTTGGTGCCTTGCAGGCTCAGGATGAAGTTCGCCACGGACTGGATCTCCAAGGGCTTCAGGTCCGTTTGCCAGGCTTTCATGGCCTTGCCGTTCACGCCGTACTTGATGGTGGTGAACAGGTCCTTGATGCCACCGCCGTGCAGCCAGTACGCGTCGGTGAGGTTGGGACCCGCGACACCTTCGCCGAGTTGGCCGTGACAGGTCGCGCAGTTCTGTTTGAAGATGCCTGCGCCCGCAGCCAAGGTGCCCGCGTCCGTCAGGCGTTCCGCAGTGCGCTCGTCCACTGCGTTCTTCTGCGCCGCCAAGTAGGCGTCCACATCCGTGCGGGCTTGCGCCATGGCCGTCTCATACTCCTGTTGCTGTTTCGGCATCAGCTCGAACATGTGCACGCTGGCCAAGTACACCACGCTCCACGCGATCGAACCATAGAAGAGCCATAGCCACCAAGGCGGCAACACGTTGTCCAGTTCGCGGATGCCGTCGTACTCGTGGTGCATCAGGATGTCCTGCTCCTGCTCGATGGGTTTCTGGCGCGTGAGGCTCGCGAGAATGCGTTGCTCCCACGTGGGGCCGCTCGGCACCTGTTCGGCATCGGGTGGCTCCACCGCGCTGGTCACGGCCCTGGTCATCCCCCGCAGCACATTGATCTGTGCGAGCAGCACCACGAAGAGGAAGACGTTGGTGCCCACCAACCACCAGAACAGGTGGTATTGGGGTATGGTGTCGCCATCCCCCTTGTAGGCTTGCGCGTGCGCGCTCAGGCTGGCGAGGCCCATCAGCGGCAGCAGCACGAGTGCCCGCTTGCCGCCTTCGCTCAGGCGCTTGGCCCACACGGACGTACCGCCGAGCGTGCGCATGATGCTGGAGAGCGAAAGGATGAAGATCACCTGCACCACGGCGGTGGCGAGCAGGCCGTAGATCATCGGCATGGAAACCTCGTCCGCCAAACTCGGGGCCGGTGCCGCTGCGGCGTTCTGGGCCATCAGGGGCAGGGCGCTAGCGGCCAACACAAGGGCTGACAGCCGCAGGAAAGGGATGCGTTCAGTGCGCATGTGTTTCATTCCGGTTTATCGGAGAGGGTGGTTGTCTGGGGTGGTCCGGTCCGGTGTGATGGGCAGGGCGGCCATGTGCTCGATGTGCGAGCGCCGCACGGTGAACACCCACCACAGCACCGCGAGGAAGAACAGGAAGAACACGACGAAGGAGAGCAAGGGGTAGATCCCGATACCCGCGATCGTGTCCACATGGTGTTTGATGAACTTCAGCATGCTTTGGACGCCGTAGCGTGTTTTTCTTGCCTTGGCCCTGCGGAAGCAAGGCGCAGGCGTTGCGTGTTCAGGGTTGCGCGGTGGTTTTGGCCTCCGCGGGTTTGGCCTTGATGTCCGTGCCGATGCGTTGCAGGTAGGCGATCAGGGCGATGATCTCGCGGTCGGCCACCGCGTCGATCTTGTCGTTCTTCAGGCTCTTCACGATGCGCTCCTGCTGCGCCACCAGGTCGGCGTTCGCCCGCGCTGCGTAGTCCGGTCCGTAGGGTTCCTTGTCGTACGGTACGCCCAGGGTGATCATCGCGTTGATCTTCGCCCGTGTGGTGCTCGTGTCCAGCACGTTCTCGTACAGGTGCGGGTACGGCGGCATCAGGGAGCCGGGGCTCGGTCCGCTCGGCTCGAACATGTGGTAGTAGTGCCAGCTGTCCGGGTTCTTGCCGCCTTCGCGCAACAGGTCGGGTCCCGTGCGCTTGCTGCCCCATTGGAACGGGTGGTCGTACACGAACTCGCCCGCCTTCGCATACTCGCCGTAGCGTACCGTTTCGCTGCGGAAAGGCCGGATCATCTGCGAGTGGCAGGTGTAGCAGCCCTCACGGACATAGATGTCCCGCCCTTGCAGTTCCAGCGGTGTGTACGGGTGTACCTGCGCGATCGTCGGTATGTTCGACTTCACCAGGAAGGTGGGGATGATCTCCAAGATGCCCCCTATGCCCACCAGTACCAGGCTCAGTACGAGCATCTGGATGGGCCGGCGCTCGATCCAACGGTGCCAGTGGCCACCTTCTCCCCTCTCCCCGGGAGAGGGGTTGGGGGTGAGGGTCTCCAGCGCGGGCGCTTCGGCGTCCTCGTTCGCGATCAGTTTGCCGCTCTTCACCGTCTTCACCACGTTGTACACCATGATGAACACACCGATGATGTAGATGGCACCGCCCAGCGCGCGCAGCCAGTACGCGTACTTGATCTCCAGTACCGTGTCCAGGAAGTTCTTGTACACCAGGTAGCCGTCCGGGGTGAACTGCTTCCACATCAGGCTCTGGAAGAAGCCGGCGAAGTAGAGCGGGATGGCGTAGAAGATGATGCCCAGGGTGCCCAGCCAGAAGTGCGCGTTGGCCAGCTTCACGCTGTAGAGCTTGGTGCCGAAGAGGCGCGGTACCAGCCAGTACACCATGCCGAAGGTCATGAAGCCGTTCCAGCCCAGACCACCGATGTGCACGTGGGCGATGATCCAGTCCGTGAAGTGCGCGATGGCGTTCAGCGACTTCAGGCTCAATAGCGGGCCTTCCAGTGTGGCCATACCGTAGCAGGTAACGGCCACTACGAAGAACTTCAGCACGGGATCCTCCCGCACGCGGTCCCACGCGCCACGCAAGGTGAGCAGGCCGTTCAGCATGCCGCCCCAGCTCGGCGCGATGAGCATGATGCTGAAGACCGTGCCCAGTGATTGCGCCCAGTCAGGCAATGCGGTATAGAGCAAGTGGTGCGGGCCCGCCCAGATGTAGATGAAGATGAGCGCCCAGAAGTGGATGATGCTGAGCTTGTAGCTGTACACCGGCCGGTTCGCCGCCTTCGGCAGGAAGTAGTACATGAGGCCCAGGTAGGGCGTGGTGAGGAAGAAGGCCACCGCGTTGTGGCCGTACCACCACTGCACCAGCGCGTCCTGCACGCCCGCATACCAGCTGTAGCTCTTCGTCAACGAGATCGGCAGTTCGATGCTGTTCACGATGTGCAGCATCGCTACCGTTACCCAGGTGGCGATGTAGAACCAGATGGCCACGTACAGATGCCGTTCACGCCGTTTCAGGATGGTACCGATCATGTTGATGCCGAACACCACCCAGATCAGCGCGATCAGGATGTCGATCGGCCACTCCAGCTCGGCGTATTCCTTCCCGCTGGTCATGCCCAAGGGCAGTGTGATCGCCGCCAGTACGATGATGGACTGCCAACCCCAGAAGTGGATCCGGCCCAGCACGTCGCTGAACATGCGCGTCTTCAGCAGCCGCTGCAGGCTGTAGTAGACCCCGGCGAAAATGCCGTTGCCCACGAAGGCGAAGATCACCGCGTTCGTATGCAAGGGACGCACGCGGCCGAAGCTGAAGTACTCCGTCCAGTTCATGCCCGGTATCACCATCTGCAAGGCCGCCGTGAGGCCCACCAGCATGCCCACCACACCCCAAAGGATGGTGACGAACAGGAAGTTCTTGACGATGCGGTTGTCGTATTGGAAGCGCTCGGTCATTACAGGACGTGATTTCGTTGCACGGTTCCCTCCACAGGGCCGGGGAGGGGTTTCAGGGGTGCCGCAGTGGCCGGAGCCAGCGGGGCGGGTTCGTTCAGGATGCGTACCGCGGGCGAGAGGTCGTCATCGAACTGCCCATGCCGCACGGCCCAGATGAAGGCCACCAAGAAGACCCCGGCCACCAAGGTGCTGGCACTGATCAGTACGAAAATGACGCTCATCAGGGATCCGGCTTTGCGCTGCGAAACTGAACCTGGGCGGTTGGGCCGATGGTGAGTCCGGTCAGCGGCTTGGATGACTTTCGTCAGTTCCGCACGGGGCACGGACGGGGTGACGATCGTTACGAACGTGTGACCCCAAGGGCTGATAATTTTCGCCCCTGATGTTCTCCAAAGCCTGCATGTACGCGATCCGCGCTACGGTCCTCATGGCTTCGCGTCATGAGACCACGAAGCGATGGACATTGGGCATGATCACCGCGGAGACGGGCGCTCCGGAAGCCTTCATGGCCAAGATCCTGCAAAAGCTGGTGCATGCCGGTATCCTGCTTTCCGTGAAAGGCCCTGGTGGGGGGTTCGAGATCGAGCCCACCAAGGCGAGATCCTTGCAGCTGGGAGAGGTGGTCACCGCTATCGACGATGACGCCCTTTTCAACGGGTGCGCGCTCGGCTTCCCGAGGTGCGATGCCCGCAAGCCCTGCCCCATCCACGCGCAGGTCGTGCAAGTGCGCGAGCGGCTCCAGGGTGTGCTCACCGGTACGCGCATCAAGGACCTGGGCAAGGAACTCGATGACGGTACGGCCTTCCTGAAGGGAAAGCTCTGAACAACGAAGGCGCCCTTTCGGACGCCTTCGCTGACTTTCACCAACCCCGGTCATGGTCGGGGAGGTGTTGTGCCGACCGGCCTAACCGGGCAGCAGCACTTTGTCGATCACGCACACGATCCCGTTGCTCGCCGGCACCGTGGCCACGATGTGCGCATCGTTGATCATCACCTGTCCGTCCTTCACGGTGAACTTCACGTTGCCGCCGTTCACCATGCCGAGGCTCTGGCCATCGCGCAGCATCTCCGGCTTGAAGACGCCCACGGCCACATGGTATTGCAGGATGTCCTGCAGGTCGCCCTTCTTCTCCGGCTTCAACAGGCCTTCCACCGTACCGGCGGGAAGTGCCGCGAACGCCGCGTTGGTCGGTGCGAAAACGGTGAAGGGACCGGCGTTGCTCAAGGCGTCCACCAGTTCTGCCGCTTTCACTGCGGTAACGAGCGTGCTATGGTCGGCGGAGCCCACGGCGATGCCGACGACGTTCTTCTGCGATTGTTCATCCACCACGGTGGATTGGCCTCCGTCGGCCGGTGTGGCGGCGGCCTCCAGGGCGGAACCTGTGGCCGCTGCGGGGTTCTCACCGCAGGAAAGGAGTGTGGTCAGGCCCATCAGGGCGATGGACCATTGGAAGGTGCGAAGGGTTTTCATGATGGTGGCTGTAATGCCGGACAATATTGTCCCGATATCGGTGGATGGACGCTGATGATCGTCAGTCGAACGGGTGCGATGCATCAGCAGGCCCGTTCACAGGTCCTTGCGGGCGAAAGCGCGGACTGCACCCCACGCGGGCAGCGCGATCCACAGGAGAAGGAGTGTGAAAGACACCAGCATGCCGCCGATGCTTCCGAAGAACTGCTGATAGATGGCGCCGGTGTAGCCGAGCAACGCGGCCAGATCGATCTTCAGCATCACCAGGATGCGCGACAGGTCGATCGGGTTCAACGCGGCCAGGGGCACGATCACCGGTTCGATCGGGCGGTCGCTGAAGCCGTACATCAGCCATAACAGCAGTGAATCGTACACGAGCACCAGCATCACCCAGGTCACCAGTCCGATGCCGACGGCCTTCGCCCGATCGCGTTGGCGCACCGCGATGAGCATGCCCAGCGCGCAGAATACCGCCGTGAGCGCGGTGCCCGTGAGCAGCAAGGTCCAGCCGATGGACCCCGGGGCATAGGCGATCACCGGCACACCGATACCGAACAGGAAGGAGATGATCAACGCCGTGGAGACCGCGCCGAACTGCGCGCGCGTGATGCTCTGTCGCCGCAGCGGTTGCACGGCGAGCAGCACGGTGAACTCGTACTGGTTGTAGAAGTAGATGATGGTGAAGACCAGAGCGAGCAAGGGCACCAGTGCCAGCGCCACCTGCGTGAGCCCGATCAGGGCCTTCACGGGGTCCTCGTCCAGGAAGAACAGGCCGATGGAAATGAGGAACAGGAGTAGCGCATAGCCGAGCGCGAAGCGGTTGCGCGCCAGATCGAGCAGGGTGTACTTATAGACTTTCCACATGGATCGGCGGCAGTTGTGCGAGGTATTTGGGCAGGGCCAGTGACAGCGTCGGTTCACCGGTCACTTCGGTGATGGTCTCGGGCGGAAGCGCGAAACGCAGGCGCCCGTCCTGGAGGTAGGCCACGCGGTCGCCCAAACGCTGCACCTCTTCCATGATGTGCGAGGTGATGAGCACGGTCGCACCATCGCGCTTGGCCTGCACGGCGGCGTCCAAGAGCTTGCTGGCGCTCACCGGATCCAGTCCGGCCGTGGGCTCATCGAGCACCAGCACGTTCGGCCGGTAGCGGAACGCCAGCACCGCGCTCACCTTCTGGCGCATGCCGCCGCTCAAGGTGCTGATCCGCTTGTCCAGCAGTTCGTTCACACCGAGCAAGGCGATCAGCCGGTCGTCCGTGGAGCCCGACTTCGCATCGCGGATGTCGTTCATCATGCGCAGCAACTGGTCCACCGTCAGTTCGCGCGGGAACTCGGCCAGCTGCGGCATGTAGCCGATGTGCGCCCGATAGGCGGGATCATCGCCGGTCACCGATCCGTTCACCTGGATGCCGCCTTCCGTGGGGCGCACCAGCCCGAGCAGGCACTTGATCAAGGTCGTCTTGCCCGATCCGTTCGGGCCGATCACCATCACGATCTCGCCTTGTGCGAAGCGCGCGTTCACCGCACGCAAGGCCCATTGCTTGCCGTAGCGCTTGCCCAGGCCTTCGAACACGATCCTATCCATGGGGCGGGCGCATCAGGGGTTCTTTGTCTTCCAAGGCCTTCGGTGTCATCGTCGGGATCATCCGTTCGCTCTGGTCGAGCAGGTTCACCATCAGGCTGCGGGAGAGCACCATGGCGTAGGGCATGCGTTCGGTCACCAGCGCGAACACGCTGAGCGGCCGGTAGGGCACATCGCCGCGCCCATTGTGGTCCAGGTCATAACCGCGGTAGCGGTCCCAATAGTTGCCTTTCAGCACGCTGAGCACCAGGTCGCCGTTCGTGGTCATGTCGAAGGTGTTCCCGCTGAAGCTGTTCGCCTCGAAGGTGGTCGCCGTGCTGTTCGCGAAGAGGCGCACCGCCCAGCCGTTCGTGTGGAAGGTATTGCCCTTCACCGTGGCGCGGTTGCAACCGTCGAGCAGGATGCCCACCGTGTTGTCGGCGAAGGTGTTCCGCTCGATGTGCGCGTCGTTGATCTCTTTCAGCAGCAATCCGTATGAACTGGCCCCCCGGTTCCGCAGGAACTGGTTATCGGTCATGGTCACCTCATGGGTGAACATCACCGCAACGCCCGCGCCGTTGTCGTGGAAGAGGTTGTGCGTGTAGCTGTCCCGGTGGCTGAACATGAAGTGCAGGCCGTAGCGCATGTTGAAGGCCGTGGTATCCCCGCTGATGCGGCTGTCGGTAACGAACTCCAGGTAGATGCCATCGCGGTGGTTCAACACGGTGTTGCGCAGGACGTCCACATGGGCGCACTTCCACAGGTGTATGCCGTTCGCTCGGCGGTTCTCCGCGGTGGCGGGGTCGCCGATCATGCGGTTGTCGGCCACCGTGGCGCGCGCCACACTGCTCAGGTAGATGCCGAAGAAGCAGCCCTCCAAGCGATTGCCGGTGATGCGGATATCCGAGGAGCTGATGCACTTGATGCCCGCATTGTCGTTCAGGTCGCTGATCGCCGTACCGCGGACCACCAGGCCGGTGATCGTCACGCGCGGTGACTTCACCACGATGACCTCGCCTTTGCCGCCGCCATCGATCACGGGCCAGCCCTTGCCCATCAGGACCAAGGGCCGATCGATGGTGATGGTGCCTTCAGCGTAGGTGCCACTGCCTACGAGAACGGTATCGCCCTCGGCCGCGATGCTCAGCACGCTCGAGAGTGCATGGCTTCCGGGCACCACCTTGTGGATGTGCGCGCTGGCGCAAGAAGCGAACAGTGCTGCGAGCAGGGTTGTCCGGGAGCGCAACATCGTTCAGTGCGTGGCCAATCGTGCCCGCGCGGCGGACCAGTCGAGCGGTTCACCGTGGAAGGTGGCTTCCGTGTTCGTGCGGTCGGTCCCGCTCGCGAACGCGGCCGTGTTCCCGTTCATCGGGCTCCGCAACTCCGGAGAGGCCAAGTAGTACGCTTTCGTAGCGTCGATCAAGGTGCCGGGATGGGCGTGGTCGCACACCCACCACGAGGCCACTTCGTCTTCTACTACCGAACCGTCGGCGACGTGTTGCACCATGCATTCCGGTGAATCGAAGGTATAGGTGCGTCCCTTCTTGGTAACGATGGCCGATGCGAACTGCCGATCCACCACATTCATCCGGCACGAGGCGCATTCGGCTTTGCCGAAGTCGATGACCGGTGGGCCCGGGGCGGTGCACGCTGCGGACAGGCCGAGCGTGAGAACCGCCAGCGCGGTCACCATACCGCCCACGGTCTGTGCGGGTAAGACAGGTGCGGCGGCAAGTTTCGGTTTGCGGGGCCATTTCCATTCGATGAACCAGATGAGCGCGGCGATGGAGATCGCGGCGAACAGGATCCAGCCGCCCGTGTCCGGCAAGGACCACGCATCGAAGTTCAGGAGCTTCTTGTGCCCGATCAGCGGTGGCTGGTAGGCCATGCCTTCCACCTTGATGGCCGCGCGCGGGTCCAGGTCGTGGCCGTACTTGTAGCCCCAGGCGAACATGTCCCACATGGCCCAGAGCACGAACGCGCCCAGTACCATCAGCCAGGTAAAGAGACCGCCGCGCCGACCGATCAGCGCGACGATGACACCCCAGCCGACGAGCAGGTAGAGCGCGTAGCGCGTGACGGCGAACTCCGGGAACATCTCGTTGTGGATCGTGGCCATGCCGATGTAGTGGTTCAGCCCGTTTATCTTGTTCACGTCACCGGTAAAGCGATCGTGGAAGATCTGCAAGGCCAGACCTTCCGGGTATTGCGGGGCCGCCAGGTCGATCCGCCAGATGGGCACCACCAGCAACGCGCCGATGGCGAGCGCTGCGATGGCGATCATGACACGGGAGATGGGGCGGAGGTGCGTTGCGGCGGTCATGGGAGGGGGAGTTGACAACAACGGCGGGACTTTGCCCGCCGTTGTTGCGATATCAATAGGCGTTGCTCACGACGGACAGCATCAGGAACCGGCCTCCACCGAGCGGGTCTCGGCTTTCAATTCCACCTTGCTGCCTGCGGGCGATACGCGCAGGTAGCCCTGCATCTCCTGGTGCAGCGCGCTGCAGAAGTCCGTGCAATAGAACGGCAGCACGCCCACTTGTTCGGGGATCCACTTCAAGGTCTGGGTCTCGCCCGGCATGATGAGCAGCTCCGCAGTGGCCGCGCCCTTGATGGCGAAACCGTGCGGCACGTCCCAGTCCTGTTCCAGGTTGGTCACATGGAAGTACACCTCGTCGCCGATCTTCACGCCCTCGATGTTGTCGGGGGTGAAGTGCGAGCGGATGCAGGTCATCCAGATGTGCACCTCGTTGCCCTTGCGCTCGATCTTCGTTTCCTTCTCGCCCTTCGCCACGTAGGGGTGGTGGTTGTCCTCGATCTTGAAGAATTTCACCTCGCGCGGCGTGACCAGTTCCGCCGGTAGCGCTTGCGCGTAGTGCGGTTCACCGATGGTGGGGAAATCGAGCAGCAGTTCCATCTTGTCGCCATCGATGCTGTAGAGTTGCGCGCTCTGGGCCAGTTCCGGGCCGGTGGGCAGGAAGCGGTCCTTGGTGATCTTGTTGTAGGCGATCACGTACTTGCCCCAGGGCTTCTTGCTGTCCCCCCCGGGGATGCACAGGTGGCCGATGCTGTAGTAGGTGGGCACGCGGTCCAGCACTTCCAAGGTGTTCAGGCTCCACTTCACGATCTCGCTGCTCACGAACATCGAGGTGTAGGCGTTGCCCTTGCCGTCGAACTCCGTGTGCAGGGGTCCCAGGCCCGGCTTCTTCACCTCGCCCTTGATCACGCTCTCATACTTCAGCACGGGGATGCCCATGAAGTCACCGTCCACATCGTTCGCGGCGATGGCCGCCTGGATCTTGGTGAAGTCGAACACCGGGATGAGCGCGGCCAGCTTGCCGCTGCCCACGATGTACTGGCCCGTGGGGTCCACGTCACACCCGTGCGGTGATTTCGGGCAGGGCATGAAGTACACCAGGTCCTTCAGCTCGCGCGGGTCCAGCTGCAGCACATCTTCCATGATGGTGCTCTCCGCCGTGTGGGTGCCCTCGTTGTACCAATTGCTGTAGTATTTGCCCGGCACCTTGCGGCCCTTGCCTTCTTTGGCGTACTGCTCCGCTTTCTTCCAGTTCAGCGCCATGATGAAGTCCTTGTCGCGCTGGCTCGCGTTCACCTCCAACAGGCTGTACGCCTGTTCGCTGTTGTAGCAGCTGAAGAAGAACCAGCCGTCGCTCACGCCTTTGCCCGTGTGCGACAGGTCGAAATTCATCCCCGGCGTGATCACCTGGAACGCGATCGACAGCTTCCCGCTCTCCGGTTCCGGATGGATGAAGCTCACCGTGCCCTTGAAGTTCTCACGGTAGCTCTCGATGGGAACGTCGCGCTCGGCGTCCGTGCCCATCGGTATGCTGAAGCGCGTGCCGCTGATCACGTACTCGCTGTTCGGCGTGGTGAAGGGAGAGGAGTGGTTGCCCGCGCAGTTCGGGATCTCGATGATCGACTTGGTGCGGAAGGTGCCCAGGTCCACCAAGGCGATGCGCGGCGTGTTGTTGCCGTTGATGAAGCACCACTTGCCGTCCGGGACGCCGTCCGTCTGCGACAGTTCCGGGTGGTGGCTGTCATCCCAGGGGATGAAGCCGTGCGTGGTCATCAGCATGGGCTTGGTCTCCTCGCTGTAGCCGTAGCCGCTCTCGGGGTTCACGCTGAACACGGGGATGTTGCGCAGCATGCGGCCGCTGGGCAGCCCGTACACGCTGAGTTGGCCGCTGAAGCCGCCGCTGACGAAGTTGTAGAACTCGTCATGGGTGCCGGGCTTCACGTAGGTCTTCGCGGCCGCATCACCGCCCACCGTGCTCTGCGTGGTGGTGTTCGGGCGGCAGCCCTGCATGGAGTTGATCAGGAGGAAGAGGCCTCCCGCTGCTGTGAGCAGGAGCACCGTGGAAAGCAAGGGACGTTTCATTGTTCGGTCGTATGGTATGGTTCGGTTCGTTCGGTCAAAGTGTGCGCATGAATTCCAGCACCTGGCGCGCTTCATCCTTGCTCAGGTTCTGGTTCGGCATGCGCACGAGGCATTCTTCCAAGAGCTTCTGCGCTTCGGGGTCCTCGGAGAGCATCACGTCCACGTTCATGATCATGTTCATGATCCACTCCGGCTTGCGGCGCGTGGTCACCCCTTTCCAGCCCGGTCCCACCACGCGGTTCTCGCCGGTGCTGTGGCAGGCCTGGCACTTCACGTCGTAGGTCGTCTTGCCCTTCTCGGCCATGGCGTGGTCGATCTCCCCCAGCGTAAGGTCCGCAGCGGTGATCATCGGTTCGTTGGAGTGTTCGTGCGGAGCGCTACCGCTTGCGCCCGGTGGGCCGCTCTGTGCGCCCGGTGGCGTGGTCGGTGCGGTGCCGCCGCCGCAGGCCGCGAGGGCCATGGCGATGGTGGCGATGATCAGGATCCTGTTCGTGCGGGTGCGCATGCCTTCAGTGGTTTTGTTCGGGTGCGTGACAAAAGTCAGCGGATAGTTTTGTCCGATATATGACGTTCGTCACGTCTTTTGCTGATCATTAGGAATGAAAGCTACAACCCCCGCCGGAATGGACATGGACCCCTTGCGCCGGTGGTTCTTCGTGGCCTTGGGCTTTTTCTGCGTGGCCGGTTGTATCGGAGCGCTCCTGCGGCTGATCTATGTGGTCGAACTGCCCTGGCTCACCTTCAAGCCGTGGCTGCACGCACACTCGCACGTGGCCATGCTGGGCTGGCTCTTCCCCGCGCTGCTCATCGTCCTGCTCGGCCAGGACGACCGTCGGCCGCCACGCGGCTTCTCCGTTTGGATGATCATTTCCCAAGCGTTGGTGCTCGGCATGCTGTTCAGTTTTCCCGTTCAGGGGTATGGGGAGACGTCCATCGCCTGTTCCATCGGGCAGATGATCGTGGGCTATGTCCTCATCGGGCAGGCATGGTACGCCACCCGCCATTGGCCCGCCACCGGCAGCCGTCTGCTCGCGCGGCTCGCCTTCACCTTCCAGGGTGTCAGCACCCTCGGCGTGTGGGCCATGGGTCCCATCATGACCAGTGGCCTCGCCGGCACCGAATGGTATTACTGGAGCATCCAGTGGTTCCTCCACTTCCAGTTCAACGGCTGGTTCTGGTTCGCCGCCATGGCCATCGGCAGCCGCTGGGCCGAGCGCCATGGCGTGGATGTGCGCATCGACGGCTTCACCACCGCGCTCTGGGTGGTGAGCGCGCTGGTCACCTTCGCGCTCGTCATCGCCTGGTCGGAGCGCTTGCCCATCGTGCTCGGCATCAATGCCGCCGGGGTCATCCTCCAGTTCTGGGCCGCATGGCGCACCCTCATGGCCATGCGCCGCGCACGCTTGGAGGCCTCGGTGAAGACCACCCGCTGGATGCGCATCCTCATCGGAGTGATGCTGCTGTCCATGGCCACCAAGATCGGCGCACAGGCCGCCGTGTCCATTCCCATGGTCGCCAACATGGCCCTTACCCTGCGCAACTACGTCATCGGTTTCATCCACCTCAATACGCTGGGCTCCATTTCCGCGCTGCTCTTCGCCCACGCCCTCATGCGCGGTTGGTTCGATGAACGCCAGCCCTTGGTGCGCGCGGGACTCGTTCTGTTCATCACCGGTTACGCGTGCAGCGAAGGGCTGCTCTTCACCCAAGGCACCCTCTTCTGGTTCGGGTCCGGCCTGATGCCCGGCTACTACTGGGTGCTCTTCAGCGCGTCCGTCCTGCTTCCGGTCGGTGTGGGCACATTGCTGTTCACGGGACTGCGTCGCCGACTTGCGCCGACGGTGATGACCGATCGGATATAGTACCGGATTTCCGGTCCTTTTTTCAGATCGTCCGCATCAACTCCAGCACTTCGCGGGCCTCGTCCTTGGTCAGGTTCTGGTTCGGCATGCGCACCAGGCACTCTTCCAGCATCCGTTGGGCCGTGGTGTCAGCGCTCAACATCGCGTCCGTGTGCATGATCATGTTCATCACCCATACCGGGTCACGGCGCGTCAACACGCCCTGCCAGCCCGGCCCAACCACGCGCTTGTCGGTAAGGGTGTGGCAGCTCTGGCACTTCACATTGTAGGTGGTCGCCCCTTTCTGCGCCATGGCCTTGTCCACCGGTCCCAAGGTGAGGTCCGCCGCCGTGATGGCGCCGGGGAACTGCGGGGTCGAAGCAGCGGGGGCAGGCGCCGGTGCGGGTTCCGCCGCCGCCGGTGGGGGCGTCTTCTCCTCAGCCGTTCCGGAACCGCCACAGCCGGTAAAGACCGGGCCGAAGGCGATGCCGAAGGGCACCAACAAGAAGGATAGGCGGGAGAGGGCGGAAGTGCGTTTCATGGGGTCTGGTGATGGGATGGTCTGTTCGTTCGTGGAAGGCTCGCTCCAGCTCGTTTTCGACCTGGGCGGGCCGAGCGCGTTGAGCCAAATATAGTTTTCCGGGAACAGGTCCGATCGTTGCCGGGATCCTCAGCAGGTCGAGTGTACCCGTTGCCGGGTAGTTGCGCCGTGTGCAAGGATCCCCGTGCTTTGATAGCTTGACCTGGAACGCGGCCACCACCGAGGCTTGCGGAAGGAGGGATGGACCGGCGGCGGTCCGTGTGCGGCGGTGATCCGGTCCCGGGTGCGGACCATGGATGCCAAAGGCACCATAGCGGTCGTGGACTGCGACAACGTCCGGCGGGACGGCCTGGTGGGCCGCCTCACCCTCTTGGGCTACCATGTGGCCGTGATCGCCGACCACTTGGACCATTACATCACCGCCACCCGCGAATGCCCGGTGGACCTGGCCGTGGTGAACGTGGGCCGCTCCGATGATGCCCTGCCCCCCGTCCATGGCCTGGAAACGGTTGCCTACATCCACGCGCACCAGCGCCGCGTGCAGGTGCTGGCCCTCTTCCAATTGCCGGATCCCGAACTGCCCTTCCGGGCCTACAAGGCCGGGGCGGGCAGCGTGGAGGACTTCGACCATTTGCGCCCCGCCCTCTTGGGCCGCCTGGTGGCGGCCTTGCTGCGCAGTGACCGCTATGCGAACAGCTACTACGAAGCGCGCATCACCGCCCGGCCCGTACCGGCCACGGAACCCGTGCGTTCCAGCAGGGAGCGTTTGGAAGGCCTCACCGAGGTCCAGCTGAAGGTGCTCGACCTCGCCTTGCAGGAGCACTACCTCACCAACAAGCAGATCGGCGTGCGGCTCACCATCAAGCCCAGCACGGTGAAAACGCACCTGCAGAACATCTGCGGGAAATTGGGCTGCGACACCCGCAAGAACCTTGTGCCCATGGCCGCCCGCGAAGGCTGGTTGCCCTTCAACAGCCAGCTCGCACAACGCGCAGGCTCCCGCACGGCCGGGGAGAAGGGGGGCGCGGGCCGGAAACCGACCAGAACGGACGCTCCGCAGAAGCCCTTTTCCGCCCGCGACCTTCAAAGGCTGAGCGCCGGCCTTTGAACCTTCAGCCGCGACCTTCACAGGTGGATCCTCCACCTTCAAAGGCTGCGCCGCGACCTTCAATGGCTGAGCCGTGACCTTCAAAGGTTGCCCCGCGACCTTCAAAGGGGAAGCCGCGACCTTCAGAGGCTGAGCCGCGACCTTCAGAGGTTGAGCCGTGACCTTCAAAGGTTGCCCCGTGACCTTCGAAGGTTGCGCCGCGACCTTCAAAGGTGGAGCCGTGACCTTCAAAGGTTGCCCCGCGACCTTCAAAGGTGGAACCGTGACCTTCAAAGGCTGCGCCGTTACCTTCAAAGGTGGAGCCGTGACCTTCAAAGGCTGCGCCGCGACCTTCAAAGGTTGCCGCGTGACCTTCAAAGGCTGCGCCCTGACCTTCAAAGGTTGCGCCGCGACCTTCAAAGGCCGCCGCGCGCAGCGGACACGCCCCGGATTTTCCTGCCACGGTCGAAAACCCTTGTGGGACGGGCCTTCCAACGCATCGCCTCCTCCTTTGGGGGGAGGCTCGGCCTCTCCCCCCAAAGGGGGATGAATTCCCCCGGGCCCGGGCGGGCCGCCCCACTTTGGCTGTAAACCAACGCTCGGGCACAGCATTGTAGGCCCAAAGAAGATGGCAACGATCATTTATACCGTACGCCTCGGTTTCACAGGCGTCACCCCCGTCACCCTGGTGGAACAAGGGCGCAACCACGTGGTCATGCTCACGGGCAACTTGACCTACCCCACGCCCACGCCCACATTGGCGGCCCTTACCGCCGCCTGCGACGCGCTGGACCTGGCCAACCAGGCCTATGAGTTCAACCGCGGCAAGGTGGAGAAGCAAACGCGCGACACCGCCTTCCGCGCGCTGAAGGAGCTGATCCGCGAGCTCGGCGGCTATGTGCAGGCCAACTGTAATGGGGACAAGGACCTCATCCTCAGCGCCGGCTTCAACGCCCGCCGCCCGAACGATCCCCTCGGCCTGCTGCCCGCCCCGCAGGACATGCGCGCGATCGTTACGCCCTACCCCGGCCGCTTGGATGTGCGCTGGAAGGGCGTGAAGGGCCGCAGCATCTACCAGCTGTACATGACCTCCGGCGATCCGCAGGACGCCAACGGCTGGGAATTGCTCTTGCAGAGCAGCAAGAACCGCCACACCATCGAGGACCTTACCAGCAACAAGGTATACACCTTCCGCACCGTGGCCATCGGCGCCGCCGGCGCCAGCCCCGTCAGCGACATCGCCAGCGCGAAGGCCGCTTGACCGAGTCCCGGCGAAAGCCGGGATCCCCCACCATGTGGAGGCCACCAGCGCCGGTGCCCCACAGTAGCCAGATGCCCCTGAACCCGCTTCCAGCCCTCACCGGCCGGGGCGGGAACAGGGCAATGGAAAACCAACCCACATGGAACATCCAAGCCCCCAGTCCCCGCCATCCCCCATGCACGTGGTATGGCCCGAACGCGCACCCTTCGATGGGGAGCGCACCGGTTTCGTATGCGAGCCGGACTTCGTCGGCTCCCTCGACGACGGGCCGCCGGAGATCCCCCTCTGCAAATGGGAGGAGCGCTTTGACGTCGTACAGATGCACGCCATCCTCCACATGCTGGCGCATTTGACCAGCGGCCTGCCCGGCCCCCTGCGCCGCATGATCCTGCGCCGCGCCGATCAGTTCCCCAAGCTCCACGGCCACTTCGCCCCCTACAACGGCCGCCTCGGCTTCCACGCCGAAGAAGGCGAGGTCATCGGCATGGACGAGTGCTGGCACAGATATGAGGATGGCACCACCGAACGGTTGTGGTAGGCCGGAAGCACACTATGAGAACGCCCCGGGGTTCCGGGGCGTTTTTGTTTTACAGCGCGCCGGAAGAACGGAGCATATAAAGGACGGTCACAACTCACCGCCACCGCACACCGGCCGGCGGTTTTATCGTCGCACACCTCCGGCTCGCCCGGCGGCTGCTCGAAGTTGGGCGTGGCCACCAACGACGAATTCGGCGGCCTCCAGGTCATAATGCGCCGTAAGCACCCAACCCTCGCAGAAGAAGCTCACCACGGTAAGGTCGCTACCGGTATTCATGGCCATGGCCTCCACGGCCAAGCGCTCGCTGTGGCGCAGCAGCTCGCTGATGAAGTAGTGAACGATGGGTGGGGTGGCGGGATTGGCTTCGGCCATGGGTGCCAAGCTAGCCCCAACAAAAACGCCGCTGAACGCCACTCGGTGGGCTAGATTCTTGGCCGCCGGACTTGTCTGCCGGACTTGTCTGCCGAAGGCAGAGGCAGAGGCGGATGGCTTCACAGGCACTCGGCAAATAGCAGAGCGCCGGTCGGGGGGAATGCAAGGTGGAGCGAGTTCCTCTTCGAGCTTGTGGTCCTGGGGCTCTTCGGCCTCTATGTATTTGGTGGGCTAGGTTCTTGGCCGCCGGAGGCGGAAGGGCAATAGGCACTCGGCACACAGCGGAGCGCCTGATGAGGGAACGAGTTATTACCTTTCCTACAAACTACAGCAAGATGAAACTGACACAACAGGCCTTGCTCTGCAGCATACTACCCATGTTGCCAATCATGACCAAAGCGCAAGGCGTTGTCGAACTGACAAGGCAGACCTTTGACCGGGACACCACCATCGTCGCAGATGAACTTCGTTTGCAGGATGGTGGTCGTGTAACCGTCAAGAACGGAGCGATACTCAATCTGAAAACGCGGCTCTTGCTTGTTCTAGGGAACTTTGTCTTCGATGGTCGCGGCAATCCTGGGTCGAACGGAGGGTCGCCTTCCGAATGGAGAAGCAGCGGGCCCTGTACCATTGGGGTCGTAGGCCCCGGTGAGGTTGCGCACAATGATTGGGAGGCAGCTGGCGGACATCCGAATGATAGGGGCAGTGACGGCGGCAATGGGGGAAATGGGGCGAGCATTTTTCTGAAGTACAAGACACTCGCCGGTGTGAATAGCCCTGTTGAACACCTGCAATTTCTTACGTCAGGTGGTGCGGCAGGAGTTGGCGGTTCAGGCAGGCGCCTCGTGTGCGGTTGCCACCCTTCTGAACATGTCAAATACGGGCCAAAAGGGAATGATGGCACAAAAGGCACAGATGGTCAGTATCGTCTGACCATTGAATAAGTACTCACAGAGGATTGGCTCAACCAGCGTGTGACTCTCGGTATAGCAACCTTATTGATCCGGCCAGCATGTGTTGAAGGTTCAAGCGGCATAGCGGACGGTGTCTATTTGGAAGAAGCTGATGATGCGTGGCTGGTTTCGCGGAAGGCGGCGCAGGTAGCCTGAGGCGAAGAGTCTGAGCTGACCCTTCCTTCGGGCTGGAGCGTGTGTGGTTACCGCGTGTTTCAGGTCAGCGTTGGCCACCTCAACGGGATTGAGTTCCGGTGAGCAGCTGGGCAGGTAGAATATTTCGATGCGGTCGTGGTATTCCTCCACCCAGTCCTGTACAGGCTCACTGTGGTGGACCTTCAGGTTGTCCAGGATGAGGATGACCTTGGGTTCAGCGTCCTTGATCAGCCTGCGCACGAAGTCGATGAAGATGCTTGCATGGAGGGCTCCTTTGAAGCACCTCCAGCGCATGTGGCCCTTGTTGCTTACGGCCGATATCACCGAGCAGCCATCTCGGTTGTGGTTCACACGGACCACCGGGGTGTGCCCGCGCCGGGAGTAGCTGCGGCCACGTACATCGACACTGCGAAGACCGGTCTCGTCGCCCCACAGAATGTCAGCATCTTCCTAGGCAGCACGCGCCTTGATCGCCGGATAGCGCTCTTCACGCCATTTGCGCACCTTTTCGGGCCTCTGTTCGTAGGCCTTGCGCAGCGGCTTCTGCCGAGTGTAGCCCCAGCGTTTCAGATAGGTTCTCCACGCCACGAACAGAGCGTTTCAGCTGGTAGCGCCGAAGGATCAGCTCCCGCACCGCTTCACGGTTCCACAGCGCGTAGGGTAACTTCAACTGGCCGGGCGTCCTGTCGGCGAGCACCTTCTGCGCCTCCCGTTTCTGCTCTCTTGTCAGCACGTACCCTGGTCTTTGTGGCGGCCCAACTTCACCACCACCACGGCCTTCCATCCACCCTGCTCATACAGCCGGTCGATCTTCCCGATCGTCATCGCGCCCATCCCGCACAAGACCGATACCTCCTTTTGGGTCATGCCATGCTTGCGGTATTCCACCACTTGACGGCGACGCTCATTGAGCGCCTCCAGTTTCGACTACCGAGAGTCGTTTGTTCTCATGAACAATCCCGATCCATGGATGGTGCCGATCTTCAACTCTTCACTGCCGGATCAATATGATATCGGCTATTCGATGGCGCTGCAAGCCGATGGCAAGATCCTCCTGGGCGGCCGTTCATATGATGGTACCAATGAAGTCTTCGGCCTTGCACGGTATTCGAATGACCTGGGCATCGGGTTGAACGAGCTTGGAGCACTTGCCATCCACGCCGAACTTCTCCCCAACCTGGTCGACCAACGGACCACGCTCACCTTCGATATGCCTTCCAGCGGCCCGATCACCTGTGAGTTGTTCAATATGGAAGGGCAACGCGCGCGCACGTTCATCCACGGGGAGTTGCGCCCTGCAGGACCCCAGACCGAAAAGCTGGACCTGACCGATCTCGCCTCTGGTGCCTATACCCTCTCACTGACCATCGGGGAGCACGTCTCGCACCTACCGTTGGTGAAGCAGTGAGGAGCGCGCGAGAGCGCATGTTATTCGGCTGCCGCACGAACAAGGAAGGACCCCGCCGGGTCGCGTCCACTTCCGCGCGGTCGAGGTACGCTTCCCGTTTCGCCGGCAAGGGTTCGATCCGCTAACGGTCAAGTTCGAGGTGGCGTTCGGGCATACCGCGCTCACGGGGATGAAGGCGGAGAAGGAGGGGTTTCTGGTGGTTCTGAAGTATGCGGGTTGAGAGGGGCATTCGCCCCTGAATACAAGGGGAGCATGCGGCACTAGGGTCTCACCTTGGCGTGGGCGGAGTAGTCCGAACCCACGCCACTGGGTTCCACCACTTGGATGATGTAATCATACTCAAGCCCGGCCTTCACCAAGGTATCGCTCCAGGTGCGCGCCGCGGATGGCAGGCGCTTCACCTCGGTGAAAGTTCCCTGGGCCGTTCGGCGAAGGATGCTGAATTGGACGCCAGCGCGATCGGCATATGTCCAGGTGAGCACCACGGACCGGTTCGTCTGCTCGAAATGTGCGCTGAGGTTTTCGACCTTCTCGGGCGTGTCCAGGCTCATCATGCGCAGGCGTAGACCCGGGGTGGCGTCGGAGACCAGGCCTGCATCATCCTTCGCACGGATGGCATACTCGAAGACGGCCGCATGGCCTTTGTCCGGGTCGAGGTATTCGGTCCTGGAGGTGGCGACAGGTACCACGAGCAATGTATCCCATGGTCGCGTGTGCTCGGTGCGGCGAAGGAGATAGTGCGCCACCACATCCTCGCTGCTGCTGGGCACCCATTTCAACCGGATGCCCTTGTCCGTAACGCGGTAGTCCGTAAAGAGCGGGGCGCTGGGTGGCCGCACGTCTGGGCGGTGGAGTTCCAACAGATCTTTCGAGCGCGACTGGTTCTCGTTCATATCGATGGCCACCACACGGTACCAGATGCTCTCCGTGAGCGTGTGCATGGAAATGGTATCGGTGAACACGGTGTCGCGCAAGGGCTGGCCGTTCACCCGCGCCTCGATGTGGTTCTTGGCATTGCGGAAGTACACGTAGTAACCGTAGAGGTCCGGCTCCTTGCCGAGCCGCCAAGAAATGTGCACCACCCCGTTCGTATCGATGCGGCCCACGACACCCACCGGTGGTGCTGGTGGCAGGCTGTCCAACACATCACCGAGCGCGGCCAGGCTGAGGCCGGGGTTGCCAGCGGTGTCCACCGCCACCACCATGTAATAGTTGTGCTTGTGTACCTCCGGAGAGCGGTCAGTGAAGGTGCGCGCGTTCTTGGGCAACATGTCTTTCGTCAGTGCCGTGTTCGGTGCGCTCACCGTTCCACCGCGCACTACATGGAAGCCCTTCAGATCCTTCACATCGGGGGGATAATCCCAGGTGAGAGTGATCTCGCCGGCTTTCTTCTCCGCCGCCTTCACGTTCCCCGGGGAAGGCGGGGCGGTTTTATCTCGTGCCATGGCTTTGATCGCATCCGACGGTGGGCCGGTAATACCGAACGGTGTGTGGCCAATGAGACGATAGTGGTAGAGCACATATTGGCGCGGAACGCTGTCGGTATAGGTGATCAGGTCCTTACGCTGAGGCAGGTCAGGGTTCGTGAAATGGATGTACGGCTGCTTGTTCACCTTGAAGAAGGTCTTGCCGCCATCATCACTACGTTCGATATCATACGCGGTGTAGATCTTCTCATGCGCGCTTCGTGGCCAATTGAGCACGATCGTATGGTCGCGCTCCAGCACTTCCGTAATGATGGGCCGGGGTATCTCCTGTGCCTTTGCCGTGCTCAGAACGACATACGCGGTGTCCATGCGCACCACTGCGGGGTTCGCAGCGCACCAAACCCGGTACAGGTAGCCGTGTCCCATCACCACTGCGGGATCCTCTGTTCCCAACGCACTTCCCTTCGCGGCGGGCCAGCTCATGTCCGCGCTCAGCAACGCGAAGCCCATGCGTTCTTGGAAGGTGTTCGATGAGCCCAGGAAGTCGCCGTTCTTCAGGCCCATGTTCTCCGGCTGCAGTGCTTCATGGATCATTTCTCCTGCTACCATCACATAGTTGTCGGTCGGCAGTTGATCGTGCAGCGCGCGCCAGCCCGGAATGTCCAATGGCTTCAGCGCGGTAGGTGCGAGCGCGATGAAGGCCGCGTTGGCCACCGCCGCCGAGTCACCCTCAAGGCCGAGGTCCAGGCGTTCCACATGATAGCCTTGAACATTCGCATTGAGCCACCCGCTGGGCGCATCAGGTGCCCAGCGCAGTCGCACGGTACTGCCATCATAGTGCGCGCGCAGGGTGAGGTGGGCATCGAAGTGGTCCACCGTGTCGATGGCGATGCTCTTGGCGGGTGGCGCGTTCTGGCCGCTTTGTGCCATCGACACGTCCATGCACAGGCTAGTACATAGTATCGAGAACAGTGCCTTGGTAGACATCGGGCAAGGTGGTGTTGTGCAAGGTGAAGGGAAGCGTGACGGACGTGTTCGTCTGGGTGGTGAGAACGGTAGGAACGCGGTACCCGAACTTCACATGGTAGTCCGCGCTTTCCGCATGGGCGAATTCCTCGGAAGGCTTGGGTTGGTTGTACGTGATGTAATCCACGTCCTGGACGCGCAATGTCTGGAGCCCTACAAGGCAGTTGCGCTTCAGTTGATCGTACTGGGCCAGAAGCGACATGAGGTTGCGGTGGCTGGGCACGGATGATCGGCTTCCCTCGATCAGCGCCCGGTTGATCAACGCCCAGCGGTCCGCTTCCGCCAAGGTCTTGGCGCGATAACCCAGTCGGAGATTCTGGACCAGCGAACCGGAGACCTGCGATGTCGTCGTGGTTCCGCCCATGCCGTTCGTATTCCCGAGCCAGCCACCGGACGGCGAGCTGATCCCAGAAAGGTTCCATGAATACGGATCGCCAGCAGGTGCGGCGCTTCCGCTTGTTGCGCCTGGAGCGGGTGGTGCCTCCAGATCCTGGTCGGAGATCGGCTGCGCGATAGTTCCGGTGTAGGAGACCAGTGGCAATGAAGGATAGTTGGTGCTCCAGTAGGACGGCCAACGCACTGCGGGATCGGTGTTCGGTATCGACACCGTTTCCCCGTTCGGGAAGCTCAAGTCGCTATCGTAGCCGCAACGAAGCGTCAGCGCGTACATCCGTTCATCCAGATAACGGTAATAGTCATCATACCCGCCTGGCTCGCCGTAGTGTGGCCTTCCCAATGTGCCCAATAGCGGGGCGAGTTTGCGCTGGCTGCCCTTCCACACCCCGTTCATGTCGAACACATCGAAGTCTTCCTCCGCGTGACCGGTCGCTTCCGCCACGCCCCAACCGATACTCGAGGGCACGGTGCCCTTGAGTTGAACGCTCGCCAGCTTGTCATGCAAGGTGGCGTACTTGCTCGTGCGGAAACCGAACTGGTACACCAGGTGCTCGTTCGCTGCCATGATCCGTGCTTGTTGCAACTGGCCCGAGGCGCTGGTGATGGTCATGTGGCTCTGGTCGGTGGTGGAGAGATAGGTTGTAAGCGGTAGACTGTTGCTGGCCGCTGCGCTCACATTTGCCGTGGCCGCGCCACCCGGGTTGTTGAACTGCCCGTTCGCGTTGGTCACTTCCGCACCGGTGAGTTCTCTTCGGCGGATGATCTGACAGGTATACACCTGTTCGGGCAACAGGGCGGGCAGGTCCAGCGCCACAGTGGTTCCACCGGTGTAACTGACCGGCGCTTCCAAGCTGGCACCACCGCTCACTGGCACGAAGCGCGCACGATAACTGTAGGCGGCGGTGCCCGCTCCGTTCTGTACCGAAGCAGGGAACGCACTGGCCACGGTCATGCCCACTTTGATCGCTCCTTTGTGGTTCGATTCCCCCGAGAGGAAGAAGCGCTGCTTGGTCACCGGATAGGTATAGTCCACATTGCTTTCCAGTATCACATCCGGGGCGTTCCCGGTGGTGAAGGTCACAGTGGTATCCTCGTGCCACACCTGCCCATCCTTCACGTAATCCTGGAATACTCCGTTCACTTGGTCCTCCACCTGCACGCGGATGTGGATGCGGTGCATGCGGTTCGGCTTGAAAGGATCAACCCTATTGAGGTAGATGGAGGCGTGGGTGTCGTCCGTGTAGGTGCGTGTGCAGCCTGTCACTTCGGAAAAATTCACCCAACCGACGTTCTCCTTCACTTCGAAAGCCTTGACGTACGGCCTGAAACGATAGACTGTGATGTTGCCATCGCCATCATTCGAGCGTGGCACTTCGAAAACATGACCCATCCCTTTGGACAGACCCATGGACTTGCTGAACGTGGCCGTTGGCAGATCATATCCTGTGGATCCCGGACCACTGGGTTTCACTTCGCGGATGAAGCGCATACCGGCGAGCGGATCGTTGTTCACAAGGACACACCGGTCCCCCGCCTCAACACGGAGCCGCGCCTGACCCTCCGCGCCGAGCACATTGAAATACAAGCCCGCCTCGCCGCGGAACCCGAAGGGATTGGGCAGGTTGCCCTGCAGCACCATCGCCGCCCCCAATTGGACTATGGGAACGCGGATCGTGGTGAAGATGAGCGGTAGTTGAATGCCCACCTCTCCTTCCAAACCCGCGTAAAGCTGCCCCTGCGCGTACCAGCCATTGCTACCTGGAGTGTAGTTCGGCCCGCCGTCCAAGCCTGCGCAGAGCATCGTCTGCTTCGTCAGGTTCATGTCGAAGCCGATGGTCGCGGCGAGCTTCGCATAAAGGATCACCAAGTCGAGGTCCAACTTTGCTGGGATCTCCGCCCCGAAAGCGAAACCAGCGCCTGTGGCAAGGCTGTCCAGCCCTTGCCGCCCCCCTTGCTCCAAGGATGATGCGTTCGCGGTGTTTTCCACCCTGCCGTGCTCTCCTTCTGTCGAAGCACGGTTAAGGATATCGGTGATCAGTTGCGGGAGGGGGGGTAGCGACGTAGGTATTTCCTTCGAACCCGCCATGATGTAGGCCTTGGCCCCCAATTGGAAGATCGGCTGGTCGAGGACGATGTTCCCTCGGCCGTCCACAGCGGAGTTCGCGTTCATTTTGGGTTCACCCATTTTGAAGAACCATCCATCCGGGCCGGTGTAGAACGAAGCATGCACGAGCAGGTGATCGGGCTCACCACCACCTTTGATGACCCCCATGTTCAGGAACACATCGAACGCGCCGAACACCACTGCCGCACCTTCGCCGCTCTTGCTGTAGGTGACATCCACGATACCGGTGACTTTCGCATCGGATCTGTTCGCGATACCCGCGAAGCCGTAGAGGTTTCCGTGAACGTTGAACATTCCCAGCCCTCCGGCACTACTGGTGGTCGCTTCAAAGCTCACGTCCATGTTCAGCGCATCGGGCTTGGGGTAGGTGCCAAGAACCAGCCCCAGCCGGATACCAAGGGGTGTCAAATAGTTGCTGGAATAGGTGTAACCGCTCGCCACCGTTGGAGGATCAGCGGCAGGTGCGTCCTTGGCTTGTGGTTGAGGCGGGAGCGCGATGATGCTCTGCGGTGAACCGCTGCGTTGCATGTGATAATATGCTCCGCCGCCAAAGCCGTAAAGACCGACACCAGCGAAGAGGGGAATGCCCGCATCACCGAAGTACACGGTACCATCCACCCGCCAATAGTTGAAGTTCCCTGCTGTATTGTACGCGGCCAGGGGATCCTGGTGCCTGTTGCCGAACGCGGCTTCCAATTTCCCGGATATGCCCATGGGGAAGGCGGCATAGAGGGATCCGTTCATGCCTTGCTCAACGCTCGTATGGATGAAGTTCAAGGTGCCGGCGAGCGTTATTCCCGCAATGCGCGTGGTGTCCAGAACTACGCTCGTGATCACAGGATCCAACGCATGGAAGCGTTTGATACCGGTGCTCGTCGATGTTTCCAGTTCACCGATGAAGCTCAACCCGACACTCGCGGAGAACAAGCTTTCCCCACTGCCGATGGTGAGCTTCGGCTCGATCTCCAACGTCGGGTGCAACGGATCGTCGGTAACGAGCGCAAGATGCTCGATGGTGACCGGGAACCCGGCCACTCCATGCTGCGGACTGGCAAGGCCGAACACGTTGCACGTGCCGCATGAGAATCCCTGGTCCGAATCCAACACCAGGTCCTCGAAGTTCATCAGATCGAACGACATGGCAGGAATGCCCGACGGGACTGGAATATCCGGGTTGTCCGTATTGATCGATAGATCCCCGTTCAGCACCGCGCGGAGGTAGGTGTCATGCGCGATCATCATTTCCACTTTCGAATCCGGTTTCAAGTGGGCCTGCGCTACCCACATGGGTACGGTGAACGCATGGTCCACCTCCACCTTCAGATTGAAGGTGAGGCCGCTCTGCTCGCTGCCATCGCCGTGGTCCACAGGTTCAGTGGGTGGCGTGGAACCTTCTGGCTCCGGTACATAGCCAACAACCGCGCTGTACTTCAAGGCATCCTCACCACGGAAAATGGGCAGACCTATCCGGCCCTTCAGGCCTGCCTTGCGGAACACGTCCTGTTGAACGTCCAGGTAGATGCTGTCTATGGCAAAGGCCCACCCTCGCACGTTACCGGTGGAAAGATCCAGCAGATGTTCGATGGAGGCGTTCGCCGTAATGCCGGTCTCGTCGATGAGCACATTGTTCACCGACCATGCCAGTGTGCCACCCTGGTTCAGCGCTGCGAGCGGACGCAGATGTACCTGGTGGAGGTAGAACCCCTTCCAGAGGTTCGCTCCCGGTGACCCCTCGTGCAGCGCAGGATGGTCGTACCCTTCCGGGAAGACCATGCCGGCGGGGTTCTCCGCATTGCTGAAGTCCCACCAGCCGTCATCCAGCGTGAACACCCAGTCGTGTGCCGCAGCTGATTGGAAGGGGTCCATGGTGATGTGCGCGATGAAATCCCAACCATGACAGATCTTCACCGAGAAGTAGGCCGACACATGATCGGCCGTGGCACCGGGCGCGGGTATGATGCTGGAGCGTGGAAAGTCGATGGCACCAGCCAGTTGCACGCATTTGAAGCCATGGCAATCCCAATCCATGTAGGTCATGTGCTCCACATCCGTTGATGCACCACCGATCAATCGGACGGTCTTCGGACCCATGTGCACGGAGATATCCGCTGCGAGGTAGGCGCGCACTTCGCCGTTCGGTCCGTCCTGCGAGAAGCAGATGTCACCAACGCCGAATGCAAGCGTGTTGTCGATCTCCGGCACTGCGATGCCGGCGATCACATCCATGTGCGCACGTTCCGGCTCAAAAACCATATTGATCAGGCCGACGGTGACGCGGCGTCCGGCCACGTCACGATCGATACCGAGCGGCAGGCCGATGGTGCTGGCTTCGCTCAATAGGGAAACGAAACGTCCACCCGTCTCAATGAACCCGTTCAGCGCATCGGCCTGCTCGGCCGTAACACCCGGGATGTGCGCCGTTCCCGCGGTGATCATGTTGACGATGACCCCGTTCCAATCCTTGCGCGCGTTCACCGTTCCTCCATACGCTTCATGGTCCGTGTTCACCTTCAGATCGGTGAATTCAACCTTGACGTTCACACTGTTCAGGAATCGGATCTTGATGCTGCCTGTGCCTGCGAAGGCGGTTCCCGTGAAATGAGCCTCCTCGATCTTCATGTCGAACTTGCCCACCCGTACCATCTCGTCGGGAGCAAGTTGAGGGATCGGGGTCGTATTCGTCGGCAGCACCGCGTTGCACTCCGCAATGCACGAGGCTTCCGCATCAGCTGGGGGGGGCGTCACCGGCGTCGGGGTGGTCCCGCCACCGGAGCCGATGATGAACCGGAATACCTCGCTCGGGTTGTAGAACCCCGCCGCTTCATTGTTCGGGTCCTTCTGCCACTTCAGCCGCCAGTAGTAGGTGCCGTCTTCGGTGGCTGTCACGGTCGCATGCAACGTTGGATAGACCGCACTGGCGAAACCACTTGGATCCTCGATCGCATTGATGATGTCCAGCGTCGGGCTCCCGATAGCCCCATCGGTCTGATAGAATATCGTGCTGAAGTCTGGGGATCTGCTCACCTCCAATTTCCAGTGTTCATCCACCCACCCATCGAAGGCATCCATCTGTGTAGGTCCATGGGTGCCATCCAGTTGCACAACGTCGAAGGGTGGTGTCAAGCGGTCAGGGATATCGGCAGTCACCCAGGTCAGCGGCACCTCACCTCGATCCACGGTCGCACCATTGGGCGGATCCTGGGGCTTGGATGGGCCCATACCCACTTGGAAGGGTTCTTCGCCGGTATCACCATGTACCGGGCCTGTCGCGTGCGTGAACGTGCCGTCCGTCCGCCACCGATAGTTGCCACCGCGCTGGAAGGACACGCTGCCGGGCATGTTCGCCTTCGCGAAGTAGATGGGCAAGTGCTGCGCCCGGTGTTGCGCTACCACCTCGTCGTGCAGATCGATCAAGCCCTGTCCTTCTATCGGACCATGGGGCCAGATATCCTGGTCTTCCCGTTCGGGCAGGTCGGGAACATCAACACCCGAAACCCATGTGTGGAAATCGAATCGCGTATAGTTCTCATACGGTTCGAACTTGGCGATGATGGGGAAGAACGTGAACGGGATCGCATCGCCATTGCGTGGATAAGCGGCTTGCAGAACACCTGTCGGATGATCCTCCTCCGGCGCATAGGTGAATTGGCAGACTACACTGTACCCATTGTTCTCCACGGGCAGCGGGTTGCCATCGTCCGTGGAGCGGGCTTGCACACGCACAGCATAGGTACCGCCGGCAACGAGCGCGAGCTCCTCGGGCTGTAGGCCCAGTTGCAGATCCTCCGTAACGGTGGAAATGAGCCACGGCGGGCCATTGCTCTGCATGGCGTCGTTCGCGTTGGTCGCCGTGGGGTCGAACTGCACGATATCCACCGCATATTCCACCGTGCCCGTGAATTGCGGGGGGATCGGGAAACTCCAGTTGATCAGGACCTGTTCGTTGGGGTGGGTGATGGTGCTGCCACAGAAGAAGGGTGAGATCACGGGCGGCTGCACACTGGGGGTGATGAAGGTTGTGCAGGCCCCGTCATCGTTCGGGATCGGCGGACTGAGCGGGTCGCCGGTGGCGAAGTCCAGCAGTTGAATGCAGAAACGCCATGTACCTCCGGGTAGCATTTGATCCGCTTGGATGGAACTGAAGGAGATGCCCCCACCACTGATCTCGAACTGGGTTTCATCGAAGGAGCCGCTCGAGAGGAACTGCTGGCCCAATTCCTCCAATGCGTAAACGTGGGTTCCGGGGGATACGATGGTGCCGGCCGTCAAGGGCACATCATCCTTGGTCCGGATGGTGATGGCCTCCTGACAGTCCAGGCAGGTAAGCGCTGCGCTCACGCGCACGTCCAGGTCATTGGGCGATGAGCTGCTCAGCGTTACCTGCGCATTGGCAAGCGCATCCTGCAGCCCGGAATAGGTGATCGGTGGCGGGAAGATGTTCACCGTCAGCACCGTGATCGGTTGTGCGATCAGGCCGTGCGTGAACAACATCGCACCGAAAACGATGACCCGTATGATGGAACGTTGCGTGTTCATGGCTTGGTGGATTGATCGGTTGCTTTCCGAGCCGGCGGTTGGAGGGTGAGCGTGTAGGTGACCTGGCCGCGTACCTGGTATTGCGCTGGGTCCGTTGCGCCCAAGGCCTGCCGGCTGTTGTAGCCCAGTTGCATGCCGATGGTCTGCGAACGGCCGATCTTGCGGTCCACTCCTAAGGAGGCCACCAGCGAAAGAACCCCGCTGCTTTCCTCCGCACTGTTCAGGTAGGCCGATAGTCGGGGTGCAACGCCCAGTCGGTCCGCATCGAAGCCCTTGCGCGCGTTCACGGAGCACCCATATTTCAAACGCAGTTGGTCCTCCGCTTCGAACCGGCTGCCCATGCCGGTGATGCCCAGCGTAAGATGGCGTGACTTCAGCTGCACGCGGTATCCCATGTTCACGGTGTATGCGTTCGTGCTGCTTTGATGCGCTGTGTCACCTTCATTGGAGAAGGTCTGCCACGTGCCACCGATGTCCACCGTGTGCGAGCGGTCCCGCCCCACATCGCGAAAGCGGAAACTGTGGTTGGTGCCCAGGCTGCGCGACACTTGAGTGATCTGCACCGCATCCGTACCGGCGGCCTGGAACACACTGGTGAGATCGGCAGCGAAATCGGACCAGGTGAAGGATCCGGTGTACATCTTGCCGCTCGCGTAGGTCATGTTCACCGAAGCGATGGTGCGTTCGGTACGCGCCGCAAGCACATGGGCCAGGTCGTTGTGCTGGCGCCCCCCCTCCAACTGGAACCGGAGCTTCTGCTTGAGCAGGCCGAAGGCCAGCGTGGCACGGTAGTTCTCCACATCCCGCATGAAGTAGTAGTTGCCCAGCGTGCGGAAGAGCGGATCGATGCGATCGTACTTCGCACCGATCACCATGCCGCGCAGGTTGTAGCTGATGCCGCCTTTCACGGCTGTGCCATGCTGTGTGCCGCGGTCGAGGTTGAAAAGGAAGGAATCGTAGTTGTTGCTCACCTCCTCCCCGCTCCCGCTCCGCTCGTCCGGCACCAGCCCCTGGTTGGCCAAGCTCAACGCCGCGGTCACGTTCACTTGCACACCCTTCCACGGGGATTGGGCCACATCCACACCGACCACCGCGTTCTCTTCCGGCTGGGCTGTACCATAGTCTCCCCTTAGGAAAGCGTTCGCGTCCACACGGTCCTCGGCCCGAAAGACGATGAGGTCCAAATGGCTGGCTTCAGTGCCGACGCCCATTTTCGCGGCCATCGCCCAACGCTCGAAGGCCGGTTCCACGACCGCATCGATGGTGGTATCCTGGTAGATCTCCTTCCGAAGCCTCCCGTACATCGCACCGAATCGCAATTTGCCCGGGGTGAGTTCCAAACCCGCACCGAAAAAGCGCTGCCCGCCCAGTGTAAGGTCGGAGAACTGCATCGTGCGGTAACCCAGATGCAATCGCACCCATTTGTAGCGCGGGCTTACGCCATACTGGTTGAAGGGCTGCCGGAAGTCGCGCTCCCGCTCGCTCAGCACCAAGGTAAAGGGGATCTGCAGGTCATAGATGCTCACGTTCACCCGGGCCGACAAGCCCCACGTGAGCGGGGACATACGCGGATCATCCAGATCGCTGCTGTAAAAGCCCGTATAGGCCGAAAGACCGCCGGTCAACTTGAACCCATCCTTCTTACCCACTTGTTCCAGGTCCTGTCCCCGCGTTGTGGAGGAGCCCATGCAAAGCACCAAGGCGATGGCAACACCGTGTGATCCCAGCCTCGAGTGGTCTTTGCAGCGCAAGTCATATTGGACCATGGGGTTCACGACGACGAATCTAAGGGATCAGGGGATCGGTTTTTTCCTTGATCGAGCAATTGGGGCGGCCTGCCGAGCGCGTGGCCCCTCGCTGTCTCCAGCGTTGCGAGGAGATGGTGTTCGTTCGCTATTTCTCCAAAGCGAGCCGCGCGCCAGTTCATGGCAACTGCTGCACCCTCACATTGTTCGGCGTGGTGCTCCCCACGTTCACCAATATCGGATGGCTATCGTTCGCGCTACCCGTGTACTTCACCGTGCTGTCTTCGCGATCGGCGCCGTCTTAGCGAGCCGAGGAACAAGGCGTTGTCGGCTGGGGTCCGGGGCCGCTTGGCGATCCGGACTCGACGGCGCCATCGATCCCTTCCTCCCGAGCGCGAGCACCAGATGCGAAAATCGCTCATCTTCACCCCATGTCTGGCTCGGAGCAAACCGCGCACTTCGAGGGCAAGCGCACGAAGAAGCGGCTGGAGGAGATGACAAAGTTGCTGGAGACGCTGAAGGCCGCGGGGCGGGCGGGCGGCCAGGATGGAAAATGGATCACCCGTTGAACCCATGCACCATGGCCACCAACACTCCCTCGCGTGCGCATCGCTCCGTGCTTCTGCTGCTTCTCCTTGCCGCGCGATCGTTCCCCGCGAACACCCAGAGCACCCTGCCCAAGGCCGAGCACGACTCGTTGTGGGCCGTGTGGAGCAATGAGGCGCAAGCCGATTCCAACCGGCTGAAAGCCATCTACGATCTCGCGTGGGACGGGTACCTGTTCTCCCAACCGGATAGCGCGATCCATTACGCGCGAATGCAATATGATGTCGCCGAGCGAAAGGGGTCGAAGAAGTACATGGCGGCAGCGCTGAATTTGCAAGGTGTGGCCGCCTGGATGCAAGGCGACTACGCCACGGCAACCGAACACCTCGCACGCACCATGACGTTGCAGGAAGAACTGGGCGACAAGCACGGCATGGCGCGCACCTTGAACAACATCGGGAGCATCTACAAGGACCAGGGCGACTATGCCAAGGCCATCGATACGTATGGCCGCAGTTTGAAGATCTACGAGGAGGCAAGGGACAAGCCCGGCACTGCGCTCCCCTTGGGGAATATCGCATCGGTTTACGAGAAGCAGGGCGACTACTCCAGGGCCATCGACTACATGACCCGCAGCTTGGCCATCCTGCAGGAGGCAGGGGACAAGCACCACATGGCCCAGGTGCTGAACAACATCGGCCTGGTTTACCGCAACGAGGGCGACAACGCCAGAGCCATCGACTACTTCACGCGCAGCTTGAAGATCCATGAGGCGATCGAAGCCCGATCGGACATGGCCAAAAACCTGACGAACATCGGGCTGGTGTATGAGGACCAGGGCGATCATGCCAGGGCGATCGAAAACTATTCTCGCAGCCTGAAGATCCAGGAGGAGATCGGTGACAAAGGCGGTATCGCGACATCCCTGGACGACATTGGGCTCATCTACGAAGCGCGTGGCGAGCACAACAGGGCCTTGGACCACCTTGAACGTAGCCTGAAGATCAGGGAAGAGATCGGTGACCAACACGGCATCGCCACAGCGGAGAACGACATAGGGTTGGCCTACAAGAACGAGGGCGACTACCCCAAAGCCGCTGAGCACTACTCCCGCGGCCTGACCATAAGCGAAGCGATAGGTGACAAATTGGGGATCCCGAACTCCCTCACGAACCTTGGGGAGATCCACTACAGGCAAGGCGATTACGCTAAGGCGTTATCCTTTGGTACGCGCAGCCTGGCGCTGGCGCAGGAACTGGGCATCATTGTGCAGATCCGCGATGCGGCTGACGTGCTGAACAAGGTGTACAAGGCCACCGGCCAATGCGCCAAGGCCCTCGCGATGTATGAACTGCACGTGCAGATGCGCGACAGCGTGATGCGCACGGAGAACCAACGGGAAGTGATCCGGCACGAGTACAAATACGAGTACGAGAAGAAGGAAGCGCTGGCCAGCGCCGAACAGGAGAAGAAGGACGCCC
Source organism: Flavobacteriales bacterium (assembly GCA_044224725.1). GTDB lineage: Bacteria > Bacteroidota > Bacteroidia > Flavobacteriales_F > PHOS-HE28 > PHOS-HE28. Next base: position 65,696 of record JBGAJW010000006.1, read on the forward strand.
TGGCAACGGAAGAGCTACGGCGCAAGAAGCTGCAGCGCAACGCCTTCATCGGTGGCTTCGGGCTGATGGTGTTGCTGGCCGGGGTGTTCTTCACCCAGCGCAACCGCATCAGCAAGGAACGGAACCGTAGCGAAAGTCTGTTGTTGAACATCCTCCCATCGGAGGTGGCCGAGGAATTGAAAGACACCGGGGCCGCTGCTGCGAAGCACTTCGAACAAGCGACCATTCTCTTCTCCGATTTCAAGGGCTTCACGGCGATCAGTGAACGGCTGTCGGCGGAGCAATTGGTGGAAGAGTTGAACGTGTGCTTCCGGGCCTTCGACCACATCATCACCGAACGCGGCATCGAGAAGATCAAGACCATCGGCGATGCTTACATGTGCGCGGGTGGCCTGCCCGACCCGAAGACCTCCTCGCCAGCGGCCGTTGTGCAGGCGGCCTTGGCCATGCAGGCCTTCATGGCGAGGCGCAAAGTGGAACGCGATACGCTGGGAGAACCTGCTTTCGAGATGCGTGTGGGCATACATACCGGCCCCGTGGTGGCCGGCATCGTGGGCGTGAAAAAGTTCCAGTACGACATCTGGGGCGATACGGTGAACATCGCAAGCCGCATGGAGAGCAGCGGTGCGGTAGGCCAAGTGAACATCAGCGAAGCCACCTACGCGTTCGTGAAGGATGATCCGGGTCTCATCTTCACCCCGCGCGGGAAAGTGCATGCGAGGGGGAAGGGGGAGCTGGAGATGTACTTTGTGGAGAACCGCTGCCCATGAGCGCCGGGTGGTTCACCCCTTCTTGTCGCGAGTGTTCGGCTCGCGCAGCAGCGCAAGCGCGGCGGTCAATTGTCCCATGGTCCCCTTGGACCACCCTTGCTCCGCAGCGGCCCAGCCGCCTGTTCCGGCCCGGTCGCACCGGATGTATCAAATGCGCCGTTTCGTGCGTTCCATGGGTACCATGGAAGATCACGACTGGGACGTACCGGACCCGTGGGAATACCGCAAGGACCTGCACACCTTCGCCATGTATTACAGCCCGGTCTGCCGGGAGATCCTGGAACTGGTGAGCGCGCTGAAGCCCAAGTTGGCGGGCCCCGCAGTACACGATGCCGGTGCCGCGGAGCGCCTGCAGGAGTTGGAGCGGATCACCGCGCAGGTGCACGCGATCGCGCGCCGGCGTGCGGACCACGATCAAGAACAGGGCGTCGCGGAGGCCCACGAATTCCTGGCCCGGATGAAAGCGCAATGCGCTACCTGCGGTGGTGAGCGCGATGTGCACATCATCGGCGATGCGGTGCACAAAGAGGCGGGCATCACCAACGACTTCGTGCGGTGCACCACCTGCGGCACCGAGTTCGTGAACCTGATGCCGCACGGTTGGAAGAACAGGATCAAGTGGATGGAGTACCTGTGCACGCAGCTCACCACGGTGCGGGACGATGGGCTCACCTGGGCCGAAAAGGTGCCCGACCAACCGGGTGTGGCGGTGCTGGTGGAGCAGATCGCGGTGATGCGGCAGCTCCATGCGGACCAGGCCCGGGAAGAACGCGCGCGCAAGCTGGCCGAGAAAAAGGTGGATAAACAACTGGTGGTGATCCGCGATTCATTGCTGCTGTGGGGCTTGCAGGCCAGTGGCCTTACAGGGAGGGGAGGCTTGGCCTGAACCCAAGGAAGGATCTTCCGCTCTGGCGCGCCATCCACCCGTTTCGTCAGCCCGGTGCATGGCTTGGTGGGAATGGGTGAGAAAGCTCACCTGCGCATCGGTTGCAGAATGCCACTTTCGGGGTTGTGAAAGGCACCTTGCACTTACGCCCGCTGTGTTCCGTGATCGCGGTCGCGTGTTGCATGTTGTTGGTGCAGGCCCAGAACCTGGTGCCGAACGGAAGCTTCGAAACGTACAGCGCGCTGCCTACAGGCTATGCCCAATTGTGCAAGGCCACAGGCTGGAGCTCCGCCAGCGGTGCATGCGCGCTCACACCCGGTTGCGGCCATCCGGACTACATGCACACGGCGGGCGGCGCGGGTGTGCAAGCCCCTGTCACCACGTTCGGCACCACCATGCCGCACACGGGGAACGCCATGGTCGGCTTCACGCCCTGGTACCTGGTGGGCGTTACCAATTTCCGGGAGTATCCGCGCATCACGCTCGCTTCCCCCTTGGTGCCCGGCCAAGCGTACACCGTGTCTTTCTGGACCACCAACGGCATCAACCCCTATTCAGGCTGGGGCATCAACAACCTGGGCGTCGCCTTCACCATGGCACCGGTGACCCAGTCCTGCGGTGCGCCGCTCACCGGGGTGGTGCCGCAGTTGGAGATAACGACCATCGTACACAGCACCACCTGGCAGCAGCACAGCTTCACCTTCACGCCCACGCAGGCCTTCCTGTACATGACCATCGGCAACTTCCACAATGATGCCGGCACCACGGCGGCGCAGATGTCGCCTACCGGCGGAATGGGAGCCTATTATTTCCTCGATGACGTGTCCGTGACCGCCAACGTGCTCCTGCCCATCGAGCTGCTGTCCTTCATCGCTTCCTGCCAAGCGGATGCGGCGCTGCTGGAGTGGAGCACGGCCTCCGAATCCGGCAATGACCTCTTTACCATCGAGCGCAGCTTGGATGGGGAACACTGGGAAGCGATCGGTACCGTGCCCGGTGCCGGCTATTCGCAGGAAACGGTCCACTACAGCTTCCGGGATCCCGATCCTTCCGCGCTGCTCCTGTACTACCGCTTACGGCAAACGGACATGGACGGTGCGTTCTCCTTCTCGCCCGTAGCCGCACGCGAACCGTGCGCTGCTGCCACCCTGAAGCAGCGATGGCTGATCGATGCGCGCGGCCGCATCTGTGATGAACGCCTTCCCACGAGCGGTTCCATGGCACCGGGGGTCTACCTCGTCCGGTCGGAGTTCACGGATGGCCATGCCGAAACGAAGAAGGTGGTGGTGCTCGGGCAGTGAGAGGAATTCCCGCGCTAGGCCGCGCTGCGTCGCAGCGGGTGGCGGGCGGGCACCTTCCACGCGTCGCCCATGGGAAGCCCGGTGTTCGCCACGGAGGTGGTCCATTCAGCGGCGCGGTCCCGGTCGATGAGCAGGAAGAGCGCGCGCGCCATGTCGGGCTTGATGAACAGCAGGTCCCAAGGCACTACGAGCAGGAGAAAATGCGCGCCGAGACCTTGGGGCACCAACGGCAGGGCGTGCAGGTCTTGGCCTTCGATGCGCGGACGGAAGAGGCCGGAGGCCAGGAGCGCCTCTTCGGGAATGGAGAGAGCCGCACGCACTTCCTCGAGATCGGTATAGCCTTCGCGCAGCCAGCTCCGGCGCTCCTCTTCCCGCAGGTTGGCCAGGTAGGCCAGCGGTGCCGTCTTGCCGCGCCGCTGCGGGCGGGCGGGCGGCGCCGGTTGCAGGCCGAAGGGCAGCGGTGGGGCGGTGGGGGCGAAGACCTCGCCGGGAAGCGGGTCCAGCGCGAGCGCGGCCTCGAAGGCCGGTACCTGTCCGGCGCGTACCGTGATCAGGTGATGCTCGCCGCAATAGTCCAGGTAGCGCGCCCCTTTGCGCGTGGGCACAAGGCCGTGGTAGCGTTGCAAGGGGCAGCAGGGCGGGGCGGGCTTCAGCAGCCCGGTGCGCACCGCGGGCCCGAGGTCGCGCTCCGGCTCCAGCTGGTCCTCCAGTTCCACATGGCCCTGGTCCGCCAGCTCGCGTTTGCGCGCCAGCCGCGCCAGGAAGGCTTCCTCCCACATGCCGCAAAGGTTCCGGGCCGGACCGTCGGACTTACACGGCTCGCTGATCGTTCATCAACGATCGGCCATGGATCGCCATGACTTCCGTACGCCCGGAAGGCCGATCCGGGGGCTCACTCCATCACATCAAACACCACGCTCCGCAACCTGAAGCGCCCATAGGTGAAGGGCCCGTCCGGCAGCATCCACACGGTCTCGCCGTAGTGCGGCAGGACCAGTCCCGCGATGGGGCCGTGCTCGCTGGCCGGTGTGCGGAATCGATACTTGCGCGGCGCTTGATCGCCCAGCAGCGCATAGCGGTCGTCGCTGATGAAGTCGATAAGCTGGTCCTGCGCATCGAAGACGAGCACGGCGCTGATGCGGATACCGTTGTGCGCGAAGGTGGCCTGCGCTGAACGGTCGTCGATGGCGGTCCAGCTGATGCGTTCATCCACCAGCGCGCCGGGCGCGAAGAGGCAGAGGTCGTTGAACCAGGTGACGGTTTCGGCCGTGTCCATCTCCGGGCCGTGTGCTTCCATTACCTGAAAGAGCCCGAGCAGTTTGATGCGCATGCTGGCCCTGCCGTTGTCATACGCATGGAGGCCCTTGGTGGGCAGTCCCTTCATGGTGGCGTCCATCCAGAAGAAGCGCGTGGGTGTGCCGAAGATGTTCGTCTGCACGGTGGTGAAGGGCATCCACGGGCCGTCCTTGCTGCGGATGTCCCCTTGGAAGGCGAGGCGCATGTTGCGCGGGCGCGGCTTGCCAACGGCACCGGTGGCGCGCAAGTACCGTTGCACGGGGAGGGGCATCGGAGCGAGGTCCGCCTCGGTGACGATGTGCGTGGGCAGCGTGTTGGAAACCTGGACCGCTTGCGTTGCGGCATGCACGTAGCCCTGCCGGAAATTCCAGGAGGCTGCGGCAACCACCACAATGAGCCCCACGAACAAGTTGGCCACGGTGCCGAAGCGCGCGTCGCGGCCATAGGCGATGATGAGCACTTGTGAGAGCACCACGGCCACGGCGGCGAGCATCCACCAACGGTGATACCCGAGGAAGAGGAGCAGGGCGGAGGCGCAGAAGAGCAGGGCAGTGAGGGCCCACAACATTCCCCAGGACTTGGGGATGGGCTTGGTGAGTGCGGCCACTTCTGCCCAGCCGAAGGCTTTCGCGGCACCCATCACGTGGATGAGGCCGTGGAGCAGCAGCAAGAGCAGCAGCGCGGTGCGGAGCATCAGGGCAAGGTGTGCGGCACGGGCGAAGTTCGGCCAGTCGTGGGTTCCGACCGCTGGTGCGTCCGGTCGGCGGTGCGCAGCAGACCGAGGTAACGCCACGCGATGAGCCCGATGCCCGCGAGCAGCCCGAGGCCTGCGATGGCGAAGACGTGCAGCACGCCCATCACGGGTGCCATCATGCGCTGGAAATCCTCCATGCCGAGCACCGTGGCGCGGTAGCCCTTCAGCAACCCGGCGATGATGAGCGCCAGCCAGAAGACCAGCAGGCTCACCAAGGCGATGGTGCGGCCCCGCGCGATGGAGCGCTTCACACGGTCGCTGGCCTCATCCGTGCGCAGCATGTGGCCGAGCGAACCCAGCAGGATCATGGTGTTGATGCCGATGGTGGCCCCCATGGCATGCGCCACGGTGATGTGCGTGCCGTGCGTGTAGCGGTTGATGGCGGGCACGGACATGAGCAGGGCGAGGAAGAGGTTGAGGAAGACCCAGCCCTCAGCGGCGATGAGGAAGCGGTAGACCAGGAGGTGCTTGTGCCGGCGGTGCTCTTCCAATTTGGTGCGGAAGCCGCGGATGATGTTGATGAAGAGGATCCACTCCGCCATGCTGATGCCGTAGGCCACATGGCGGATCCACCCGGCCGTGGGCACGTTGTAGATGTGGTGGCCCCAGTTGAACATGAGGTTGCTGAGGCCGAGCAGCCAGAAGAGGAAGGTCTTGCGCCCGCGCGCGATGCCCTCATCGCCACCGATCACCGTCATCAGGTAGAGCGCGGTGCCGTAGATCATCTGGTTCCACGCGCCCACCATCGCGCCGTTGGACTTCCACTGCACGCTCACCTCGCGCAGGTAATGGTCGCGGAACCAGGGCACTTGCCAGAGGTTCTGCTCCAAGAAGGTGAGGAGGAAGAAGACGATGCCCGTGGTCCACATCCATACATAGAGCGGCGGGTCCGGTGCGCGCCGCGACCAGGCGCGGAAGTAGTCGGCCATCAGCAGCAACCACGCTACGAGCAAGGGCGCGCACAGGAAGGGCGGGAACTCCCAGTACTCCCGACCGCCATAGCGCCGGAGGGCATAGAAGACGAAGACCGCGATGATGGTCGCCATCCAGAGGAGGAGGTAGAGCGGATGCAGGAGCGAGGGTTTGCGTCCGGGGAAGACCTCGTCCTTGTAATGCAGTACACCGGCCGTGGCTCCGGTGATGATCCAGAAGAGCGCCGCTGACACATGCATGGGGCGCAATTGCTGGAAGGGGAGCTTGTCCGCGACACCTTGGAAGAGGAACGCGAAGGCGGCCACCGTGCCGAAGACCAGTGCGCACAGCAGCAGCACCAATGCGAAGCCGACCTGCCAGCGGGTGGTGCGGTCCATGTCAGCGCGGTTCGATGAGGTAGGTGCCGGTCCAGTGCACGGCTTCTTCGGACACCTTGCTCTGGCCTGACCGGTCGACCCAAGCGAGGAAGGCGACGAGCGCGTCGAGCTCCGCATCGCTCAACACATGCGCGGGCATGCGGCCCGTGCCGTAGCGGACGAAGGTGCGGATGCGCGCTTCACCCTTCTGGCTGTGCGTATTGGTGAGGTCAGGGCCCATGTAACCACCCAGGCCATAGAGCTGGTGGCAGCTCGCGCAGTTGTTCGCCTGCCATACGCCCATGCCCGCGCGCACCTGCGCGCTGGCAACGCTACCGTGCGCGGGCTCGGAGGCATACACCAACCAGGAGTACACGGCGAACACGGCACAAAGGGCGGACAAGAGCGCGCGCATCTGCTTCTGGTGCGAAGTCATCTGTTTCTGCGCTCACCGGGCCTGACGTCCATCAGGTGCCGCGCGTTCAAGCACCTGTTATTTCGGCCATGCGCGCACGGCACGCCGCGCACTCAAAACAGAACGCCATGACCACCTTGAACATCCCCGTCACCTCCACCGTCGGTTCCATCGTCGCCAACGACCTGCGGGCCGCAGCGGTGCTCACGCGCCACGGCATCGATTTCTGCTGCAAGGGCGGCCGCAGCGTGGAGGAGGTCTGCCGTACGAAGAGCCTCGACCCCGCTGAGCTGATACGCGAGATCGAGGACGCGCTGGCGCGGGATACCAGCAGCCCCGAGGATTTCGCGTCGTGGACCCTCTCGCGCCTCATCGACCATATCGAAACCGTACACCACCGCTACGTGGAGGACCGCACGGCCGTGCTGCGCCAATACCTGCAGAAGCTCTGCCGCGTGCATGGGGAACGGCATCCCGAGCTCTTCAACATCACCGCCGAGTTCGAGGCCTGCGCCGGTGCGCTCGCCTCGCACATGAAGAAGGAGGAACTCGTGCTCTTCCCCTACATCAAGCAATTGGAACAGGCGGCGGCCGCTGGAACCGTCGCACCGAAGCCCTACTTCGGTACGGCCCGCAACCCCGTACGCATGATGGAGGAGGAGCACGATACCGAGGGCGAGCGCTTCCGCCGCATCGCACAGTTGAGTTACGGCTATGCCGTGCCCGGCGATGGTTGTGCCACATACTCCGCCGCCATGTCCCTGCTCAAGGAGTTCGAGGAGGACCTGCACACGCACATCCACTTGGAGAACAACATCCTCTTTCCCCGTGCGCTGCGCATCGAAGAACAGGTGAGGTCCTGAGCCGCACTGCCCACATCCCATATACTTCCGCCATGTTCCGCAGAACCCTTCCGCTCGCGCTGCTTCTCGTCAGTAACGGAGCCTTCGCCCAGAACCCGCTGGCCATCCCGCCCGCGCTCGACCAGGACACCTTCGACCTGGTGGTGGACGAGCATACGCACCAATTCTATCCCGGCCTCACCACCAACACCTACGGGGTGAACGGCGAGTTCCTCGGGCCCACGCTCATCTTCCACCACGGCGATACGGCGCACATGCGCGTGATCGACCAATTGGACCAGTTCACCAGCATGCACTGGCACGGCATGCAAGTGCCCGGTGAATTTGACGGCGGTCCGCCACGCATGGTGATGCCCGGCGAAACGTGGGACGTGAAGTACAAGGTGAAGAACCCCGCGGGCACCTTCTGGTACCATCCGCACCCGCACGAGACCACGGCCGAGCAGGTGAATATGGGCATCGCCGGCATGATCATCGTGCAGGATGACGAAGAGGCCGCGCTCGACCTGCCGCGCACCTACGGCGTGGACGACATCCCCGTGGTGATCCAGGACCGCCGCTTCAGTACCGGCGGCAACTTCGTCTTCGGACCCTTCGGTGATTCGTTGCTGGTGAACGGCACGCCCCATCCCTATGTGGAACTGCCCGCGCAAGTGGTGCGCCTGCGGCTGCTGAACGGCTCGAATGCGCGCATCTACCAGCTCGGCTTCGAGGACGGCCGGTCGTTCTCCATCATCGGCAATGACGGTGGCTTGCTGGATGTGCCCATCGTCACCGACCGTGTGCGCATGAGCAACGGCGAGCGCTCCGAAGTGCTGCTCGACCTGAGCGGCATGGAAGGCGACAGCCTGCAGCTGATGAGCTTCGCCACGGAGCTCAACCCCAGCATGCCCGGCAGTTCCTACGTGCTCTGGGAAGGCAGCGCGCTGAACGGCATCGACTTCCCCGTGCTGCGCATCCGCGTGACCGCGCCCACGCCCGACCCGGTGACCGCCATACCGGCGGCGCTGGTGGCACAGAACCCGCCAGACGAGGCCGACGTGAGCCGCACGCGCTACAAAGCCTTCTCCGGGAACGGTATGGTCGGCATGGGCATGTTCTACATCAATTCCCTGATGTTCGACCCCGCCGTGGTGAACGACACGGTGTTGCTCGGCGCCACCGAGGAGTGGGTGGTGCTGAACGGATCGGACATCGCGCACCCCTTCCACATCCATGGCGGCTCGTTCTGGATCCTGGACCGTGATGGGCAAGCACCCCATCCTTGGGAGATGGGCGCCAAGGACGTGGTGCTGGTGGACATGGCCGAACAGGTGCACCTGTTGATGAAGTTCGATGAGCTCACGGACGGGTGGCCTTTCATGTACCACTGCCACAACCTGATGCACGAGGACAACATGATGATGCTCCAGTACATCGTGGTGGACCCGAGCACGGCGGTCGCGGAGCTTCCTGCGATCGGCGCTGTGTCCGTCTTTCCTTCACCGACCGCGTCCACCGTCACCTATCGCTGCGGCTTCGCTGTGGAAGGTTATCGGCTGATGGACATGCTCGGGCGTGAAGTGGGCAACGGCCAACGTATCGCTAACGAACAAGGACAGGTGGAACTGGGTTTCTTGCCGGACGGCTCCTACGTGCTCGAGCTTCGCGGTGGTGCGCACGTTGCGCGTACCGTGGTGGTGAAAGAGTAACGCGGTACCGTACCTTCCATGCGGATGAACGGGACGACTGAAGCAGGACGCGGCCTTTTTCCGCATGCGGCAAGCTCCCGCGCGATGCGTGCGTTCGGCTTGTTCGGCTTCCTTCTGCCGATGCTCGCCTTCACACAGGCGCTCCAACCGCTTTTCATTCCACCGGTGTTGGAAGAGGATACGCTCGACCTGGTCGTGGACGATCATGTGCACCAGTTCTACCCCGGGGTGAACACCACAACGTACGGCGTGAACGGTGATGTGCTGGGGCCTACGCTCGTTCTGCACAACGGCGGCATGGCGCACATCCGCCTGCACAATGAATTACCGGTGTGGACGAACATGCACTGGCACGGTCTGCACCTCGCTGGCGAGTCCGATGGTGCGCCGCCGCGCCAAGTGGATCCCGGTGAGACCTGGGCCGTGGACTTCCCCGTGATGAACGCGGCGTCGACCTTCTGGTACCACCCGCATCCGCACATGATGACCGCCGATCAGGTGAACATGGGCCTTGCGGGTTTCATCATCGTGCGCGATGAGGAAGAGGCCGCGCTGCAACTGCCGCGTACGTATGGCGTGGATGACATCCCCTTGGTGGTGCAGGATCGGAACTTCCTGCCGAGCGGCGAATTCGCTTTCGGCCCGTACGGCGATTCGGTCCTGGTGAACGGCACGCCGCACGCGTTCGTGGAATTGCCCGCACAGGTTGTGCGCCTGCGCCTGCTGAACGGATCGAACGCACGCATCTACCGCTTCGGCTTCGCGGATGGCCGCGCCTTCCATGCCATCGGTTGTGATGCTGGCCTGCTGGAATCGCCGGTACAAATGGACCGCCTCACCTTGGCCAACGGCGAGCGCTCGGAAGTCCTGCTCGATTTGTCCGGCATGCAGGGCGATAGCCTGCTGCTGATGAGCTACGGCAGTGAGTTGACGCCCACCATGCCCGGGGCGTTCAATCCCACTTGGGAACCCAGCACACTCAACGGCGTCGACTTCCCGGTGCTGCGCATCCGCGTTACCGCTCCGACAAGCGAACCGGTGACGACCATCCCCACCACGCTGGCCAATGTGACGGTGCCGGACCTGGCCGATGTGAGCCGCACACGCTGGAAGTCGTTCACGGGCTTCGGCACACCGGGCTCGGGCATGTTCATGATCAACGACCTGATGTTCGACATGGATGTGATCAATGATACCGTGCTGCTGGGTTCAACCGAACGATGGGTACTGGAGAACGCGACGGACATGGCCCATGTGTTCCATATCCACGGCGGTTCGTTCTACATCCTGCAGCGCAATGGTCAGCCGCCCCCGGCGTGGGAGCAAGGGCCCAAGGACGTGGTGCTGATGGACATGGCCGACCATGTGGAGTTCATCATGGAGTTCAACGATTTCGTCTCGGACGGCTGGCCCTATATGTACCACTGCCACAACCTGGTACATGAGGACGGCATGATGATGCTGCAGTACATCGTGGTGGATCCGAGCACGCATGTAGCACCTGCTTCGGATGATGGGATGATGAGCGTATTCCCATCACCATCGACTTCCACCTTCAATTTCCAATGCGACTTCGCCGTGCGCGAGGCACGGATCGTCGACATGCTCGGCCGTACCGTGCTTCGTCAACCGTTGAGCGGCCAGAGTCAAGGCATCATTGATGGGACCGCGTTGAGCGCTGGTTCCTATCTGGTACGCCTGCTGGGCGATGACCGTTCCGCGCAGCGTGTGGTCGTGCGGGAATGAATCCGCTCAAGGATCGCTGGCGTGCCATTCCGCCCAGCTGGTGGCGGTTTCCTGCAAGCGCGCATGGCTCAATTCCGCCCCGGCTGGAAACTCCGAACGGATGCGCGTGACCATGTCCAGCAGCAGGTTCTCGCAGGTGGGTTGCCATGATGTGAAGTGCGTTCGGCCGAAGAGCGGATGGTCCATGCTGATCGCACTTCGGTCACTTTCATGCAGTACGAGCGCATGGTCGTAGTGGTCAACCACGCGGCGTTTCACGATCGCCTTCAGGTCAGCGAAGTCCATCACCATGCCGGTCTTCGGATCACCCGGCCGGTCCATCGGTTCACCGCGCAGTGTGATGTCCAACACGTACGAGTGCCCGTGCAGGTGCTTGCACGGCCCATCATGACCGGTCAAGGCATGTGCCATTTCCAAGGTGAAGCGCTTGGTGACCTGCAGGCGGCGTGCGGTGCTCATGCCAATGGCTCGAAATGCGCGGTGAAATGCCGCAGGAACTTCGGCTCCTTGATGATGCGGTAGCCCCGTACCTGTTCGCGCGTGCGCATCACCTCTTCGAAGGTTTCGGCCACGTACTCCATGTGGCTCTGGGTATAGACGCGGCGCGGGATGGCCAGGCGTACCAATTCCATGGAGGCGGGGATGAGCGATCCATCCGGCGCGTATTTGCCGAACATCACGGAGCCGATCTCCACGCTGCGGATGCCGCCGAGCCGGTAGAGTTCGCATACCAAGGCCTGTCCGGGATATCCGTGCGACGGGATGTGCGGATAGAGCTTCTTCGCATCGATGTAGACCGCGTGACCACCGATGGGCCGCATGAGCGGTACGCCCAGCGCGTGCAGTTCGTCACCCAGGAACGTGGTGCTACGGATGCGGTAGTCGAGGTAATGCGGATCGAATACTTCTTCCAGTCCGATGGCGATCGCTTCCATGTCCCGGCCGCTGAGACCTCCGTAGGTGGTGAAGCCCTCAGTGATGATGAGCAAATTGGTGCAGGCCTCGGCCAGTGCGCCATCGCGCAGCGCGAGGAAGCCGCCCATGTTCACAAGCGCGTCCTTCTTCGCGCTCATCACCGCGCCATCGGCCAGCGCGAACATGCGTCGGGCGATCTCGCGATAGGGGAGGTCGCGCATGGGGGCCTCCCGGTGCTTCACGAACCAGCTGTTCTCGGCGATGCGGCAGCAGTCGAGAAGAAAGAGTACCCCGTGTCGCTTGCAGATGGCGGACACCTCCTCCGCATTGCGCATGCTCACGGGCTGGCCGCCGCCGCTGTTGTTCGTTACGGTGAGGATAACCGCGCCGATCTGCCCGGCGTGCTCCTTCAGCAGACGATCAAGCTCGATGAGGTCCATGTTCCCCTTGAAGGGATGTTCCAGCGCGGGGTCCCTGCCCTCGGCGATGGGGATATCGATCGCCGTAGCACCGGTGAATTCGATGTTGGCGCGCGTGGTGTCGAAGTGCGTGTTGCTGATGAAGACCTTCCCCGATCCGCCAAGGTGACCGTAGATGATGCGTTCCGCGGCCCGACCTTGGTGCGTGGGCAGCACATGGTCCATGCCGGTGAGTTCCTGCACGGCCTGCTCCATCCGTTCCCAGGAGCGCGAGCCCGCGTAGGCTTCATCGCCCTCCATCATGCCGGCCCATTGGTGCGCGCTCATGGCGCTGGTGCCGCTGTCGGTCATCAGGTCGATGATCACATCGCGTGAGCGCAGGAGAAAGGGGTTGTAGTGCGCGGCCTTCAATTGCTCATTGCGTTCCACCTCGGTGCTGATGCCGATGGGCTCCACGCTCTTGATGCGGAAGGGCTCGATAATGGTGCGGTGCTGCATGCGCGCGCAAGGAATCGCACCACATGGGTCCGGTGCATGACATCCGTCAAGGTGCGCGCTCAGGACCTCACCCGCACTTGCTGGCCCCGCAGCTCTTGCACTTCAGGCAGCCTTCCTCATAGTAGAGGCCGTCCGCATCGCCGCATTCCGGGCACTTGCGCCCTGCGGCCTGGGTACCATCCGGGATGTAGCGTTGAAGGGCACGCACCACACCGTTCTTCCAGGTGTTCAATGTGGCATCGTACAGGCTCAGGTTGGCCACCACGTCCACCACGTGCGGCAGGGGCACGCCTTGGCGCAGCATGCCGCTGATGAGGATGGCGTAGTTCCAGAACTCCGGGTTGAAGGTGCGGCTGAGGCCCTGCACCGTCACGCGATGATCGTTCGTGTCCGCATACTCGAGGTCATAAATATTCTTGCCGTGCTGGCTGTCTTTCCGTTTCACCACCCAGCCCTTGGTGACCCACTTCGGAAGTTCGAAGCCGCCGTTGGCCTTGCCGGTGAATATCTCGTAGGGCTTGCTATCGAGCAGGCCCACCACGGCGATCCATGGTTCGGTCTCATTGTGGAAGCGCAGTACATCCGCTTCGAGGCGCTCGGGGCGCGGCTTGTGGTGGTGCTGGTCGACCCGGTGGGTCGACGCTACACCACCTATCTCGTTTGACACCAGCACACCGCTCCTGCTGCCGTCGCGATAAACGGTGATGCCCTTCAGCCCTTCCTTCCACGCTTCCAGGTATATACCGCCGACCTCCTCCACGGTGGCGGTGCCGGGCAGGTTGATGGTGCTGCTGATGGAATGCGTGGTGTACTTCTGTACCACGGCCTGCAGGCGCACGCGCTTGTGCCAGTCGATATCGTTCGCGGTCGCGTTCGCGTATGGACTTTCCGCAGGGTCCTTTTTTCCGGTGGCTTGCATCCAGTCCAGTAGGCGTGGGTGGTCCACGGTGAACTCCTCCCACTGGTCGCCGAGTTCATCGGTGAAGCTGATCTTGGCCTTCTTGTCACCGGGCATCACTTTGCGGCGACGCGTGTAGCCGACCATGTACACCGGCTCGATGCCGCTGCTGGTGCGCGTGAGCAAACTGAGCGTACCGGTGGGCGCCACGGTACTCAAGCTGATATTGCGACGGCCATGTTCCATCATGCGCGCATGCACATCGGGCAGTTCCCGCTCCAGCATCGCGGTGAACTCCGAGGTGCGTTCCACGGCGGGGTCGAAGGCTGTGAAGGCCCCACGTTCGATGGACATGTCGATGCTGCTGTCGAACTCCGCGCGGCACTTGGTACGCATGATCTCCTCGGTGGCGAACAGTGCGGCATCGCCGTCATATTTCAGGTTCAACGCGGCGAGCGCATCGGCCAGACCGGTGAAGCCAAGCCCCGTGCGGCGGCCCTTGCGACCGGTATCGCGCAGCAGTTCCCAGGTCTCCCGCTCCACGCGTTTGGTCTCTTCAGGCTCCGGGTCGCTGTTCACCTTGGCGAGGATCCGGTCCACGGCTTCGAGTTCCAGGTCCACCAGATCATCCATCAGGCGCTGGGCTTCATAGGTGACCTGAGCGAAGCGTTCATGGTCGAAGCGCGCTTCGGTGGTATAGGCGTCTGTGACGAAGCTGTAAAGGTTGATCGCGATGAGGCGGCAGCTGTCACCGCCCTGCATGGCGATCTCGCTGCACGGGTTGGTGCTCTCGTTGCGGAAGCCGGGGTACACGCTGCTGGTGCTATAGCGGTGCTGGCGGTCCCAGAAGATCACGCCCGGCTCGGCGGTGTGGTGCGCGCAGGTGATCAGCGTGTTCCACAATCCGCGCGCCTTGACCTGTCGTGTGATGGTCGGCTCCTTCGCGTCAATGGGCCAACGCAGGGTGAACTCGGAATCGTCCTGCACAGCCTGCAGGAATTCATCGCTGACGCGCACGCTGATGTTCGCGCCGGTCACCTTGGTGGGATCCTGCTTGATGGTGATGAACTTCTCCACGTCGGGATGCGCGATGTCCATGGTGAGCATCAACGCGCCGCGGCGGCCCTTCTGCGCCACCTCACGCGTGGTGTTGCTGAAGCGCTCCATGAAGCTCACCGCACCGGTGCTGGTGCGCGCGGCGTTGCTCACGGTTGCTCCTTCGGGCCGCAAGGTGCTCAGGTCGAAGCCCACGCCACAGCGTCGCTTGAAGAGCTGTGCCAGTTGCTGGTCCACGCGGAAGATGCCGCCGTAACTGTCGAGCGGGGAGGGGATCACCACGCAGTTGCTGAGGGATGCGAGACGATAGGGATCGCCCAGGGAGGCCATCACACTGCCCTGAGGGACAACGTCGCGGAAGCGGTCGAAGAGGTGGAAGATGCGGGCCTCGTCCAATGGGCTGCGTTCACGGCCGTAGCGGGAGAGCACTGCCTTGCGCTCTTCGGGAAGCGGTGCATAGTTGCGCTCGATGCGTGCGAACTCCCGGGCCATGCGGCGGTGCATGTCGGCCGGGCTCTTCTCGATCAAGTGACCTACGCCATCCCGCAAGGCGTACTTGTTGACCCAAGTGGTGGCGGCCAGTTCATCCCCGTTGAAATACCGCAGCGCCTCCGCCAGCACGGCCTCGCGGTCGTCGGTTTCATGTTCCGTCGCGGGCTTGGGCATGGTGAAGGGTCAGGCGAGAGAATGTTGCCGATCGTAATGTCGGAGAACGTGAGTCGGGCAAAACTCCCCGGCCTCCCGGCGTACGCTCATGACCATGGTCAGGCGTCTACGGATCATATGAACGGTGCATTCAACGATCGGAAGGTACGAGCGGACCGCTGCCGATTGACGTCCGTCCGTTCGCATCATGCGCGATAGCGATACCTTCCACTCGACATGGCGGCACAGCGCGCATACGGTGCGATTCGAGGAACCCTCCTGGAGGTGGGTGCTGTCTCCCGTTTCACCGGCCGATTTTTCCGTGAGGCTTTCCGTTCGCGCTTCGAGTGGAGGGAGCTGGTGCGACAGGCGTACCTGAACGGCTACCTCTCGCTGCCACTGGTGGCGATCACCGCGTTCATCATGGGCCTGGTGCTCACGATCCAGTCGCGCCCCACGTTGGCTGAGTTCGGTGCGGAGACCATGCTGCCCGCCATGGTCTCCATTTCAGTAGTGCGTGAGATCGGGCCGGTGATCACGGCGCTCATCTGCGCGGGCCGCATCGGTTCCAGCATGGGCGCGGAACTGGGCAGCATGAAGGTGACCGAGCAGATCGACGCCATGGAGGTGAGCGGCACGAATCCGTTCAAGTACCTCGTCGTCACCCGCGTGTGGAGCACCATCCTGATGCTGCCGCTGCTGGTGGTCCTGGCGGACGCCATCGCCATCTGGGCCTGTTACATCGGTGTGAACATGAAAGGGACGGTGAGCTGGAGCCTTTTCCACCAGCAGGTCTTCGACTCGCTCGTGTTCAGCGATGCGCTCCCGGCGCTCATCAAGTCGGTCTTCTTCGGCCTGGCCATCGGCGTCGTCGGGTGCTACAAGGGTTTCACCACGGAGAAAGGAACGGAGGGCGTGGGCCGTGCTGCGCACTCGGCGGTGGTGCTCGCATCGCTGCTGGTCTTCGTCCTCGATCTGATCGCGGTACAGATCACCGAGATACTCGGCTTCAACTGATGGAGACCCACGCCGACTTCGAGAGCAAGGCTCCTTCGGCCGCCGGGATCGGCACCGAGGAGGTGATCGTCGTGCGCGACCTGTGGAAGGCGTTCGGCGCGAACAAGGTGCTGCAAGGCTTCGACCTTACCGTGCGGCGCGGCGAGAACGTGATGGTGCTCGGCAAGTCAGGCTCCGGAAAGTCCGTGCTCATCAAGTGCATCGTGGGCCTCCTTCAGCCGGACAAGGGCAGCATCACCGTGCTGGGCCAGGATGCGCTCTCGCTCGACAGCGATGCCTTGGACCGCCTGCGGGTGAAGATCGGCTTTCTCTTCCAGAGCAGCGCGCTCTACGATTCCATGACGGTGCGCGAGAACCTCGAGTTCCCGCTCCGGCGCCATTGGATCGCGCAGGAAGGCAACGACAGTGAGGCCCTGGTGAAGGAAGCCTTGGAGAACGTAGGCCTGCTGAACGCCATCGATATGTACCCGAGCGAGCTTTCCGGGGGCATGCGGCGGCGCATCGGCCTGGCACGCACGTTGATCCTGAAGCCCGAGATCGTGCTCTACGATGAGCCCACGACAGGACTGGATCCGATCACGGGCAAGGAGATCGTGGAGCTGATCCTGCGGCTGCAGAAGAAGTACGGTACTTCGTCCGTGATCATCTCACACGACCTCAACGTGGCGAAGCTCGCAGCGAACCGGATCGCCGTTCTGTATGATGGACGCAATCACGCCGAGGGCAGCTACGATGAGCTTCGCGCCATGACCGACCCCAAGGTGAAACAGTTCTTTATCTTCATGTGATGGCAGCTGAACGCGTCAACAACCTGAAGCTCGGGATCTTCGTGCTCGCGGGCACGGTGGTGCTGGTGCTGAGCCTGTACCTGCTCGGCCTCAAGCGGGATCTGTTCAGCCGGACAATGGACGTCTCCGCCCGGTTCGACGAGGTGAGCGGCCTGCGCACCGGAAACAACGTGCGTTACGCCGGCATCGACGTGGGCACGGTGGAGGCCATCACCATCGTGAACGATACAGAAGTGGTGGTGGACATGCTGATCCGCCTCGATGCCGCAACGCATATCCGTACCAATGCGATGGCCCGCATCGCCTCGGACGGTCTGATGGGCAACCAGCTCGTGAGCATCGAGCCGGGAGAGGGCTCCGGCCCACCCTTGGTGGATGGCACTGTGCTCCGCTCCATCAAAGGTCTGGATACCGATGCGATGCTGCGCACCCTGAACAGTTCCAACGACAATCTCGTGACCATCACCAACGACCTGCGCGAGCTCACCCACCGGATGAACACGGAGAAGGGACCGCTTTCGCTGCTCAGCGATACATCGGTGGCAGGTGACGTCCGCACGGCGCTGCATGAGATGGTGGATGCTGCCGGCAACGCGCGGGAGATCACCGCACGGGTGAATGAACTCGTGCGCGACCTGCAGGCGGGCAAAGGGGCGCTGGGCGCCTTGGTGAGCGATCCTGCCGCTGAACAGCAGGTCCGTGAACTCTTGGGCACATTGGCTTCCGTATCGGATTCCTTGTCCCGCGTGAGCGGTGACATCAGCAGGTTCTCGCAAGGCCTCAGCGCCCCGGGCGGACTGGGGCACACCCTCACACGGGACACCGCCGTAGTGGCTGATGTGAAACGCGTAGTGGCCAACTTGGACACCAGCAGCGCCACACTTTCCGAGGACCTGCGCGCACTGCAGCGCAATTGGTTCTTCCGCCGCTATTTCCGCGAGAAAGAGAAGCGACAGGAGAAACCCTGACGCCTTGGTGCGCGTTCTTGACGCCGGTCAGTTCGCACGCTGATGCGCGGTTCGACCTTCGGGCTGCGAAAGCATGTGAGACATGATCACCCCGAAAACCACTCCCGCGCGCACGGTACAGGTCGCGGTGCCGGAAGCCGGACTGAAGCGTGCCGCTGCCCCGTACGCTGGCATCTGGATCGATCAGCGGGAGGCCGTGATCATACGGGGGACGGCGGAAGGCCCTGAGGTGCTGCGCGTGAAGAACGACCTCGCCAAGCAAAAGGCCATCCTCAACCTCAAGCACAAGGGGACGCGTTCCGGAACACACTTCATCAACCAGGAGAAAAGGGAATTGGGCAATTTGCGCAAGGAGATAACGGACTATCTCGCCCGTGTGGTGAAGGAGTTGGGCAGCGTGAAGCGCGTGATCGTCTTCGGGCCGGCGGAAGCCAAGGTCGAACTGGACAAGTACCTCCAGGAGAAGAAACCCCGTATCGTTTGCGAGCGGATAACAACGGGACCCATGACGCGCAACCAGAAGGTGGCGTGGGTGAAGCGCTATTTCACCTGATCTGATACGTTATTGGACGATGCGGTCATGTACCGCGTTCCTCGGCGATCAGCCGGGCCAAGTGGTCCCAGTCCCCTCCGTCATAGGCCTTGTATCCGTGCGCGCTGAGGATCTCAGCGGCCGTAGCGCTCTGCGCATCGTCCGCATTGCAGGTGATCACCGGCTTGTCTTTAGGGATCGATGGCAGTTCCCGCAGCAATTCCGCCAGTGGCACATGCAATGATCCCTCCAAATGTCCGCGGTCGTACTCCTCTGGCAGACGGATGTCCAGAATAGTGGCCCCGGCGTTCAACATGCGACGGATCTCCTCGTTCGAGGGATCGCCCATCAATCGCTTGCGCAGCCCCATCGCCGTTATTGTTCCAAGGCCAGCACGGGGATCGTACTGTGCAACGCTACCGCTTTGGTCGTACTTGTGCGAAGGAGCCCTTCCCAAAGACCGGAATGGCGGTGCAGCAGCGCGATCAGGTCCGCGTTTTCCCGACCGGCGATGTCGAACAGGGCTTCCTCCACATCGTCGTTCTCCACCATGATCCTGCGGTGCGGCAGGCCGGAGAAAGCGCGCTCGAACAACGCGCTGTTGTCGATCTGCTCCCGCGCCGGGCGTCCGGTGGCCACGTGCACGATCACGATCTCGGCCCCGCTGAGACGAACGATGGCGGACAGGATGTCCAACGCGTGCGGCTCGATGGCCGATCGGTCGTCAGCGAACAGCACTTTGCGGAACGTCAGTGAGCGGGCTTCGGGTGGGATCTCCAGGACGGGTACGCGCGCACCCCGGATCACACCGGTGGCATTGCTGCCGAAAAGCGATGAGTTCCCGCCCGAGGAGGCCATCACCACCAGGTCGATGTCCTGTTCTTTCGCCACTTCATCCACCGTTCCGGGGAGCGGCCCGAAGGCGACGATGCGCCGGACCTCCGCTCCCGAGAGGTCGCATTTCGCTCGCAAGCGCTGCTCATAGGCCTCCAGACCTTCATCGTGCACTTTCTGGATGTCCGGCAACATGGAAGGGACCATGGGGTCCGCCAAACCGATGGCCGTGAAGGAATGCACCAGCGTGTAGGTGTTCCCTGCCGCTCCGAACAGGTCCACCGCGAGCACGGCGGCCTTCATGGACTGTTCGCCAAGGTCCGTAGGGAGGAGGATGTTTGCCATGTCCGATCGGGTTTGATCCGTAAGGTAACGTATGCGAACCGCTGGCGACTGATGTTGCTCAGTCAGGACGTGTCAGCCGGTTCATCGTTTCCTCCAACTATATCCGTTCGCGCGGGCAGCCAAGCCTGTGATCAGGATCCCGACCGACAAGAGCAAGGGTTGAAGGAAGGACGGCTTTTCGATCATCACCACCTGCACCATGATCCAAGCGACCAAGGCCGAGCCGATGAAGAGGGCCAGGCGCGGACCCCAGGGCTGGCGCTTCCGCACACCGTTCAAGGCCACCCCGCCGCCGATGCCGAAAAGCGTGAAGAGGATGACGCCGGGCCAGCGGAAGTCACGGAACATGCTCGTGGCCAGATCGCCCGGCGACATACCGAGCAGTCCTCCGTCCGGTCGAACGATCAGCGCCGCTCCGCCACCGATAGCGGTGATGGACAGGAATGCGAGCGATACGATGAGCCCGATATTCTTGCGCGCTCGTGGACCGGAACTCCTGGGTTCCATGGTCGGTTCACATTGTTTTTTCCCGTGAGGCCAGCCCCACCGCAGCGGTCACGAATCCCACGACCGTCACCGAGCTCAAGGGCATGAGGATGGCAGCGATCAGCGGTGTAAGGTTCCCGCTCACCGCGAAGGAGACTCCCGTGATGTTGTAGCACAGTGAGATGAACAGGCTGCTGATGACGATGCGCCGTGCCCTGCGCGCGGTGCGTAAGAAGTGCGGGAGCTTGGCCACCGAATCCGAATCAAGGATCGCGTCGCTGGCGGGTGTGAGCGCCGCGCTCGTTTCCGTAACGGTGATGCCCACATCGCTCTGGGCCAAGGCGCCCGAATCGTTGAGCCCATCGCCCACCATGAGCACCCGATGACCCTGCGCCTGCTCATGGCGTACCGTATTCGCCTTATCGACCGGTGAGCAACGGACATGGATGTCCTGCGCATTGAACGCCCCGGACAGGACGTGGTCGACCTGCGCGTCGCCCGTGATCAGGCCGGTGCGCATATTCTTCCGCAAGCGGACCACCGCCTCATGGATACCGTTCCGGGCTCGTTTGCGTATGGTGAAATGCCCCAGGTGCGAACCGCCGATCGTGACATGCACGTGCGATCCGCCGCTGGTGCGTTCGGCTTCTTCACCACCGCAGAACGCGGCCGATCCGATGCGCACGATGTCGCGGTCCACGGTGCCGACGATGCCCTGGCCTGCGATCTCTTCCACTTCAATGGCGTCTATTACCGGCTCCCGCAGTTCATGCGCGATCACGCTGCTGAGCGGATGGGTGCTGTTGCGGGCCAAGGAGCGGACGAGGGACCGGTCGCGCTCGCTGAGCCGTGCACCGTGCCATTCCACTTCATGCGCTTCACGCGCTGTGAGCGTTCCCGTCTTGTCGAACAGCACCGTATCGATGCGCGCCATGCGCTCCACCACTTCGGCATCGCGCAGGAAGAGGCCCTGCTTGCCCATGCGACGGATGGTGTGGCCGTAGGCGAAGGGCATGCTCAGCGCCAATGCGCACGGGCAGGCCACGATGAGCACGGCCGTGACGACCGGGAACACCTGTGCGGGATCCTTGCCCCACCAGAAGAGCGCGGCACCCAAGGAGATCAGTAGCACAGCGATAGTGAAGCGGCGCGCCACGCCGTCGATCATGCGCGGCATCGCGGGGCGTTCGTGCCCGCCGCTCTGCTCGGCCCATAGCCGTTTCAAACGGCTGTCCGCGAAGGTGCGCGTCACTTCCAGATCGATCGCCGCTCCGCGCTGCCGACCGCCGGCACGGATGGGTTCCCCGGAGGTCTTCCGCACCGGCAGCGGCTCACCGGTGATGAAGCTGTTGTCGATGTGCGCCGTTGCGCTCAAGAGGATGGCGTCCACCGGTACGATCTCCTGGTCGCGCACCACGATGCGGTCGCCCGGCACGAGGTCCGTGACTTTCACCGGTTCTTCGGTAGCACCCTTTTTCCGGAGCACCACCAGTGGCAGAAAGTCCTCCAAGGCGCGATCGAAGCGCAATGCCCGATAGGTATACGCTTGGTACCAGCGGCCGATCAGCAGGAAGAAGAGCAGGCCCGCGAGCGAATCGAAGTAACCGGGGCCCGTGCCCGTGATCACGTCCCACAAGCTGCGCGTCCACAAGGCGATGATGCCGAGCGCGATGGGCTGGTCGATGTTCACGCTGCGCGAACGCAGCCCGGCCCATGCGCTCCGGAAGAAGTCAGTGCTCAGGAAGAAGACCACCGGTACGGAGAAGAGCACGGTGAGCCATTGGAAACCCGTCTTCAACCCGGCCTCGGTATCGGCACCCAGGTATTCAGGGAAGCTGAACAGCATGGTATTGCCGAAGATGAACGCCGCGACCCCGAGACGGATCCATGCCAAGCGCGGTACTACACCCGCTTCTTCGCGTCGTCTTCCGGTCAGTTGCGGCCCATAGCCGATTCGCCTCAGGAGCTTCACCAGGGCGGGAAGTCCCATCTGTTCTTCGCGGAAGGTGACGGTGAGTTCCTTGTCCGCGAACGCGACGCGCGAACGGAGGATAGCGCGGTCCAATCGTGACAGGTTCTCCAGCAGCCAGACGCACGAACTGCAGTGCATCTGCGGCACATGGAAGCGCACGCGCGTGATGCCGCCTTCTTCGAATTCGACCACACGCCCGCGTACTTCGGCCAGGTCGAAGAGCTCGGTGCGCACCTCATCCACCGTGGTGCGCTCTTTAACCCCGGGCCGTTCACTGATCGAATAGTAGTCGCACAGTCCGCTTTCATTCAACAGGTCGTACACCACTTCGCAGCCTTGGCAGCAGAAGTCGTGTCCGTCATGCGTGCGGTGCTCCTCCACGCACGGATCACCGCAGTGATAACAGGTGACGCTCGTCAGTTCTTGGACTTTCACGGTGCAAAGAGGGCGCGGATCAGCGGGAACAAGGCTGACGGATGTCAGTCTGCCGGGATGCTCTGACGCGGTCCGACCGGTTTCCATGGAGGAAGTCACACCCCGATCGTGGACGTGCTTCCTCATCAATGCACGTGCGCATATCCTGTTCTTCCACGTCCCGACTGAACAGGCACCGCATGGGACTTGATCTGTTGTGAAGTAGCAGATGAACACCTGTTGGATGTCGTTCTTGTCCGGACCCTACGGCTTTGATGTCACGGCTGTTCGCCCGTGGGGCGAGAGAGGGCTGTGCTTTGACGAATTTTCTCGGGAAGTTCGTCGAGAAATCATCGACCTCGCTTCGGCATCGTACTATCCTCGTGATGCTCCGCAGGTGCCGTTGACCCGCTTGTTCCATTTCTCGAACCTGTTCCGGTTGCCATGAAACAGCTGCATGCCTTCTCTTTGTCCGTACTCATCGGTTTCACTGCTTCCGCTCAGACGCTGGAGCTGGAGACCGTCGCATCCGGGCTCACCGGGCCGGTGGATATCGCCCATTGCGGTGATGGACGGATCTTCATCGTGGAGCGTGCGGGCGTCATCAAGATCCTGCAACCGACCGGACAAGTGTCGGCGACCCCGTTCTTGGATATCAGTGGACCGGTGCACAGTGGAGGAGGAGAGCAGGGGCTGCTCGGTCTCGCTTTCCATCCACAATACGCGCAGAACGGCTTCTTCTATGTGTACTACTGCACCGGCAGCGGAAGCGGCGGCGTGCGCGTTTCGCGCTTCAGCGTGGGTGCCGATCCCAACGTGGCGAACGTCGCCAGCGAATTCGTGCTCTGGGAACTCGCTCAGCCCTTCTCGAACCACAAGGGGGGTGATATCGCCTTCGGCCCGGATGGCTATCTCTACTTCGCTCCGGGTGATGGCGGCGACCAGAACGATCCCGGCAACCGAGCGCAGAACATGTCGCTCGGTTTCGGGAAGATCCATCGCATCAACGTGAACAGCGGGAATCCGTATTCGATACCGCCGAGCAACCCCTTCGCCAATGACGTGAACCAGGACACGCTGCGCACCATCTTCGCCAGTGGACTGCGGAATCCCTTCCGCTTCGGCTTCGATACACAGACCGGTGATCTCTGGATCGGTGATGTCGGACAGGTCGACAAGGAAGAAGTGGACCGCATCCCGGCGGGTACGCTCAACGGCCCGAACTTCGGTTGGCGGTGCCGGGAGGGCACGATCGCCACACCCGGCGTGAGCCCTGCTTGCACGGGCAATTTCACCGCACCCCTGATCGACCATGATCACGCTGACGGCTGGTGCTCGATCATCGGCGGGCGCGTGTATCGCGGTTCGCGCTATCCGAACCTGGTCGGTCGCTACATCTATTCGGACTATTGCCAAGGACAGTTCCGCTCGATACGCCCCAACGGGCAAGGAGGGTGGATCTTCGAGTCGCTCACTACTTCCGGGGCCTTTGGTCTGGCTTGCATTGCGGAAGACGCGGCGGGCGAATTGTACGCGGTGAACACCGAGTCCGGCGTGATCTCGCGCATCATCGACGCCAGCGCCACGGTGCGTCTGTCGCCCAAGGTGATCCTCGAAGGGCCGTACAATACCGGAACCAGCTTGATGAATGATGCGCTTCGGACGGCTAGCCTCGTGCCGTCCACGGAGCCGTACACCACCTCGCTCGGTTACCCCAAAGTGGCCAAGGGTGGCGGTGAAGTGCTGGGCGCCGGCGTGCTCACAACCACCGGTAACAACGCGGTCGTCGATTGGGTGCGGGTCGAACTGCGCTCGGTCAGTCAGCCGAGTTTGATCGCCGCTTCAGCCCAAGGAGTATTACAGCGAGACGGTGATGTGCTCGCTGCGGACAACGCCAATCCCTTGACCTTCCGCGTGGGGGCCGGGAACTACTTCGTCGCTATCCGGCACCGCAATCACCTCGGGTGCATGACCGCAGCGGGTGTGGCT
Organism: Flavobacteriales bacterium; assembly: GCA_044224725.1. Lineage (GTDB taxonomy): Bacteria > Bacteroidota > Bacteroidia > Flavobacteriales_F > PHOS-HE28 > PHOS-HE28. The sequence continues at coordinate 90,483 of JBGAJW010000006.1, forward strand.
TTGTCATCGACCACCACACCGGTGGACTTCACGCTTTCCACGACCAGCACCTACGGAACGAATGCCCGCAAGACGATCAACACGGTGCGTGCGTTGTGGGCCGGTAATGCGCTCGTGGATGGAACCGTGAAGTACACGGGTAGCGGCAACGACCGTGATCCGATCCTGACCGCGATCGGGGGAACGACCCCGAACAATTCGGTCGCGGGCTACGCGCTGCAGGACTTGAATCTGGATGGTGCGACCAAGTACACGGGTACGGGAAACGATCGCGATCCCATTCTGGTGAACGTGGGCAGCACCACGCCGAACAACTCGCTCGTACAGCAGTTGCCATAATCATGGTCCGCCGGGCTCCAGCCCGGCCAGCCAGACCTGTGCCCGGCGGACCATCAGCTGGCCAGCACCCCGCACAAGTGCCACAACATGCGTGCACCCACGTTGGCGTCCCACTCGTCGTGCTTGCCGGGCGAGACTTCCACGAGGTCGAAGCCGATGATCTTCTTCCCGCTCGCTGCGAGGCGCGATAGGAGGTAGGTCGCGTCTTCGAATGCCAAGCCTCCCGGCACGGGTGTTCCCGTGTTCGGGCAGAGCGTCTGATCCAGCCCGTCAATGTCGAAGCTGATGTGCACGGCGTCCGGAAGTGCGCGGATGATGGCATCGCACTGCTCCTTCCAGGTGACGCCGTCATATTGCTGCCGACGGATGTCCGCACTGCGGGCCACATTGATGCGATCGTCTTCCTTGAGGATGACGTCGTTCTCCTGCGCGCAGAAATCCCGTATGCCGACCTGCACAAGCTTGGTGAGCTGCTTCAGGCCGAGCGCGTTGTACATGATGCTCGCATGGCTGAAGGTGAAGCCCTCATAGGCGTTGCGCAGGTCCATGTGCGCGTCGATGTGCAGGATGCCGAAGGACACGTGGCGTTTCGCCAGCGCGCGGAAGTAGCCCAAGGGCGTGCTGTGATCGCCACCGACCAGGCCCACGAGCTTGCCTTCATCCATCCAATAGCCGCAGCGTGCTTCCACCCATTGGTTCATCACCTCGCATTCCGCGTTGATGAGCTTGAGCGCTTTCGCCGCATGTGCGCCGTCTTTCTTCGAACCACCTTCAACGAGCAGGTCGATCACCTTCTTCGCTTCCTTCTTCAACGCGTGGCTCTGCTGCAAAAGGGCCTTGGGCATCTCGTCCATCGCCACGCCGCGCTTCCACAGCTCCGGGAACTCCGGATGGAAGAGGTCCACTTGGAAGCTCGCGTCGAACATGGCTTCCGGGCCGCGCGCGGTGCCGCCACCATAGCTCGTGGTGACTTCCCACGGAACAGGTACAAGCACGATATCGGCTTCCGCACAGGTGAAGGGCAGGCCGTACATCTGCGCGTTGGCATCGCCCGGGCTGTTCGGGTCGAAGGACTTGATCTTGGAGGCTTTGGACATGGTCGTTCGTTCGCGGGGCGAAGATCCGATTTCCGTGCGACGCTGCGAGCGGACCGGGCTCTCATTACCGTAGCTGTCGGATTCGTATACGCGAGAGTCCATTTTGGCCTCATGAGCTGATCACCGATCGGTCCGGCGGTTATATTCGTTCCGCTCCGCAGTAATTCCTATAGCTATCCGGTGCTGCTCCTACCGGTGGTCGTTCTGTGAAACCCGCCTAGTCCGCTTTCGGCGGGCGAAGCACAAAACCAGGAAGTGCGATGAGAGATCGACGGACAAGTCGCGAAAGGGGTATACATAGCCCAGATGAAGGCGCGAGAGGCGTGTTACGAACCACTAGTGCCGCTAAAATGAAATGGGGGGCAATCCTCCTCAGTGCTTTGTTCATTGGCCCTGGCCGAAGCATGGGGCAGACTTGCGACGAACTGGCCAACTACGCGCTCTTCGATGCCAACTTCGCATTGAACGCGAACTATGAGTACCATGTGAATGCCAACCTCACTTGGAACATGTCGTTCAATAACATGAACGTTCATGGCAGCATCATCATCGAACCTAACAAAACCCTCACCATTGATGGGGCGACGATCCGGTTCGCTGATAGCCGCCATATGAGCTACTTGACAAACATCATCGTGAAGGCTGGTGGGGACCTGGTGATAAAGAACGGCGCAAAGCTGACCACCATCGCCTCTTGCACCGAGAGCATGTGGGATGGCGTCATTGTCTTGGGCAACCCAGCGCTCGGCGAAAATCTATCGTTACAGGGCGTGGTCTCCATCAAGAGCGGCTCGAGCATCTGGAACGCCATCCGCGGTATCGGGACCGGATACATCCTCAATCCTTACCAACACCCGTTCGCCATGGCTGTACAGACCGGTGGTGTCGTGATCGCTGAGGATGCCTCGTTCGTGAACAACAAGTATGACGTGGTCCTTCGGCAGTACGACACGCAAAGCCAGACCGACTACATGACCCCCACTTTTTCCGGTGTACGTTCCGAACGAGCGGTTATTTGCCCTATGGGGCTGAAGAATTGCCGGGCGTGCATCTGTTCGTGAACAGCACAAATAGGTTGAGAGTGGGAGGGTGCTCGTTCTACAACAATACCACGAACATTGTGCCGTGGTATACACAGGACAGGGGCTATGGTATCGTAGCCTACCATTCGAGCGTTCAAGTCCTTCCGATGTGCAATGGGATCTGGGATCCAGGTTGCTCGTTCCAACCCGGAGAAGGTAGCACGCCCAGTGTGTTTTACGGCCTGTTCCGTGCTATCAGCATCATATCCACGGTTCCCAACAAGATCGCCCATGTCCGTGGCATTTCAGTGGTCGAGAATGCGGGCGGTATTTACATCAACGGTATGGCAAATGCCCGCGTGAACCGTAACATCGTTGGGGTTCCACCGGGTGAGGATGTTGAGGCCGGCCTTTTTGGGAACTATGGCATCGGTGTCTGGAACTGCACCGGCTTCGAGGTGGAAGAGAATATCATCGATGGTAGTATGAACGACTACAGCCTGCCTAGCATCGGTATGGTCTTTAGCCATACCGGTAACGCTTTCAACGAGTACTACAACAACGCCTTCCGGGGCAACTTGAAGTATGGGACCATCATCCAGCATGACAATGATGGACCTAGCTTCGATGACGGCCTGCACTTCAAGTGCAATGACTATGGCACTATTTATCCGAACCTGCACGACATCGTTTTCACCACCGGCGATGTGAGCGTGGCCGGTATTCAAGGGGGAAACGGGCCGGATAATGACGCACCGGCCGGCAATACGTTCTCACTAGTCACTGGCAATAGTGGTGAGCGGCACATGCTCGTGGATGGCGGAACGATAGGCTTTGAATACTGGCATCACACGCAGGCTTCAACCACCTCCGTAGTCTTGCCTATCTCATATACACAACCAACCACGTTCAATCCTGATTTCCAGGATGCCCAAGTCAACTATGACAAGGTGAGTGCTTGTCCAAGCAGCACAGCGCCATTGTTCTCCTCTGCTGGTGCTAAGCAGGCGATGGTGGACGCTGAGGCGCAGATCACCACGTTGCGCCTAGTCTATGACACAAGCCGCGATGGCGGCGACACCGAAGGGCTCAAAGACTTTATCAACTCCAACACAGGTAACAGCTATGAAGTGCGGAACCGCCTCATGCTCGCCGCCCCGAGGGTGAGTCGCGAGATTTGGGAGCAAGTGTTCGCGCTGGATCCCCCGATGAACCCTTGGCATCTGGCTCAGGCGCTCATCGCAAGCAGCCCCCTGCAAGCGGATGTTGAGCGTATGATGTACGATTCTGGTCTATCCCCATTCTACAAGCAACTTGTGGAAGGAGCGCAGGGGGGCGGCGTAAGCATTCTCAGCCTACAGGAAGGAGAAATGGCCAACTTCACCCGGACCTACGACCAGGCACTGAACAACCTTGTGCGCGATGCGCTGGAAAGCGAAACACCCGGTACCATCGACGATGTGCTCGAATGGGAGGCGCTCCATCCCCAGCACGGTTTGCCATCGAACCGTATCTCTTTGCTCATCGCGAAAGGAGACCTGAACGCAGCCAAGACAATCGTGGACGATCAGCTGGACATGACTGACCCCGATGCAGGTATGGAGGTGCTTGGTATGTATTTGGATCTGAAGATCGCGGGTCTCGGGCTGTACGAGGCGAATGCGGAAATGCTGCAACGATTGGAGGGTATCGCCAATACAAGCTGTTCCGGCCAAGGGCAGGCACAGGCGTGGTTGGAGAGCATCGGCCATGCCTCCTACAGGGAGGAGATCGTGCTGCCGCATGACCTTAGGGCCATCACTTTAGAAAAGCAGGAGGCGACTGCCCCTCTAGAACTGCTCCATGCATATCCCAACCCCTCGAACGGGAAGGAACCTGTCTATCTCGTGGTGCGTTTGCCGGAGGGCATGTACGCGGCTGACGTGCAGGTGTTCGATCCTACCGGCCGACAGGTGTATGCGGTTCGCTTGGCGCAACGCTCCGGCATCGTTGAAGTGCCGGTGAAAGACCTTGCGGGCGGGATCTACGCGGTGAGGCTGGCAGCTGAAGGTGTGCAGGTGGCCTCTGCGAAGTTCGAGGTGGTGCGATGATCCGAACCGCTATGCGCAACTTGTGCTTTGCCCTGTGCCTGGGCCAGCTATGGCTGGCCCAGGCACAAACCTTCAACCGCCGGTATGACACCTTCTCACAGGGTCTATCGAATGGTGGTTGGAGTATTGATAAGAACGGCGAGATGGGCTTTGCGGTGAGCGCCTACTCCCGGTACACTGATTCGCTACATCTCTACACGACAGCTGCCTTGGTAAGGTTGGATCAATTCGGTAATGTACTGTCTGAAAGCCGGATGTTGGACAGCGTGTTCGGGATCTTCCCTGGAGTGACGGACTGTGGCCAACGCACCACAGATGGTGGAATTATCATCGGAGGATCGACTGAAAGCCCTGGTGATATTGATCGCGCTGCACTGATCCGTTACAGTGCCTCGGGCGATTCAATATGGCTTCGGGTCTACGACTCAGGCTCTGGCGGCTGGATCGGCCGCCAAGCGAAATGCACCAAGGATGGTGGCTTCGCACTTTGTGGCGAAACCTCGACTATGGGGAACGGCGATGGCTTTGTGATCAAGACCGACAGCAACGGTACTGAGCAATGGCGACGGACCTATGGCGGCCCGATGCTTTACGACTTCATGCCCGCTATTGACACCACCGAGGACGAAGGGTATTTCCTGGGTGGTGAGTATCGACAGACCCAGGACAACAAGGACCTCTGGGTGCTCCGTATTTCTGGAAATGGAGATACAATTTGGACAACTACTTGGGGCAGCGAATTTGATGAGCCGGACGCGCACCTGAGCACATTGTCCAACGGCAACCCGGTGATTGCCAGCGCGTGGGGCTTGGCCTCGGATTTCTCGCTTACGCGTTGCTACATGGCTGAGCTGGACCAGAACGACGGCAGTATTGTTTGGGAACGCCAGTATGGTACACCCAATTACCGGGGCACGCTCTACACGCCGAAGGAGGTGCGGCCCGGTGAAGGTTGCATCGCCGCTGGGTACATCGAAGAAGGCGGCGACAATCTGCCGTTCTGGAGAGGGGTGATGTTGCGCACGGCTGCCAATGGCGATAGCATCTGGATGCACAGCTACTATTACTACGATAGCCTGATGACCAACGGTAAGGGGCAGCTGTTCGATGTGGCCACTGCGCAGGATGGAGGGTTCATTGCCTGCGGAACAGCCACCACAAGGTATGATGGCACCTTGCCGCCCGGCTACGACAACCAGGACATCTGGGTGGTGAAGGTGGACAGCCTCGGCTGTCTGGTGCCCGGCTGCGAAGGCTTCTTAGGCATCACATCGCAGATCACCAACATGGGCTATGCCCTCAGCGTGTACCCGAACCCCGTGCGGGATCGGTTGCATGTCCGTGTCCAATTGCCCGCATCGTTCAAAACGGAAGGGATACTGGTGCTAACGGTGCTGAGCGCAGAAGGCAAGCTTGTACGTCAAAGAGCAGTGCCCTCGTGTGCGGCGAACGAGGCGATCATGGATGTGACCGGTTTCGCACCGGGCAACTATACGCTACACTTGAGCGATGCGCACACATGGATCACCGGGAAGCAGTTCGTGCTTTGCTCGCCGTAGTGGAACAAAGGCGGGGTGGAATAGTGCGGTGATCGCTCGTTCCTCGCGTTCACTCCTCGCTGCCGATCACGGCCGCATGATCAACGTGCTGGGCGAATGGGCCAACCAAGGGCTCTGGTTCTCCACCGTCCGTTTCCAACCTTCGATGCTGATGAGCATGAGGTCATGGCCTTCCGGGAATGACCGGTCCGGGTCGGGGATCACCTGCATCTTCAGCTTCTCCGGCGATGCCTGTTCCAACGCTTGGATGGTGGCGAGCATCTCCGGGCTCTGGCGGAACACATCGCCCACATCGAGCAAGGTGACCTGCGCGCCCTGGTTGTAGACCAGCTTCTGGGCGTAGGTGAGGAGAAAGCTGTCGCCCAAGCCGAAGAAGGGCACCACGATGCGCTCGAGCTTCTCGAAGTTCTTCTCCACGTAGACGCCTACCGGAATGCGTGACTCGCGCAGGATCTGCCGGACGCGGTCCTCGAAATCGGTGCGTTCGAAGAGGCTCTCCCTGCCGGTGAGCGTGTCGATCAGGCGCTCCGGATCGATGATGCGGCGGCCGATGCCAACCATGCGCCCCAGAACGGTTCCTTGGTAGATGCTGCGCCCGGCACCCACGATGGCCATGTCGTAGATGCCGCTGTTGATGGCCGCCACCACGTCCTTGTCCGTGTCGGTGCTCGCCTTGAACAAGGTGTCCAAACGCATGGCATCACGGGTGGCCAGCTTGCGGATCGCGCTGAAACTCTCGCGCTCGCGCACGGCCGTGTTGAACGGGTTCAGTTCGCTGCTCGGGCTGAAATGCAGCGCGGTGATGTCCGCGTTCTCGTTGCGTTTCACGAACGCGTTGGCCACGCGCGCCATGCTGCGGCCGCGGTCCGGATCCCCGAAGGGTACCAGCACCTTGAACTTGCGCATCTCGCTGGCGAGCTTCTCTTTCACCGCAACGACCTTCTCCGGCAGCACCTTGTCGATGATGTCCAGCAAAGGTCCCGTCATGAAGGTGGTGACCAGCGCCATGATCACCATCATCGCGAAGATCTCCGGACTGAGCACGCCGAGGTCGTAGCCGATATTCAGCACGATCAGTTCCATCAGTCCGCGCGTGTTCATCAGGGCACCGAGCATCAGGCTTTCGCGCCAGCTATTGCCCAGCAGCTTCGCTGGAACAGCGCTGCCGAGGAACTTCCCCGCCACGGCCACGGCCACGATCACACCGCACCATTTCCACAGCTCGATGTCCTTCAACAGGCCGATCTCCGTGCGCAATCCGGTGAGGACGAAGAACAAGGGAAGCAACAGCACCAGCGCCACGTCCTCCACCTTGTCGATGAAGATGTTGCGGAAGCGCACGTTCGCGGGCATGATCACACCGGCCAGGAAAGCACCGAACAACGCGTGGATGCCGATGATCTCCGTGGCGTACGAACTCAGCAAGAGGATCACGAAGAAGACCGCCACCACCGGCTTGCTCAGGCTGTCGCGGTCCGCGTACACGTCGCCCATCTTCTTCAGGAAGGGGCGGACGAGCGTGAGCATGCCGGTGACGTAGGTGGCCGCGAGCACGATGGTCCAGATGGAGCTGATGATGCTTCCGGCCTTTACGATGGCGATCACCGCAGCGAGCAGGCACCATGCGGTGATGTCGTCCACCGCCGCGCATGTGATGGCCACTCCACCGATGCGCGTGCGGCTGAGCCCGCGCTCCTGCACGATGCGCGCTAGTACCGGGAATGCCGTAATACTCATGGCGATGCCCATGAAGAGGGCGAAGGGCATGAAGGCGATCCCCGGCGGAGCGAAGCGTTCGTATACCCAATAGCTCACACCCACGCCCATGGTGAAGGGGAAGACGATGCTCGCGTGGCTGACGAGGAACGCATCCTGTGCCCGGTTGCGCAGCACGTTCAGGTCGAGCTCCATGCCGACCACGAACATGAAGAGGATGAGGCCGATCTGCGAGAGGAACTGCAGGTTTCCCAGCGATGCGGGTGGGAACAGGAAAGCGGAGTACGCGGGGAAGTAGTCCGCCAGAAAAGACGGACCGAGGAAGATGCCCGCCGCGATCTCACCGATCACCGTGGGCAGGCTGAGCTTGGTGCAGAGAAAGCCGAAGACGCGCGCGGTGATGATGATGGTGAGGATCTGGAGCAGCAGCTTCGCCAGCGGGTGCGTCAGGTTCTCCTGGTAGGTCGTCTTGAATTGCTCCCAATGACTCACGTCAGCGGTCGCGTGCACTGTCTGGTGCGCCGTCTCCAGCAGCGCGCCGTGCTCCATGAAGACCACCACGAGCGCCGCACCCGCTGCAAGTAGGAGCAAGTAGAGCATCCATTGGCGGGCGCGGAACATGGTGGGCAAGATAGATGCATGGGTGTTGCCTGAACGCGAAGCGGCCCCGGAGTCCCCGGATGCCCTGTTGTGCACAGGTCTCCGGGGATCCAGGGCCGCGGTACCGGCGCGGTCTAACCCCTTGTCGCGCTGCCGGCGATGTCGTTCACAGGACCGCCAATCGGTTGAGGAGGGAAAGCAGGCTCGGCAATTGGACGTTCATATCCTCTGTTGTGGTTACAGCGTGCAGGGGCTTGGGTGCGGCGGGCTTGTGCTGGCCGCGCTTGGGGCCGCGCCACACATCAGCGGCGACCGGACCCTTTTTCGTGCTGTCTTCTGGTGCGGCCTCCGGTCTAGCGGGCACTGTCCGTGTGTCCTTCAATCCATCCGGCGTCATCGTCCAGCTGCGGCCGACCATCTCGCGGTCCAAGGTGTTGGTCACATTGTCCACGTCGTAGATGATATGCTTGCTTCCCGGACGGAAAAAAACGCTGCCGCCCAAGGGCACTTGCAGGGTGAAGTGCGCATCCTGTGCCCGCAATTTGTCCGTGGTACTGAAGCGGATCACCGGCGATACGAGCAGTACGTCGCCTTCCTGCCGGCAGTCGTAGGCGATGCGCTCGGCGCGGGCCAGTGCCTCTTTGGAATTGCGGGCGCGCGCATCCCGTTCCACCACCAGATGGTAGAGGCTGTCGGGACTGGTCGCCACGTCCAGGTCCGCCCAAGCGCCGTACACGGTTCCGTCCTCTACATAGATACCGTCCATGTCCACATCGAATTCGCCATCCTCCGAATGCATGCGCAGTTCGCCATTGCTCTCACGGGCCTCGATGGCGTCCAGGTAGAGCATGTTGCCCGCGGGTTGGTTCAGCGGGAATTCGTTGCTCACGGTGTTCTGTCGACGGAAGTCCGAACCCGCACTGACGCCAGCGATGATCGTGGGCACCAGTGCCGAGAACCACAGGAAGGCCAGCGACCAGCCCAGCCATTGCGGGGTGCGCGTGTCCAGCAACAAGCGGAAGCCCGCCAGGAAGAGCGCGATGACCGGTACGGCGAGCAGGACGAACACGCCTATGGCCAGCCACAAGGCGTGCGAACGGCTGTTGAAGACCATGCCGCCCAGATCCAGCAGGCCCATGCTGTCGCTGTTCCACGTGGCCAGGCTCCAGAGCGAAACGCTTCCGCCGATGAGGCCGGTGACCAGGCTGAGGAAGAGGCCGAACGCGATGACGATGAGGACGATGCCGATCAGTTTGCGCACCGCGTTCCCCGCATTGCTGGCGGCACGCTCCGCATAGTGGGTGGCGCCCCTTCCGAAGTTCTCCGCGCGTGGCCCCCAGTCCTTCCCGAGGTCCTTGGCCTCTTTCGCCCAGCGTTCACCGCCCTGCTTGAATTTCTCCGCGCCTTCTTCCACCACACGCTTGATGTTGTCCACGGTGACGGGTTCGCCCCGCATCATCAGCCGGTCCGCCGCTGTCTCCGCCTTGGGTACCAGGATCCACAACAGGATGTAGATGGGTATCAGCGATCCCACGCTCGCCATCACCAGCACGATCATGCCGATGCGCAGCCACAGCGGATCCACACCGATGAACGAGCCGAGGCCGCCGAGCACACCGCCCAACCACTTGTCGTCCGGGTCGCGCATGAAGCGCCTGCGACCGGTGGCGGTGCCCGTTGTGCGCGGTTCTGCAGGCGGTGCACCGCTGCTGCCTTCTGCGGCGAAGTCTTCGGGGCGCCCCATCACGCTCTCCACATGGCGCACGTCCTCCATCGTTACGACATCCCGGGCCGTGAGGCGCTCCGTGAAGAGCTCCGCGATGCGCGACTCGATGTCGCCCATGATCTCCTCTGCCCCGGGGCTGCCGCTGAAGTTCGCGCGGATGCCGGCCAGGTAGCGTTGCAGCTGCTCGTACGCGTCCTCCTCGATGTGGAAGACCGTGCCTGCGATGTTGGCGGTGACTGTCTTTTTCATTTGGCTTGACGTTCCGGTTCCCGGAACGCGGGGTTTCTGGTCAGGGGTTGTTGCGGGTGGTCTTCTTCACGGCGGCGGCCAACTCGTCCCACGTGTCGTCCAGTTCCTTCAGGAACTTCCGGCCGACGGGCGTGAGCTGGTAGTATTTGCGGGGCGGGCCGCTGCGGCTCTCTTCCCAACGGTAGGTGAGGAAGCCCGCGTCCTTCAAGCGCGTGAGCAGCGGGTAGAGCGTGCCTTCCACCACGATCAACTTCGCTTCCTTCAACTTCCCGATGATGTCGCCCGGGTACAGGTCCTCGCCGCTCAGCAGCGAAAGGATGCAGTACTCGAGCACGCCCTTGCGCATCTGCGCCTTGGTGTTCTCTACGTTCAGGTTCATGGGCGGGTCCGGTTATGGGTATCCGGTGGTACTTGACGACGCAAAGTAAAGGGGTTTGCTTGGTACTATGCAAGACAAAGTACCTGTTTTGGACGAACGGTCGCCCGGGCGGGATGGATGGCCTGAACGGGGAAGGGCCGCCGGTGGCGGCCCTTCCATCTTGTCCAAGGGGTGCTGAGGGTCGATCCTCCGCTCAGTCCAGGGCGACCTTCCGGGTTGCGCTGCCATCGGCGAAGCGCACGGTGAGGTAGTACGTCCCGGCCTGCAACCCATTGCGGTCCATGATGAATTGACGGGCGTTCACACCGGCGGTGCGCACGCGGCGGCCGGTCGCGTCGAAGAGCGCGTAGTCGACGATCATCGCGTTTTCGCTCGATGCGCGGAACATGTCATGCACGGGGTTGGGAAGAACGAGCAGGCCCACCGCCGGGCTTTCCTCCTCTATGCCGTCAGGAACACCGACGCATAGACAATCCTCGTTGTACACGTCGTTGAACGTGGCCGTGTTGCCATCGTCACAGGGCATGCCCACGGCCAGCAGTGTCTCGGACAGGCCCAGCGCCGCGATGATGCGCGGGCTCAAGTAGCCGACGATCGTGTCGATATATGCACGGCCTTTCAATGCGCTCATATCCGGGTTGCTCGCCAGCGCCGCATCGTTCGTGGTGACGCCTGGGGTGATCTCCACCTGCGCCAAGGGGCTCTCCGGATCCCACCAGGACCAAGGGCCGGTCTCTTCCCGTAGTGCCGCATCCTGTGCTGGCCAGTCCGGCGTAATGAAGGGGAACACACCCTCGACTTCCGCATCAATGGTGACGGTGGAACCCGAGTGCACCTGCGAAGTACCGTACAGATCCCGTGCGCGGTCCGTGAACGGATCCCCATCGGGCAGACCCGTGAACGAGGCATTGTTGCCGTACGCGTTCGCCAGTTGTTGGAAGAGGTCGGAACCATGCACGGCGAACACTTCCTCATCCGTACCGCCCACGATCAACCCGCCTTCCGCGAACGGTGTGGACTGGTCGAAAACAGGATGGAAGGAGACCATGGGCGCATCGCCCGGAGCCAACCAACTCGTGTCCACCAGCGCGCCGCCGATATTCACGCAGAAGGCGAATCGGCCGTCATACCCGTTCGGGCGGTACAAATTGAATTGTCCGTTGAAGCCATCGATGTTGCCGGCGGTCGTGGTGTCCACGTAGCTGACGCCGGGCTGTGACACATCCGGCAGGAGCTTCTCGATGAAGAGTTCCGAAGAGTCGTTCAGTGTGGCCGCCGCGAGTGCGATGGTGCCACCCATGCCTTCCCCGCAAACGATCACCTGCTCCGTTCCGGTCCGGTACAACGGCGCATCGCCCTTCAACTTCCGGATGCACTGCTTGAGATCGTGCATCGCGCGATACAGCGCATTGATGAAGGTGCCTGTGCGGGTCTCCGGGTCAGGGTTCTGCGGGTCCCAACCGGCGCGATAGTCCATGCTCACCGCAACGTAGCCGCGCCGTGCCATGCGCTTGCACACTTCGACCGCGCTGCTGTCCGTGCGCGCTCCGTCCGGCTTGCCGTTCAGCGGCGGTGGCAACAGGTCGCCCGCGTGCAGGTAGATGAAGAGCGGACGCATCTCCTCACAATCCAATGTCTGGTCCGGTTGGTACACGTCCATGCCGAGTTCGCTCAGCTTCACCAACGTGCTCGGACTCTCCGGGTCGAAAAAGGTCAGCGGGACCGGTATCCCGTTGGAAACGAAATACTGCAACTGGATGATCTCCGAAGCGGCCACGTCCGGGTCGCTGAAGTCGGAATGCAGGAAGTCGATGTTCACGCCGTACGGGACATCGGGCGTGATGGTCAACTGCGCATCGGTGAACACATCGGTCGCATAGCGCTGCGCATGCAGGCCGTGCGCCACTCCGCAGAGTGCGAACAACAGGACGCTGTGTCGAAGGCTCCTCATCACGGATCGGGATCCAGCGGAGAAAGGTATGCCGAGGCACCGGTCGGAAGGACACGGACTGACGAACGGAGCCCCCGCCGCTTCGCAGCGACGGGGGCTCCATGCGAAAGGACTTCGGCGACTAGTCCAGCGCCACTTTCCGCGTTACGCTGCCATCGGCGAAGCGCACGGTGAGGAAGTAGGCACCGGCTTGGAGACCGCTGCGGTCCATCGTGAATTGGCGTGCGTTCACCGCAGCGGTGCGCGCACGGCGGCCAGTGGCGTCGTAGAGCTCGTAGCCCAGAATGGTGGCTTTTTCGCTCACAACACGCAGCACATCGTGCGCAGGATTGGGCTGCAGGCTGAGGCCATCGGCCAATACGGTCTCCTCGATACCGATGGGAGCGCCTTCGCAGATGCAACCGGCCTGGTAGGCGTCGTTCACGGTGAGGGCGTTGCCATCATCGCAGGGGGATCCTTCCGCGATGAGCGCGTCGGAGAGGCTCAATGCAGCGATGATGCGGGGGTTCATGTAGCCGATGATGGTGTCGATCACCGCACGGCCTTTCTCCGGACCGAAATTCGGGTTGCTGGCCTGGGAAGCTTGGCCGGTGGTAACGCCGGGTTGTACTTCCACCAACGCGAGCGGGCTGTTCGGATCCCACCACTGCCACGGGCTCGCTTCTTCGAACGGCGCGAGTTGCAGGCCCGGCCAATCGGTGGTCACCATCGGGTACAGGCCTTCAACGCCCGTGTTGATCGTTACGCTGGAACCGGCGTGTACCTGGGTGCTGCCATAAAGCGAGCGTGCCCGGTCCGTGTAAAGCTCGCCATCCGGGAAGTTGGCGAAGGCCGCGTTGTTACCGTAGCTGTTGGCCAACTGGATGAAGAGGTTGCTGCCTTGTACGGGTACCACCTGCTCGCCCGTGGTGGGCACGATCACGATGCCTTCAGTGAAGGGCGCGAACGGATCGAACACCGTGTGGAAGGCCACCATCGGCACATCGCCCGGAGCCAACCAGCTCGTATCCGCCAATGCGCCGCCGGCGTTCACGCAGAAGTTGAAGTCGCTGTTCTCGCCGTTCGGGCGGTACAGGCAGAACAGGCCACCGTAGCCCTCGATGTTGCCCACGGTCGTGGAATCCACATAGCTGACGGTCGGGTCGAAGGGGTTCGGGAGGAACTTCTCGATGTAGAGCTCTTCAGGTGCATTGTCCAGCGTCGCTGTAGCCACCGAGATGTACCCGCCGGTGCCTTCACCGTAGAGGATCACCTTCGAAGGGTCGATGTTCCAATCGTCCGCATGGGCCTTCGCGTTGCGGATGCATTGCTTCACGTCGTGGATCGCGCGGTAGATCGCGTTCAACAAGGTGCCGCGACGGATCTCCAAGGTGGCACCGAGCGGATTCCAACCCAGGCGGTAGCTCATGCTCACCGCTACGTAGCCACGGCGCGCCATGCGCTTGCATACTTCCACGGCGCTGCTGTCCTTGCGCGTACCGTTGGGGCTGCCGTTCAGCGGTGGGGGCAATGCGTTGCCCGTATGCACGAAGATGAAGAGCGCGCGGTTCTGCTCGCAGTCCGTCGCCTGGCTCGGCTCGTATACGTCCATCTGCAGGTTCGCCACTTTCACCGCGGTGCTGGTGTCAGCCGGGTTGAAGAAGGCCAATGGGATCGGGTCGCCATTGCTGACCATGCCTTGCAGCATCTGCACTTCCGGCACGAATACCGCCGGGTTGCTCAGGTCAGAAGTGAGGAAGTCGACGTTCTGACCGAACGGCACGTCCGGTGTGATCGTCAGTTGCGCATCGGTGAACACTTCGGTCGCGTACCGCTGGGCGTTCACGCCGAGCGCTGCGGCCAAAGGCACGATGGCCAGGGCGCGTAGGGTTGTCTTCATGCTTTGAACGCCGTAGCCCGGCGCAGGCGTTGGGGGTTTAGTGGCCGAAAGGTAGCCGTTCAGCGCTTGTTCAACTCGTACACGAGCTGCACGTAGGCCAAGCGGCCCACACGCGGACCGCCGAAGACGAGGTACACGGCATTGTCCAAGGCCCGATCGAGGCGCTCAGCGTCCGGCACCGCGTCGTCGAACAAGGGCACCAGACCGAACAAGTTGCTCGCCCCGACCTTCACCGTCAGGTTCGCCTTCGGGAATTTCACGCTGGCCTGCGCATCCACCATGTCATAGGTCGGGATGGCGCCGCTGAACTGTGGGGAGCCGGTGAACTGGTAGCCCTGAACGTATTTCCAGTTCACGCCGTAGCCCAGCTTGCGGAACTCCGTGAACGGGATGCGACGGTCGTGGCTGGTGAAGCCCAGGTTGAACTTGTTCTCCGGTGTGTTGAATGCGGGGATGATCGGATCGTCATCTCCGCTGGTGAGCTTGTTGTAGCTGTAGTTCGCCGTCCAGGTCATCTTCGGCCGGTACCAGCTGACGCCCGCGTTCGCACCCTGCGTGGTCACTTGGGAACTCGCGTTCGCGGCTATGCGATAAGCTTGAAGCGGCCCGTCCAAGAAGCCATCGTCAGCCCGGAACTTCCCGGATAGCCCGATGATGTAACCGATGAAGTCCTTGTACCAGCTCGAGTAGGCACTCACATCGAAATACACGCTTTCCCAATGCGTGCCACGGTAGCCCACTTCGATGGTCTTCACCTGCTCCGGTCGTATACGGTCCACGTTGAAGTAGTCGAGTTTGGCGAGGCCGGGCAGCAGGTTGGGAGCGTCCGTGTTCCGATAGTCCACGAAGCTCTCGACAGTGAACATCGAATCGCGACCCGCCTCGAATTGACCGTCCACGTTGCCGAGCAGGATCGCGCGGCCGACATTGTAATAGAGGTACTGGTCCGCCAATGTCGGGTTGCGGATCGCACTGCTGAAGCTGACGCGCCACACATGCGCGGGTGTCTTGCTGTACACCAGCGACAGGGCAGGGGAGAAGAGCGCGTTGAAATTCTGATTCTTGTCCATCCGCAAGGTGGCCGTGGCTTTCACGCGGTCCTCGAAGAGCTTCTTCTCCAGCCCTGTGAACATGCCGAACTCGTTGTTCGTGATCTTCACATCACCCGTGTCCCGGAAGATGGTGCCCGCACTGTTGGGCATATAGCGGCGGAAATTCCCGCCCACGGTGACCTCGCCGAACTTCGGTTTGAACTTGTACTCGCCCATCGCATGAGCCAGCACACTGCGGTCGAAGAACAAGGACCCGCCTTCAGTGAACCGCTTGCCGGTGACCTCCTTGAACTTGTCATTGAACGCCTGCGTGCCCGGTACCAGAAAAGGATCGACGTCCGTCGTGTTGAGCCGGTTCACACTGTCCAGCACCTGCTGGTGGAGTTGGGTGAGCAAGGCATTGTTGTTAGCCACCCATTGGTCCTGCCAGGCAGCGTAGGCCGTTGCCGTCGTGATGCCCTGTTGTTGCGCTTCCGCTGCGGTCAGATAATCGGGCTGCGCTTCCACCAATGGTCGGATCCATGAGCCCCACAGGTTGGTGTAGGGTGTGTTCCACTTGTCTGTTGCACCCGTCGCCGATTGCATGCGCAACGCTGTGGTGAAAATGTCGTAGGTCTTACCGGCGTCCTCGTGTGTGACATAGCCGCGAACGAACCATTTGCCTTCGCGCCTCAGCTCCACGCGGTGCTGGTAGAATTTCACGTCCTGCAAGCGGTAGCGGTTGTCGCCTTGATACACCGTGCTGCCTTGGCTGTAGTTATTGGCGAAAATGAACTCAAGGCTGTCCGTGAAGCGATGATGGATGGAGGCCGCGAGCTTCAGGTTGTTGGTGCTGTAATCCACCAGGTCGCTCTCCTTGTACCCATTGCGCAGGAATTTTCCCAGGCCCGGATAGCTGATGCGTTCGCTGATGCTGCGCAGGTAGTTGTTGTTCACCGTCACATCCTCGTCCCCATAGATGTTCACCGCATCATAGCGACCGGGATTCGTGACCGGCGTGGGCGAGTTGCTCGTCGCATCGTAGTTCGTGGCCTGCCAATCATCCGCCCGCAGCGCGAAGGCGTTCAGTTTGTAGGCCCACTTGCCGGGCTTGCCTTCCTTGTTCTTCAACACCTGCGCCCAGCGCACCGCCCCTTCCAGCATGTTGCGCGAACCGCCCTTGGCGCTCACGCTCAAGCCTTGGAAAGTTGAGGCCGGGGCTCTGGTTGTCCACGCCATCGATCAGCTGCAAGGAACGCACGGGGCTGGTGCTGTTGAAGCCGCGCGTGTTGATCACTTTGAAGCCGAAGCTCGCGGCCGTCATGTCCACGCCTTTCAGGGTGCCGAGACTTTCGTAGAAGTCGCCGCTCGGCGCTTCCTTGATGGCGATCAGGTCCATCGTTTCCACCGTGAGCGGCGCCAGCTTCTGCTTCTCGCTGATGCGCTCCTTCACCACCAGCGCTTCCTTCAGCATTACTTCATCCGCCCCCATGCTCGCCTTGATCGGCTGGTCCAGGCTTGCCACTTCGATCTCTTGTGCGGCATAGCCCATACTCGTGATCAGGATGGTGAACGGCGGCAGTTGTGAAACCTTCAGCGTGAACTTGCCATCGAGGTCCGTGCTCACGCCTTTGGACTCGCCCTTCAACTTCACGATGGCCCCGATGATGGTCTCGCCAGAGGTCTTGTCGGTGACGGTGCCCCGGAGTTCGTACTGGGCGGAAGCCTCCTCGCATGCGAACACGCCGCAGAACAGCGCGAACAAGGGTGCGAGAAGGGACTTGAGGCGTGCGTGCATCCGGTGGTTCTTTGCGAACGGACCCCGCCAATATAGATGGATGCCTCCGCTGAACATTCATGCATCCTTCTACATTCGGCGCGATCCACCATCGGCACATCCGCTCATCCCCTCATCGTTTTCCATGTCCGACTTCCACCGCTCCCTCCGCCTGCTCGATGCCGTTATGCTCGTTGCGGGCTCTATGATCGGCAGCGGCATCTTCATCGTGAGCGCGGGCATGCTGCGCGGGCTCGGCTCTCCCGCTTGGATGCTCACCGCCTGGGTGGTGGCCGGTGTGCTCACCGTGCTCGCCGCGCTCAGCTACGGGGAGCTCGCCGCCATGATGCCGAAAGCGGGCGGACAGTTCGTGTACCTGGAACGTGCCTACGGGAAGCTCGTCGCCTTCCTCTACGGATGGACCGCCTTCACCGTGATCACCTCCGGCATCATCGCCGCTGTGGCCGTGGCCTTCGCCAAGTTCAGCGCCGTGTTCTTCCCGGCGCTCTCGCCGGACAACGTTCTCGTGGATCTGGGCTTTGTGAAAGTCAGCGCTGCACAGGTGTACGCCGTTTGCGCCATCGTGCTGCTCACCTGGTTCAACACGCGTGGGGTGGAGAACAGCAAGACCTTCACAACGGTCTTCACCTTGGCGAAAGTGGTCGCGGTGCTTGCGCTCATCATCGTCGGGCTGTCTGTCGGCTTGGGTACGGACATGCTCACAACGAATCTCGCCTCAGGCTGGGATGCCGTGAAGCTCGGCGAGGACGGCTCGCTCACACCGCTCACGGGAACGGTCTTGCTCAGTGCGCTCGGCGTGGCGATGGTCGGATCCCTCTTCAGCAGCGATGGTTGGAACAGCGTCACCTTCATCGCCGGTGAGATCAAGGATCCTCAGCGCAACATCCCGCTCAGCCTTGTGATCGGCACCTTCCTCGTGACCTTGCTCTATGTGCTCGCGAACATCACCTACCTCTCCTTGCTTCCGGTAGAAGGCATCCAAGGGGCGGCGTTCGACCGTGTGGGCACCGCTGCCGCGCAGGTGATCATGGGCGACAAGGCCGTGTGGGTGATGGCCGGGCTGATCATGGTGAGCACCTTCGGTTGCATCAATGGCTACGTGCTCGTGGGGCCGCGCCTGTGCTACGCGATGGCCAAGGACGGGCTCTTCTTCCGGAAGGCCGCGGAGCTGAACGCGAAGGGCGTTCCCGAATGGGCCACGTGGGTGCAGTGTATCTGGGCCTGCCTGCTGTGCTTCAGCGGGACCTACGGTGACCTTCTCGATTACACCACTTTCGCTTCATTGCTGTTCTATGTGGTCACGATCTCGGGCATCTTCATCCTGCGGAAGCGCGAACCCGATGCGGAGCGGCCCTACCGCGCGTTCGGCTACCCGCTGGTACCCGCGCTCTACGTGGTGTGCGCGCTCGCTTTCTGTGTGAACCTGCTGGTGATGCAGCCGACCTTCACCACGATCGGCCTCGGTATCGTGGGGCTCGGAGCCGTGGTGTATTTCGCCACCGGCATGAACAAGGGCGGGGCATCAGTTTGAACCTTCGATCCCGTTCCGGAAGGAAATCCTACGGCATGCGTCCCTTTTTTCTCGCGCTCACATCATTCGCGATCCTGTCGGCCTTCGCGCAAGCGCCGGACCACATCCTTTACCTGGTAGGCGATGCCGGTGAGGGCGGTCCGGACCACAGCCAACCCGTGCTCGAGCTGGTAAAGCGGGTATCGGCCACGGACAGCGCGCACGCGCGCACGCTGCTCTTTCTCGGCGACAACATCTACGAGTACGGGATGCACGAGAAGGGCGACAAGCACCGTGCGCATGACGAACGCAACATCGATGCGCAGATCCAGCTGATGCGCGACTTCAAAGGCCAGAGCCTGGTCATTCCCGGCAACCACGATTGGCACCAAGGGCTCGATCATGGCATCGACTACCTGTTGCGCGAAGAGTCGTATGTGGAGGAGGCCCTGGGGCGGGACGTGGTCGAACCCGACGGCGGATGTCCGGGTCCGGTGGGATCGCCCTTGGGTGACAGCGCCGTGCTCATCGTACTCGATACGCAATGGTGGATCCATGAATTCGCGAAGCCGCAGGGCAGGGCGGGCGGTTGTTCCGCGGCGAACGAAGACGAGGTGATCGAGGCGCTCGACGCGATGCTGGCGCGCAACATGGGCAAGCGCATGATCGTGGCCGGCCACCATCCCTGTTTCACCTATGGCAGCCACGGCGGCCGGTTCCCGTTGCGCGAGCATGTTTTCCCGCTCACCGCGAAATGGAAGTGGGCCTACTTGCCGCTTCCCGTCGTGGGTTCCATCTATCCGCTGTACCGATCGCTCATCGGGGCGAAGCAGGATGAGCGACGTGGACGGTACCACGACTTCGCCACCCGGGCACAAGCCGTGTTCGCGCGCTACCCCGGGCTGGTGTACGCGGCGGGCCATGAGCACGCGCTCCAGTACAGCGTGCATGATGGTGTTCATCACGTGGTGAGCGGCTCTGGTGCCAAGAGCACGTGGATCGGGCGCTCCAGCGAACTCGGCTATGCCGCCGCTGAACGCGGTTTCGCACGCATCATCATCGGGGATGTGAACGGAATGCGCTTGGAGTTCTTCACACTCCGGAATGGGCTCCGGCCTGTGCGGGTGTTCATGCTGCACTGAGGGTACATCCGCTCAGGTTCGGACAGGAAATACGAAGGGCCTCCCTTTCCGGGAAGCCCTTCGCGGTTCTTTCGTTCGCAGGTCAGCGCTGAACCATGAAGCGCTTCTGCATCACCTGGTCGCCATCCGTGATGCGCAGGAAGTAAAGGCCATTGTCGAAACGCCCCAGTGCCAGGCCGAAGGTGCTGGGACCATTGGGGACGGCTTGTTGGGATGACAGCACCACCCGGCCGGCCATGTCGACCACATCCACGCTCACGGCATGGTCGCCCGTGGCCAAATAGTCCACGTTCAGCTTGTCGCTTGTCGGGTTCGGGTAGATATTGAGCAGATCGCCCGTGACCTCCTCAGGGAACGCACCACCATCGATCTCACGCCAGTTCGCGCTTTGCGTGCTCGCACGGAGCGTGTAGCAAGAGGTCGCGCTGTAGGCGCCGTTGTAGCCGTACACCCGGATGTAGTAGGTGGAAACCGTGGTGGTGTTGCTGATCAGTTGCTCGCTCGTTGTTCCGCCGTTCTGGCCGGTGCCCAAAAGGGTGCTGGTTCCACGGTAGAGTTTCACGTCATAATCCGCCGGCAGGTTCGTCAGGTTGATCTTGATCTTCGACGCCGTGCTGCTGTTCGTGAATTTGTACCAATCGATATCCGTGCTGCTGCCGATCGCCGCCGTGATGTCCGTGTTCACACCGATCGTCTTGGCCGTACCGCTGGTGTTGTTGCTCTCCCACGTATCACTGCAGCCACCGCCGGTGGTGGTGGTCGTGAACGTGATCGCTGATGAGTACGCGCTGCTGCCACCACCGCAAACGGTCCGCACTTGGGCATTGTAGGGCGTGCCGCTTGTCAATCCGCTCAATGTGTAGCTTGTTGAGGTCGTGTTGACGGTGGACCATGTGGTGGCCGTTCCCAGCTTGTACTGCAGGTTGTAGCTCACGGCACCGGCGGTCGCACCCCAGCTTATGGAAGCGGAGGAAGAAGTGATGCTTCCCGCTGCCAGGCCCGATGGCGTGTTGCAGGTGGTTCCACCGGTCGGAGGTTGACAACCCAAGGAGCTGGCGATTGATGCGCGAGATCCGCCGCTCACGAAAAGAGCGTTCATGCGGGCGCTCTGTCCGGCGGTCAGGTTGTTCATACAGCCGTCGTCCGTATAGTCCATATAGTTCATGAACATGTCGCCGTTCGGCCCGTTGCTGCACGTGACGTGCGGGAAGCTCGGGCAGCCGCCATTGCTGGTCGATTGCGTAGGCGTATCGCTCACCTGGTCGTTGCCGCAGCTCGCATCTCCCCAGATGTGGCGCAGGTTCAACCAATGACCGACCTCATGCGTGGCCGTGCGGCCATAGTTGTAAGGTACCGCGGATCCGGGGGTGCTCAGGCTGCCCACCGAACTGTAGAGGACCACCACGCCGTCCGTGCTCGCTGCGCCGCCGGGGAATTGGGCGTATCCCAGCAGACCACCGCCCAAGTTGCATACCCAGAGGTTCAGGTAGCTTGATGCTGGCCATGCGTTGTCACCGCCACTGCTCGTGGACTTCACGGCGTCGTTGTCGGAGAAGGAAGTGACCGTGGTGCTCCGGCGTACGATGCCCGTGGTGGCTGCACCGTTCGGGTCGCGCTGGGCCAAGCAGAACTGGATGTTGGTGTTCACGCTTACCCCTTGGAATACGCTCGGCGTGTTTCCCGCATCACTGTTGGTGCGCGCATAGTCCGCGTTGAGCTGTGCGATCTGGGCGTTGATCAGCGCGTCGCTGATGTTCTGTGCCGAGGTCTTGTACACCACGTGTACCACGACCGGGATCGTTACTACGGCGCGCTCGGCGCTCGCATCGAACGTCGTGACGAAATGGTCCGTGAAGTCATCGATATCCTGAAGGCGCAGAGCGCGATCGGGATCGTTAGCGACCTCCTGCTCATAATGCGGCATGGTTCCGCAGTTGCGTTGTGCGGTCGCCGAGCCGGTGGTCAGCAGCACCGCTGCGATGACAGGGAGGTGGAGAATTCTCTTCATGGTATCGGGTTTCAGTAGAGTGTGAGACCGTCGATGAGGACGTGTCGTGGCCAAACTATCCGTCCCGATCCAGTGGAGCAAGGAATTCGACAAGAAGTTCCCGGCCATCGGTGGAACGCGACCGGTCGCGTTCGATCCGGAGAAAGGTCCGGTCAGGCCCGGAAACTCAATGCTCGCTTCACGCTCGGGGGAAGTTCCGGCAGTTTCCGCCGCTCGAACAGGAAGCTGCTGAGGTCAGCCAGTTCTTGGAAGATATAGTGGCTGTCGAGCGCGCCTTTCAGATAGCCGCTGCCGGTGCTGCCGCCGGTGCCCATGCGCAGTCCGATCATGCGGCGCACCATGTTCAGGTGACGACTGCGCCATTGCGCCATGCTCTCGTCGATGTCCAGCAACGATTGCAACAACGCGAAGGGCATCTGGAAGATCGGCTCGTCGCGGTAGAGCAT
>JBGAJW010000098.1:0-14584 GCA_044224725.1 Flavobacteriales bacterium
GTGATTCCTCCACCTCCCCTTCCAACACCTGGATAATGCCGCCACCTTGCGGATGGGCATGGACGGTGCTGACCGCACCGGGTTCCCAGCGGATCATCACCACCTTCAGGTAGGTATTGTCCACCAGCACCTTCCGCCCGCCCGGTTCGTGCTGGAGCACGTCCCACTCCGCGGGATCTATGCGCTGGACGTGCTCCAGCACGGGCAGGAAACACTGGGCTGTACTGCCCGCCGTGGCGGTCATGGCCTTTACCATCAGCCGGTAGCACAGGGCATCCAGGCCGGATGCGTCCAAGGCCCTCGCCCGTGCCCAAGGCAGGGTGGGCATCGCCGTCAGGAGTTCCAGTAGCGATCGCAGGTAGCTCAGCCGGATCTGCGCGTTCTTCATGTGGTATCAATTGGATGGCGCAAAGGACCGGAGGCGATGCCGGACCGCTTTTGCCAGGAAGCTCAATGATCTGCCGCTGCGGTCCGATCGGGTCACCGCGTTGTTCGGTCCGTCAGCGCAGGGTCGCCGTCTTCGGGACCCTACGCACTTCACTCGCACTGGCGTGACTCTTGTCGAACACAGGCCACACCTGAACACCGATCAACCATGAACACACGCACGCTTTCAACCTTTTCCATCCCCGCACTGGCCTTGGCCATCGCCCTGCTCACAGCGGCCTGTGGCAGCGACAGTACCAGCACCGACTCACAGCACGACGCCACCAACGCCACGGGCACCGGCACGGGGAACAGCACCCATGCGGACACGCAGAACGGCGCTGGCGTGAACACGACCACGGACCGCGACCATACGGAGGTGGCTACCATGGTGAGCACGGAGATCCACATCAACAGCGAGAAGCCCGGTACGCCTGTTTATTATGAGCGCTACGCGGCCAGCAAGGATATCCGCGGCTACCGCGCCCTGCTGATGGCTGAGTTGGAGGCGATCCGCACCCGGCTGAACGACGGCACTCGGCCCGCTGAGGAAGCCAAGAAAGATCAGGACCGCGCGGCCGACCTGGCGCAAGGACTGGAGCGCATGGACCGTTTGATCAAGGCCGTGGAAGAGTCCGACGACCTCACATGGACCTCGATCCGCAGCAGCCAGCTGAAAGAAGCCGGTGAGGTGCGCGTATGGGCCACCGAGCACGGCTACAAAGTGGGCTGAGCCCCATGCCGACCACCTTCGAGGAGTGCATCCGAGCCTATGCGCGGAAGCACTCTTCGCGTGGAGGCCCTTGCACAACCTGTGCCCGTACAAGGGGAAGCAATGCCCCATCGCGGAAGATCTTACCGAGGCAAGTTGAAAGCCGCTCAGATCATCACCTCACCTGCCCCCATCTTCGCCCCGATGGAAGACGCTGACCTCGTGCGCCGCTTGCGCCGCCTTCGCCGCACGGTGGACATGCTGCAGACCGACCTGCGCTACGGCCGCCTGAACGATTCACTGCTCGCCGAGATCGAATCCCACATGGAACAGGGCATCTCCTTGGAGCCCCGGTGCGGCCATGTGCGCGCCCGTGTGGATGCCCTGCGCGAAGGCACCTTCACCCCGCGACCGGAATTGCTGGCCGACACCATCCGTGCGGGAGACAACCTGAAGGATGCCATTGAAGCGCTGGTCAGCGGCATGCGATAAGGATCTCGACCAAGAAGAAAGGGCGCCATCGGTGCCTCTGGACCACTCTTCTATTTTGCGCCCCTTATGAAGTCTCCCCTCTCACACACGCGTTGCGTTCCCATCTGCGGTCTGCTCCTCTCTTTCCTTCCGCTCCGCGCCCAATTCGGCCCGCAACAACCAGTGCTCGTCGGTGATGCCACCGTTCGCCAGGTGGTGGCTGCCGACCTGGATGGCGATCAGGACAACGATCTGGTGATGGGCGATGCGACCGGATGCTATCGGCTGATGAACCTGGACGGCGCCGGAAGCTTCTCCGCACCCGACACCATCGCCCTGGTACCCACCGTCGTTTCGCACGGCGTGTTCGGCGTGGTGGACATGGACGGGGACGGCGATGTGGACCTCGTGCTCCACGACACGGAAACGCGGCAGCTCTTGTTGTTCCCCAATGACGGTACGGGAGCTTTCGCGCCCCCGCAGCTCATCGCCACTACGCCGGAGTACGGCTTCATCCAAGAGGTCCAATGCGCGGACATCACCGGCTCCGAGCTTCCCGAGGTGATCATCGTCCATGGCGCCACAGTGCGTTGGTTCATCAACGAGGGCGGCACGTTCCCCACGATGGATTCCTTGCAGCACGCCACCGGAACGGAATGCCGCAACCTCCTCGTGGGCGATGTGGACATGGACGGCGATCCGGACCATACCGTTTCCTCCATGGACGGAACCATTTACGTAGGCCTGAACGACAGCGACGGCACCAGCTGGACCAGCACGTCCCTGCCCTACACATCGGGTGCCTTGTACTACTTCGGCCACACGCTTATCGATGTGGACGCGGACGGGGACCTGGACTTCGTGGACGGCATGAACGACGTGCAATGGGTGGAGAATACCGTTGCGGACAGCGGTGCTTGGGACGACTACATCGAGCACCCCATCGCGACCGTTTCCAATGAAGGCGCCGCGTGGAGCGAGCACATGGGATGTGCTGAAGGGGCCAGCGTGTTCTGGTGCCCATGGCCGTACGTAACACCCGTCCGCTGGTCGCACTACGATGCTGCCCTGGGGGAAATGACCGCACCCGTCCTGCTCTCCGGTATTCCCCCGGTCGGCGATGGCCGGCTCTATTTCGGTGACCTCAACGGAGATGGCCGAAAGGACCTGATCACCTTCCAACAGGACACACTGGCCTGGTTCGCGAACAACATAGGTACCGTGACCACCCCGCCCTTGGACCTTTTGTGCGCGGGCGACTTCCCGTACCACCTTCCCGACGGAAGCCCTGCGGGAGGCACATGGTCCGGTGAATTCGTAGCGGAGAACGTATTCGATGCGGCATTCGCGCCACCGGGTACCTATACCATCGTCTACACCGCCCAAGACAGCTTGGGTTGTTCGGCTTCGGCCAGTGCGGAGATCGTGGTGGAGGTCTGCACGGGGCTTCGGCCTTCGGGCGGAGTGCAAGCCATGGGGATCGCACCCAACCCGGCGGACAACCATGTGACCATCACCTTCCCCGGCTCCGCACCGGTCGATCTGGACATCATCGAAGCAACGGGTCGACTGGTCGCGCGCCGCTCTCATGTGTCATCCCCTCTTCGTCTTGAACTGGATGCGTTCACGCCGGGTCTGTACTACGTCCGCATGCGATCCCCGGGGGGTGGCACACATACGGGCGTGCTGGTGGTAAACTGACCTTTCAGCACCTTCGTTCGTGCTGCGTACGTTCGCTCGATGCGAGTGGGTGAACTGATGGCTTCCAAGCCGTTCCGCCGGACTGGCTGTGTACTGGTGCTGGGTCTGCTCCTGACCACTGGCCCTGCACAAGAACCTTGGGTGGATACGCTCAAGAGGGATCTGGCGAGCGTGCATGAGCCCAAGGCACGCTTGCACATCCTGGCCCGCATCGCGGACTCCAACGATGACGCGACGTCGGATACGCATTCCCGCGCTGCGATAGCGCTGGCGGACAGTCTGGTGGCGCATGGACATGCATCGGATACGGCCGTGCTGCGGGATCGGTTCAGCGCCTTGCTCAACCAGTCCTTCCATCTTTCCATGTACGGCGAACAGGAGCCCGCCCTGGCACTTTGCGAGCAGGCCCTCTCCATCGGCGAGCGCTTCGACGACAAGCGACTGATCGCCCGGGCGGAGCGCATGATGGCCGCCCCCTTGGGCCGCGCCGGCCGCATCGATGAGGCCATCACGCACGCCACCCGCGCCCTCGGTCTGCAAGCGGAAACGCAGGACTCCCTCGGCATCGCGAAGTCCAGCGTGGGTATCGGTTACCTCTACCGGCAACTCGGCAACGACCCCGTGGCGCTGGACTGGTTCCTGCGCGCGCAACGCGGTTTCCAGCAGTTGAAGGACGACGACAATGAGGCTGTGGCGCTGGTGAACATCGCCAACGTGCAGACCAACTTCGGGCAGTACGACTCGGCCCTCGTGGTGTACGCACGGGCATTGGAGAAGTACCGCACCGTGGCCAACTCGAGCGGCATGGCCATGGCCTATAACAACATGGCGCAGAACCTCACCGAACTGAAGCGTTATGAGGACGCACTGAAGGCGTGTGAGGACGGGCTGGCCATCGCCGAGCGGACGAATGATCGCTACAACATGGGGGCTTTGTACCGGGACATCGGCCGAGTGCGCCAATACCAAGGCCGCTACGAAGAAGCACTGGCGGGCTATGCGAAAGCGCTGCCCATCATCCGTGAGGTGAACGAACCGCGCGACCTCGTGAACACCTTGAGCGGTATGGCGCGCTCACACCTCGCCTTGGGACATGCGAAGGACGCTTTGTCTGCCGCCCGTGAAGCCGAGCGCAACATGGCCAATGCCCAACCGCTGGACCGCGCGAACGTGATGGGCGTGCTCTCCGACATCTACGCGCGTACCGGTGACAAAGCAAAGGAGCTCGCCTACTACCGCCGTTACATCGCGCTGCAGGATACCGTGAAGAACGAGGAGAACAGCCGCAAGGTGTTGCAGACCTTCTTCCGCACCGAGTACGACAAGCGCGCGGCGGCGTTGAAAGAGGAACAGTCGCGCAAGGAAGCACTCGACCGGGCGGAGCTGGAGAAGCAGAAGCTGATGCGCAACGCCTACGCCGTGGCCGGTATCCTGCTGCTCGCGATCGTCCTGTTGCTCTTCAACCGCTACCGCCAGAAACGCCGCGCACACCGGGTCCTTGAAGGCAAGAACAGGATCATTTCCGCTGAAAAGGAGCGCAGTGATGAATTGTTGCTGAACATCCTGCCCGGCGACGTGGCCGATGAGCTCAAGACCAAGGGCGAAGCGCAGGCCCGCGATATCGATGGGGTCTCCATCCTCTTCACCGACTTCAAGGGTTTCACGGCCATGAGCGAACGGTTGACCGCACAGGACCTGGTGGCCGAGATCAACGTCTGCTTCAAGGCCTTTGACGGCATCATCGGCAAGCACGGCATCGAGAAGATCAAGACCATCGGGGACGCATACATGGCCGCAGGCGGTCTTACTTCCGGATCGCTGAACTCCGCCCGCGACACGGTGATGGCGGCGCTGGAGATGCAGGAGTTCATGCGCCGCTACAAAGCCCAACGCGAGCTGCTCGGCCAGCCCTTTTTCGAGATGCGTGTGGGCGTACATACCGGACCGGTGGTCGCCGGCATCGTTGGCGTGAAGAAGTTCCAATACGATGTATGGGGCGATACGGTGAACACGGCCAGCCGCATGGAGAGCAGCGGTGAGGTGGGACAGGTGAACATCAGCGAAGCGACGTACTCACGGGTGCGCAATGAGCCGGGCCTCGCCTTCATCCCGCGCGGAAAAGTCCAAGCGAAGGGCAAGGGCGGGATGGAGATGTACTTCGTGCAAGCCGGCTGATCGTCCACATCACCCTTTGTGGGTATTGGGTGGCCGGATGGCCGGGCCTACTTTCACCAGCAAGACCACAACCTCACTGCACATGCAGTATTCGCAACTGTTCCGCGTCCTGTTCCTCTGTACGCTCCTGTGCGTCACGCTGCGCGCCGCCGCCCAGGACCCGAACCTCAACGGCGACTCGTTGCGCGCCATCTGGAACGACACCTCGCGGCCGGACACGGCCCGCCTGAAGGCGCTGAACAAACTGGCGAACGACGGCTACCTCTACACGCGGCCAGACAGTGCTGAGATCCTCGCCCGTCAGCAGTATGTCTTCGCCGAGGCCGCCGGACAGAAGAAATACATGGGAACGGCGCTGAACCTGGCCGGCGTTTCCCTGGCCATTCGCGGCGATCTGCCCGGCGCATTGGATCATTTCTCACGCTCGGCCGAACTGTTCGGCAGCCTCCACGAACTCCTGCTGCAAGCGAACGCCTTGAACAACATCGGCCTTGTGCGCAGCGACATGGGCCAGAAGACGCTTGCCCTCGAAGCACTGATGCAGAGCCTGAAGGTCGCCGAGCAACTGAAGGACAGCAGCCTGATCGCGCGCACGCTCGGCAACATCGGCATCATCTACTACGATGTGGGCGATCATGAACACGCCTTGGACTATTACAACCGCCGCCTGGCGATCGCTTCGCGGATCAAGGAACGGAAGATCGTCGCCGAGGTGCTCAACAACATCGCAGCCATCCGGATGGACGCTGGCGACACCACGGAAGCGCAGGCCTTGTACGAGCGCACCATCGAGATCTGCGACAGCATCGGGTACGGGCGTCAATCGGTCATTTCGCTCTGCAATCTCGGCGACATCCACTTCACGCGGAAGGAAATGGCGATGGCGATGGCGTGCTACGAACGAGGCTACGCGCTCGCCGAGGAACTCGACGATGAGGACAACGTGGCCACCGCCCTCGTCGGCCTGGGGAACGTGTACCATGCGCAGGGCGAGGATGGCAAGGCACTGGCCTCTTTTACCAGGGCGCTCTCCATCGCGCAGCGCGTCGGAGCGATCAGGACCATACAGAATGTTTCATGGGCGCTCTATGACCTGTACAAGCAGGAATGGCGCGCGCCGGATGCCTTGCGCATGCACGAGCTCTACCTCACGATGAAGGACAGCACCACCAGCGAAGAGACCAAGCGGGGTGTAATGGCTCAACGCTTCCAGTATGATTACGACAAGAAGGAAGCCCTTTTGGCCGCCGAACAGGAAAAGAAGGATGCCTTGGCGGCAGAGGAGCTGCGACGGAAGAACGTGCAACGCAATGCCTTCATCGGCGGCTTCGGCCTCATGGTGTTGCTGGCAGGGGTCTTCCTCGTGCAGCGCAACCGCATCAACAAGGAGAAGCAACGCAGCGAAGAGCTGCTGCTCAACATCCTGCCAGAGGAAGTGGCCGAAGAGCTGAAGGACACCGGCGCTGCCCAGGCGAAGCATTTCGACACCGCCACGATCCTCTTCACCGATTTCAAGGGCTTCACACAGTTGAGCGAACAGGTGACGCCCGCCGAACTGGTCGCGGAGCTGAACGTATGCTTCAAGGCTTTTGATGGCATCATGGGGAAGTACCACATCGAGAAGATCAAGACCATCGGCGATGCCTACATGGCCGCCGGTGGCCTGCCCGATCCACAGCACGGATCACCAGCCGATGTAGTGCGCGCAGCGCTGGAGATGCAGGACTTCATGAGGCGGCACAAGGCCGACCGCGAAGCGCAAGGCAAACCCTGCTTCGAGATGCGCGTGGGCATACACAGTGGTCCTGTCGTCGCAGGCATCGTGGGCGTGAAGAAGTTCCAGTACGACATCTGGGGCGATACCGTGAACACGGCCAGCCGCATGGAGAGCAGTGGTGAGGTGGGACAGGTGAACATCAGCGAAGCGACGTATGCATTGGTAAAGGACGAGCCCGGGCTCACCTTCACACCGCGCGGGAAAGTGCATGCGAAGGGCAAGGGAGAAATGGAGATGTATTTTGTGAAAAGCTCGAACCTATGAGACAGGGCGTCTTCCTTTTTGTGCTTGTGGTGCTGGCGTTGCCCGGATATGCGGGAGCTCAGGACACCATGCACGGGACAAACACCGATTCTTTATGGGCGGTGTGGCGCAGTACCACCGCGCCGGACACGTCCCGGCTGAATGCGCTGCAGACCATCACTGATGAAGCTGCGGGCAATGCACAACCGGACAGCATGCGCGTGCTGGGCGGAATGCTGGTGGACTTGGCCATGCACGGGAACCCGAAGAAATACCTGGCGAACGCGCTGCTCACACGCGGCAACGCGTACATGAGGCTGTCCCGCTCAGGGGAGGCCATCGCCGACCTTCAACGCTCTGCCGCCTTGTTTGAAAAGGAGGGCCTGACGTTACGGGCAGCCAGGGTGCTGAACAACCTCGGCTCCATCTATGTGGATATGAGCGATCATGCCAACGCCATCACCGTGCTTACCCGGAGCCTGAAGCTCGCCGAAACGGCCGGGGACAGTTCGCTCACTGCACGTACGCTGGGCAATATCGGCATCATTTACTACCATCTCGGTGATCACGATCACGCCATGGACTATTACCAGCGCAGGCTGGCGATGGTGGAGCGCATGAATGAGACCGGCATGTTGGTGGAAGTGCTGAACAACATGGCCTTGGTCTACAACGAACGGGGAGATAGAGTGAAGGCCATGGAATTGTATGACCGGAGCATGGATATCTCCCGGCGCACGCACTATTGGCAGGTGCTGGGCAAAACATTGATGAACGCGGGTTGGGTCCATTGGGATGCCGGGGACAAGGCGAAGGCCATCGCCAATATGGAACAAGCCACCGCGCTGGCCGATAGCATCAGCGATCCCGAGCTCCTGTCGGGCACTCTGAACGCACTGGCTTGGGTGCGTGACATGTCGGGCTCGCATAACGAGGCGATCGGGATCACGCGCCGTGCGCTCTCCATCGCCCAGGATCACGGGCTCCTCGGTCCCGCTGCGGACGCCGCGAACATGCTTTATGACATGTTCAAGACCAAGGGAAACATGAAAGAGTCCCTTGCCATGCATGAGCTGTACATCACGCTGCGCGACAGCATCAATAGCGATCGCAACAAGCAGGAGGTCATGCACCAACGGTTCCAGTACGACTATGAAAAGAAGGAAGCGCTGATGAACGCCGAGCAGGAGAAGAAGGATGCGGTGGCCGCAGAGGAACTGCGCCGGAAAAATGTGCAGCGCAACGCATTCATCGGCGGTTTCGCGCTCATGATCCTGCTGGCCGGTGTGTTCTTCACCCAGCGCAACCGGATCAGCAAGGAGAAGGCCCGAAGCGAGGAACTGCTCCTCAACATCCTCCCGGAAGAAGTCGCGGAAGAACTGAAGGCGAAGGGCGAGGCCGAAGCGAAACTGATCGACCAGGTCACCGTGCTCTTCACCGACTTCAAAGGCTTCACGGCCATGAGCGAACAACTCACCGCGAAAGAGCTCGTCGCCGACATCCACGAGTGCTTCAGCGCCTTCGATCGCATCACGGCCAGGCACGGCATCGAGAAGATCAAGACCATCGGCGATGCATACATGGCCGCCGGCGGATTACCTACGCCCAACACGACACACGCGTTGGATGTGGTGAAGGCCGCATTGGAGATCCGCGACTTCATCGCCGAAGGAAAAGGACACAAGATCGCAGCGGGCCTCCCCTACTTCGAGATCCGTATCGGCATCCACACCGGCCCTGTTGTCGCCGGTATCGTTGGCGTGAAGAAGTTCGCCTACGACATCTGGGGCGATACCGTGAACACGGCCAGCCGCATGGAGAGCAGTGGCGAAGTGGGGCAGGTGAACATCAGTGAAGCGACCTACGCACTGGTGAAGGATGAGCCGGTATTGTCGTTCACTTCGCGTGGCAAAGTGCAGGCGAAGGGCAAGGGGGAGATGGAGATGTACTTCGTTCGCAAGGTCGGCCCGGCGGTCTGAGTTTCACGATCGCCATCCATTCGCCATCTTTAGCGCAATGGCACGTGTTCTCCCCCTCGTGGCCGCTGGTTTATTGGGCATGCTTCTCTCGCCGAAGCGTCTCCATGCCCAGCCCGTTCGCGGTGCGCTTACCATCGATACCGTCGATCTCGCCTTCAGCAAGCTCACCATCAATGAGGGCCTCTCGCAAGGCATGGTCAGCACCATCGCACAGGACCAGCACGGCTTCATGTGGTTCGGCACCAAGGATGGCTTGAACCGCTACGACGGGTACCACTTCACGGTGTTCCGGCACGACGCGACCGACACCACCAGCTTGCGTGAAAGCAACATCAGCGGTCTGCACTGCGATCGCCATGGGCGCTTGTGGGTGGGCACCGCCACAGGGCTCGATCTCTACGACGAACGTACCGAGCGCTTCATCCACGTGCCGATCCGCGGACCGAACGGCGATTGGGGCAGTGTGGTGCACATCGTGCTCGACGACAACGGTGATCTGTGGGTGAGCACCACCTCCACCCTGGTGAAACTCACGTTCACCAAAGCGTTCGTGGACTGCGCGCTACCCGCATTCTCCACCACGTGGTTCGGGCACGGCTACGCCACCGTGTGCAGAACGCGCGACGGGCACCTCTGGGGCAACATCAACGAGCACACCTTCCGCATCACGCCCAAGCATGCATTGCCCGACGTGGTGGACACCATCGGCCGCATCGCCTATTCCGATGCCTCGGTACAGTTCGGTGCGCTCACGGTGGTGGAGGACACGATCCACAACACCCTCTTCGGCATCTACCAGAACAGCATCGTGCAGCTGGACCCGCATACCGGCGAGATCACCTACCTGCTTCAGGACGAGGATAAGCTGAACTGGCTGCAGGCGCTCAATCCGGTGGTCGACCGCAAGGGCCTGATGTGGTTCTCCACCTTCCAGGGACTTTACCGCTTCGATCCGAACAAACGCCAGCTCACCTTCATACGCGCTGCGGACCCCGACATGCGCGGGTTGATGGTCTCGCTGAAGTGGACCAGCTTCGATCGCAACGGAACGCTGTGGATAGGCACGTCGGGCTACGGCTTGATCAAGTACGACCCGCGGAACGAACGCTTCAACAACTGGCAGACCTCGAGCGTGCGGGCGCTGGCACCCACCAAGGACGGGCAGGTGCTCGCTTCGTTCTACGATGACTTCCTCACGGTGCTCGATCCCATACAACGGCGCAGGACCTTCCACATCGCCAACGCACACATGCATTGGCCGGAACTTAAGGGGCAGCTCGCCACGGAATTCGCGGATATGACCGTGCAGGACCGCGACGGCCTCCTCTGGTCGTTCTTCGCCTACGGCACACTGACCTGTTTCGATCCGGCCACCGATCGCTTGACCTTGTTGCGGCCTGAGATCACACCGGGTGTGCGCGATGGCGGCTTCCACTTCCCGCTCTACATCGACATCGACAGTGCGCTGTGGTGCGGAGGCGATAAAGCGCTCTGGCGTGTGGACACACGAACGAAGCAATGCACACCCTTCCCCTGGCCCGTGCCCGCGGTGAACAATCCCTACCCGTTCGTCACCGCGTTGCACCAAAGCACCGA
The DNA here is from genome assembly GCA_044224725.1 of Flavobacteriales bacterium. GTDB lineage: Bacteria > Bacteroidota > Bacteroidia > Flavobacteriales_F > PHOS-HE28 > PHOS-HE28. The sequence goes on from JBGAJW010000098.1 coordinate 11,081, forward strand.
TGGCGTGGTATGGGTAGGCACGGTGAACGGTCTGTTGAGCGTTGATCCCGCCACCAAGGCCTGGCGCATCCACCAGCACGATCCCAGGGACAGTACCACGCTCTCCGCGCCGACCATCTTCTCCATCTGCCCCGATCCCGCTGACGGCTTGAACGTGCTGTGGATCGGCACCAACGGCGGCGGGCTTGATCGTTTCGACAGGCGCTCCGGGAAGTTCAAGCGCTTCACCACGCATGAAGGTCTGCCCAACGATGTGGTCTACGGCGTGCTCAGCGATGACCTCGGCTGCCTCTGGATGAGCACCAACAAAGGCATCGCACGCCTCGATCCGCGCACGCACACCTTCCGGAACTTCAATGCGGGCGATGGCCTGCAGAGCGACGAGTTCAACCGACACGCCTATTGCAAGGACACGCGCGGCTGGCTCTACTTCGGCGGCGTCAGCGGCTTCAACTACTTCGACCCGCACGCACTGCTGCAGGACAGCACACCGGTGGACGTGCGCATCACCGGCATCAAGCTGATCAACAAGAACGTGGAGTTCGGAAAGCCCGGTTCGCCTCTACTACTGCCCGTGCACCTGAGCGAAGCGATGACCATTCCGTACAGCGCGAACATGGTCACCTTCACCTTCGCCACCATGGAGTTCGCAGCGCCGGAACTGCACGAATACCGGTACATGCTCGAAGGTTTCGATGCGGACTGGATCGACGCGGGCACCACCAACAGCGCCGTCTATACCAACCTCGATCCGGGCACCTACACCTTCCGTGTGCGTGGCCGTAATCGCGATGGCATCTGGGACCAACGCGGCACGTCATTCCTGCTCACCGTGCTCCCGCCGTGGTGGCGCACCTGGTGGTTCTACACGCTCTGCGGCATCGTGGTGGTCGGCGGCACCCTGCTCTACATCCGTAATCTGCGCGTTCAGCAAGTTGTGTTGGAGCGCACCGTGGCCGAACGCACGCGCGAGCTGCGGCACGAGAAGGACCGCAGCGAAGAACTGCTCAAGAACATCCTGCCGGAGAACGTGGCCAACGAGCTGAAGGTCCGTGGCACCGCCGAGGCACGCCACTTCGATCAGGTCACCGTGCTCTTCAGTGATTTCCGCGACTTCACCCGCGTCACCGAGCTGCTCACCGCCGCCGAACTGGTGGAAGAGCTCAACGTCTGCTTCAATGCCTTCGACCGCATCATGGAGAAGTATGGCGTGGAGAAGATCAAGACCATCGGCGATGCGTACATGGCCGCAGGCGGTGTGCCCGATCCCAGCGGCGGCATGCCCTCGGCCGTGGTGCTCGCGGGCTTGGAGATGCAGCGGATCATGCACGAGCGGCAGAACGAACGCAGGGCGATGGGCAAACCCACCTTCGAGATGCGTGTTGGCATCCACACCGGCCCCGTGGTGGCCGGCATCGTGGGCCGCCGCAAGTTCGCGTACGACATCTGGGGCGATACCGTGAACGTGGCCAGTCGCATGGAAAGCACCGGCGAGCCCGGTGAAGTGAACATCAGCCGCGCCACCTATGAACTGGTGAAGAACGAGCCCGATCTGCTCTTCACGCCGCGCGGCCGTGTGAACACCAAGGGCAAGGGCGAACTGGAGATGTACTACGTGCACGCCCGTTCCATCCAGGCCGTGGTGGAAGCGGAACCCGTGAAGCGCGCGCCCTCGACCGAAACGCCCGCCGCATTGATCACCGACGGTGCCCCGAGGAACCCGGACAACGAACAAGCGATGACCTCGCTGCGCAACGTGCGCATCCTCCTCGCCGAGGACAACGAGTTCAACGCCATGGTGGCGCAGGGCCACCTGGAGAACTGGCTGCCCGGCGTGCGGCTTACCCACGTGCTCAATGGCGCGCAGGCCGTGGACGCCGTGCGGAACGGGAAGCACGACGTGGTGCTCATGGACATCCAGATGCCGGAAATGAACGGCTACGACGCCACCAAGGCCATCCGCGCGTTGCCGGGCGACAAGTCGCGCATCCCCATCATCGCTATGAGCGCCAACGTGATGAAGGCCGAGATGGACCGCTGCACCGAGGCCGGTATGAACGCCTTCGTTCCCAAGCCCTACAAGAAGGAGCAGCTGCTGGCGGCTATCGACACGGTGCTCACTGGAAGTACCCGGTCGTGATGCGCTTGGGAAGATCCACCGTGGTCGTGGCGTTCGCAGCGCTCTCGGCCTGCACGGACCCTCCCGCGCCGCTATCGCCGGATCATCCGGGGGCTGCGCGGTTGAAGGAGGCTCATGGTCGCGTTACAACGATCGATGCGCACAACGCGCCTGAAGTGTTGACCGTGCCTCCGGAGCGCACCGTGAAAGCCGGGCCGTTCGAGCCCATCACGGAGCAGAGTGAAGCGACGAGGGCGATCGCGCATACGCGCACGTGGACCACGGACGATGGCCTCCCGATGGATGACATCACATGCGGCTACCTGGACGCGAACGGCATGCTGTGGTTCGGCACCAACGGCGGCGGTATCTCCCGCTATGATGGCCGATCGTTCACCAACTTCACCATGGCGCATGGGCTGCCGGACAACACGATCCTCTCCTTGGGCGGTGATCGCCTGGGCAACATCTGGATAGGCACCAGCACGGGCGGCCTCTGCCGTTTCGATGGGCACCGCTTCACCACGTTCAGCATCGGCGAGGGCACAGGTCTATCGAAAGGCATCAGCTGCATGGTGGAGGACACGAAGGGCCTGCTATGGTTCGGCTCGCGCGGGCATGGCGTGTTCCGTTACGATGGCAAGGACTTCACGATCCTGCCCGTGATCGATCCGCTTGGCAAGGATGCGGTGGTCGCGCTGGCGATCACATCGGAGGGCACCCTGTGGGCCACGACCCGTCGCGGGTTGGCGCGCTTCAATGGCACAAGGTTCGAACGGATCGTGCCCGCCAATGGTGACTCGCTGCTGGATGTGCGTTCGATGGTCGCCGACCCTCACGGGAGTTTGTGGCTTGGCCGTGTGGGCGGTGGTATGACGCGGTACACACATGACGATCATCGCACCTTGATCACACACTATCCGTTGCTGCCGGGCGATCCGGTGCGCGTGTACCAAGTGGTCGCGGACAGCGTTGGCGGCTACTGGATCGCGAGCACAACGCACGGCGCACTGCATTTCACACCACGCGACAACGCCGCCCCGGAAGTGCAGCGGTACACCAGCGCCCAAGGCATGGCCTCGAATGAGTTGTTGAGCGTGTTGATGGACCAGCGCGGAGACCTGTGGTTCGGCTCGCGCGGCGCGGGGCTCACGCATTACCGGGGCGAGGCCTTCAGCACCTTCCGCGGCTTCAAGCCGATCAGCATCGCCGAAGATCCGCAAGGCACATTGTGGCTGGGCACCGCCAACGGGCTCGCGCGCTTCGATGGCAGTGCTTTCAGTGAGCAGCGCCAAGGCTTCGCCGACCAGAGCTGGAACTACTCGGTGAGCGTCGATCCACAGGGGCGCGTGGGCTTCGGGCAGAACATGATCGACCCCTCGCGC
>JBGAJW010000007.1:0-104040 GCA_044224725.1 Flavobacteriales bacterium
GACTACGATGCGAAGCGGCGCGGCGACATGGCGCTCGCCGCCCCCAAGGTGCATGCGGTACTGCACGGCACCTTCTTCCAATGGATGAAGGAACGCGGCAAGCTCGGCGGGCAGAACAAGGTGCCGCGCCTCTGCAACGATCGCCAGTGGTTGGACCAGTTGTTGCTTCCCGAGCACGCATGAGACCCCTTGTTCTCGCCAGCGTCTTCGCGGTCATGCGTCTTGTCGCGCAGACCCCGGCCGATGCGGTGGTGATCAAGGGCGTGTTCGACCGCTTCACCACGGACGAGATCGGCCATGTGTACGCGCTGCAAGGGGATGAGCTCGCGTTGTTCGACGCCAAGGGCAAGAAACTCCTGCGCAACAGCCTGAAGACCTTCGGGAGCATCACGGCGATCGATGCGTTCTCCTCACTCAAGCCCATGATCTTCTCCGGACGGCAAGGCATGCTGGCCGCGCTGGACAATACGCTCGCGATCCAAGGCGACCCCATCGACCTGAACCGGAGCGGCTTCCCGCAAGTGACCCTCGCTTGCATGAGCGTGCAGAACTGCTTCTGGTTCTTCGATGAGCGGCTGTTGCAGCTCACACGCGTGGACAACCAGTTACGCCCGCTTTCGGCCACTGGCCGCTTGGACCAATTGCTCGGTTTCAGTCCACACCCGGTATTCATGCAGGAGTTCGACAGTTGGCTCTACGTGAGCGATCCCGAACAGGGCGTGCTGGTCTTCGATATTTTCGGTGGTTACGCGAAGACGATCCCGATCATCGGCGCCGTCTCCCTGGAAGTGCGCGACGGCCACATCCTCTACCTGAAGGACGGTGTCCTGCACAGCTACGACCTGAAGACCTTCGACATCAGCATGCCCGTTACTTGGCTCGCGACTTCGAAGGAGAAGGGCCTGCGCGATGCCCGCATCGAACGCGGCCTGCTCTACGCGCTCTACCCCGACCGGATCGTTATCGCCCCAGCGGTGCAGTAGTTCGTCCTTGTCCTGCTTCCAACGGCGAAGACTCTCCGTTCCGTCCGTGTTGACCCGTGGTTCAATTTTCTTGCGACTCAGGCGCTTGACCAGTCAACCCACCACCACGACTTATCCACATCCGGACCATCCTACTTGTCGGGGGATAAATTCGCGACCCCTCACCGGGAACATCTCATCATGCATATCGCGATCGCAGGCAACATCGGAGCAGGCAAGACCACCCTCACACAGCTCCTCGCCAAACACTACAAATGGGAACGGCTGGAGGAGGCGGTGGACAACAACCCCTACCTGTTCGACTTCTACAAGGACATGCAACGCTGGAGCTTCAACCTCCAGATCTTCTTCCTGAACAGCCGCTTCGAGCAGTTGCTGGAGATCCGCCGCAGCGGCCGCAACGTGATCCAGGACCGCACCATCTATGAGGACGCGAACATCTTCGCCCCGAACCTGCACGCGATGGGGCTGATGACCACGCGCGACTACGAGAACTACCTGCGCCTGTTCCAGAACATGGACACGTCCATCCAGCCGCCGGACCTGATGATCTACCTGCGCGCGAAAGTGGAGAACCTGGTGGACCAGATCGCCGAGCGCGGGCGCGACTACGAGACCAGCATCAGCATCGACTACCTCAAACGCCTCAACGAGCGCTACGAGGCGTGGATCGACAAGTACGACAAGGGCAAGGTGCTCATCGTGGACATCGACGATAACCGCTTCCACAAGAATCCGGAAGACCTCGGCATCATCATCAACGCGATCGACGCGGAGATCCACGGTCTGTTCCCCAGCGAGAACGGCAAGAGCGGGAAGCCGGTGGTGCGCAAGAAGCGGTAGTCAGCCGAGCCGGTCGAGCTCTTCGCGAAGATTGATGCGGGCCTGAGCTTCGAACAGGTCTCGGAAGTACACTGTCTTGAAGATGCGCGGCATAGCGAGGAAGTGCTCCAGGACTTTGCGTCTGCCGGGTCTGTACAGGAGATCCGGGTAGATCGCGTATTCCTTCCGTACCTGTACCTCATATCGTTCGTACGGCTCCGGTGGCGCACCTAGGATACTGAGGTCGGCATCCGTGAAGAGATCCGTGTCGGGATCGTCGCTCAATGTGTGCGCCTTGGTGGCGAGGATCATCGCCGCGCAGTGGTCGATGAGCGCATGGCCGAGGCCGAGCGGTCCCAAGGAAGTGCGCGCCAGTTCCGCGCTGCGCTCCTCGTTGTCCGAGCGCTTCACGTCGTACACGGCGTCATGGTAGGCGATGGCAAGTACTACGGCATCCTTGTCCCTGAGCTGATCGAGCACTGGGAGCAACTGCGCGTGCAGATGTTCCAGATGCACCAGTGTAAGGTAGTGGCGGTGACGCTCGCGAAGGCGTTCGTCGATGTCGAGACGCGCTTCGTTGGCCCGCTCGACCTGGACCCCGAGTGCGATCAGGCGTTCGGCGAACCGATCAAGGAACATGGCATCGGATCAATTCCCGAACATCTCCCGTACGCGCTCGAAGAACCCGCGGTCCTTGGCGGTAGGCTTGGGCTGGAAGCCGGGGCTGTTGCGCAACTTCTCCAGCGCACCCCGCTCTTCGCGGCTGAGGTCGGTCGGCGTCCACACGATGAGATGCACGAAAAGATCCCCGACGCCGTGATGGTTCACGCTTGGCAGGCCCTTGCCTTTCAAGCGGAGGGTATGATTGCTCTGCGTGCCTGGTTCCACTTTGACCTTGGCCTTGCCCTTCACGAGCGGCACTTCGATGCTCGCCCCTAAGGCGGCATCCGCCATGTTGATGAAGGCCTCGTAGTGCAGGTCGTGTCCGTCGCGCTTCAGATCGGCGTGGTTCTCTTCTTCGATCACAACGAGCAGATCGCCCGGCACTCCGCCAGCGGGGGCATCGTTGCCCATGCCGCTGATGTTGAGCTGCATGCCTTCCTCCACGCCGGCGGGGATCTTCACGTTCACCACCACCTCCTCACGCACGAGGCCATGCTCGTCGCTTCCGGGTGCGCGCTTGCTAACGGTCTGGCCCATGCCGCCGCAGGTGGGGCATGTGCTTACCGTTTGCATGTGGCCGATGAAGGTGCTCTGCACGCGCGTGACCTGTCCTTGGCCATTGCAGGTGCGACAGGTGCCATACTCGCTGCCTTTGCCGCGCACCAGCTTGTTCAGCTTCAATTGCTTGTCCACACCATCGGCGATCTCTTCCAAGGTAAGCTTCATGCGCACGCGCAGGTTGCTGCCTTTCACCACGCGTTGTCCGCGGCCGCGTTGTCCGAAGCCTCCTCCGCTGAAGCCACCTCCGAAGATGTCGCCGAACTGGGAGAAGATGTCCTCCATGTTCATACCGCCACCTTGGAAGCCGCCGCCGCCGAACCCGCCTGGCGCGTTGTGGCCGAAGCGGTCGAACTTGGCCTTCTTGTCCGGGTCGCTCAGGATCTCGTAGGCGGATGCTGCTTCCTTGAACCGGTCTTCAGCAGCCTTGTCACCCGGGTTCTTGTCCGGGTGGTGCTTGATCGCCATTTGGCGGTACGCCTTCTTGATCTCGTCCGCCGTGGCGTTGCGGCCGACACCAAGGACGTCGTAGGGATCTCGTTTGCTCATTGGGGGCAGTGTCGTGGCTCGTTAGGGCGATGCGTGCATCGGTCCTTACTCGCCGACGATGACCTTGGCGTAACGGATCACTTTGTCGTGCAGTGTGTAGCCGTTCTCCAATACGTCGATCACCTTGCCTTTGAGGTCGGCGGTCGGCGCGGGTGCCTTGGTGATGGCCTCGTGACGGTCCACGTCCAAGGGTTGGCCCTTGAGGTCGTTCATGGGCTTCACACCTTGCGAACCGAGGATGCTGATGAGCTTGGCATGGATCAGTGCGAAGCCCTGCTTCACCGTCGCGATGTCATCCACGTTCTCATTGTTCTGGATGGCGCGCTCCATGTCATCGAGCACGGGCAGCATGTTCTTCAGGGCATTCTCCCCTGCGAACTGGAGCATATCGATGCGCTCCTTGGCGGTGCGTTTGCGGAAGTTGTCGAACTCGGCGAAGAGGCGGAGGTGCTTGTCATTCAGCGTGGCCACCTCATTGGTCAGGCGCTCCACCTCATCGTTCTGGTCATTCCCGACCATTGAGCCGGGATCGGCATCGCGGACGGCGTGCTCGCTGGCGGCTTCGCTCGCATGTAGGAATTCTTCTTGGGCGGGGTTGGCGGCGGACTGGTCCGCCTCGGGCCAAGGCGCGGCCGCTCCTGTGGGTTCAGTCTTCATCGTCTTGGGCTTCTTTCCGAACATGTTCAAGCCCGACCGGCCATGATCTCATTCACGGCTTGGCGAGCGGGGCGCGAAGATCGATCATTATGCCAACCGCGCGGCGGTGACGGATCGGCAGGAAAGCGCCTGCGGAAGTCAGGTGCTGACCTGCGTTCTGAGCGGTACGGATCACGGGAGGATGTCCAACGCGTGCAGCAGGTCAATGGCGGTTGAGCGCCGCGCAGGACCAAAGGCCATGTTCGTGGTGTCTGAACACCGGATGCGGTTCGCGAAGAAGTACGGACCGGTGCTGTCGGCCTTTTCAACCCAGCCAACGAACCATGCGATGTCACCGCCTTCGGGCGTAGCCCAACCGGTCTTTCCGCGCAGCACATAGCCGAGCGTATCCTCCTGCACCATGATGGACTTCACGATGTCCATGCTGCGCTGCGAAAAGGGCAGGTCGTTGCGGTACAAGCGTTCAAGGAACTGGACCTGCTGGCGCGGAGTGATCCGCAGGTTGCCCGCCACCCACGCCTTGTCGAAGCCGTCCGTGGTATCCGCATTGCCGTAGCCGACGGTGTCCCACCAGTACTTGAGACGGTCTGCGCCGATATGCCGAGCCACATCGCGGTGGAACCAATAGGCGCTGTACTTCAGCGCATCCCGGAGGTTGAGGTCGCGATCGACCTCCTGTCGCCGATATACGCTGTCCCACGGCATCACGGTGTTCTCATCAGCGACCACCTTGTCTTCCAAAGCGATCAGGCTGCCGAGCACTTTGTAGGTGCTGGCCGGAAGTGTGGCCACATCGGCCTGTGCGCTGTCGATGAGGATCCAATGATCACGCCCGAGGTCATGCAGGATGAAGGAGCCTTCGACCTTGGCCGAATCATACGGCCACCGAAGATCGTCACGCGATTCGCTCGTGGTCGTTGGGGCCAAAGAAGATGGGGCTTCTGGCGAGCCGCAGGCCACGATCCCTGCCGAGAGGAATACAACGGAGTACCGCATACCACAAAAGAAAGATCCCCCGGCATACCGAGGGATCCCTGTGCATTTGATTCTTGCTCAGAAGCTCTTCACATGCTTGTCGAGCTCCATGTCGAGAGCTTGGCCACGGAGGTTCTTGGCCACGATGATGCCGTTCGGGTCGATGAGGAAGCTGGCGGGGATCGAATGCACGCCGTACAGTGCGGCTCCTTGCGATTCCCAACCGGCGAGGTCGCTTACATGGTGCGGCCAAACGAGCTTGTCCTTGGCCACGGCCGCTTTCCACGGCTCTTTCGATTTGTCCAAGCTCACGCTGAAGATGGCGAAGCCTTTCCCTTCCTTGAACTTGGCCTTGCTGTATTTCTCATAGGCCTTCACCACGTTGGGATTCTCCATGCGGCAGGGCCCGCACCAGCTCGCCCAAAAGTCGATGAGCACGTACTTGCCTTTCAACTCTGAAAGCTTCATCGTCTTGCCTTCCGCGTTCGGGAAAGCCAGCTCGGGAGCCTTATCGCCGATGTTGATGCCCACCTTCGGATCCCCACCGGGCGGCGGATCGATCGGCGTGATGGCCGCAGCGTTCAGGACTGTGCAGAAGGCAAGGGCGGAGGCGAGGAATTTCATGGGTTTCGGTGTTCGGGGGCGAAAGTAACGAGGTAGTGTGCCGCGCGCTGAGCCAACATCGTGCCGAGCGTAGGAGGTTGTCGCTGGTGCGGGTCGGTCGGTATGAGCAGACTGCCTGGTGCAACAGCCCCAGCCTACTTTTTCTTCTTCCCGTGCTTCTCCAATTTGGCCGGGTCCTTCTCCAGCAGCCCGTCCAAGGCCTTGTCCAGATCATCCCCGTGAAGGTCCATGCCGATGATCCTGCCTTCGCCATCGATGAGCGCGTTGGTGGGGATGAACATGGCCCCGTACTCCTGCGCCGCTGCGTTCTCCGGCTCGTTCACTGCGCCTACATGCCATTTCCAATCGAGGCTGTCCTTGGCGATCGCGCCCTTCCACGCGTCCAGCGCGCCTTGGCGGTCCATGCTCACACTGAAGACCTGGAACCCGTCACCATTGGTGAACAGGCGGTCCTTGTAGGTATGGTATACATGGCGGACATGCGGATTCTCCATGCGGCAGGGGCGGCACCAACTGGCCCAGAAGTCGATCAACACCACTTTGCCTTTCAGCTGGGAAAGCCGCAACACCTCGCCACTGGGGCTGGCCATCACGATCTCCGGGGCTTGCTGGCCGACCTGGACGTTGGTAAGCCGCTGCTTCTGACCGAAGGAGAACAGGACGATCGTGGCAGCGAAAAGGGTAGTGGCGAGGCGCATGGTTGTGGCGAAGATCGGCGATCCGGGCAAGCATCGGGCCGTATCAGGGGCGGCCGCGCTCATGCTTGACCTTCATGATCAGGTTGTACACGGCCTGGGCGTCATCGATCCGCTCGAACATCGGTGCCGCTTGCTGCCTGTTGCGCGCGATCGGAAAGGCATTGTTCATGGCGTTCGCGCCCGGGGAGGTGCCGAACGTGATGGTTCCCCGACCATCACTGCGGACATCCAGGCCGATGTCCGGTATGACCAGCAGGTCCAGTGCTACGGTACGGTTCGAGAAGATACCTGACCGAATGAGGGCGCGTTCATTGGTGAGTGCATAGAAGGTACGCGAGCGGGCCCACGCATCAATGAAAAAGCGGCCGATCACCATGTAGAGCCCGACGGCAACGAAGGGAATACCCCAAAGCTTCAGCAACAAAGGCCCACCGGTCCTGAGCACGGAAGATTCCCAGAAGATCGCGAAGGCGCACCACATCAGGCTGAAGGGGATGAGGAAGGCGTCGGAACCGCGGAGGATAAGACCTTGGGCCGGCCGACCGGTCCAGAGCGATCGCTCATCGCGTTGCAGGGAGAAACGGACGCTTTCCATGTGAGGCCGGCCTACCGCACAAAGATGGACTGTCCAAGTTCAGTCAACGTTCTCGATCCGTGCCCCGATCGCGTTCAGGCGTCCTTCGATGTTCTGGTAGCCGCGGCGGATCTGCTCGATGTTGTCGATGGTGCTTGTGCCTTCGGCGCTGAGGGCGGCGATCAGCAGTGAAACGCCCGCACGGATATCGGGGCTGGTCATGCGGATGGCGCGCAAGGGGTTCTGGAAATCGTTGCCGATGACGAGGGCGCGGTGGGGATCGCAGAGGGTGATCTGTGCACCCATCTCCATCAGTTTGTCCGTGAAGAACAGGCGGCTCTCGAACATCTTCTGGTGGATAAGCACGCTGCCTTTCGCCTGTACGGCGGTCACCAGTACGATGCTCAACAGATCGGGCGTGAAACCGGGCCATGGCGCATCGGCCACGATCATATTGCTGCCGTCGATGAACCTGGTGATGGTGTAGTGCTCCTGCGCGGGAATGAAGATGTCGTCCCCGTTGCGCACCACGGCGATACCGAGCTTGCGGAACACATCCGGGATCACGCCGAGGTGATCATAGCCGGTGTCCTTGATGGTGATCTCGCTGCGCGTCATGGCGGCCAGGCCGATGAAGGAGCCGATCTCGATCATGTCCGGCAACATGCGGTGCTCCGTGCCGCCGAGCTCCTTCACACCATCGATGTGCAGCAGGTTGCTGCCGATACCTTGGATCTTCGCGCCCATGCGCACCAGCATGTTGCAGAGCTGCTGCAGGTAGGGCTCGCATGCCGCGTTGAAGATGGTGGTGCGTCCTTCAGCGAGTACGGCGGCCATCACGATGTTCGCGGTACCGGTCACACTGGCCTCATCGAGCAGCATGTAAGCGCCCTTCAGTTGCTTGGCTTCGGCGCGGTAGAAGCCCTCCTTCACGTCGAACTTGAATTCCGCACCGAGCTTCTCGAATCCGGTGAAGTGCGTGTCCATCCGGCGGCGACCGATCTTGTCCCCGCCGGGCGAAGGGATGTAGCCGCGTCCGAAACGTGCGAGCGCCGGACCGGCCACCATTACACTGCCGCGCAAGCTTCCACCGAGGCGGCGGTATTCGGGATCCAGGAAGAACTCAAGGTTCACTGTTTTCGCCGTGAATCGATAGCTGCCAACGCCGAGTTTTTCCACGAGCACGCCCATCGCCTTCAGCAGGTCGATCAGCTTGTTCACGTCCACGATGTCCGGCACATTGTGGATCGTCATCGGCTCGCTCGTGAGGAGCACGGCACAGAGGATCTGCAGCGCTTCGTTCTTCGCGCCCTGTGGCACCAGTTCACCCTTCAGGCGGCGGCCGCCTTCGATCTTGAAACTTCCCATGATGCGAAGCAAGGGAGCGCACCATCGGGCTCGTCGCGCATGGCGGGCACAGTGCTAACAACGGGATGTTGCGGAACTGCTGTCCGCTGGCACCAATGCCTTTGTCAGTCGCGGAGCGCGGTCCGCCCGAGCATCCTCAACCCATACCGACAGGACGATGCACTCATCTGCGCCATCTGCGAAATCTGCGGATGAACTCCTGCGTATCCGGTGAGCGCAGCGAACCGCCTAGTACCTCTTCTTCTTGTTCCGGTTCCGGTGCCGCTTCTTGTTGCCACCGCCGCCACCGCCTTGCTGGTCCGCGTAGCGCTGCTTGCGCAGGTCCATTTCGTTTCGGGGGCCTTGCCGTTGCGTGTTCAACAGGGCATCCGTATGGGCGAGCTGTTGTTCAGGCTTCAAGCGGAGTTTGCCCTTGCTCAGTTCGATCAGGTCCTTGATGATCACGCCGTCGCCCACGCTGTCGCGGTTCCACGCGAGGAACTGGCGCTTCATCAGGTTGGCCACTTGCACGGTGGCGGCATCCTTTTCCGGTCCATCTGGGAGGGCGATGCAGGCTTCAATGGTCCGTTCGGCGAGTTTGCCGTAGTGCCCGAAGCGGATCTCCTGCTTGGGGTACTTCACCTTCTCCGGCTTCGTGTCCAGTTCTTCAGCGGTCGGCTTCGGGTAGGGTCCGTCCACATCCAACTTGAATTCGCTCATGATGTAGAGGTGGTCCCAGAGCGTGCGGTCCATGCTCTCGCTGCCGCGCAGGTGCGGGTTCAGGCGGCCGATCACCTGGATGATGGCGTGCGCGCTGCGGGTGCGGGCCTCGCGGTCCTCGATCTCCATGCAGTGCTCCACCAAGCGTTGCACATGGCGGCCGTATTCGGGAATGATCAGGCGCGGACGCTGCGTGTTGTAATCGAAGGGGACTTCAGGAGATGGCATGGATCAGAAGATCAGAAGATCAGAAGATCAGCTGATGCCGACCGGCTGATCGGGCGGCGCATAGCCGCCCCGTACTGGGCCAAATGTAGGAGTGTAGGGGAACGTACGATGATGAAATGCGAAAGGTGATGGACGCGACCTTCCGTCAGGACAATGCCCTGCTCCATACAAGCCATCAAGGTCGGCCGAGCTGAGGAACCCGCAGGACGCTGTCCGGTATCACGTCCACGCCAGCGGGGAAGTCGGCGAGCGGCAGGCCGTCCTGCAATGCGTACACGTTGTAGCCCCTTGATCCCAGCCTCGCCACATCCTCTGCCGTGGGGAGTTTGTCCCAGGCTTCATACCCGTACTGGAACATGAATTGAAGGTGATGGATGCGCGGCATGTTGAAGACCACGGCGTGCTCCGGATCGTTGATGCGCTGCGCAAGATCCTGAAGGACAGGAATCGTGGCCATCTGATGTCGCCGCCATTTCGGATCCTCTCCGGGTGATACGATATCCGTATGCCTCGCCTGCGTGCGTTCGATATCGAGCATGATGGCGGACAGGACGACCAAGGCGGCCGCCAACAGCGGAGCGCGCACACGGACCAAGGGCAACATGTCGACCAAGCGCACGAGCAGGTATGCGACGGCGATCATGTACAACGGCAGAAGGACCATGGTGTAGCTGACCATCTTGGTCTGGGCCAGACCGAAGAAGAGATGGATGGCGAGTACGAGCGAGAGAAGGAAGATGCGATGCTCCGGACGCGCCGTTTGCCAAATGAGCACGGTGATGGCCGGTACTACCACCCACCACTGCAAGGGTGGCATCCAGTCACGCACCACGTCCAGATGGTAGCTCCATGCGCCGGTATGGCCATCCATGGACTGGGAGAAGTGCTGCGTTTTGAACCACCACTGGAAGGCGGCGAGGTCCGGATATCGCCATGCGATGCTGACCACCCATGTCCCCACCAGCAGGAGCATGCAGCCCAGCGCCGTAGTGAAGAAGATGCGTTCACGGGAGTCCGATCGCCGGATCAGCACAAGGCCCCATGGCAGGAAAACGCTCAATCCCACGTACCATTTCGTCAGTACCGCGCACGCGCTGAAGACCCCGACGAGCACCACCCATTTCCAACGGCGGTCATGAACGGACTCCAGCCAGGCCCACCAGCTGCACGCGACCGTCCCGATGAAAATGGTGTCATTGTGGTCCGTGCAGACCATCCCCGCAGTGAGCTCCTGTATGTATACCGAGAAGGTCATGAACAGCGCTGCGGCGAAGGCGACCTGCACCTTGTTGGTCAGCAGTTGCGCCATGCGCCAGGTCACCGGCACCACGGCGGTCATCCACAGGGCACTGGGCAAGCGTACCGCCCAAGCGTGCAGGCCGAATACCTTCAGGGAAAGGGCGATCTGCCACAGGAAGAACGGGGGTTTGTGGAGCCAGATATGGGCTTGTGCCCATCGCAAGGTGGTGGGCATGGCGGGCTCCCAGTGCAGCATCGGGGTGAAGGGCCGGTGCTGCATATTCTTCGCCACTACCGCATGGAACACTTCGTCCCATGAGTTCAGGTAAGGGTCCAGTGTGGCGGAGAACAGCCGGAGGACCAGGGCGGCAAGCGTGAGCGATCCGATGGCCGAGCGATCCCGTCCCCGGTATTGGAATACCATCGCCCCGGCAGCCAACGCGACGGCGCACGCGATGGCGGTTTGTTGCACAGGCGAGAAGTAGGACGAAAGCATGCGCGGATATCGAACGTGTGTCCCTGTGTTCGCGCCGTTGTATTGCCGCTGCTCGGGAACGAAGTTATCGTGTGCTGCGGTACCGGGCCACCCAATCAGGGTCCTGCATATCGTGCAACAATCGGAAGGCACGCTCACCGAAGTAGGGTCCCAACCAATGGATCTCCGACTTCGGCCGGTAGGCGTTCAGGATGCGTTGCTGGCCCTCGCCCGGCTGGAAATCGTTGGAGCTCCAACCGAAGGCACCACTGCCATCGGAAGCGCTAGCGGTGGTGAGCTTCGGCAGGTCGTCGAGCGGAAAGCACAGGTACGTGACTTCCTTGGTCGTGGTATCGATAAGTCCGCCGCAATCGCGGATCGCGAACCGCTCGAACAAGTTGCTGTCGGCCGGGTTCGCGCGGCTGCTTCCACACCCATTCCCTGCATGATGAAGGCCTTCCGCGTGATCGGCTCGCTCACCAGCACACTATCGTCGAATACCTTGTAGATGAAGGTGGTGCCGTTGAGGCTGAAGCCGAGTTCGTAGGTGGAGAACTTCGGTGGCCTGTCTATTTGGCCATAAGAGATCAAGACCGAAGCCAAAGCCGGTATGGTCAGAGATCGCAGCATGGTCGAGCAGCGGACCAAGTATGATGCCGTTACGAGGTCATCCGTCGACCACCGTCAGCTTCGCGAAGCGCAACAACAACTGCTTCTGCCCGCTGCTGGGGAAGAAGATCGTGGCCTTCACGTCGGGCGCATTGCCTTCCACCTTCAGCACCTTGCCCTTGCCGAAGCGCTCGTGTTCCACGGTAACACCTTCAGCGATGTCGCCGGGAGAAGCGTGGCCCAATGAACTCGTTGCGTCGACTGGTGCGCCGGTGCTGGTCACGCGCTTCAGGTTCCTGCGTTGCGCGGGATCGGGAACGCTCGGTGCGGCGGGCGCAGCTCGCTTCATCGGCGAGTGCGAGACTTTCGCAGCGGGCGCGGCGCTCTTCGGCTCTCGGCTGAAGACGGTTCCGCCCGAGACAGGTCTTGTGCTCGTGTTGCCCGGTCGGCTCCAAGCGGAGGAGAAGGTGTCGCGCTCATTCACGGAAGGGAGCTCGTGCCGCTTCGGCAAGCGCAGGAATCGCGGGTCGATCTCGTCGATGAAGCGGCTCGGTTCCCCGGCGGTGAGGTTGCCCCACTTGTAGCGGCTCATCGCGTAGCTCAGGGTCGCGCGCTTTTCCGCGCGGGTGAGCGCCACGTAGAACAGACGGCGTTCTTCTTCGAGATCCGCGCGGCTTTGCACGCTCATCAGATTTGGGAAGAGGTCTTCCTCCATGCCCACGATGTACACGTACGGGAACTCCAGGCCTTTCGCGCTGTGGATCGTCATCAGGCTCACCCGGTCGTTGTCGTTCGGGTCGTCGCTCTTGTCGGCGTCGGTGAGCAGGGCTACATCGATGAGGAAATCCGGCAATGTGCGGACCACATCCGCGCCTTCCTGCTGATCGCTGAACTCCTTCATGCCGTTCAGCAATTCCTGGATGTTCTCGTAGCGGCTCACGCCCTCCGGCGTCTTGTCGTTGAAGAGGTCCTGCAACAATCCCGTGGTGCGTGCGATGTATTCGCCAAGGGCGAACGCGCTCTGCGATTCCAGCATCGTTTGGAAGCTGCGGATCATGAGCACGAAATCCGCGATGCGTTTGCGGGTGCCCTCCTGCAGGCCGAGTTCACCGAGGTGCCCGAAGACCAGGTCGAAGATGCTCAGTCGCTTCTCGTTCGCGGCGACCATCAGCTTGTCGATGGTGGTCTGCCCGATCCCGCGTGCCGGGTAATTGATCACGCGCTTCAGCGCCTCCTCGTCGTTCGGGTTGCAGGTGAGGCGGAAGTAGGCGATCAGGTCTTTGATCTCCTTGCGCTGGTAGAAGCTGAGCCCGCCGTAGATGCGGTAGGGGATGTTCAGTTTGCGCAGCGCTTCCTCCATGCTGCGGCTCTGCGCGTTCGTGCGGTACAGGATGGCGAAGCCCTTGTTCGGCACCTGGGCCTGCATCTTGGTTCCGAAGATGTCGTGCGCCACGAACATGCCCTCTTCGTTATCGCTCATCGTGCGCTGCACCTGGATGAGCTCGCCCTCGTCGTTGTCCGTCCAGATCGTCTTGTCTATGCGCTCCTTGTTCTTGTCGATCAGGCTGTTCGCCGCGGCTACCAGCGTCTTCGTGCTGCGGTAGTTCTGCTCCAGCTTGTACAGCTTGAAGTCCGGATAGTCGCGCCGGAAATTCAGGATGTTCTGGATGTTCGCCCCGCGGAAGCCGTAGATGCTCTGGCTGTCATCGCCCACCACTGTGATGTTCTCGTGGCGTGCGGCGAGCGTGCGCACGATGTTGTACTGGGCGAGGTTCGTGTCCTGGTACTCGTCCACGAGGATGTGCTGGAACCGCTGCTGGTACTTCAGCATTGCTTCCGGATGATCGCGGAAGAGCAAATTGGTGTTGAACAACAGGTCATCGAAGTCCATCGCCCCAGCGCGGAAGCAGCGCGCGGCGTACTGTTTGTAGATCTCGCCCATCTTCGGACGGAGCGCGGCGGCATCGCTCGCCATCATCTCAACGTTCGCGAGGTATTCCCTTGGGCCGATCAGGTTGTTCTTGCTGATGCTGATGCGTCCTTGCACCTGGTTCGCCTTGTACAGTTTGTCGTCCAGCTGCATCTCCTTTACGATCGTGCGGATCAGCGATCGGCTGTCGTCGGTATCGTAGATCGTGAAATCCTTCGGGTAGCCCAGCTTGTCGGCCTCCGCGCGGAGGATGCGGGCGAACACGCTGTGGAAGGTGCCCATCCACAAGTTGCGGGCTTCGGATCTCCCCGGCCCTTGAGCCGGGTTCTCGTCGGGTACGTTGTTCAGGAGCTTCGCGATGCGCTCCTTCATCTCCTTCGCCGCCTTGTTGGTGAACGTGAGCGCGAGGATGCGGAAGGGATCCACCCCATGAGCGGCCATCAGGTGGGCGATGCGCACGGTGAGCACGCGCGTCTTGCCGCTGCCAGCCCCGGCGATCACCATGTTCGGGCCGTCCGTATGCTGCACGGCCGCGAGCTGTGCGGGGTTGAGGCCTTTGAGGTAGTCCATGAATGTGTCGCCCTGGGCCCGCCGAAGGGCGGCTTGAAAGGGGCACGAAGTTAGGATCAGGGATCACCTTGGCTTGTCAGGTTTGTCAACGATCGCATCAGGGGCTTTTGGCGTTCAGTACTCGCTGATGGCTGACCAGTGGTGTACCTTGCCGACATGGAACGCGTCGTGCGCATAGTCGACAGGGGGAACGTCCCTTCGGACAAGTCGTTCTGGCTGAAGCGTACGCCGCAAGAACGGCTCGAAGCAGTGGAGTTCCTGCGCCAACAGTACATGTCCAACACGCATGCTGAGCAAAGACTTCAAAGAGTTTGTCGCATCGTTGAAAGAGCACGGCGCTGAGTACATGATCGTTGGCGGTTATGCCGTTGGCGTTCATGGTTACCCCCGCTATACCGGCGATCTTGATATCTGGTTGAACCCTACGGCTGACAACGCGGAGCGCGTTCTCCTGGCATTGCGCGACTTCGGGTTCGGAGGACTGAACATCACACGCGCAGACCTGACGAAGGAGAACAACATCATCCAGCTCGGCCAACCTCCATTGCGCATCGATCTCTTGATGTCGATCGATGGGGTCACATTCAGCGAGTGCTTTGGCAATCGTGTCGAACGGACATTCGATGGGTTGCAGATGAATTTCATCAGTTACTATGACCTGGTCACGAACAAGAAGGCCAGCGGTCGGCATAGGGATCTGGATGATGTCGAGAACATGCCGGTTCCCGAATGAACGTCCCCGACCATATGGCATCATTGTAGCTTGCCTCTCCAACAGCACATGCGTTTACTATTCATCTCCCTCTGCCTCGTCGCCTCCTCCTCGCACGCCCAATGGATCCCTGACGGCGTTCTGGGTGGCATTCCCAAAGTGAACGACCCGGCACACGCGGGACCTGACTTCGCCAAAGGGGCCTACGAGCAGGGCGGCAAATACGTCATCTACACCTGCGATTCCTGCCTGGCCGCCGTGGACAAGGCCCACCCGGATGCGAGCCACTTCCTGCTCGTGCGCGCCTACACCTACCGCGCCATGAACGCGGAGGGTGAAGAAGCCGGGGATGTGTGGGCGGCATCAGCCGTTACGCAGGCGCCGAACGCGGTGCGTTACCTGAATGCGGCCCTCGGCTACTTCGCTGAAAGCAAGGACCCGCATATGGCGGTGCGGCATGAGCGTATACGGTCAGCAGCGGTGGAGATCGCGCGGCTGGCGGGATTGACGATGAAGTGGAACGAGGTGGCTCGGAAGTTCGAAGAACGATAGTGTCAGCAGCTCATTCAGGTGGCGGGTCCGTAGAATGTCGTACGACCCGTTCCGACCATGATCAAGCGTTCATCCTTCACGGCCTCAGCCAGATCCCTGCTCGCCGTCGCCGTGCTCAACTCAGGGAACACCTTTCTGTAGTCCTTCCGGCTGAAGCGCACAGGCCGTTTCTCTTCCAAGAACAACGCAATGCGTTCAGTTGCTGAAAGCGAAGGACGCTGCGCGGCCAGCAGCTCCGTGAGCGCCTCATCGATCTGCTCCATCATGTAGGTGATGAAACCGCCGCAGTCCCCTTGGCGGTCCGCGTACTCCAGCGCGGCGTGGTAGCCGGGTTCGTTGCGGAGGATGAAGGCCTCCACGGGCAGGAAAGCGAAGACGGGCCAGTGGGCCATGAGCACGCGGCGCTGCCACAGCCTGGCCATGCGGGCATTGCCGGCGGAGAAGGGGCGGAGGTAGAAGATGCCGTAGTGCAGCACGCAGCTGGTGATCAGCATGGGGGCTTCATCGTTCTCGGTGAAGTGCAGGAGTTCCTCCACTTGGCTGGCGAGATTCTCCGCTGGGGCCGGTCGGCTGGCGTAGTGCTCGCCATACATGACTTCAACGGAGCCGGTGCGGTACATCCCGGGGTCCATGGCCAGGTTGTGCATCAGCTCGGCATGGGCACGGCGGAAGTCCTGGGCCAGGTATGGGTCGAAGCCAGGCAGCAGGTCGAGTGTGCGGTCCGTGTTGGAAACCTCGATAGCCGTGGGTTCTGGGCGGTGGCTGTGATGCTCGGCGATCAGGTCTGCGACCGGTGTCGGGTCGAGCGGGTTGCCATCGATGGCCACCGTCGCATGTACGCTGCTCACGCGGTAAGCCTTCTGGAGCAGGGGCGAGGGCCGTTCCAAGTGCGCGGCCTTCACCTCACCCAGCTTGTGGGAAATGGAGGCCAGCAGGTTGAGCACGCGGTTATGGAGCGAGTAGGTCGTGGGAAGCATCCGATAGTATCAAATGATAGCATCAAAGGTAGTGCGAGCTGTTGATCCACCGGGTCCCGGTGTCCACTGACAGGTTGCCGCCGCTGTCCGGCACGGAGATCGATCACTTGCGCTACAATCCGCGACTGACAAGGGTTTCTGCAGAACTGTGCTCGGCATTTCCAGGTCGAAAGCCGCGCATTCCCGCAGCCCGTCCCGAAATTTTCCACCGGCGATCGTTCGCCGATCCAGCGATCCGGCTACATTTGCGCCCCCTTACGCCACCCCTGTGGGGCAAAGGCACTGAACAACAGGACGAAACGCGAGCGATGCCAACCATCCAACAGCTGATCCGCAAGGGCCGTACGGCTCCGACCTACAAGAGCAAGTCGGTAGCCCTTACCGAGTGCCCGCAACGACGCGGTGTGTGTACCAAGGTGTACACCACTACGCCGAAGAAGCCGAACTCGGCCCTCCGCAAGGTGGCCAAGGTGCGTCTCACCAACAAGTACGAGGTGATCGCCTACATCGGCGGCGAAGGCCACAACCTGCAGGAGCACAGCATCGTGCTCGTTCGCGGTGGTCGTGTAAAGGACCTGCCCGGTGTGAAGTACCACATCGTACGCGGCGTGCTCGACACCGCCGGTGTTGAAGGCCGCGGCCAGCGCCGCAGCAAGTACGGCACCAAGCGTAAGAAAGAAGCAAAGAAGTAAACGCACGACACACGATAGGCGATGCGCAAAAAGGCAGTAAAGCACACCACGCTCCCGGACCCCAAGTTCGGCGACGTGCAAGTGACCAAGTTCGTGAACAACCTCATGTACGACGGCAAGAAGAGCAAGTCGTTCGACATCTTCTACAACGCGATCGACATCGTGAGCGAGAAGACGGGTGAGGAAGGTCTGGACATCTTCCGCAAGGCGATCACGAACGTGACGCCGCAGGTGGAGGTGCGCAGCCGCCGCGTTGGTGGTGCGAACTTCCAGATCCCGCAGCCCGTGCGTGAAGGCCGCAAAGTGAGCCTGGCGATGAAATGGCTCATCAGCTACAGCCGTGGTCGCAACGAGCGCAGCATGGCACAGAAGCTCGCCAACGAGATCATGGCCGCCGCCAAAGAAGAAGGCGCCGCCTACAAGAAGAAGGAGGAAGTCCACAAGATGGCCGAAGCGAACAAGGCGTTCAGCCACTTCCGCTTCTAACCGACCGAGAGAGACAAGAACTCATGGCCAGAGACCTCAGATATACGCGCAACATCGGCATCATGGCGCACATCGATGCCGGGAAGACGACCACGTCCGAACGCATCCTGTACTATACCGGTATCGTGCACAAGATCGGTGAGGTGCATGACGGTGCGGCCACGATGGACTGGATGGAGCAGGAGCAGGAGCGCGGTATCACCATCACGTCCGCCGCTACGACCACGAGCTGGAAGTACCGGGACGACATGTACAAGATCAACCTGATCGACACGCCCGGCCACGTGGACTTCACCGTGGAGGTGGAGCGCAGCCTGCGCGTGCTCGACGGTGCTGTTGCCCTCTTCTGCGCAGTGGGCGGTGTAGAGCCCCAGAGTGAAACGGTCTGGCGCCAGGCGAACAAGTACAAAGTGCCCCGTCTGGGTTTCGTGAACAAGATGGACCGCAGCGGTGCGGACTTCTTCAACGTCGTCGCGCAGATCCGCGAGCGTTTGGGCGCGAACCCGGTTCCCCTGCAAGTGCCCATCGGTGCTGAGGCGGAATTCAAGGGCGTTGTCGATCTGATCAACAACCGCGCGATGGTATGGAACGAGGCGGACCAGGGCATGACCTGGAACGAGATCCCCATCCCTGCCGACCTCGTTGACACGGTGAAGGAGTGGCGCGATAAGCTGATCGAGGCCGTTGCCGAAAGCGACGACACCTTGATGGAGAAGTATTTCAATGATCCGAACTCCCTCACGGAGGCCGAGATCATGAATGCCGTGCGCAAGAGCACGATCAACATGAGCATCACGCCCCTGTTGTGCGGCAGCGCGTTCAAGAACAAGGGTGTGCAAACGATGTTGGATGCGGTGATGGCCTACCTGCCGAGCCCGGTCGACATCGAAGCCGTGACCGGAACCGATCCGGACAGCGGTGAGGAGATCACGCGCAAGCCGAACGTGAACGAGCCTATGGCGAGCCTCGCGTTCAAGATCGCGACCGATCCGTTCGTGGGCCGTCTGGCGTTCTTCCGCTGCTACAGCGGCAGCGTGCCTGCGGGCAGCTACGTGCAGAACATGCGCACGGGCAAGAAGGAGCGCATCAGCCGCATCTTCCAGATGCACGCGAACAAGCAGAACTCCGTGGAGGTGATCGAGGCCGGTGATATCGGCGCTGCGGTCGGCTTCAAGGACATCCGCACGGGCGATACCCTGTGCGACGAGAACAAGCAGATCATCCTGGAGAGCATGAGCTTCCCCGAGCCCGTTATCGGAATCGCGGTAGAGCCCAAGACCCAGGCGGACATGGACAAGATGGGCCAGGCTTTGTACAAGCTCGCCGAAGAGGATCCCACCTTCCGTGTACACACCGACGAAGAGACCGGCCAGACCGTGATCAGCGGAATGGGCGAACTTCACTTGGAGATCATCGTGGACCGTATGCGCCGCGAGTTCAAGGTGGAGTGCAACCAGGGTGCGCCCCAAGTGAAGTACAAGGAGGCGATCACGGTCGCTCACAGCCACCGGGAGGTCTACAAGAAGCAGACGGGTGGACGCGGTAAATTCGCTGACATCCACGTCACGATCGAGCCGCAAACGGACATGACGAAGGAGGGTCTGGAGTTCATTGACCAGATCAAGGGTGGTTCGATCCCGAAGGAATTCATCCCTCCCGTGGAGAAGGGCTTCAAGGCCAGCCTCCAGAACGGTGTGCTCGCCGGCTTCCCGATGGAACGCCTGAAGGTGACCCTCACCGACGGCTCGTTCCACAACGTGGACTCCGATGCGCTGAGCTTCGAGATCTGCGCGAAGAGCGCCTTCCGCGAAGCCGTGCCCAAGTGCAAGCCCGTGCTGATGGAGCCGATCATGAAGATCGAGGTCATCACGCCGGAAGAGAACATGGGTGACATCGTGGGTGACCTGAACCGTCGCCGTGGCCAGATCCAGGGCATGGAGGACCGCAGCGGCGCGAAGGCCATCAAAGGCACCGTTCCCCTGAGCGAGATGTTCGGTTATGTGACCAGCCTCCGCACGATGAGCTCCGGCCGCGCGAGCAGCACCATGGAGTTCAGCCATTACGAGCAAGCCCCCAACAACATCATGGAGGCGGTTCTCGCCAAAGTGAAAGGTAAAGCGACGGCCAAAGCCTGATAACCCGATGACCCAGAAGATCCGGATCAAGTTGCGGTCTTACGACCACAACCTCGTCGACAAGAGCGCCGAGAAGATCGTGAAGACGGTGAAGAGCACGGGCGCTGTCGTGAGCGGACCCATTCCCCTGCCCACGCACAAGCGCATTTTCACAGTGCTCCGTTCCCCGCACGTGAACAAGAAAGCACGCGAGCAGTTCCAACTGTGCAGCTACAAGCGCCTGATGGACATCTACAGCTCGAACAGTAAAACCGTTGACGCGCTGATGAAACTGGAACTCCCCAGCGGCGTGGACGTGGAGATCAAGGTCTGACGGATAGATGATCGCATGGGCGGTGTTCGCATCGCCCCAATACGAAAAAGCCATGAGCGGATTGATCGGCAGGAAAATAGGGATGACCAGCATCTATGATGCGGCAGGCAGCCTCGTGGGTTGCACCGTTATCGAGGCGGGCCCCAACGTGGTCACCCACGTGAAGACGGTGGAGAAGGACGGTTACAACGCGGTGCAGCTCGCTTACGGTGAGCGCCGCGAGAAGAACACGCCCGCCGCCCTCAAAGGACATTTCAAGAAGGCGAACACCACGCCGAAAGTGAAGGCGCACGAGTTCAAGGAATTCGAGACCGAGCTCGCGCTGGGTTCCACCGTGGACACAGGGATCTTCGAAGAGGGCAGTTACGTCACCGTCACGAGCACTTCCAAGGGGAAGGGTTTCCAGGGTGTCGTGAAGCGCCACGGCTTCAGCGGTGTGGGTGAAGCGTCGCACGGTCAGCACGATCGTCTTCGCGCTCCCGGTTCGCTGGGTGGCAGCTCGTATCCCGCTCGCGTGTTCAAGGGCATGCGCATGGCCGGCCGCACGGGTGGCGACAAGATCACCACCGAGAACCTGCAGGTGGTGAAGATCGACAAGGAGAAGAACCTCATGGTGGTGCGCGGATCGGTCCCTGGACCGAAAGGCGGCTACGTGATCATCTGGAAGTAAGATGGAACTGGATATTCACGGAACGGACGGAAAGTCCACGGGCAAGAAAGCCAAGCTGAACGACGCGGTCTTCGCGATCGAGACGCCGAACGACCACGCCATCTGGCTGGACGTGAAGCAGCACTTGGCCAACAAACGCCAAGGCACGGCCAAGACGCTCGAGAAGAGCGAGGTGAGCGGCAGTACCAAGAAACTGCACCGCCAGAAGGGCACGGGTGGAAGCCGCAAAGGCTCCATCAAGAGCCCTCTTTTCAAAGGTGGTGCGCGCGTGTTCGGCCCCAAGCCCCGCGATTACGACTTCAAACTGAACAAGAAGGTGAAGGACCTGGCCCGCCGCAGCGCCCTCACCCACAAAGCGAAGGACGGTGCCATCGCCGTGCTCGACGGCCTGAAGATGGGCGCTCCCAAGACCAAGGAGTTCGCCGCCATGCTGAAGGCCTTCTCGCTCACGGACCGCAAGAGCGTGCTGGTCGTTCCCGCGAAGGACGCCAACGTGCTGCTCAGCTCGCGCAACCTGCAGAACGCGCGTGTGATCGTGGCCAGTGACCTCAACACCTACGATATCATGAACGCCCACCGCCTGCTCATCGTGAAGGACGCGATCGCACCGTTGGAAGCCGCTCTTACCAAGTAAGCCATGAGCCAGATCATCATCCGTCCCATCGTCACTGAAAAGATGACGGCCCAGACCGAGAAGGAAGGGCGCTACGGCTTCGTGGTGGACAAGAAGAGCAATAAGGTGCAGATCAAGAGCGCCATCGAGAAGGAGTACGGTGTAACCGTTACCGGTGTTCGCACGATGATCGTGCCCGGCAAGGACAAGACCCGCTACACCAAGCGTAATATCCTGCGCGGCGGCACGGGCAGCTGGAAGAAGGCCATCATCACCCTGAAGGCCGGCGAGAACATCGATCTGTACAGCGCTATCTGATCACGAGAACGACCATGGCGATCCGCAAACTGAATCCCGTCACCCCCGGCACACGCCACAAGGTGATCACCGACTTCGAGGGCATCACCACGCGTGTGCCCGTGAAGGCGCTGACCAGCGGCACCAACAAGAGTGGTGGCCGTAACAACCAGGGCAAGATGACCATGCGCTATCTCGGCGGTGGTCACAAGCAGCGCTTCCGTGTCATCGACATGAAGCGTGACAAGCATGGCATCACCGGCACGGTGAAGACCATCGAGTACGATCCGAACCGCAGTTCACGCATCGCCCTGATCCAGTATCCGGATGGTGAGAAGCGCTACATACTGGCTCCGGCCGGTCTGAAAGTGGGCCAGAGCATCCAGAGCGGCAAAGGCGTTCCCCCGGAAGTGGGCAACGCGCTGCCCCTCGGCGAGATCCCCTTGGGTACGCTCGTGCACAACGTGGAACTGCAACCCGGCAAGGGCGGCAGCTTCGTGCGCAGCGCCGGCACCTTCGCCCAGTTGAGCGCGCGTGAAGGACGCTATGTGACGCTGAAGATGCCGAGCGGCGAACTGCGCCTGGTGCTCACCGCCTGTATGGCGACCGTGGGTACCGTGGGCAACGCCGAGCACATGCTGCAGAAGAGCGGCAAAGCCGGCCGCAGCCGCTGGCAGGGCCGTCGTCCCCGCGTTCGTGCGGTGGTGATGAACCCGGTCGATCACCCGATGGGTGGTGGTGAAGGTCGCGCCTCGGGCGGACACCCGCGCAGCCGCAAGGGACTGCTCGCCAAAGGCAAGAAGACGCGCCACCCGAAGACGCGCAGCAACCGCTTCATCATCCAGCGCGCCAACGACAAGAAGAACGCCTAAAGTGCATGGGCGATGCGTGCATCGCCCTAACCGAAAAGACAAATGAGCCGTTCCCTCAAGAAACCGCCGTTCATCCACTACAAGCTCGCGAAGCGGGTGGAGGACATGCAGAAGACGGGCAAGAAGTCCGTGCTGAAGACGTGGTCGCGCAGCAGCACGATCGCTCCCGAGTTCGTGGGTCTCACGTTCGCGGTGCACAATGGCAACAAGTTCATCCCCGTGTACGTGACGGAGAACATGGTGGGCCACAAGCTGGGCGAGTTCGCCCCGACGCGCACCTTCCGCGGGCACTCCGGTAACAACAACAAATCCTGACGATGGGAGCGCGTAAGAAGATCGCCGCCGACAAGCGCAAGGAAGCCATGAAGAGCGTGGCCATCGCCCGCCTCGTGAGCGTGCCCACCAGCCCGCGCAAAATGCGCCAGAGCGCGGATACGATCCGTGGTCTGGAAGTGGAGAAGGCCCTGGGCATCCTCCGCTACAGCACTCGCCACGCGAGCAAGCCGCTGGAGAAGCTGCTGATGAGCGCTATCGCGAACTGGGAAACCAAGAACGACGGACAGAAGGCCGGTGAAACGAAGCTGGTGGTGAAGACCATCCAAGTGGACGAGAGCACCAGCCTGAAGCGCATGCTCCCCGCTCCGCAGGGCCGTGCGTACCGTATGCGCAAGCGCAGCAACCACGTCACCCTCATCGTCGATCGCGCACCTAACGAAGTAGCTGAGACCAAAGCATAATGGGACAGAAAGCACATCCGACCGGACAGCGTCTTGGCTTCATCAAGGGCTGGGACAGCAATTGGTACGGCGGTAACAATTATGGCGACAAGCTGGTGGAGGACGAGAAGATCCGTTCCTACCTGATGGCCCGACTGAAGAAGGCGAGCGTCGCCAAGATCGTTATCGAGCGTACCCTGAAGCTGGTAACCGTGACGATCAACACGGCGCGCCCCGGCGTCATCATCGGGAAAGGCGGTGCCGAAGTGGACAAGCTGCGCGAGGAACTGAAGAAGTTCACGGGCAAGGACTGCCAGATCAACATCTTCGAGATCAAGCGCCCGGAACTGGACGCCCGCTTGGTGGCCGACAGCATTGCCCGTCAGCTCGAGGGCCGCATCAGCTTCCGCCGTGCGATGAAGATGAGCGTGGCCTCCACCATGCGCATGGGTGCCGAAGGCATCAAGGTGCGCGTGAGCGGACGGTTGAACGGCGCGGAGATCGCGCGTACCGAGAACTACCGCGAGGGCCGCGTGCCCCTGCACACCCTGCGTGCCGATATCGACTTCGCCATCACCGAGGCCCACACCAAGATGGGACGTATCGGGGTGAAGTGCTGGATCTGCCGCGGCGAGGTGTTCGGCAAGCGCGACCTCAGCCCGAACGTTGGTCAGGCCAAAGGTGGCCCAGGTGGTCCCCGCATGGGCGGCGATCGTCCGGAGCGCCGTGGCGGTGATCGTCCGGAGCGTCGTGGCGGTGGTGGTTTCGAGCGCCGTGGTCCGGGAGGTCCAGGTGGCGGAGACCGTCGTGGTCCCGGTGGTGGAGATCGCCGCGGCCCGGGAGGTGGAGGAGGAGATCGTCGTGGTCCGGCCGGTGGTGGTCGTGGCCCAAACACCCGTAACAACTAAGAGCCATGTTGCAACCCAAGCGCAGCAAGCGCCGCAATATGCACAAGGGCCGCATGAAGGGCGAGGCCCAGCGCGGTCACCGTGTAGCCCTCGGATCCTTCGGCCTGAAGGCCATGGATAGCGTATGGCTCACCGGTCGCCAGATCGAATCCGCCCGTGTTGCGCTCACGCGCCACATGAAGCGCCAAGGTCAAGTGTGGATCAAGGTGTTCCCGGACAAGCCGGTGACCAGCAAACCCGCCGAGGTACGGATGGGTAAGGGCAAAGGTGCCTTGGACCACTGGGTAGCCGTTTGCCATGCCGGACGTATCATTTTCGAAGCGGACGGTGTGCCCATGGCGACCGCCAAGGAAGCCATGCGACTGGCCGCTGCGAAACTGCCCATCGCGACCAAGTTCGTGGTACGTGAAGACTACGACGGCCAATAAGCGAGTGCCATGAAGACGAAAGGAACCGACCTGAAAGACCTCACCTTGGTGGAACTGCAGGACAAGCTGCAGGATTCGCGCGGTACGCTGAACAAGCTGCGCTTCAACCACGCCGTGAGCCCCATCGACAGCCCGATGCAGCTGCGCTCCAAGAAGAAGGAAGTAGCGCGCATCCTCACTGAACTGCGCAAGCGCGAGCTCGCCAATACCGCCAGCAAATGAGCACCGAGACGACGACGACCGTTGACCGAAACCTGCGCAAAGAGCGTGTGGGCATCGTGACCAGCGACAAGATGAGCAAGAGCATCACCGTGATCGTGGAGCGCCGTGTGATGCACCCGAAATACGGCAAGTTCGTGAAGCGCTCGAGCAAGTTCATGGCGCATGACGAGAAGGGGGACGCGCATGTGGGCGATACCGTCCGCATCGCCGAGACCCGCCCGATGAGCAAGTTGAAGCGCTGGCGCCTCGTGGAGGTGGTCGAGCGTGCCAAGTAACCCGGAACACCGAGAGAAGCCATGATCCAACAGGAATCACGACTGAACGTCGCCGACAACAGCGGAGCCCGCGAAGTGCTGGTGATCCGTGTGCTGGGCGGCACCAAGCGCCGTTATGCGCATATCGGTGACACCGTGGTGGTGACCATCAAGGACGCGCTGCCCCAGGGCGGAGCGAAGAAGGGGACCGTGAGCAAGGCCGTGGTGGTGCGCACCCGCAAGGAGACGCGCCGCAAGGATGGCAGCTACATCCGCTTCGATGACAATGCCGTGGTGCTGCTCGACGCGGCCGGTGAGATGCGGGGCACCCGCATTTTCGGACCGGTGGCCAAGGAGCTCCGTGAGAAGAAATTCATGAAGATCATTTCCCTCGCCCCCGAGGTACTCTGAACCGTCATGCAAAAGAAGCTGCATATCAAGAAAGGTGACATGGTGAAGGTGCTGTCCGGCGTAGCCCGGGGCAAGCAGGGCCGTGTGATCGAGGTGGACCGCAAGAGCACGCGTGCGACGGTGGAGGGCCTCAACATGAACAAGAAGCACAGCAAGCCCACCACGGCGACGCCCCAAGGCGGCATCGTGGAGAAGGAGGGCCCGATCCACATCAGCAACCTGATGCTGATCGACGCGAAGACGGGTGAGCCCGGTCGCGTGGGTCGCAAAGTGAACAAGGACGGTACGATCGAGCGCTACGTGAAAGCGAAGGCGAGCGGAACGACCAAGAAAACGGCCAAGAAGTAATGAGCACGTACAAGCCCCGCCTCAAAGCGACCTACGCTGAACAGGTCGTGCCTGCGCTCCAGAAGGAGTTCAAGTACAAGAGCCCCATGCAGGTGCCCCGCATCACCAAGATCGCGGTGAACCAGGGCCTCGGCCACGCAGTGGGCGACAAGAAGATCGTGGAGAACGCGATCAACGAGATGACGATGATCACCGGTCAGAAGGCCGTGGGCACCGTCTCCAAGAAGGACATCAGCAACTTCAAGCTGCGCAAAGGCATGCCCATCGGCGCGCGTGTCACCTTGCGCGGCGACAAGATGTACGAGTTCCTGGACCGCCTGATCGCGGTGGCCCTGCCCCGTACGCGTGACTTCCGCGGCGTGCAGGCAAAGGGCTTCGATGGTCGCGGCAACTTCACCTTCGGTGTGAAGGAGCAGATCATCTTCCCGGAGATCGACATCGACAAGACCCCGAAGATCCAGGGCATGGACATCACGTTCGTGACCACCGCCAAGACCGACCAGGAAGCGAAAGCGCTGTTGACGGCTTTCGGATTCCCCTTCACCAAGTAACAAGAAGACAGAGCGACCATGGCCAAGGAAAGCATGAAGGCACGCGAACGCAAGCGGGCCAAGATGGTGGAGAAGTACGCCGCCAAGCGCGCCAAACTGAAGGCGGCCGGCGACTGGGAGGGCTTGCAGAAACTGCCCGCCAACAGCAGCTACGTTCGCAAGCACAACCGCTGCGGTATCAGCGGCCGTCCGAAGGGCTACATCCGCCTCTTCGGCATCAGCCGGAACATGTTCCGCAACATGGCCTTGGAAGGAAAGATCCCGGGCGTAACGAAGAGCAGCTGGTAAGACAGTAAGGGCGATGCAGCGCATCGCCGGAAAAAAGAAAAAGACCATGACGACCGATCCTATCGCCGACTACCTCACCCGCGTACGCAACGCCATCATGGCGCGCAAGAAAGTGGTGGAGGTACCCGCCAGCGGCCTGAAGAAGGACATCACCCGCATCCTCTATGACAAGGGCTATATCCTGTCGTGGAAGGTGGAGGACGATGGCAAGCAGGGCATCATCAAGATCGCGCTGAAGTACGACCGCAACAGCCGCAAGAGCGCCATCCAGGAACTCACGCGTGTGAGCTCCCCCGGTCTGCGCCAATACGCCCACAGCGGGGAACTGCCCCGCGTGCTCAACGGCCTCGGCGTGGCCATCATCAGCACCAGCCGTGGTGTGATCACCGACAAAGAGGCCCGCACCTTGGGCGTTGGCGGCGAAGTGATCTGCTACGTGAGCTAAGAACCGGACGCATCATGAGCCGCATCGGAAAAGCACCCATCCCTGTACCCAAAGGCGTACAGATCAACGTGAGCGACAAGAACGTTGTGACCGTGAAAGGTCCCAAGGGCACGCTCGTTCAAACCATGGATCCCGCCATCAAGGTGAAGGAGACCGAAGGCGAGCTCGTGTTCGAGCGCCCCACGGACCTGAAGCACCACAAGGCCATGCACGGTCTCTACCGCGCGCTCGTCGCCAATATGGTGCAGGGCGTCACGGAGGGCTTCAAGATCTCGCAGGAACTGGTCGGCGTGGGTTACCGTGCCACGGCCAAGGGCCAGCGTTTGGATCTCAGCCTCGGATTCTCGCACAACGTGGCCATCGAGTTGCCGGCGGAGATCAAGGTGAGCGCCGTGCAGGAGAAAGGGAAGAACCCCATCATCACCCTGGAGAGCGCTGACAAGCAGCTCATCGGTGCGGTGGCCGCGAAGATCCGCGGGCTGCGCAAGCCTGAGCCTTACAAGGGCAAGGGTGTCCGCTTCGTGGGTGAGAACGTACGCCGCAAGGCCGGTAAGGCAGCGGGCAAATAAGAACTGACGATGAACAACAGCAAACTCCAACGTCGCGCGCGGATCAAGACCGCCATCCGCTTGCGGGTGCGTGGCAACGCGGAGCGTCCACGCCTCACGGTGTACCGCAGCAATGCCGACATCTACGCGCAAGTGATCGACGACGAGCAGGGCCATACGCTGGTGAGCGTGGGCAGCTTGAAGGACAAGAACGCGCACGACGCGAGCGGTGTCGAGCAGGCCAAG
Source organism: Flavobacteriales bacterium (assembly GCA_044224725.1). Taxonomy (GTDB): domain Bacteria; phylum Bacteroidota; class Bacteroidia; order Flavobacteriales_F; family PHOS-HE28; genus PHOS-HE28. The sequence continues at coordinate 27,906 of JBGAJW010000007.1, forward strand.
CTCATCGGCAAGGCCATCGCCGAGAAGGCGAAGGCGGCCGGTATCGAGAAGGTCGTGTTCGATCGTAATGGTTACCTGTACCATGGACGTGTGAAGGCATTGGCCGACGCCGCCCGTGAAGCCGGACTCAACTTCTGATCACAACAGCAACATGGCTGATACAAGAGCGAACAAGGTGAAGAGCAGCGAGCTTGAATTGAAAGACAAGCTCGTGGCGCTGAACCGCGTAACGAAAGTGACCAAGGGTGGTCGCACCTTCACCTTCGCCGCCATCGTGGTGGTGGGCAACGGGAACGGTGTGGTCGGCCACGGCTTGGGCAAAGCGAAGGAGGTGCAGGAGGCGATCGCCAAGGGCATCGACGACGCGAAGAAGAACCTGGTGAAAGTGCCGGTGCGCAAAGGGACCATCCCCCACACGCAGGAAGGCAAGTTCGCAGGGGCACAGGTGCTGTTGAAGCCCGCCGCGCACGGTACGGGCGTTATCGCCGGTGGTGCCATGCGCGCCGTGCTGGAGAGCGCCGGTGTAACGGACGTGCTGGCCAAGAGCAAGGGCAGCAGCAATCCGCACAACGTGGTGAAGGCCACGATCGGGGCGCTCGCCGCCATGCGTGATGCCAGCTCGGTCGCTGCGCAACGCGGAGTGGAACTCACCAAAGTGTTCAACGGATAATCGGACGTCACGACCTGTCGCGACGAATCGCCATGAGCAAGATCATCATCACCCAGACGGGCAGCTTCATCAAGTGCCCGAAGCGCCAGAAGGACACCCTGAAAGCGCTCGGCCTCGGCCGCATCGGGAAGAGCAACGAAGTGGAAGGCACCCCGCAGGTGCGCGGCATGGTGGCCAAGGTGGCCCACCTCGTAAGTGTGAAGGAAGCCTGATAGACAACGTAAGGTCGATGCATGCATCGACCCGCAACAGACAACGCAATGGACCTCAGTCAACTCAAGCCCGCGAAAGGGGCGACCAAAACGAACAAGCGCCTGGGCCGTGGCCAAGGCAGCGGAACGGGCGGTACCGCCGGCAAAGGCCACAAGGGCCAGAAGGCCGACACGGGCTACAATCGCCGTCGCGGTTTCGAAGGTGGTCAAACGCCCTTGGTGCGCCGTGTACCGAAGTTCGGCTTCACCAACCCCACGCGTGTGGAGTACAAGGGCATCAATCTGGACGCTATCCAGGCCTTGGCGGAGAAGAACAAACTGACGGTCATCGACATCGCGACGATGCGCAGCAACGGACTGATCGGCAAGAACGATCTGGTGAAGATCCTGGGCCGTGGCGAGCTGAAAGGCGCGCTGGAAGTGAAGGCCAATGCCTTCAGTGAGACCGCCAAGGCCGCTATCGAAGGGATGGGAGGCAAAGTGGAGATCGTGAACCGCTGAACATGAAAGGTTTCATCGATACGGTAAAGAACATCTGGCGCATCGAGGAACTGCGCAAGCGGATCCTCATCACGCTGGGACTTTTGCTGGTGTACCGCATCGGCAGTTTCATCGTGCTTCCCGGCGTGGACAGCGCGAAGCTGGCCAGCGGCAGCACGGGCGGCTCCGGGCTCGTGGACCTGCTGAGCATCTTCACCGGTGGTGCCTTCACCCGTGCGAGCATCTTCGCCCTCGGCGTGATGCCGTACATCAGTGCGAGCATCATCATGCAGCTCGCCGGTATCGCCATCCCCGCCGTGCAGAAAATGCAGCGCGAGGAGAGCGGCCGTCGCCGCATGAACCAGTGGACGCGCTACATCACCATCATCATCAGCTTGTTCCAGGCACCTGGCTACATCCTCACGTACGTGGATGCGGACGCGCGTCCGGCGCACGATGCGATGTGGCTGCCCGTGAGCGTGATCATCCTCACCTGCAGCACCTTGTTCGTGATGTGGCTGGGTGAGCGCATCACCGAGCGCGGCTTGGGCAACGGTACCTCGTTGATCATCATGATCGGTATCCTCGCGCGGTTGCCGGAGTCCTTCCTGCAAGAGTTCGTGAGCCGCATGGGGTATGGCGGTGGAGGATTGGTGGTGATCCTGATGGAAGTGGTGTTCTGGCTGCTGATCATCGCGGGCAACATCTTGCTGGTTCAAGGCACCCGGCGCATACCGGTACAGTTCGCCAAGCGCGTGCAAGGCAACAAGCAGTACGGTGGCGTTCGCAACTACGTGCCGTTGAAAGTGAACGCGGCCGGTGTGATGCCGATCATCTTCGCCCAGGCCATCGTGCTCATCCCGCTCTACCTGAGCCAAGCGTTCGAGAATCCGCCCCAGTGGATGACCAACTTCAGCCGGTACGAGAGCGTGGGTTATAACATCACCCTGTTCCTCATGGTGGTGGCCTTCACTTACTTCTACACGGCGATCACGGTGAACCCGAACCAGTTGGCCGATGATATGAAGCGCAACGGCGGCTTCATCCCCGGCGTGAAACCAGGGAAGGCCACAGCGGGGCACATCGATGAGCTGCTCAGCCGCATCACGCTTCCGGGCGCGATCTTCCTGGGCATCGTAGCGATCCTGCCTGCCTTCGCGATCATGCTCGGCATCAAGCAGGGCTTCGCGCAGTTCTTCGGCGGTACATCCTTGTTGATCATGGTGGGCGTGTTGTTGGACACGCTGCAACAGATCGAGAGCCATTTGTTGATGCGGCATTACGACGGACTGATGAAGACCGGCCGGATCAAGGGACGGCAGAGTGCGTCGTACAGCATGGCCACAGGGTAGTCTCATGGGTAAAGCCGTGAGCATCCTGAGCGATGCGGAGATAGGGTTGGTGAGGGAGAGTTCTTTGCTTGTTGGTAGGACTTTGGCCGAGGTGGCGAAGCGCTTGCGCGCGGGTGTCACCACAGCTGAACTGGATGAACTGGCAGAACAGTTCATCCGGGACAACGGAGCGGTTCCGGGGTTCAAGGGCCTGTACGATTGTCCGAGCACGCTGTTGATCAGCGTGAACGAGGCGGTGGTACATGGTCTGCCCGGGAAGAACGAACTGCGTGATGGTGACATCGCCAGTATCGACTGCGGCGTGCTGATGAACGGCTTTTACGGTGACAGCGCCTACACATTCTGCATCGGTGAGGTGCGGGAGGATGTGAAGAAGCTGCTGCGCGTGACGCAGGAGTGCCTGAGGCTCGGTATCGAGCAGGCCGTCGCGGGGAACCGCGTCGGCGACATCGGCTACGCGATCCAGCATCATGCCGAGAGCCACGGCTACGGTGTGGTGCGGGAATTGACCGGTCACGGCGTGGGGCGCAAGCTGCACGAAGGCCCGGAAGTGCCCAACTTCGGAAGGCGCGGGCATGGGCCCAAGCTGCAGGAAGGCATGGCCTTGGCGATCGAACCCATGATCAACATGGGGAGCAAGGAGGCGCGCCAGTTGGAAGACGGGTGGACGGTGGTGACGCGGGACGGGAAACCGAGCGCGCATTTCGAACACACCATCGCCGTGAAGCAGGGAAAGCCGGAAGTCCTATCGACCTTCAGTTACATCGAGGATGTGCTGAAGCAGAAGGGTGAATTGATCGGGGCGTGAAGCGCCTCATTGGAAAGGAAAGGTGAACGAAGAATGAGCAAGACGGGAAACATAGAGCAGGACGGCGTCATCAAGGAGGCGCTGAGCAATGCCATGTTCCGCGTGGAGCTGGAGAACGGCCACGTGATCGTGGCGCATATCAGCGGCAAGATGCGGATGCACTACATCCGGATCCTGCCGGGAGACAAAGTGAAAGTGGAGATGAGCCCGTACGATCTGAGCAAAGGCCGCATCTCGTTCCGATACAAGACCTGAAGACAAGAGAACAACGACCCATGAAGATCAGGGCCTCCATCAAGAAGCGTTCGGCAGACTGCAAGCTGGTCCGCCGCAAGGGACGCTTGTACATCATCAACAAGAAGAACCCCAAGTTCAAGCAGCGTCAAGGCTGATAAACGAACGCACATGGCACGTATCGCAGGTATCGACCTACCGAAACAGAAGCGGGGCTGCATCGGCCTCACGTACATCTACGGCATCGGCCGCAGCACGGCCCTCTCCATCCTGGAGAAGGCGGGTGTCGATCCCGACACGAAGGTGGACGCGTGGACCGACGAGGAACAGGGCCGCATCCGTACGGTGATCAACGAGAACATCAAGGTGGAAGGTGCCCTGCGCAGTGAAGTGCAGTTGAGCATCAAGCGCCTGGTGGACATCAACAGCTACCGTGGCAACCGCCACCGCAACGGCCTGCCCGTCCGCGGTCAGCGTACCCGCACCAACAGCCGCACCCGCAAGGGCAAGCGCAAAACGGTGGCGAACAAGAAGAAGGCAACGAAGTAAGATCGTAAGGGCGGTGCGCGCATCGCCCCAACAGATAGACCTATGGCAAAACAAGCAGAAGGCAAAGGCGGAGCCGCCGCCGGCAAGAAGAAGAAGAAGAACGTGGTGGTGGAGACCTATGGACAGGCCCACATCCGCGCGACCTTCAACAACCTGATCGTGAGCCTCACCAACAACAAGGGTGAGGTGATCAGCTGGGCGAGCGGTGGCAAGATGGGCTTCCGCGGCAGCAAGAAGAACACGCCCTACGCGGGCCAAGTGAGCGCCGAGGAGGCCGCTCGCGAAGCCTTCGAGGCGGGCCTGCGCAAGGTGAAGGTCTTCGTGAAAGGCCCCGGCAGCGGCCGCGAAAGCTGCATCCGCGCCCTGCACAACAGCGGCATCGAGGTCACCGAGATCATCGATCTCACGCCCATGCCCCACAACGGTTGCCGCCCGCCGAAAAAGCGCCGCGTGTAATCCTCAACGATCCTACGACCATGGCACGATATACAGGACCCAAGACCCGGATCTCCCGGAAGTTCAAAGAGCCGATCTTCGGACCGGACAAGTGGATGGAGCGCAAGCCCCATGCGCCCGGCCAGCACGGCCTCACGGCCAAGCGCCGCAAGAAGGAGAGCGAATACAGCACGCAGCTCCAAGAGAAGCAGAAGGCCAAGTACATCTACGGCATCCTCGAGCGCCAGTTCGAGAAGATGTTCTTCACCGCTGCCAGCAAGAAGGGCATCACCGGTGAGGTGCTGCTGAGCCTCTGCGAAGCGCGCTTGGACAACACGGTGTTCCGCTTGGGCATCGCCCCGACCCGTCGCGCCGCGCGCCAGCTCGTGGGCCACGGACACATCACGGTGAACAACCAGGTGGTGAACATCGCCAGCTACACCCTGCGTCCCGGTGACACGGTGGCCGTGCGCGAGCGCAGCCGCAGCCTGGAGGCCATCGCCAATAGCGTGAGCACCAACCCCCGCCGCTTCGATTGGCTGGATTTCAACCCCGCCACCATGAGCGGCAAGATGATCGCCATGCCCGAGCGTGCGCAGATCCCGGAGAACATCCGCGAGCAGCTCATCGTGGAATTGTACTCGAAGTAAGAGCCTCAAGGGCGCGAACGAGGAGGAGGGAAGGACCACAGACCAACGAACACAACGACAACAGCACATGCCCATTCTTGATTTCCAGCGACCGGACAAGGTCGTGATGATCGAATCCGATGACCAGCGTGGCACTTTCGAGTTCCGTCCGCTGGAGCCGGGCTATGGCATCACCATCGGCAACGCGTTGCGCCGCATCCTGCTCAGCAGCTTGGAGGGCCATGCCATCACCAGCATGCGCATCGATGGCGTGGAGCACGAGTTCAGCACCATCAAAGGCGTGATCGAGGACGTCACGGAGATCGTCCTCAACCTGAAGCAGGTGCGCTTCCGCCGCCAGTTGGAGGACGTGAGCACCGAGAAGGTTTCCTTCACGATCAGTGGGAAGGACGGCTTCACCGCCGGCGACATCGGCAAGCACACCACCGGTTTCCAAGTATTGAACCCGGACCTGGTGATCTGCCAGATGGAGAATAGCGTGAAGCTGAACGTGGAGCTCACCATCGGCAAGGGCCGCGGGTATGTGCCCGCCGACGAGAACAAGATCGAGGGCGCGCCCATCGGTACGATCTTCATCGACAGCATCTTCACGCCGATCAAGAACGTGAAGTACAGCGTGGACAACACCCGCGTTGAGCAGAAGACCGACTATGAGAAGCTCACCTTGGAGATCGTTTCCGACGGCAGCATCAGCCCGAAGAACGCCCTGCAGGAGGCGGCCAAAATCCTGATCCACCACTTCATGCTCTTCAGCGACGAGCGCATCTCCCTCGAGCTCGAAGACCGCCCGGTGAGCAGCGCCGGCGGCAGCCGCGGTGGCGAGCATGACGATCTGGACGAGACCAGTTTGCACATGCGGCAGCTGCTCAAGACCAAGCTCGTGGACATGGACCTCAGCGTACGCGCCCTGAACTGCTTGAAGGCCGCCGACATCGAGACGCTCGGTGACCTGGTGAGCTACTACAAGATCGACCTCTTGTAGTTCCGCATCTTCGGGTAGAAGAGCCTGACCGAACTGGAGGACCTTGTGGAGAACAAGGGCCTGAGCTTCGGCATGAACGTGAGCAAGTACAAACTGGACAAAGAGTGATGTAAAGGCGATGGATCCATCGCCCGGAACAGCACATCGCAGACGATAAAGTCATGAGACACGGAAACAAGAACAACGCGCTCAGCCGCACCAAGGCGCACCGCGACGCGCTGTTGAGCAACATGGCCTGCTCGCTCATCGAGCACAAGCGCATCAACACCACCTTGGCGAAGGCCAAGGCGCTGCGCATCTTCGTGGAGCCCCTGCTCACCAAGGGCAAGAGCGACAACACGCACAGCCGCCGTATCGTCTTCAGCTACCTGCAGAACAAGGAGGCCGTTGCCGCCCTTTTCCGCGACGTGGCACCGAAGATCGCCGACCGTCCGGGCGGATACACCCGCATCATCAAGCTCGCGCCCCGCCTGGGCGACGCGAGCGACATGGCGATGATCGAGCTGGTCGACTTCAACACCCTCTACTCGGCGAAAGAGAAAGCCGGTGCGGAAGTGAAGAAGACCCGGCGCAGCCGCCGCGCACCCGGTGCCAAGAAGGCAGAAGGTGCTGCCGATGCAGCAAAGTCCGATGAAGCGAAGAGCGAGTGATGCACTTGCTGACAACTGTTGAGAACGAGGCGCTGCGAAGCGCCTCTTCTTTTTTGCCCCCTTCTACTTTTGCCGCCGCCCTGAAGGATCGGGAGGAAGACACATGCTGGTAAGCCAACGCCCCCACGCCCTCCTGCTTCTCGCGGACGGCACCGTGTTCAAGGGGCGCGCGATCGGCGCCCAGGGCATCACCGCCGGGGAGATCTGCTTCAACACCGGCATGACCGGCTATCAAGAGATCTTCACGGACCCCAGCTACACCGGCCAGATCATGACGATGGCCACACCGCACGTGGGCAACTACGGCGTGAAGGACGGCGAGGTGGAGAGCGGCAGCGTGAAGATCGCGGGCCTGGTCGTCAAAAAATTCAGCGAAGTGTGGAGCCGGCCCGGGGGAACGGGCCCGCTTGATGATCTGTTGAAGCGCGAGGGCGTGGTCGGCATCAGCGACATCGATACACGGAAGTTGGTGCGGCATATCCGCGACCATGGCGCGCAGAACGCCATCATCAGCAGCACGGAGATGGACATCGCGGCGCTCGCGAAGAGATTGGCTGCAGCGCCGGACATGGCCGGACGGGAACTGAGCAGCTCCGTGAGCACGCGTGAGGCTTACACGCTCGGGACGAGCAATGCCCCGCACCGCGTGGCCCTCATCGACTTCGGGGTGAAGCAGAACATCGAGCGTTGCTTGTTGGAGCGTGATTGCCAAGTGCGCGTGTTCCCGATGACGGCCACCGTTCAAGAAATGCTGGAGTTCCAGCCGCACGGATTCCTGCTCAGCAATGGTCCGGGCGATCCCGGTGCCATGCCCGCGAGCGTCGCTCTTGTGAAAGACGTCCTGGCCACGGGTCTGCCGGTCTTCGGCATCTGTCTCGGACATCAGTTACTGGCCGAAAGCCAAGGAATCGGCACGGAGAAGATGCACCATGGCCATCGCGGTATCAATCACCCGATCAAGAACCTGGTCACCGGTCATGACGAAGTGACGAGCCAGAACCACGGCTTTGTCGCGAACCGTGAACGGACCGAGCGCGACCCGGACGTGGAGATCACCCACGTTCACCTCAACGACAACAGCATCGCGGGCATCCGCTTGAAAGGCCGCCCTGTGTTCAGCGTGCAATACCACCCGGAGGCGGGTCCCGGCCCATACGACTCGCGCTACTTGTTCGACCAGTTCGTCGCATTCATGAAAGGCCCGGCGGTCATTCCGACGGGCGATACCACCAACACGAAGAAGACAGTCAACGCATGAGCCTTATCGCCAAGATCCAAGCGCGCGAGATCCTCGATTCACGCGGCAATCCGACCATCGAAGTGGATGTGTTCACCGACGGTGGCCATGTGGGCCGCGCGGCCGTACCGAGCGGCGCGAGTACCGGGGCGCATGAAGCCATGGAACTGCGCGATGGGGACAAGAAACGCTACCTCGGTAAAGGCGTGATGAAGGCCGTTGAGCATGTGAACGAAACACTGAACAACGAGCTGCACGGTGCGCTGGTGAGCGAACAGGCCATGATCGACCGTGCCATGATCGGGCTGGACGGCACGAAGAACAAGAAGAATCTCGGCGCGAACGCCATCCTTGGTGTGTCGCTCGCCGTCGCCAAAGCCGCCGCGAGTGAAGCTGGCCTGCCGTTGTACCGTTATGTGGGCGGGGCCAACGCATGCACGCTGCCGGTGCCGATGATGAACATCGTGAATGGCGGGGCGCATGCCGATAACAAAGTGGACATCCAGGAGTTCATGATCATGCCGGTGGGGGCTCAGACCTTCGCGCAAGGTCTGCGTATGGGCGCGGAGACCTTCCACCACCTGAAGGCGGTACTCAAGTCGAAGGGCCTGGGAACCAACGTGGGCGATGAGGGCGGTTTCGCTCCGGACCTCAAGAGCAATGAGGAAGCCCTGAAGCTCGTGATGCAGGCCATCGAGAAGGCCGGCTACAAGCCCGGGGAGGACATCGTCATCGCGCTCGACTGTGCCAGCACCGAGTTCTACGACGCGAAGAAGAAGCGCTACGTGCTGGAGAGCACCGGCGACAGCCTTACCAGCGATGAGATGGTGGACATGTGGAAGGGCTGGTGCAAGAAATACCCGATCGTGAGCATCGAGGACGGCATGAGCGAGGATGATTGGGACGGATGGAAGAAGCTGACCGTTGCGCTCGGTGACAGGGTGCAACTCGTGGGCGATGATCTCTTTGTGACCAACACCGACCGCCTGTCCCAAGGCATCGAGAAGCGCATCGCGAACTCAATTCTGGTGAAGGTCAACCAGATCGGCACGCTCACCGAGACGTTGGAGGCCGTGGACATGGCGCACCGCAACAGCTACACCGCCGTGATGAGCCATCGCAGCGGCGAGACGGAGGACAGTACCATCGCGGATCTGGCAGTGGCCGTGAATTGCGGCATGATCAAGACCGGTAGTGCGAGCCGCAGCGACAGGATCGCCAAGTACAACCAGCTGCTTCGTATCGAAGAACAGCTCGGCAAGAGCGCGCGCTACCCGGGAAGGGATCTGCGCTACGTAGGCTGATCACTGGTTGAACCCGAGGTAGCGGTCCAACAGTACTTGGAGGCGGGCTTTCCCCCCATCCAATAACCTGTCCCGGGCCTCGGTGTCTGAACTGTCGCGCAGTTCCACGACCCGTTTTCCAACCTCATCGAAGACCACTGCCTGCGTACTATCGGCGATGCCGAACCCTTCATTGAAGGTCCAGAACGCGTCGTGCGGTACGCCGGGATCGAACACGTCACGGCTCCATTCGAACGCGTCATGGGGCAGCCCGAGCTGCGCGAGCAGGGTCGCCGCGAAGTCCGTATGGCAAGCGTATGTGCTGTCCATTGTGCCGCGCAGATCGTCGCGTAGCGCGCCGCCTGTCAGGAGAAAGGGGATGCGGTGCCGCGCGGCACTGCTGTAGTTCCGGTAGCGCGGCAGGAAGTGACCATGGTCCGCGACCACCGCGACCAATGTGTTCGCGTACCAGTCCTGTTGTTTCGCGGCAGTGATGAAGTCTCCGAGACAACGATCGGTGTAGTGGATCGTGTTCCTGTATAACTGCGGGTCGTTCTTGCCGGGAAAGCCCTCGTTCACCGGTGCATCGAACGGCTCGTGACTGGTCGACGTCATCACGATGTGGAAGAAGGGACGTTCCTCCTTGCCCGCTTCCCGCAGATGGAAGGTGAAGAGTTCTTCATCGTACGCGCCCCAATCCGTCCGCTTGGTGATGGGGAAGGAATTCTCGTCATGCACGCGATCGAAGCCCATGGCTTCCAAGTAGGCGCGTGTGTTGGCGAACTCGACATTGCCCGCGTACCAATAGGTGGAGGAATACCCCTCGGCACCGAGCGTCTTCACTATGCTCGGCAATCGATCGAACTTCCCGAAGTTGCGGATGATGGTGGTCTTCGGTTGGGAAGGGAACGCGCTGAGCAATGCGCATAGCCCTTGTTCCGTGCGGAAGCCTGTCGAGTAGAAGTTGGTGAACAGCAGTCCATCGGCGGCGAGCTTCGTGAACCGGGGTGCCACGCCACTATCACCGCCGAGCGGTTCGATGATGTCCGCTGTCCAACTTTCCAGCAGGACAATGAGTACGTTCGGCCGGTCCGTCTTCAGGATGGAACGCGCAGGCCCGTGACCAGGAGGATATTGTTGACGGAAGATGCGCTCCGCCTCGTCCTTCGGCAGGATCGCATACGGGTTCACTTCGACTTGCGCGGGTTCTACAGCGATCTCCAGCGCGTTCCACACCCCGTTCAGCGCAGCGAGGTTCAGTACGTTGTACCGGCTGAAGTAGGCCCAGCTCTTGTTGATCGGGTCGTCCTGTGGCCCGCCGCGCGCGGCGAGAAGGCAGAGCAACGGAGCGATCACCGCCGAGGCGATACGTGCTGACGATGGTCCGGTGCAGAACGATCGCTGGCGATCGATACGGTTGAACCACTTCGTGAATAGAAAGGTCTGCCCTAGCGCAAGTGTGAGCAGAGCGATCATCCAGCCTGCGCGGATGCCAGCGACCGCTTCCTTCGGAAAGGCCAAGTAGCCGATCGCCTTGCGGTCCAAGCGCGCGCCCCACGCTTCGAAAAGACCGATGTCCGTGGCGTTGATGAGGGCGCTGAAAACGAGCAGAACCAGCGAAAACACAGCCGCAGCGCGACGAGGCCATCGCACATCCGCGAACAGGAGCGGAAGCGCGACAAGGGAAGTAGCCAGCAGGAAATAGCCCGTCGCCGATAGGTCCATGGGCAGGGCCTTCACGTTGCAGAGCAGGATGTCCTTCCAAGGAACATCGTGGAGCGCTCGGAAGGAGAATGCTAGGAAGGCGATGCGTTGGAAGAGGAAGACCGCCATCCACCACAGGGCAAGGTGGCCGAACCAGCGCCAGAAGTTCTTCACGCGACCGTCAGCGGACAATGTTCAACTGGCCGAGTGACACGGTTCCTTCCCCCGGTACGTGGGCGGTGATGAACACGTTCTGAGCGGCGATGGCGTGCAGGTCGATCCGCGTACGGCTCCCGGTGACGGCTTGTTGCAAAAGCAGCCGCCCTTGGAGGTCCCGAACGGTGATCTGCGCTTTGGTGCCTTTCGCGGCGCGCGGGGATTCGATAGTTACGTGATCACTCGTTGGGTTGGGATAGATGCGCCAACCTGCGAGCGCGTCTCCGAGCGGTGAAAGTCCGGTCGGACTTTTGCGCCAAGCCACGCAATAGTCGCCCAGTCCGATGCCGTTGGCTGTGAGCCGCGCGTAGCCGTCACCGGTATTGTTGCCCAGCGTGTTGATGTCCGTATCCGGATGCACCGCCCATGCGAAATGCGGGTTCGGTCGGTAGAGGACCACTAAGCTGTCCTCGCAAAAGGCCGTTCCCGCGAAGGGTTGGACAAGTCCCGGATCGTAGCAAGAAGGGCTCGTTGGTCGGCCGTCCACATTGATGCGCAAAGCGAGCACGATGCCTGGGGCGAGCTGTCCGGTGAAGCGCCACCAGCGGTCCGGGGAGACCACGAACGCGAAAGGCTCGTTCGTGTTGTCGTCCGCCGCCGTCCAGAATTCTTCCACGCGCACCGGTGATGCTGCGGGCAGTTCGCTCACCACGAGCGCCGCATCGGCCAGGGGCAGGTTCACGGTCACATTGTCCGTCAAGGTGTCCTGTGCCGTGGTGGTCGCCAGCGCCAGTCGCTCATCGGCATTGATGAAGGCGAAGACCGGTTGGAACGGCGGTGAGCTGGTGATGGTCGAGAACTCGCCACCGACCGCCGTGTGCGTTGGATCCGTCCATCGGGTGCCGTCCGCGCCCTCGAACGTGATGGATATGGGAACGTTGTGGTAGAGATGGTCGGCGTGGCGGGTCTTCTGCTGGACGAACAGCGTTGTGGGCCAGACGTTCCCGGCTGGTGCCGTGCTGAACGAATCCACTTCGAACGCCGCCCAGCCCGGTTGCATGATCCAGTCACTGAAGTAGTCCGTGAGGTCCACACCGGTGGCCGCGCTCAAACTGTCGCGCAATTCTTCCGTGCTCATGTCGGTGAACGCGTTGTTCGACAGCACACGTCGGTAGCCTGCGGCGAAGAGCGAATCACCCAGATAGCCGCGCAGCGTGTGCGCGAGGTCCGCGCCTTTGCGATAGGAGTGCTCGCCATAGGTGAAGGCTTGTGGTACTTCGGAGAGCGCGTACCAACCCTCGTCCTTGAGGTGCGCGGTGGCCACCATGCTGTGGTGATTGTCACGCACCTTCCGGTCATATGCCGCGCGACCGTAGAGGTCTTCGAGGAAGAGATAGCTCAGGTACTCGGCGTAGCCCTCGTTGATGTACATCTCCTCGGCGCGACGGCAGGTGATCAGGTCGCCGAACCAGTGGTGGGCGAGCTCGTGTGCCATGATGCCCTCGTATTGCAAGGTACCGTCGGCGATGCCCGCGGGATAGCTGATGTTCGTGGGGTGCTCCATGGCGCCTTCTGTGGTCAGGCAGTAACCGACGCGCTCCCAGCGGTAAGGACCGAACCAGCGCTCGTAAGTGTCGAAGGCATCGCGCAAGTGGAGGAACGAGGCCTTCATATCCGTGGTGTCGTTCGGCTTGGCGACCAGCGTTACCGGGATGTTGGTGCCTGCGATGCTCGGGAACGTATCGCGTGCGGCCACATAGTTGGTGGCTGCCACGGAGGCGAGATACGAAGGGATGGGCTCGGCGATGGCCCAATGCGATATCCGTGCACCGCCGCCCAGGTCGGTCTCATCCACCAGCGCGCCGTTGGCGAAGACCGTCCGGTCATTGTCCACATGCACGAAGAACCCGAAGGTGCAACGCTCGACGAAATTGTCGAAGCACGGGAACCAGGATCGTCCATAGGAGTGTGGAATGGCGTCGAACGCCACTCCGAGATCGTACTGGTATGAACTCAGGGTATAGAACCCGCCCCAACCGCTGGCGTCTACGGCCGGGTTGCCGCCGTAATGGATGTCCACCGTGAGCGTGTCCTGGGGCCCGAATGTTCCGCCGAGCTCGATGCGGAGATCTTCGCCCATGTGAGTGAAGGTCAGTGGTGCTCCGTTCATACTGACGGAGTCGGTCGTCAAGGCGAGCAGGTCCAGGGGGAGCGTGGTGATGCCTTCGATTTTCGGTGTGAATCGGATGGAGGCCGTGCCGTGGATCAGCCCCGAACCGGTCTGTGTGAGGTCCAGGTCGATGCGGGTGTGCAACAGGTCGAGGCTGTCGCTCCGGGTCATGCTTCCGGTCTGGGCAGAGACGGACAGGGCCAGGATCAGGGCATTGGCCAAGCTGGGCAGGCGGCAGGGGAACTCGAAGGGCATGCGTCTGGTCTGTTTCATCCTGTTCCATCGGGGCCCAGTGGCCGGACGGTTTTTGGTCTGGACGAAAGTACGGCGAGGTCTTTTCTGAGAATCCACGTTGGACGGGGGCCGGTAGGATCCCTATGTTTGGGAGAACATCTTGCCTTCCTACCGCGTTATCCTGTCAACCGCACACCGATGAAACCGAGCACCGAGCTCCACGACCTGATCCGATCGCTCACCAAGTCGGAAAAGCGCTTTTTCAAGCTGCACAGCGCCCTGCAGAGCGGCCCGAAGAACTACCTCCGCATGTTCGAGGCAATCGACAAGCAGAAGACGTACGACGAGGAGGAGATCAAGAAGGTCTTCGCGAAGGAGACCTTCATCAAGCACCTTCCTTCGGAGAAGAACCACCTGTACAAGCTGATCATGAAGGCCCTGCGCGCCTATCATGCGGAAGCGACGGTGAGCGGCCTCTTGAAGATCGAGATCAAGAACATCGAGCTGCTGTATGACAAGGCGCTGTATGAGGAGGCGAACAAGACGCTGCACCGGGCCAAGCGTATCGCGCGCGAGAACGAGCGGTTCTACTACTGGTTCGAGCTGCTGAACTGGGAGAAGCAACTGCTGGAGGAGGCGTACGAGAGCGGTGAGTTCACCAAGGACCTGGACGCGCTGATCGAGGAGGAGCGGGACGTGATCGAGAAACTGCGGAACCTGGCGGCCTACCACATCCTGTACAGCAAGATCAACTACGTTTTCCGTAGCGGTGGCTACGTGCGCACGGAGGAGGAGCACGCGATGGTGGAGGAGATCAGCGAACACCCGTTGATAAAGGGGAAGAACACGGCGCTGAGCAAGCGGGCCGCGACCATCTGCTACTACACGCAAGGCTTCTGCCAATGGGCGAAGCGCGACTGGCGGTTGAGCTTGGAGAAGTTCGCGCGCGTGCGGCAGATCCTGGATGAGCACAAGCAACTGAAGGCCGACCTGCCCAAGCGGTACGTACGCGCTCTGCAGTACATCGTTCAATGCCAGATCGAACTGGGTGAGTTCAAGGAGGCGCGGGAGAACATCCGGCTGATGCGCCAGCTGAACACGCAGGAAGGGTTCCGGGGCATCGACATCGCCGTGCAGGTGTTCCACGCGAGCTACCTGGGCGAGCTGCGTTTACTGGATCGAATGGCGGAGCACACCAAGGCGATCGGGCTTGTGGACGATATCCTGCACGGGCTCGAGGAGTACGGCACACGGCTGCACAAGGAGCACCAGATCGAGTTCTATTTCAACCTGGCCTGCGCGCATTTCGGGGCGGGGCAGGTGAACAAGGCGCTCTTCTGGCTGAACAAGGTGCTGAACGATCCGGAGCCCACGTTGCGGCAGGACATCTTCATCTATGCACGGCTGTTCAACCTGGTGATCCACTACGAACTGGGCAACTTCGACCTGTTGGAATACATCGTGCGCAGTACACACCGGTTCTTGAACAAGCGGCACGCCGCCCACGAGATCGAGACCCTGCTGATCGAGAGCATCAAGAAGATGGCGCGGGCGCAGCAGCCTGCGGTGAGGCGCGAACTGACGCTGGCCTTGCGCAACGGCCTGCTCGAGCTGGTGAAGGACCCGAACGCGAGCACCCTGCTGAAGTACTTCGACTTCGTATCGTGGGCGGAGAGCCAGGTGGAGGGTGTGACCTTCGCCGAGGTCGTCCGGAGCAAGCTGCAGAAGGCCGCGAAATGAGGAAAGGGCCCGCTCAAAGGCCCCTTCGCTCGCAGGACCCGGTTCCGGGCCCGTCCGCGCTCAACGCTCTTGAGCGAGGTTCTTGACGCCGGTTACCCGGAACTCGGTACGCCGGTTGGCCTGGTGCTCCTCTTCGGTGCATTTCACGCCGTTCGTGCACTTGTTGGTCAATGAGGTCTCGCCGAAGCCCTTCGCGCTGATGCGGTCGGGATCAACGCCCTGTTGGATCAGGTAGTTGACCGCACTGTGCGCGCGGGCATCGCTGAGCACCAGGTTGTAGGTGTCGCCGCCGCGGCTGTCCGTATGCGCGCCCAACTCGAACGACATGTGCGGGTTGTCCTTGAAGATGCGTGCCAGCTTGTCCAGCTCGCGCGCCGCGTCCGGCCGGATGTCCCATTTGTCATAGTCGTACAGGATGTTGTCGATGGCGATGGGCGCATCCACAGTGATCGGTGAAAGCCGGAATTCCACGCGCAAGGTGTCCGAACGCAGGAGTCCTCGTGTGCTGAGCGGTTGCGACTGGCTGAGATAGCCGTCGTCGTTCGCACGCACGCTGTAGTCCCTGCCGGGTGTCAAGGGGAAGTGGAATTTCCCATCGGGGCCGGTCATGACCGTGGTGTCCTTTTCAGAGAGAAGTTCGGCGAGCGTCACCTCCACATTGGGCAGGTAGTGCCCCTCCGGATCGGTCACCTCGCCTTCGACGAAGAACACGGGGGCCACCGCCCAGAACGTGTACACCTGGTCCGTTCCATCGCGGTCGCTGCTCAGGTAGCCGCTCATAGAGGTGTCCCCGGCGAGGCCCACGCGCTTGTCCAGTACCAGCGAGAAATCGTCGTGCTCCGTGTTCACAGGGTAGTTCATGTTGCGCGGATCGCTCCAATGTCCGTTGGTCTCGTGGGTCTCGAACACGTCCAGCCCACCGAGGTTATCATGCGCGTCGCTGCTGAAATACAAGGTACCTCCGCTCTCCACGGGGAAGAGCTCATTGCCGGGCGTGTTCACGGTCGCTCCGAGGTTCTCGGGTGCGCTCCAACCCGTGCCATCATGATGGCTGCGCCATATGTCGGACCCGCCTTGACCGCCCGGCCGGTCACTCGCGAAGTAGAGCGTCTTGCCGTCCGAGCTCAGGGCCGGATGGCCCGTGGAGAAGGCTTCCCCGTTGTGCGCGAATTCGCGGATGTCCGCCCATTGCCCCGAAACGCTGTCACGCGTGGCGCGGAAGAGCTTGAGGTGGCTCGTATTGCGTTCGTCCTTGTTGAGGCGGTGCTTGTAATAGTTGCTCCGGGTGAAGTAGAGCGTCTTGCCGTCGGCGGCCACTACGCCCGGACCTTCATGGTATGGCCCGTTCACCTCGCCGGGCAGGCCCACGGGGTCGAGCCAGGTCACGATGGTCTTCTTCTCGGAATAGTACATGTCCAGGAAGGAGCGGCCGTTCCACGGATTGGTGTGGCCTTTTTGCGACAAGGGTTCTCCGGTCACGAGGAGGCCCTTCGCGAACGGGACCGCGCAGAACACGCTCTTGAAGCCGGGCAGATTCAATCGGTTCACTACGAAGGCATCACTGTCCTTCAGGAAGGTGGCGTAGCCCTGGCACGAAGCGTAGAGGTCCAAGGAGGCCGCATCTTCGGGACGCTCTTGGAGGACGCGGAAGAAATAGCCTTCCGCACCGCGTTCATCACCGGTGCCCATCAACACCTGTCCGTATCGGAAGGCGTCCTCACCGGTGAGTGGAGCGATGGAATCAGCACGCTGGTAGCGTGTGGCGGCCTCGTCGAGCTCGTTCTGTCGGCGGCAGGCGTCCGCGCAATGGATCAGTGCGGCGCGGTCCATGGTGCGCTTCAACAGCCGGTCGTAACGTTTCTGGGCCCGTTCATAGGCCATCAGGTTGTAGGCCTCGTCCGCCTTGTGCATGCGGTATCCTGCGCATGAACTGAGCAGTGCGATCGCGAAAGCGGGCAGAAGGGGGATGTGCGTTGCGCGCATGGGATCAGAAGTAGCGCGGTGTTTTGATGCGGACGGGATCCTTGCCGAGGTCGATGCCGAGCATGATCTCGTGGGAGCCACCGTTGTAGCGCCTGAGCGCCGTGGTCGTCATGTCGTAGGCGTAGCCGATGCGGAACATGGGGTTCACCTGGTATTCGACCATGCCGGTTACCGCATCGCCGGTACGGTAGCCAACGCCCAGCCAGAAGCGGTCGCGGAAGAGGGCGTTCACGTTCAGGTCGGCCTCCGGGGTGGCCTGCGGCTGGTATTTCACCAGCACCGAAGGTTTGAGGTCGAGGTCCTCGTTGATCTCGAACACATGCCCCGTGTAGAGGTAGTAGTGCCGGGTGTAGTAGTGCTCCGAAGCGCTCTGTACCGCCTTCGTCAACTTTCCATCAGCGGCATAGAGCGTGGGCACGCTGAGGCCTACGAAGCTGCGGTCATCGTGCCAGTAGAGGCCGAAGCCGAATTTCCCGACGGCCTGGTTGCGGATGTTCTGCTGGTAGAGCGGGTCGTTCTGGTCCCAGTACACGAGGTCGCTCAGGCGTGCGGAATAGAGCGATAGTCCGACCTTCAGTCCGAACGCGAGACGACCGGTCTCACCGGTCTTGATACGATAAGCGTATTGCCCCGCCATCTCCAGGTCCCGGCTCACACCGATGCGATCGTGCACCAGGGAGAATCCCAGGCCCATGCGGTCGTTCCACACCGGTCCGTCAATGGCGAGCATGCTGGTGGTCGGGGCTCCTTCTATGCCCGTCCATTGATCGCGATGGAGAAGGCTGGCGCTCCCGTAGGGATGGCTGCCGGCGTAGGCGGGGTTCAGGAAGAGCCCGTTGAACATGTACTGGCTTACCATCACTTCCTGCTGCGCGAGGAGAGAGCCGCTCGTGCAGACCGCGAGCAGGAAGGAGAGCGATCGGAAAATACCCATCGGTCCGTGGTGTTGGGTTCGATCAGCGGCGGAGGTCCACATAGCCTTGGAGGTTGGTGGCATCGCTGCCGAGACGGAGGATGATGAAATAGGTTCCATTGGGCAGGTATTCGCCTTCGCGGTTCTCGCCTCCCCAGTCGTTCTTGTAGTTCAGGCGGTCATAGACCACATTGCCCCAACGGTTGAACACCAGGAGCTGGTTCTCCGGGTGGTTCTCCAGCCCATGGATGACGAAAAGGTCGTTCTGCCCGTCCCCGTTGGGTGTGAAGCCCGTGGGGAGTTCGACGCCGTTCGGCCCTGTCAGGGTGAATTCCAGCGTACGGGTACATCCGTTCGCGTCGGTGATGGTCACGGAATATGTGCCGACCGGCAGACCTCCGACCGTGCTGCTCGTGGCACCGCTGCTCCAGAGGTAGGTGTATGGTGCTGTTCCGCCGGTGACGTCCACCGCGATACCACCGTCGTGCGCACCCGGTGCGCTCACGTTGAAGCCGTTATCGTGGGTCAGCACGGTGCTTTCGGCGCTGATCGCATCCGGCTCATGGATGGTGAACAGGTCACTCCATGTGCAACCGCTCGCATCGGTCACATGTACTTGATAGCTGCCCGCTTGCAGACCGGAGAGGTCTTCGCTGTTCGCTCCTCCTGTCCAGACGAAGGTGTATGGAGCGCTGCCGCTGGTCACGCTCAGGTCGATGCTGCCGTTCAGGTCGCCATGGCAGAGCGCATCGCCCACGATGGCTTCTCCGCTGAGGGATCCTCCCCCGCCTACTAGAGCCATGGTGGAATCGGTGCATCCGTTGGCGTCGGTGACGATGATCCGATAATCGTTCGCCGGAAGGCCGCTGATGTCTTCCGTGAAGGCGCCGTTGCTCCAAGCATAGGAATACGGTGCCGTACCACCGGAGATGGAGGCATCGATGCTGCCATTGCTCTGACCACAACCGGCCGGCGTGGATGTGGTGCTCACATCAAGCGTTTCCGGTTCACCCAGTGTGATGCAATCCGATGCTGCGCATCCGTTTCCATCCATGATGTTGATGCAGTACTCGCCCGCGTACAGGTCGGCGAGGTCGAGGCTGGAAGCCGAGTAGCCGTCCGGTCCGGTCCAGGTGGCTTCGTAAGTGCCGGAGCCACCGCTCAGCGATGCGCTGATGGAACCATCATTCATGCCATGGCAACTGATGTTCGTTCCGCTCGGGAAGCTCGCTGCGACCAATTCCCACGTGATGGGATCCGGAGCGACGATGTTCACCTCCTCGGTCAGTGCGCAGCCGTTCATGTCCGTCACGGTGAGCGTGTAGATGCCCTCTTGCAATCCGCCGATGCTGTCCGCACTGCTGCTGAAGCCGCCCGGCCCGCTCCAAGAGAGCTGATAGGCCCCACTGCCTCCTGCCAAGCCCACAGTGATATAGCCATCGCTGTTGCCATCGCAGCTCGTGTTGAAGCCGCCGTTGTATTGGCTGATATCGATGGACGCCATCAATGCGCTATCGGGACCGGTGAGGTCGATACTGTCGGTGAAGGAGCATCCGTTCACGTCCGAGATCACCACGTCATAGTGGCCCGCAGCGAGACCTGTGGGGTCCTCTGTCGAGTAGCTTGTGCCGGCAGGTCCGTGCCATGTGATGTCGTAGGGGGATACGCCGCCAGAGACGGAGAGGTCGATGCTGCCGTCGTTACCGCTGAAGCAGCTCACGTTCGAGCCGCTGGGCTGAATGGCGGCGGACATCGAGGCACCGATGGATGAGTCCGGTTCGATGAGCGAGATGGTGGTATCGAGCGAGCATCCGTTGATGTCCGAGATGGAGAGGGTGTAGTCACCGGCGACGAGGCCGTTGAGCATCGCATCGGTGGAAGAGAAGCCGTTGGGACCACTCCACAGGATATCCAACGAACCCGCGCCACCACTGATCGTTGCTTCGATCACACCCGTGTTCGCACCGGAGCATGGGATGTTCACATCGCCATAGTCGCTCACGAACACGCTGAGGTCGATGGGCGCACTGGCGGTGATCGTCGCGCTCTGCTGGGTTGTGCAACCGTTCGCGTCGGTGATGTCAACGGTATATGTGCCTGCTCCCAGCCCGTTGATGTCCTCGTTCATGCTCGTGAATCCGCCCGAACCGTTCCATACGGAGCCGTAAGGCGCTACGCCGCCGGAGATGCCCAGGTCGATCGCGCCGTCATCCAGGCCATCGCACATGTTGCCGGTGATCACCGTTGTGGTCGTGATGGCTGCGGCTTGTTCGAGCGTGAAGCTCATTTGCGAAGCACAGCTGTTCACGTCGGTGATGGTCACGTCGTAGATGCCCGCACTCAGGCCGCTCAGATCCTCATTCAGTGAGGCGAATCCGCCCGTGCCGCTCCAGTCGATGGTATATGGGCCGTTACCGCCGCTCACACTGAGGTCGATCGATCCGTCATTCCCAGCGCAGCCCACTTCATATCCATTCCCCACGGCGCTGACGGTGGCCGTCGCATCGATGGGTGTTGGTTCCGTCATCGTGATGCTCGCGGTAGCGGTGCATCCGGCCGCGTCGGTGACGAGAAGGTCATAGGTGCCGGCAGGCACATCGATCAGGTCTTGTGCGCTGCTTGTGAAGCCGTTCGGGCCGGTCCATGCATAGGTCCATGGCACGGCACCTCCTTGGACATAGGCGTCCACATCACCCGTTGTGCCATTGCAGGCGATGGCGTAACCACCGCTGTATTGCGCGGCGGAAAGGTCGATCAGAATGGGGTTGGGGGCGATCAGCGTGACGCTGGTGTTCGTGGAGCAGCCGTTCGCGTCCATCACCGTCACGTTGTAGTTCCCGGCTTCGAGCCCGCTGATGTCCTCGTTGTTGCTGACATATCCGTTCGGACCCGTCCAGTGGATGAAGTACAATAAGGAGCCTCCCGATATCGACAGGTCGATGCTGCCATCGCTCTGGCCATTGCAGCTCACATTCCCTCCGCTGATGAAGAAGCTGGCCGTGGTGCCGAGGGAGATCGGGGTGGGCTCGGTGAGCGTGATGCTGGCGGTGGCACTGCATCCGATCGCATCCACAACACTCACCGTGTAAGTGCCGGAAGTCAACCCGGTGAGGTCCTCACTGATGCCCAGTGGACCGTCGGGGCCGCTCCAGGAGATGGAGTAGGGCGCGACACCGCCGATGATCGTCGCGTCGATACTGCCGTCGCCGCCGTTCGAGCAGGCCACGTTGCTGCCATCAGGGAATTGCGAGGGGGAAAGACCGATGTTGATGGGCGTCGGAGATGTCACCGTCCAGCTTGTCAGGTGGCTGCATCCGTTCGCATCCGTGAGCGTGAGGTTGTAAAGGCCAGCTGCCAAGGCGTTTATGTCCTCGGTGATCGCCGTGAACCCGTTGGGGCCTTGCCAAGCGAAGAAGAGTGGTGCTGTCCCACCGCTGGCCGTCACGTCGATCGCGCCGTCGCTCGAACCATTGCAGCTCACACCGTAACCGCCGGGGTACACCGTGCTCGTGGCGGTGATGGTGAAGAGGCCGGGCTCGTTCACGTTGAACGACTGGTTCGCCGTGCAACCGTTCGCATCGGTGATGGTCACGTCATAGATGCCGGCGAAGAGTCCGGTGAGGTCTTCAGTGGTGGCGTTGAAACCGCCCGGACCGTTCCATTGCGTGGCGTAGGGTGCGACGCCACCGTTGATGCTCAGGTCGATCGCGCCGTTGTCGGTGCCTTGGCAGGTCGCAGAGGTGATCGCGGCCGTGGCAGCGATGGCCGTTGGAGCTTCAAGGTTGAAGGTCAAGAGCGCCTTGCAACCGTTCATATCGTTGACGATCACATCATAGATGCCGGCACCGAGTCCGCTGACATCCTCGTTGTTGCTGATGAAGGCGTTCGGGCCGGTCCAGAGGAAGATGAAGTTGCCCGCCCCGCCACTCGCGCTCAGGTCGATACTTCCGTCGGTCGATCCGTTGCAGCCGATCCCGAAGCCGTTCAGATCCGAGGCTACCCCGCTCACAACGATGGGCGGCGGTTCGGAGAGTGTCACGGTGAATGTGGTATCGCAACCGGCCGCATCGTTCACTACGGCGGTGTAGGTTCCGGCTGCAAGTCCGCTGATATCGATGGCGGTGCTGGTGAAGCCGCCCGGTCCGTTCCAGTTCACGGAATAAGGTGGCAGGCCGCCACTGATGCTGAGGTCGATGATGCCCGTACTGGAACCGGTGCAGCTGATCGCATCACCGCTGTTGTACTGGCTCACGTTCAAGCTCGTGTTCAATTGGCTGGGGGAATCCAGCGTGACACTTTGTGAGGTTGGGCAACCGTTCGCGTCCGAGATGGTGACCGTGTAGGTGCCGGGCGCGAGCGCGCTGATGTCCTCCGTATTCGCTACGAAGCCGTTCGGGCCGCTCCACGAGATGCCGTAGTTCGGAGTACCGCCGGTGATGGTCGCATCGATGGCCCCGTCCACCGCTCCGTCGCAACTCACATTCCCGCCGCTGGGATACGTAGCGGGGAGCAGCGTGGTGAAGAGCACGGTCGGCGCGGTAAGCGTGTATTCCACGAGTGTGCCGCAACCGTTCGCATCGGTGATCGTGAGGTCGTAGGTGCCGGCGGCAAGACCGCTGATGTCCTCAACGCTGGCGGAGAATCCGCTCGGACCATCCCACTGGTAGGAGTAGGGCATCGTGCCACCGGAGATGGTCGCGTCGATCGCGCCGTCACTGCTCGTGGCACAGCTCACATTGGTCCCGCCGCTGTAGCCGCTGAGCGTGGCGTTGGCGATCAGGTCGCTGGGCTCGCTCACGTTGAAGAGGAAGTTGGAGGAACAGCCGTTCGCGTCGCTTGTGGTCACTCCATAGACGCCCGCTCCAACGTTGCTGATATCCTCGCTCGGCGAGGTGAACCCGCCGGGCCCGGTCCACGCAAATGCATAGGGAGCCACACCGCCGCTCGGGCTGAGGTCCACAGCTCCATCGCTTGCGCCATTGCACGCCGCTGTCGTGATGCTCGCCGTTGCGTTGAGGGCGGCGGGGGCGGCGAGATCGGCCGACACGCTCTGGGTGCAACCATTCGCATCGGTCACGAGCAGGTCATAGCTGCCCGCTTGCAAGTTGTTGAGGTCTTCCGAGTTCGCCGAGAAGCCGTTCGGTCCGGTCCAAGCGAAGGAGTAGTTCATCGTTCCTCCGATGGTATTGATCGCGATGGAGCCATCCGCAGCGCTCGCACAGCTGATGCCGAAGCCATTGAAATCGCTGGTGGTTGAGCTGATCGCCAGCGGTGAAGCAGGACCGCTTATCGTGACCGGGACTTGTTTCGGCACGCTGCAGCCGTTGTTGTCCAGGATGGTCGCGAACCAGAACCCGGCGGTGAGACCTGTCGCTGTGGCCCCGGATTGAACAGGTGTCGTGTTCCATTCGATGGAGTAGTCGCCGCTTCCACCGGTTGCTTCGATGGTCGCATAGCCGTCATTGCCGCCGAAACAGCTCACGTTCTGCGAAGCGTCCACGAAGCCGTCCACCGGAGCGTTCGGCTGATGGATGGTGACCGTGACGGAACCACTGCAGCCGAACGCATCGGTAGCCGTTGCGGTCCAAGTGCCCGCACCTACGCCAGTGATGGTGGTGCCTACCTGCGCGGGAAGCGTGTTCCAAACGATGGCATACGGTGCCAGGCCGCCGGTCGTGCTCACGGTCGCTGAACCGGTTGTGGCATTGAAGCAGGTGACATCGGTCGCATAGTCGATGGACAGCGCCAACGGTGAAACTGGTCCATCGATGGTCACGCTCACGGTCGCATTGCAACCATCGGCGTCAGTCACGGTGGCCGTGTAGCTGCCGGCGATAAGTCCCGATGCGGTCGCGCCTGCCTGCGCGGGCGAGGTATTCCAAATGATCGAATAAGGCGCACTGCCACCGGAGGCGGCAACCGTGGCTTGACCGTTCGCGGTGCCGAAGCAGGTTTGTGAAGTAGTGTTCACAACGGCAGTTGCCAAGCCCGATGGCGAGGTGATCGTCGCCGATGCCGTGGTGCTGCAACCCTGTGCGTCGCTCACCGTCACCGCGTAGGTGCCCGCACCTGCGCCGGTGAGCGAAGCCGTGGTCTGCACGGGCAGGGAGCTCCAAGCATAGCCGTAGGGCGCGGTACCACCGCTGACGATGGTGCTGGCGCTGCCATTGTTGATGCCGCAAGTAGCAGGCGAGGTACCGCCGATCGATGCGTTGAGCGCAGCAGCAGGTTGGCCGATCGTTGTGTTCACGGTCGTGGTGCATGCGTTCGCATCGGTGACCGTGCAGGTGTAGTTGCCTGCCGCAAGACCTGTCGCAGCGGCGTTGTTTTGCGCCGGTGAAGTGTTCCAGGAGTAGCTGTACGGTGCGGTGCCCATGCTCGCCGAGACAGTGGCGCTGCCAGTAGCGTTGCCGAAACAATCAACATCGGTCTGTGCCGTGAGCGAAGCGGTCAACGCACCAGCAGGTGCCGTGATCGTCACGTTCGTTCCGGCGGAGCAGCCGTTCGCATCCGTTACGGTACAGGTGTATGTGCCGGCACCAAGCCCTGTTGCGGTAGCGGTTGTTTGTACCGGTGCGGTGTTCCAGTTCAGCGAGTACGGAGCAGTTCCGCCATTCACACCCACGGTCGCATTGCCGGTGTTTCCGCTGCAGGCCACATTCGTTTGCGCGATGATCGATGCGTTCAGAGCCATGGCTGGCTCATTGATCACCGCACTGGACGTCGTACCGCAGCCGTTCACGTCGGTGATGGTGCAGGTCCACGTGCCGGCGCTCAGATCGGTCGCGATCACTCCGTTTTGAACGGGTGTCGTGTTCCATGAATAGGAGTAGCCCACTGTGCCACCGGTCACGTTCATGGCAGCGGTGCCATCGTTACCGCCGGAACAACTGACATCCGTGCTCGATGCGATGGATGCGTTCAGCGGAACCGTTGGTTGTGCGATCGTCGCTGTGGCGATGGCGGTGCAACCGTTGGCGTCGGTCACCGTGCAGGTATGGTCGCCAGCGGCCAGCCCTGCGGCGGTCGCTGTGCTTTGGCCATTGCTCCATGCGAAGGAGTATGGGGTGGTTCCACCGATCGCGTTCGCCGTAGCGCTGCCTGTGCTGTTGCCGAAGCAAAGCACATCGTTCTGCCCACCGATGGAAACGTTCAGCGCGGCCGTGGGCTGCATGATGGCCGCGCTCGCGCTGGTGCCGCAACCATGGGCATCCGTGATCGTGCATGTATAGTTGCCTGCGACGAGACCTGTCGCGGTCGCCGAGGTCTGTGCGGGCACAGTATTCCAACTGTAGCTGTATGCCGGTGTTCCACCGCTCACGTTCACCGTGGCAGAGCCGCTGTTATCGCCGAAGCAGCCTGCGTTCACTTGAGCGGCTGTCGAAGCGTTCAGTGGAGCAACAGGCTGCGTGATGGTCGCAGACACCGTCGTAGCGGCGCCGTTCGCGTCCGTTACCGTGCAGACATAGTTGCCGGCGGTCAGGTTGCTCGCGGTAGCACCGTTCTGTACGGGAGCCGTGTTCCATGCGTACGTGTACGGACTGGTGCCGCCAATTGCCGAGACAGTGGCATTCCCGGTGCTGTTCCCGAAGCACAACACGTTGGTCTGTGCCGAAATGCTGGCGCTGAGCGCGGAGCCGGGCTGGGTGATGGTCACGCTGGCTGATGCCGTGCAACCGTTCGCGTCGGTGATGATGGCCGTGTAGTCGCCCGCGGCGAGACCCGTTGCGGTAGCAGTTGTCTGGCCATTGCTCCAGCTGTAGGAGAAGGCGGGCGTTCCACCGGAAGGGGTCACCGTCGCGCTGCCTGTATTCTGTCCGAAGATCAACACGTTGGTTTGAGCGGTGATGCTCGCGCTGAGCTGAGCTGCCGGTTGGGTGATGGTGACATCCTGTGTGCGAACACAGCCGCGGGCATCGGTCACAGTAGCGGTGTAAGTACCTGCCGCGAGACCGGTCGCGTTCGCTCCAGTCTGAACCGGCACCGTGTTCCATGTGATCGAGTATGGAGCGATACCGCCCGTCACGTTCGTGGTGGCGCTGCCGTTGGCATCGCCGAAGCAGGCCGCGCCGCTGGTCATGCTGGCATCGGGTACCAAAATGGCGGGGTCGTTGAATTGCCACGTGTTGAGACCGCCGTCGGTACATCCGTTCGCATCGCTGACCACCAGTGTGTACGTTCCGGGTTGAAGTCCGCTGATGGAGGATGCGGTCGATGAGAACGAACCCGGACCGGACCATGAATAACCGATGGGTGCGGTGCCACCACTGCCCGTTACGTTAATTGCCGCGTTCGCATCACCATTACAGGTGATCTCTTGCGCGGAGTTCGTTGTGAAGAGCACCGACGTTGGCGCGGTCAAGGTGAATGAGGCGGAAACGCTGCAGCCGTTCGCGTCGGTGAGTACATAGGTGTAGTCGCCCACTTGTAGCCCCGTGATGTCGAGAGCTGCGGAAGTGTATCCATTGGGGCCTGTCCAGGCGTGCATGTAAGGCGTGGTGCCGCCGCTCACGGTCATGTCGATGGATCCGTTGTTGCCACCGGCGCAACTCACGTTCCATCCGCCGATGAAGCTGCTGGCCACACCGCTCACGCTGAAGAGACCCGGCTGGCCCACGTTGAAGTTGTTGGTGCTGCTGCAACCATTCGCGTCGGTCACGGTCAAGGTGTACACACCGGAACCGATCGCGCTGATGTCCTGGGAACTCGCACTGAAGCCGCTCGGCCCCGTCCATGCATAGCCATAGGCACCGGTTCCTCCGGTCACTGTCGCATCAACCGCTCCGTTCGCAGCACCTCCGCAGGTCGCGGACGTTACCGTTCCGGTGATGGCGATGGCGGCCGCGGGTTGCGCGATCGTTGCGCTGGCCGCAGTGCTGCACCCGTTAGCGTCCGTGATCGTGCAGGTCCAGGTTCCCGCAGGAAGGTTGATGGCCGTGGCCGTGTTCTGCACTGGCGAGGTATTCCAGGAATACGCGTATGCCGCGGTGCCACCGTTCGCGCTGGCTGTCGCGCTGCCCGTGCTGTTGCCGACGCAGAGAACATCGGTCTGCGCGCTGATGGTCCCGCTGAGCGCCGCAGCGGGTTGCGTGATGATCACGTTGACCAGGACAGCGCAGTTGTTCGCGTCATGCACGGTGCAGGTGTAGCTGCCTGCGGTGAGGCCGATGGCCGTGGCACCCGATTGAGCGGGCGACGTGTTCCACAGGTAGCTGATCAGACCACTACCGCCAATGGCGTTCACGGTCGCAGAACCGGTGGCGGCACCGACGCAGCTCACATTCGTTTGTGCCGCGAGGCTCGCGTTCAGAGCGCTCGCCGGTTGCGTGATGGTCACGTTCACGGAGGTGCCGCAACCGTTCGCATCACCGATGGTGCAGGTGTATGTGCCAGCGGGCAGGTTGCTTGCCGTGGCTGTGTTCTGCACAGGTGTCGTGTTCCAGGTGTAGGAGTAACCGCCGGCTCCACCGCTCGAGTTCGCGGTGGCGCTGCCGGTGCTGTTGCCGAAACAGAGCACGTTGGTCTGCGCCGAAATGCTCGCGCTGAGGGCGGCGGCCGGTTGCGTGATCGTGGCGCTGCGCGTGATGGAACAGCTGTTCGCATCCGTGATCGTGCAGGTCCATGTGCCGGCGGGCAGGTTGTTGGCGGTGGCCCCTGTCTGTGCGGGAGTCGTATTCCAGGAATAGGTGTAGGCGGGCGTTCCACCGCTCACAGATACCGTTGCGCTGCCCGTGGCGTTGCCGAAGCAGAGCACGTTCGTCTGTGCGGTGATGTTCGCATCGAGTGCTGCGGCCGGTTGCGTGATGGTCGCGTTCACGATCACCGTGCAGTTGCTCGCGTCCTTCACCGTGCAGGTATAGCTGCCTGCGGTCAAGCCGGTAGCCGTGGCCGTGGTCTGCACCGGCGTCGTGTTCCAGGAGTAACTGATCGTGCCCGTTCCGCCGCTGGCGTTCACCGTTGCGCTCCCCGTGCTGTTACCGAAGCAGGTCACGTTCGTCTGCGCCCCGAGGCTCGCGCTCAATGAGCTGGCCGGTTGCGTGATGGTCGCGTTCACGGTCGTCGTACAGCCGTTCGCGTCCGAGATCGTGCAGCTGTATATGCCAGCGGGCAGGTTGCTCGCGGTGGCCGTGGCCTGTACGGGTGAAGAGTTCCAGCTGTAGCTGTAGCCCGATGTTCCTCCGGTGGCGCTGGCCGTCGCGCTGCCTGTACTGTTGCCGAAGCAGAGCACGTTGGTCTGCGCGGTGATATTCGCGCCCAGCACTGCTGTCGGTTGTGTGATGGTCACATTCACGGTGGTGGTGCAGAGGTTCGCGTCGCGCACCGTGCAGGTATAGGTACCTGCGGGGAGGCCTGTTGCTGTAGCCGTGTTCTGTGCGGGAGACGTGTTCCACTGATAGGTGATCGCGCCCGTACCTCCACCGGCATTCACCGTCGCGTTGCCGGTGCTGTTACCGAAGCAAAGCACGTTCGTTTGCGAGGCGAGGCTGGCACTGAGTACGCTGGCCGGTTGCGCGATGGTCACGTTCGCCGCAGTGGTGCAGCCATGCGAATCAGTGATGGTACACACAAAGCTGCCTGCCGGGAGGTTGTTGGCCGTGGCCGTGTTCTGCGCTGGTGAAGAGTTCCAGAGGTAGCCGTACGGAGCCGTGCCCCCGCTCGCATTCACGGTCGCGGTGCCCGTGCTATTGCCGAAGCACAGCACATTGGTCTGCCCGCTGATGCCTGCGCTCAACCCCGCCGCCGGTTCCGTGATGGTCACACTCTGCTGGACCGAGCAGCCATTGGCATCGGTGATGGTGCAGGTATAGGTGCCGACGGCGAGACCGGTCGCGGTAGCGCTGGTCTGCACGGGCGTGGTGTTCCAGGAGTAGCTGTAAGCACCTGTGCCGCCGGTCACGCTCACTGTCGCGCTGCCGGTATTGTTACCGAAGCAAAGCACGTTGGTCTGCGCGCTGATGATCGCGCTCATAGCCGCTGTCGGTTGCGTGATCGTCGCATTGCGGGTGATCGTGCATCCGTTGGCGTCCGTGATCGTGCAGGTGAATGTCCCTGCAGGCAGGTTGCTCGCCGTAGCGGTGGATTGCGCGGGCGAGGAGTTCCAGTTGTAGGAATAGGGTCCGGTTCCACCGCTCACATTCACGGTTACGCTGCCGGTGCTGTTGGCGAAGCAGAGCACGTTGGTCTGCGCGCTGATGTTGGCGTTGAGAACAGCGGCAGGTTGCGTGATCGTGACGTTCACCGTCGTGGCGCAGAGGTTCACGTCGCGCACGATGCAGGAATAGCTGCCTGCCGGCAGGTTGCTCGCGGTCGCCGTGTTCTGCGCGGGCGTTGAATTCCATTGGTAGGTGTACGGCCCTGTTCCGCCGGAGGCGGAAACCGTGGCGCTACCGGTGCTATTGCCGAAGCAGAGAACGTTCGTTTGCGTGAAGAGCGAAGCACTGAGGGCGCTGGCTGGCTGGGTAATAGTGACATCGCGGGTGGTCGAGCATCCGTTCGCATCGGTGACGGTCGCGGTCCAGATCCCCGCTGGCAGGTTGTTGGCGCTGGTGCCGTTCTGCGCGGGTACCGTGTTCCATGATGTGGTGTACGGTGCTGTTCCCCCGCTGATGGAGATGCTCGCCGCTCCTGTGCTGTTGCCGGAACAGAGCACGTTCGTTTGCGCGATCAGGTTCGTGCTGAGCGAGGCAATTGGGCCGCCGATGGTCGCATTGGCCGTTGCCGTGCAGCCGTAGGAGTCCGTGAGAGTAACGGCGTAGTTGCCGGGCGAAAGACCGCCGGCGTTCGCGGTCGTTTGCGCTGGCGAGCTGTTCCACGAATACGCGTACGGAGGAATACCGCCCGAAACGGAAGAGCTGGCCGCACCGATATTCGCACCGTAGCACAGCACGTTCGCCGTGGTGCTCGCAGTGAAGGAGATGGCCGGGCTCTCTGAGAGCGCAGTGGACGCTGTTGTCGAACAGCCGTGCGCATCCGTGATAGCGATCGTGTAGCTACCGGCGATGAGCCCGGAGATGTTGGGATTGGCGCTGGTGAATCCACCGGGACCCGTCCAGCTGACCGTATATGGTCCGGTACCGCCGGAAATGATACCGTTGATGGATCCGGTGCTGCCGCCGTAGCAGGCGATATTCTGTCCGAAGGGCAGGATAGCCGGTGAAAGGGAGGCCGATAGGGGAGCAGGATCGATCACGTTCCAGCTCTGCGTGCGCGTGCAGGCCGCGTCATGAACGGTTACCGTGTATGTGCCGGCCTGGAGGTTCGTGATGTCCTGTGTTGAGGCGGTGAAACCGTCCGGTCCGGTCCACACATACGCGTAGGGGGCCACGCCGCCGCTCGGGATGAGGTTGATCGCGCCGTTCTGGTCGCCGTTGCAGAGCGGGTGCGTCACCGTCGCGTCCAAAGCGAGATGGCTTACCCTGATCTGGCGGCTCATGGTACGCACGCAACTGCCGTCGGTCACGGTCACCGAGTAGGTGGTCGTATTGGCTGGATGTGCCCACGGGTTCGGGCAGTTCGTGCAACTGAGGCCCGCAGCGGGTGTCCAACTGTAATTCGCGCCGCCCGTTACGGTGAACTGCAAGCTGTCTCCTGCGCAGATCGTTCCACCGGGCGAAAGCGTTGTGAAGATGGAGTCGGTGATATAGAAGAGCACGGTGTCCAGCGGAACGCTCGGACAATTGGGATTGCCCAGGATGCAGCGGATGTACTCGTCCGGCTCGGTGAGGTTGTCGAACAGCGGGTTCACCGGACGGTCGACGTAGGCCGCGTTGGCGGGAATAGTGATCGACTTCGCAACAGTCGGGTTCACGTTTCCGATGGCGGTGTAGTCGGTACCATTCGTGGCGGTACCTTGCAGGTAGTACTGCAAGGTGAGCGGTGTCGGCCTCGGGTCGCCGCGATCGAAACGGATCCAGCCGGGATTGCAGGCCTCCACCATGTCCGGCGCGCCGCTCAGGGTGTAGGTGCTCAGGTTGATGGTCGGGCTCTGTATCCGTTCGATGAACACACCGCTATCGAACTTTCGGTCACTCGCGTCCGCTACGATGAGCTTCAAGTGATATGTATTGCATGGATTGACCACCGCCTCAGCGGCCAAGCTCACCGTGCATCCGTCGTATTGTGTTTCGGATCCGCCCGTGTTGTCATGGTAGAAGGCGGAATTGGAGCCGTTGTTGACATTGTTGATGGTAACTGCCGTGCTCGTGCCTGGGATGAGGGCGATGTTGTGGTCGTTTCCTGCGCCAGGATCACCGTTGATCCCCGGGCCACTGATGAAGAAGCCGAAGACGTCGTTGAACTGCGAGCCGACCCACTCGTTGTACTCCTCGCTGCCGAAGGTGAATTCGAAACGGAGGCTGTCGCCGGTGGGAATGATATCGAATTCGAACTTGCAGGCATCTCGTGTGCTTCTGCCGGTGACTGCATCCAGCAGGGGGTCGCCCGGGGTGTTCTGGGCGAACCAGGTCCCGCTGCCGGTGCTGTTGTTCGGACCGGGTGCATCATCGATCCGTCCGGTGGTGAGGATCACCCCTTCGGTGATGGCCATCCCCGAGCCGCTGTAGCTGTATTCCCCGTATCCGAGCGAATGGCAGGTGATCACGGGGTTGCTGATCGTCACGCCGGGACCGGTGATCGCAGCGGCCAATTGTTGCAAGTTGCTCTGGGGTGTCACCGTCAACTGGGCGGAAACGGTACCGACGGCGAGGAACGCACAAACGACCAGGAGTGATCCTGGTCCGGTCATACGCTCGCACGGAGTTGTTTTCTTCCAGTGCATGGCCATCAGTTGTTGCGTGCGGCGCTGCACAGTTCCTCCGCTTCGTTGAGCGAGAGCGCTACTTCGTTCCTCCTTTGGGCGGGCAGACGGCGGATCAACGCGGCTGCGGCCATGGCCCGAACGCTGTCAGCCGAGCGGTCCGGGCTGACGGGTTCCAGGATGAGGATGCCTGCGGGTACACAGGCGAAGGAGATACGCAAGTCACCGCGTTGGCTGAGATCTGTGCTCAGTAGGTCGCGCTCTTCCACGGTTAGGCCGTTCACGCGCAAAGCCACTCGGGAAGCGGTGGTTTGAGCTTGGCTGTGGAGGAGGCCGCCAACCGCGATAAAGGCGAAAAGGGAGAGGGTACGCGCAAGAAGCGTTTTCATGGTCCGAGCGTTCTATGGCTCTTCAGGACGCCCTTCCGGCGAGTGACCGGTCAGGTGAGCATGCCCTGGAAAGCGGGGGCTTTTACCTCAGACCAAGAGGAAAGGTTCCGATGAGCGGGTTCTGACCCCGGATGGAACTGTGCAGACGTTCGACCAGTCACATTCCGCCGAATGCGATGCACTCTGGATAGTGTGTGCCGTGTTCCACTCCCTTGCGCTGGCTTTGCCTGCCCCGAGCGCACTCATGGTAATTGTTCGCCAGTCTTAGGGTTGATGGTAGCTCAGGCGTGAATACCTGAACAAATTGCATGGCCATGCAAACGAGCTGTGCCGCCCGTAGATAGGGTGTTCAGCCAATCCAGGCCTGCCCCATATGCATCATTTCGGAACCATAGTGACGCTATAAGGCCTCTTTACGCCCCAGTAAAGCGCATTGTCCGATGACAGAAGGCCATCCCGCTTGGGCAAATCCTATGATTGCATGGCAATGCAATCATCACGCTATGATGTCTACAGGCGAAAGCCATGTTCACGCCCTGCGACCCAGAAACCTGAACACAGGAGCCGTGAACGCATCACCTTACGGGACGTCAGGTCACTACCCGGCCAATCGCTGCTTCAGCACCGAATGCAAGGCGATCCCGGTAGCTACGCTTACGTTCAACGAACTGATCGTACCCGCCATGGGAATGCATCCGCGCAGGTCGGCTTGGCCCAGGATCGCCGGGGAGATACCTGTGT
Organism: Flavobacteriales bacterium; assembly: GCA_044224725.1. GTDB lineage: Bacteria > Bacteroidota > Bacteroidia > Flavobacteriales_F > PHOS-HE28 > PHOS-HE28. The sequence goes on from JBGAJW010000007.1 coordinate 61,234, forward strand.
CCTCAGCACCCATCACGAGCACGATAGGCCCCCTGAGGTCAAGGGAATCAAGGGAATGTTCCGTCTTCTCGGTGCAGGCCACCACGCGCAGTCCGTGAGCGCGCGCGCGATCAATGCCCTCCTTCAGGCTCATCACCCGGCAAACCGGCTTGCGGAGCAACGCACCGGCGCTGCTTTTGATGGCATCGCTTCCGAGCCGCGCGCTGTATTGCTTGGGCACGAGCAGGCCATGCGCGCCGAAGCACTCCGCACTGCGGGCGATGGCTCCCATGTTGCGGACGTCGGTCACCTCGTCCAGCGCCACGATCAACGGGTCCTCGCCTCGGTCGTAGGCCTGTTGGATCACTTCATCCAGATCCTGGAGGGCCACCGCGCTGATGTAGGCGATCACGCCTTGGTGCGCCAGCGGGGTCAGGCGGTCGAGTTTTTCAGGCGGTACGGGTTGCCAAGGGACCTCACGCGCGAGCGCCAGCTGTTTGATGCCGTTGATCACTTCCCCGCCCATGTCCCGGCGGATGAGCAGTTTCTCGATGTGCGCATCGCTGTTGAGCGCCTCCATTACCGGGCGGATACCGCAGACCAGTTCGTTCGTCATCAATCGCCTTTTTGAGGCTTGTAGTTTGAGCCTTGTGTCTTGGAACTTGGTCAGTTCTGGAAAACCCTGCCGTTGCGCCAACTCTCCACGTTGCGGTACCAGGCGGTCTTGAAGTTGGGGTCGCGGCGCAGCACCAGGTCATTGTCGCTGTAGGGGCCGTTCCGCTTCTCGAACACGAAAGTGAGGCTCATCAGGTTGGTCTCTTCGCCGTAGGTCCAGATCTCCGCGTCGGGGGATTTGCGGATGGTATTGGGCGTGCCGAAGATGATATGCACGAGGCCACGATCCGTCTTCCAGCCCTCGGTCCATCCGGTGAAGTGGCGGTTCGCGCTTTCCACACGGCTGTAGAAGGCATCGATCGCCTCGCGCGCCCGGTCGCGGCTTCCTGCGGCATCGGTCCAGAATTTCTCCACTTCGCGGCGCGGGTCAGGTGAAGATGTGATGCGGTCCCATTCCTGAAGGCTGGTGATGTATCGCATGGGAGGTACCATGTCTGGTGACGAGCGCACTTCGGGGTAGGCACTGTTGAAGGTGAATAGCGTGAAGCCAACGGTGGAGGTCGTGTCGATACGGAAGTGCAGGAATCCGCTGCTGTCCGCCGTGAGTTCGAAGGTGCCCTCATCGTTGACGGTGACGGTATATGCGCTATCAAGCCTCACCGCAGGGCGATCACCGCTGGTGGAGAACACGGGCATGGGCAATTTGCCGGGCGCTTGGAGACGTTCGGCGTAGAGCGTACGACCAGCGTATTGCTCGCACATCACCCGGATGCGCGTGCCGGCCGGCACGTTGTCATCGAAGAGCGGCACACCCCGTTCGGTCATCGGCAGGAAGCCTTGTCGGTGGCCGGGCACGCTGCGTTCCACGGGGATGAATACGGTGCTTTCCGTATCGCGGTTCAGGTCATGCGCCGTGATCTTCAACACGAACGAGCGCTGATCGTTGCGCTTCATTGGCATGCTGCCGATCAGCTCCTTGTCCTCCGAGGGGTCCTCGCTCGTGTCCTTGACGAAGGTGCTCGCACTGTCCAATAGCTCGGTGCTGCCGATGGAAGGGTAGGCCTCGTATTTCAGCAGCACTTTCGCGCGGAAGGGCCCGCCGCCTCCGCCGCTCTTGTACAGCAGGTCCTGAGTGCGCAGCTTGAACCAGATCGTGGAACGCGACTCGGAGGCATGGTAGACCCGCGCTTGCAACCGCACCGCCGCCGCGCCTTTTCCATAGAGGTACGCGAAGTTGTCGCCTCCCGCCACGGGGATGTAGCTGACGCAGCCTGTGAGCAGCAGGCAACAGCTGCACAGGGCGGCCAGCATCGTCGAAGCTGTCTTGGACCAGTGGGCGCGGGCGTTCGTGATCATGGCTCCAACAGGTTCTGCTCCTCAACGGCCCTGGCGAGCAACGCGGCGTTCTGGCTTTTGTTGGTTTTGGCGCCGAGCGTCTTGATCAGTTCCACCTGACGCACGAGGTTGCCACTGCCATCGCTCAGCTTGTTCATCGCATCGTCGTAGCTGCCTTTGGCCAGTTTCAGTTGGTTACCGACCTTGATCAGATCCTCCGTGAAACCGATGAACTTGTCGTAGAGCTTGCCCGCACGATCAGCGATCTCCAAGTGGTTGCGAGCGATACGCTCGTTCTTCCAAATGCCGTGAACAGTGCGCAGGGTGGCCATCAAGGTGCTGTGGGTCACCATTACTACTTGGCGGTCGTAGGCCTCCTGGAAGATCTCCGGCCGCTCCCGCAAGGCGAGCAGGAAAGCCGGTTCGATGGGTACGAACATCAGGACGAAGTCCACGCTGTTCACCGCGTAGAGCTTGGTGTAATCCTTGTCGGAGAGGCCGCGTGCGTGCGCGCGCAGGCTTTCCACATGCTGGTTGAGCAGGCGGTCCTTTTCAGTCGGGTCGGTGGCGGCGGTGGAACGCTCGTAGTGGAGCAGGCTCACCTTGCTATCGATGATCAGATGCTTGCCTTCTGGCAACATCACGACCGCATCCGGGCGCAGGCGTGACCCATCGGCCAGGGTGGTACTCTCCTGCATGCTGTATTCCTGTCCCGGGACCAGTCCGGAACTCTCCAAGAGCTTTTCCAGGATCATCTCGCCCCAAGCACCTTGCGACTGCGCATCGCCTTTGAGCGCGCGGGTAAGGTTGTCGGCGTCCTGGCTCAGGCGCTGGTTCTGCTCTACCAGCCTCGCCACCTCGCCCTTGAGCGCGAACCGTTGGCGACCCTCCTCATCATAGGCCTTCTGCACCTTCTCCTCGAAATCCTTGATGCGCTCCTGCAATGGCTTCAAGATGCCGGTCAGCTTCTCCTGTTGCTGCGCGTTCAGTTCCTTGCCTCTCTCGGCGAGCAGTCGGTTCGCGATGTTCTCGAACTCCGTGGTCATGCGCGTCTGGAGCTGTTCCAGTTCGGCCTTCTGTTCGTTGAGCTTCGCGGCAAGGCCTCGGCCGCGTTCTTGTTCTTGGGAAAGCAGCCCGTTCAGGCGCACCACCTCATCGTTCTGGGAGCGGACGTTCGCGGCGGTTTCGCTGAGGCGTTCCGTCAGATCATCGCGTTCAGAGCGTGCGCGTTCGCCCATTTGCCTCAGGGCCTCGTCCTTTTCAGCGATCTGGCGGGCGAATTGGCCGCGCTCCTGCTCGCGCTCCAAGGCCGCACGGTTCATCGCTTCCATGCATCGGCCGCGCGACCAGAGATAGAAGACCACCGCCCCGAGGGCGCTGCCCAAAAGCAGTCCGATGAGCAGGCCGCTCCATTCCATGCGACGAAAGTACGCCCGTCAATTGTCGTAGATCACCACCAGGGCCCCCAGCGGCACCTGATCGAAGAGTTCGATGACATCCGTGTTGCGCATGCGGATGCAACCGTGGCTGCAGGGAGTGCCGATGGAACGCTCATCCGCCGTGCCGTGGATATAGATCCAGCGGTCGAAACTGTCCACGTTACCGCCCTCGTTCAAGCCGCTCTCCATGCCGCTGAGCCAGAGTATGCGGGAGGTGATCAGGTCGTTGAGTGGAACGCAGGTGCTGTCAGCGACTTCACCCGTGCATACGCGGTCTTTCAGGATGCTCCAAGGCGGCAGGCCCGCGCCTATACGCTCGCGTACATAGTGCAGCCCGACCGGTGTTCGGTAGCTGTCCTGCTCCCCCCCGAGGCCTTTCGCCGAGGTCGAGATCACGTACTCCTTGCGCATCGTACGCCCTCGCACATGGTACATCCGCTGGCTGCGCACGCTCACGTACAGCACATCGCCATCGATGTCCAATCCATCGTACCGGACCTCCATGTATTCCAAGAGGAAATCCACCAGCGCTTGCTTGGGTGGCGCTTCCTTGGGCTGCGCGAACCCCTTTGTACAAAGCAGAAGAGTTGAGCAGGCGATCGCTCGGCCCCAGAAGTATACCTGGAGCTTGCGTTCGCGTAGCGCCGTTGCGTCGTTGCGGTTCAAAACAGGCTCGTGAAACCGAAGTGCACTTTGCCCCCGCGGAATTCGATCGGATTGTCGAATTGCTGTCCCAAGGCATAGGTAAGACTGAAAATGCCGGCCTTCGTCTCGAAGCTCGTCCCGGTACCGAAGCCCATAGGCGTGTCGGTCTGCAGCACATCGAGGGTCTGGTCCTCCCACCAGGCCTGGTCGAAGAACAGGAAGAAGTTGCTGTTCTCCTCGAAAAGGAATCGGTATTCCACGGTGCCGATCGCGAAGGAAGAGCAGAAGAGGCTCGCCTCGTTCACGCCACGCAGGCTTTTTATCCCGCCCAGCCGGTAGATCTCGTTGCGGAAGAGGGACGGATGACCGGGGCCCGATCCGGGGTTCACCATGCTGCCGCCTTGGCCTGCAAGGCGCACCGTGCCCCGCGCTCCGACGGGGATATGCCAGATGACCTTCGCGTTCACTTCATATTGTGTGGTGTAGCTGTAGACCACGCCGTCGGCATCGGCGAGTGTGCTCGTGGTGCTGCGCTTCTTCCCGGCCGAACCGTCGATCTCCGCGCTCAGCCCTTGTCGCGGGTTGAAGCGGTAATCGAATCGCTCGCGTTGCAGGCCAAGGCCGTAGGACGTGAGCTTCACGTCCCCGAGGCCCGGCGTGGTGGATACGAATTGGCCAAGGCGCTGGCTGCCCTTGTCGTTCACGAACACGCTCACCTTGTCCCCGCGCGACAGGAGGTATTCGAGCGCGGCGCGTGCGTTCACTTCCAGGAAGGTCGTGTCGCGTTTGAAGAGCTTCAAACTCAGATCCGTGCCGAATGGCGTATTGAAGATGAAAGGAAGATTCAGTCGGATCTTGAGGTCTTGGGTCTTGTCCTGCAGGGCCCGCCAGTTCAGGTCGATGGCCTCTCCGCGTTTCAACGCGTTGCGCAGGCGCAGGTCCAGGTCACCCGTCAGTTTCACCTTGCCGGTAGCGGGGTCGGGTAGCACACCGAGAATACCGTTGAAGCTGCTCGCCTTCTTCGCATCGAGGAAGAGGTACACCTTGGTCTGGTCAGGTGAGAATTGCACATAGGGCCGCTGCTTCACAAGGATGAAAGGCAGCTCGCGCAGGCGTCGGTCGAGCGCGGCCACCAGCGGCTCCCGGTACAGGTCGCCGGGCCGGATGCCGATGTGGGAATAGAGGTAGCGTTTCCCGATGCGTGCTTCCCCTTTCACGATGATGCTGTCGATGCGGGTGAGTTTTCCCTTGTCCAGATGGATCGCGGCGATGAGACCGTCCTCGACGGGCCGCAAACTGTCGAGCCGCACCACGGCGAAGGGGTAGCCGTTCTCCTCGCACTGGTCCAGCAGACCTTCGTACAGCCGTGCCATCTGGCGGGGTGTGATGGGCCGGTCCGAGTAGAACCGCTCGCGGAAATGCGCGGCGGAGGCGATCTCGGTCGGCAGGTCACCGCTGCCGAGGCGCGCCCAACGGTAACGAGGACCGAGATGGAGATCGCAGCGGGCTGAATCCCCGGAGATGACGATGCTGTCGCAGGCTGCTTCGAGCCACCCGGTGGCGATGAGATCGGCGCTTACTGTTTCGGCCCATTGTTGCGGCCCCAAGGGTCCTTTCACCTTGGTGACCCCGCGCCACTTCTTGGGCAATGCGTCCGGATCGGAGGCGCTCACATACCGTGTTTGCGCGTGGGAGGCGCAAACCGCGATGAACGCCAGGATGAAAAGGGCGAAACGCATCAGAGGCTCCAGTCGATCGGGGCCTGCCCTTGCGCCACGAGCAGTTCGTTCGCTTGGCCGAAGTGCCCACAGCCGATGAAACCCCGGTGCGCGGAAAGCGGGGAAGGGTGCGGGGCTTTCAGCACATAGTGGTGGTCGCCGATCAGGCCCTCTTTGTTCTGTGCGAAGCGGCCCCATAGCAGGAAGACGATGCCTTTGCGTTCACGGGCCAGTGCGCTGATGGCCGCATCCGTGAAACGTTCCCAGCCCTTGCCTTGGTGCGAACCGGCTTGGTCAGCCCGCACGGTGAGCGTCGCGTTCAACAGGAGCACGCCTTGGTCCGCCCATTTGCTCAGGTCGCCATGCCCGGGCTTTGGTATGCCGAGGTCCCGCTGTATTTCGGTGAAGATGTTCTGCAAGGAAGGAGGTGGTGGCACACCCCGCGGCACGCTGAAACACAGCCCGTGCGCCTGCCCCGGACCATGGTAGGGGTCCTGCCCCAGGATGACCACGCGCACAGCATCAAAGGGTGTGCGCTGGAAGGCATTGAAGATGTCGCGGCCCTTGGGGTACACGGTGTACCTCGCGCGCTCTTCCACCAAGAACGCCTTTAGGTCGGCGAACCATGGCGAAGCGAACTCGTCGATCAAGCGTTCGTACCAGCCTTCGCCAATATCCGGCCGGGGTACCGCGTTCTCAGGTTGGGCTGCCGTGTGCATGGGATGGAAAGATCGACGATCCGATCGTTGAAACATTTTGTCGGGAACGGCGGTACCAGCGGTTACATTTGTCGGAGACCCTCTCCGATCAACCCGAACGGACCAACGATGAAAAAGCTGACCAAAGTACTGGCGCTACTGGCGGTGGCCACCGTGCTCTTCAGCGCATGCCGCTCCGCGCATTCCTGCCCGGCCTACGGAAAGGTGACGAAGCCTGCGGTGGAGAAGCGTTCCTGAGCGCATCATTCTTCCGTTTTTTTTCAGCCCCGCATGCACGGGGCTTTCGCTTTTACATGGTGCCCTGTCCCGAGGCGGTCATGTGTAGCTGAACGTCGCTTCTTGGATGACATCCGGGTGGAGGCTGCGGGCTACAGGGCAGGTTTGGGCGATCCGCTCCAAGAGCAGCCGGTCCTTCGGTCCAAGATCGGAGCCGTTCATGACGATATGCACCTCGATGCGTGCGACGCGACGCGGGTCGTTGGCCATGTGTTTCACCACGTGCGCCGTGGCCGAACGGAAGGGTATGCCCTTGGCCTCCGCACTGATGCCCATGGTAGTGAGGATGCAGGTGGCGAGGGACACGCACAAGAGGTCGGTGGGGCTGAAGGCGGAGCCCTTTCCATGGTTGTCCACAGGAGCATCCGTGTTGATGGCTGTGCCGCTTCGCACATGTGTGGCGGTGGTGCGCAGGTCTCCGTGGTACGTGATCAAGGCGGTGTCCATTCGGGGGAAGCCACGGCGATGGTACGCGGGGCAGCCGTGCGAAAGATGGGCGATCGAACGTTCATGGATGTAGCTTTGGGCCTCCTGCGTCCAGCGCCCATCACGATCCATGCGTTGTTCACTGACGATCCTCTTCTCCTCGCTCATGGCGCTGGCGTCCTTCGCGCAGAGCGTGTATGACGACGAAGGACGTACGCTCTATTCACGCGAGATGTACGGCGGTCCCGTGGCCCACGGCGACGGCTGGGGTGCCCAGTTCTGGTACGGCAAGTACAGGACAGCGGCGGACCGGCATCTATTCGGTTTCGAGATCGTGGGCATGAAGCACCCGAAGGAGATCAAGAGCTACAACCCTTACTACGAGGATTCGCGCGGCTACTTCTATGGCAAGTTGAACAGCCTCCTCATCCTGCGGCCGGGCTACGGGCGCAAGCACCGTATCACGGAGAAGATCCGAAAGAGCGGGGTGGAGTTGAACTATGTCTGGGCCATCGGCCCTTCGTTGGCATTGCTCAAACCCGTGTACTTGCAGATCGGGCATCGCATCGATGAGCGGGACGGCCCGCCATATGACAGCATCGTGGAGGAACGCTACGATCCCGAGAAACACTTCGCGAACAACATCTTCGGAAGGGCCTCGTGGTTCAGGGGATTCAATGAAATGGGCGTTAGGCCCGGAGTGTTCGGGCGGCTGGCCTTGAACGTTGAATACGCCGGCGACAACACGGGCATCCGTGCGCTGGAGGTGGGCACCACCGTGGACGCCTTCCCGGAGGTCGTCCCTATCATGGCCGAATTGGACGGTGTGGTGAACAAACGGTTCTTCTTGGAATTCTACCTGGCGCTGCAGTTCGGCAGCAAGACGATCCGATGAGCGAGACCCCGGAATTGGTCGCGGAGAGCGCGGCATCCCATGTGCCCCACCATCGTCGTCGTCCGGAATGGCTTCGCGTGAAACTGCCCACCGGCGAGAACTACCGGAAGGTGCGGGAGATAGTTGGGGAGCACAAGTTGCACACCATCTGCCAGAGCGGCAACTGCCCGAACATGGGCGAATGCTGGGGAGAAGGGACGGCCACCTTCATGATCCTGGGGAACATCTGCACACGCAGTTGCGGGTTCTGTTCGGTGGCCACGGGCCGCCCGTTGGAGGCGGATCCATTCGAGCCCGCGCGTGTGGCCCGTAGCGTGGAACTAATGGGTGTGAAGCACTGTGTCATCACCAGCGTGGATCGGGATGACCTCATCGATGGTGGCGCGAACATCTGGGCGAGCACGATACGCGCAGTGCGCAGGCGCAGCCCGAAGACGAAACTGGAAACGCTGATCCCGGACTTCAAGGGCGAGTGGCACAACCTGGCCGTTGTCCTGGACGCCAAACCCGAGGTGCTCAGTCATAACCTCGAAACCGTGCGTCGCCTGACGCGGAAAGTGCGTGTGCAGGCCAAATACGACCGCAGCCTGGAGGTGCTTATGCGCTCCAAACGCGCAGGGCTGCGCACCAAGAGTGGCATCATGCTGGGCCTCGGCGAGACCGATGCGGAAGTGCTGGAGACATTGGATGACTTGCGGAGCGTGGGCTGTGACGTAGTCACCTTGGGCCAATACCTGCAGCCCACCAAGGCGCATCTGCCGGTAACCGAATTCGTGCATCCTGACCGGTTCGCCCGGTTCCGCGATGAAGGACTGGCGCGTGGCTTCCTTTTCGTGGAAAGCGGGCCGCTGGTGCGCAGCAGCTACCACGCATGGAAGCATGCCGAATAGGGTCGATCTGACAGGTATTGGACCTGTATAGAGTCGCTTGCTGATCGGCTTGTCAGGTGAACATGTCAGCGAACCAAGCGGTTCTATATTTGTCGTCCTTGCATCCAGCCTTACCCTTTCACGACCGATGAACAAGAATGTACTCTTGGGCCTGATGGGCCTTGCCACTACCCTCAGCATCGGCGTGCATATGCAGCGCCAAGACCAGCCGCGCTACGCGCCGCGCAAGGCTGCGGTTTCGGGCCAGGTCCCGCAAGCGCAACAGGAATGGCTGAACCTGGTGCGCCAGAACCTCGAGACCGGGGTAGTGGACCCGAATGACCACGAACGCATGGCCAAGGCGGTGGCCCGCTATGCGCGCGAGCAGCACAAGGCGGCCGACTACTTGTGGCAGGAAATGGGACCGGACAATGTAGGTGGGCGCGTGCGCGGCATCTGCGTTGTCCCTACCAACCATGAGAAGATCTGGGCCGGTGGTGTAAGTGGTGGCTTATTCCGCTCCATGGATGGAGCCAACACCTGGCAGCGCATGCAGGCCTTCTCAGCCAACTTGATGGTATCTTCCATCGCGGTGCTCGGCAATGGCCAACTCTACGTGGCTACGGGCTGCCAATGGGAAGGCATCAGCGGTTCGGGTGGCAGCGGATTCTACGGCATGGGCCTTTTCCGGTCCGATGATGATGGGGCTTCCTTCACCCAAGTGCTCGGCCCGGGAGTCCCGTGGGGTGGAGGCGACTGGACCGTTATCAATCGCATCCTCGCACACCCAACGGACCCGAACAAGCTGCTGATCGCCTCCTCGAATCCGGGCGCACGGATCTACAATGCTTCGGACAACAGCGTGACCCCCGTATCATCAGCATCCTGGGCTAACGGGATCGCCACCGATGTGGACGTCAGTTCTGACGGCCAGACCTGGCTGGTCACCTTGGGTGGAGGCGGCGACTGCTATCGCAGTATCGATGGGGGCCAGAACTTCGAGAAATTCAACGGGACAAGTGTGGGTCAGGACTTCCCCCAATCGAACCTCGGGCGCTTGGAAATGGCCATCTCCCCGGACGACGCGAACTACATGTTCGCTTTGGGCGCCACGGGCAGTGGACGCATGTCCGGCGTGTGGTACAGTGTGGACCGTGGCGACCATTGGTTCCGCATGTGGCCGCACAACCTGTCGGATACGAACCCGGATGCCGTTCCCGAGCTCGATATTTTCCGCGACAATCACCAGGGCATCTACGACAACGCCATCGCGGTGCGGCCCGGCCATCCGGACGAGGTATGGATCGGGGGTGTGGAGATCTGGAAGACGAGCGTTACCGGCCAACCTGAACAGTTGGCGGGCGGGCCTTCTTTCCCCGGTTGCTTCTTCTGCGTGCATTCGGACGTTCACACCATCGTCTTCGCGGATGAGGCCACAGCTTATGTAGGTTGCGATGGTGGTGTCTACAAGACTCCGAATGGCGGGGAGAATTTTTACGCGTGCAACCGCGACCTGGCCATCACCCAGTTCTATTCCGTGGCCTACAACACCGCTGGCAATGTGGGGGCTGGTGCGCAGGACAATGGCACCCAGTTCATCGATGGGTACGGCAACACGCCGAACGAGGCGCGGAGCATCGGAGGTGGTGACGGGTTCGACATCGACTTCTCCCAGATGGACACGAACATCTTCTTCACCAGCGTTTACAACGGCGACATTTCCCGATCCAACGATCATGGCAGCAACAGCGGTGATTTCTACGACGACAACGTGCCGGTGGACCCCAACGCGTCCCTCGGGGTCGGATTGGGTGATTTCTACACGAACTTCCGCTTGTACGAGAACCCCAGCGATGAGAACAGCCCTTACCAAGTGAAGAAGGTGTTCAGCATCGGCGAGGGGGATTACATCCTTCCAGGGCAAACGCGCGCGGTTCCCTTCGTAGGAACCCTCGGCTCGATCACCCAGTACGGTGAATACACCAATCCTTCGGCCACGGACACCATTTTCGGTCCTTGGAGTTCGGACACACTCTACTTGACGGACCGCCTTACGAGCATGTTCGCGATCGGCTTCAGCGGGAGCCAGGGCGTGTGGGGTACGCGTGAAGCATTGAATTTCAACACGACGCCACAATGGGCGAAGCTGGTCGCGAATGTGAGCGGTAATACCACCTGCATGGAATGGAGCAACAACGGTGACGTGCTCTTCTACGGAACGGATGCCGGCGAAGTGTTCCGTGTAACGGGCTTCAATCAGGCTTACACATTGAACGCCTTGTCGGTGGACAGCCCGGGATATGTGCTGCACAGCACGCAGATCTACTCGGGTGCCGCGCCGGTGACGGGCTTGGCCCCGGACCCCACGTACGATGCCATTCTGGTTGCGACCTTCGGCGGGTATGGAGGAAGTGGAAAGGTGAAGCGCACGGTCAATGCTCTGGCCCCCACGGTGGCGAACAGTGACTGGACGAACATCTGGAACGTTCCGGGAGAATTGACGGCGATGCCTTGCTACGATGCCTGCGTGCACAAGGACAACGGGAACATCATCGCGGTGGGTACCGAGTTCGGCATCTGGGTAACGGACGATGCGGGCAATACGTGGACGATGCAGACCAACGGCGTCAACGGTGTGCCGGTGTTCGCGATGCGCCAGCAGACGTGGAATTGGCAGAACAACCCGGTTGGACCGGATTGGGTGAAGAACCCGAACGTGATCTACGCGGGAACACACGGCCGCGGCATTTTCCGCACCGAGTCACTCGTGGGCATCCGCCCGATCGCCGGTGGCGCCACCAACACGGTGAACGATCTGCTGATGGTGCCCAACCCGGCTAATACGTTGAGCACGGTGAGCTTCACGTTGGCCCGCCAAGGCGATGTGACGGTGAATGTCTACGACCTGAACGGCGCATTGGTGCGCACCATCACCCGCAAGAACCTTGCGGCTGCCCGCCAGAACGTGCCCATCGATGTGCAGGCCTTGGCCGCCGGTACCTATCTGGTGGAAGTGCGCACCGCCGATGGTCGGACCAGCGGGCGGATGGTCGTTACCCGCTAGCGCTCACAAGAGATCACAAGTATGGCCCCGCGACACGCGTCGCGGGGCTTTTCTTTGCGGACCACAATGGCCAACACGACTCCCATCCGCGTCGCGATCAACGGATTCGGCCGCATCGGCCGCGTTACCGCGCGCTTGCTGCTCCAGCGCAGCGATATCGAACTCGTCGCCGTGAACGACCTGACGGATACGCTCACGCTGGCGCACCTCTTCAAGTACGATTCCGTGCATGGCGTGTTCCCGGGCGAGGTGGGTCATGACGAGAAGCATCTGGTCCTGGGAGGGCGCAGCATCCAGGCCTTCGCATCGAAGGATCCGGCCACTTTGCCGTGGAAGGAACTGGGGATCGACACCGTGATCGAGTGCACCGGCTATTTCCTCACGCGCGAGCTGGCCTCCGCGCACCTGAAAGCAGGCGCACGCCGGGTGATCATGAGCGCACCGGCAAAGGAGAGCGGCATCAAGAGCGTGGTGCTCGGGGTGAACGACCACACCATTGATGGCACGGAGGATATGCTGTCAAACGCGAGCTGTACGACGAACTGCGCAGCGCCGATGATCAAGGTGGTGCACGACCTCTGCGGCATCGAGAGCGGATTCATCACCACCGTGCACAGCTATACCGGTGATCAGCGCCTGCATGATGCACCGCACAAGGACCTGCGGCGTGCGCGCGCGGCGGCGGTGAGCATGGTGCCCACGACGACGGGCGCGGCCAAGGCCATCACGCGGATCTTCCCGGAACTCGATGGCAAGCTCGGTGGCGGTGGCATCCGTGTTCCCGTGCCCGATGGTTCGATCACCGACATCACGTGCCGGGTGAGGAACATCCCGACGGCCGAAGCAATGAACGCCGCGTTCAAGGCCGCAGCCGATGGGCCCATGAAGGGATTTCTCCGCTATACCGAGGATCCGATCGTGAGCGTGGACATCGTCGGCGATCCACATAGCTGCATTTTCGATGCGCAGCTAACCAGTGTGGTAGGTGACCTGGTGAAGGTGATGGGCTGGTACGATAATGAATACGGCTACAGCAGCCGACTGGTTGACCTCATCGCTCTCCTCGCGAAGTTCCCGCGTTAGGACCCAGCGCCCGGGGTTTCCACATCACCGGCAAGCGGGCCATCGGTCGCGCGCTTCATCAGGCGCAATGTCGTCCCATCGAACACCGCATAGGTGAAGTAGGTGATCCAGTCGCCGAGATTCAGGTAGCGGCTGCTCGGCCCCACCTCCAGGTTCAAGGGCAGGTGGCGGTGCCCGAAGATGAACCAGTCGTAGTGCTCGCTCTTCAGCACTTCGCGGCAATGGATCGCAAGCCACTCGTTCTCTGCGCCCAGGAACTTCTTGTCGTTCGCGTAGTTCTTCAATTTGCTGCGGCCGCTCCAGAAGTGGGCGATGCCGAGCCCCAGGTTCGGGTGAAGCCGCGCAAAGCACCATTGCATCAACGGGTTCCGGAAGATGCGCTTCATGAACTTGTAACCGCGGTCTCCAGGCCCGAGCCCATCACCGTGGCCGATCAGGAATTTCTGCCCGTTCCACTCGCGCGAGACCTCCGCACGATGAATGATCACGCCTGTCTCTTTCGGCAGGTAATCGAAGATCCACATATCGTGGTTGCCGAGGTAGAGATGCACGGGAATGCCCCGGTCCGTGAGCTCCGCGATCTTGCCCAACAGGCGCACGAAACCGCGCGGCACCACTTCGCGGTACTCGAACCACATGTCGAAGAGATCGCCCAGGATATGGATCTCCGCCGCGTCCTTCTCCGCTTCGTTCAGGAACGCCACGATGCGCTTTTCCCGCGCCAAGCTGCTCGCATGGTCCGGTACACCGAGGTGGAAGTCGGAGAGGAAGTAGATCTTGTGGCCGCCGGTCATGACCTCACGTTGCGTTCCCGTTGCGTCGTCGCGTCGTTGCGGTTCATTCAGTGGGGAGCTTTCCGCAACGCCTGCGTCGGATCCATCCGTTCCAAAGCAAGCACGAAACGGATGCGCTCGGTGAAGTCGAAGCTGCGCAGGGTCTCGATCTCGTCCTTGATCTCCGAGCCGTACGCCAGCGGCACCCACATCTCCACCACATCGCGGATGATGCGCACGCCGATGCCCGCTTCCCAGTAGCCGCGCCAGTCCGTGATCTTACCGCTCGCTGAAATGGAGGTATACGGTGCCGCCCCGTAGCTGGCGAAGAGGCTCAGCGGCAACCGGAAGGGGAAGTCCGCTTCCATGTTCAGCGCGGCGATCCACGTGTCGCTTGTGCCGTTGGCCGTAGGCGTTTTGAAGCCGCCTTGGTCCTTGGCGAATTGTTGCGCGGTGTTCTGCCCGACGTACTGGCGGTCCACGAAGAGATGATCATATAAAAGGTCACTGCTGCCCCAGTGCATACGCCAGCCCATGGTGGGGAGCATTTGTGCGGGATCCTTGCTGAGGAAGGTTCCACCGAAGCCCCGGAAAGTCACGCGGTGCGCATGCCGGTCATAGATGGCGCTCCACTTCGCATCGATCGACAAGCGCGAGAACGCTTGGTGGTTCAAGCTGATCAACCTCAGGTCGAAGGGATGCAGACCGGACTTCCGTTCGTGATGCAATTGGACCTCGTGGAATACATCTTCCTTCTGCTGATCAACGGCCACATCCTGCTCTCCGTTGAAGTAAGAGCCCTTCGCGTTGTTCCAAAGGATGACGCTCCGGTAGCGCAAGTCAGTTTGCGCGGCGTTCGGCTTGGAGCGCAGGTCGAACTGGATGCTCGGTACCGCACGCTGGTACCATTGCTCCACGTTCTCCACGGACCACAGTGACGCCGCGAAACCGGATACGCCCACATGGATGTTCCGCAACAGATCGCTGCGCAACCGATCGTGGTTCCACATGAAGCGCGCACCGCCCGCGAGCCGCTCGCTTTTCGTTCCGTAGAGCGGAGCCGCCACCCACTCGAAGCGTTGGTTGGGAAGCGTTGTGTTGTGCACGGCAAGTCCAACCATATAGCCATCGTGACTGTTCTTGCCGATGGCCGGTGTCCAGAAGATGCTCTTGCGGTCTTCGCGTTCCAAGCCGGCGAGGAACTTCACCTCGGGCAGCTTGTGGTGCTTCAGCAGGCCATGTGCGCGCACTTCGTTGTTGCGGCGGTCGATGTCCAAGGTGGTATGAAGCTCGTCCACCATCACCTCCGACGCCCAATCGTAGGTTCGAATCGTTCGTTTACCTGATGACGGAGAGTAGAATAGATGTCCCGACCACATTCGCTCACCGCGAAACTCCCCATACACTTCTGCAGGAAAGGGAGTGCGTGCCGTTTGTTTGCCAGGCTTCATGAACCCTTCCCTGACTTTGCTGATGGTGTAGTCAAGTTTCCGGTCTGAGTTGATCAGCTCGGTGTAAAGCCAACCTAGATTCTGGCCGGAGGTCATCTCTAAAGCTGCGCGAAGAGATTCGGGATACGGATGCTTGAAGTGCCACTCCTCGAAGTACTTCTGCATACACGAGTCGAACCTCGCCTCACCGAGATAGGAGCGGAGCTGATCGAAGATCAAGGCGCTCTTGGAGTAGACGGTAGTTCCGTAGTCCAGTTCGCCGAATTCGGCGGAAGGAGAATCCGGCGGTGAGTCCCAATTCCGCCGCGCGTTGAAAAGGTACTGCAGTTCGTTCTGCTGGCGGTAGGTGATGCCCTTGTGCCGCGTGAGGAAGCCGAGCGGGATGCCCTGTAGGTCCATGAGGCGCTTGTCCGGGTAGCGGGTTTCCACGTAGCGCTGTTCGTAGAAGCTGTTGATGCCCTCGTCCATCCAGGGGTGGTCGCGCTCGTTGCTGCCGAGCATGCCGTAGAACCAGTTGTGGCCCACCTCGTGCGCGATCACCACGTCCAGTTGGAAGGGATCATCACTGTCGTTGATGATGGTGATCATCGGGTACTCCATGCCGCCGCCCGCAGCCGTTCCCCCATCGATCGCCGTACAGGCGCTGTACGGATAGTCACCCACCCATTGGCTGTAGAGGCGAACGCTCTCGTTCACGTAGGTGATGGCATCCTCCCAAACCTTGCCTTTACCACGGGTGTACATCACCCACGTTGTTACTGTGTTGCCTGAACGCGGTAAGGTGACCGATCCTTTGCGGACGATAAAGCGCTTGTCTGCGAACCAGGCAAAGTCGTGAACATTGTCTTGCTTGAACCGCACTGTTTTACTGTTCGAAGAGCTGGTTGGGAATTCCTTGTGCGGCGTCCACTTGGTCTGAAACACATCCTTCCGAATCGGGATAGCTGCCAAGGAGTCCATAAACGCGATCTCCACAGGATTTTGCAATTCGCCCGTTGCGCCCACCACGTAGTTCGCGGGTAGTGTGATGCTCACATCGAAGCTGCCGAACTCGCTGTAGAACTCGCCTTGCGTGAGGTAGGGCATAGCGTGCCAGCCCTGTGCGTCGAACACGGCAGGCTTCGGGAACCACTGCGTGATGTAGTACGCCTGCCCAGCGTGGCCCAAGCGCGAGAACGACGCGCTGGGGATCTTCACGTGGAACGGCGTGGAGATGGTTATGCGTGCCCCCGGTGCGAGCGGGGAAGTCAGCTTGATCCAGCCGATGTCGATGTTCTTCGCATCCAACCCCCAGATCAGCTTGCTGTTATTGCTGCGGAAGTCGAGGCTGTCGATGAAGCCGCGTCTGTCGGGCGTGGCGAAGTGGAGGCCGAAGTTGTTCTGGTGATCGAGCTGCTCGCAGAGCGCGGTACTCTGGTCTTTATAGGCGTTCGGCCAAAGGTGGATCCAGATGGTATCGAGCGCCTGTGGTGAGTTGTTCAGGTAGTCGAACTCTTCGGTGGCATGCAGTTCGTGGTCCACGTCATCGAGGCGGACGTTGATACGGTAGTCGACCTGTTGTTGGAAGTAGGATTGGGAGAGAAGGGAGAGGGGAAGGAACACGCCAACAAAGACCATGGATCGCTTCATCGATGACTCCTCGCGATGACGATGTGGTGGCAAGCGCAAAGGCGCGGCGTTGGCCGCGCCTTTGCGCTTGAATAGATTGCCGTCATCGCGAGGCCGCATTTGGGCCGAAGCGATCCACGTTCCCGAGCCCATCATTTGAACACCTCCGCCAGCTTCTCTTCCAACGCCGGACCGCGCAGGTTCTTGCCGAGCACCTTGCCGTCCTTGTCCACCAGCACGGTGTAGGGGATACTGCTCACGCCGTACTGCTGTGCGGCAGCGTTGTTCCAGAAGCCGAGGTCGCTTACATGCTTCCACGGCAGGCCGTCCTGCGCGATCGCACCGGTCCACGCGCCTTTCTCGCGGTCGAGCGACACACCGATGATCTCGAAGCCTTTGGTCTTGTACTGGTCATATACGCGCTTCACATTGGGCATTTCCATACGGCAGGGCTTGCACCAGCTCGCCCAGAAATCGATGAGCACCACCTTGCCGCGCAGGCTGCTGAGCGAAAGGTCCTTCCCCTCGGGCGTCGGCTGTGAGAAGTCCGGTGCCTCGCTGCCCACGGGGATCAGGTTGTCCAAGCGGGCCATCTGTTCTTCCTGCGCTTTCATGGCCTGCGCCTGCTGTTCCATCCGGCCCACCTGGTCGCGGAAGCCGATGTAGTACTCGCTCTTGGGGATGGTGGTCTTCAGCGCGTCGCGCACCTGTTGGAAGAGCGGCAGTTCGTTCTGGATGTTCAACCGGCTGACGGCGGCCAGCGCGGCAGGGCTGCTTTTGTGCTCGGAAACGAAGTTGCGGCACCGCAGGTAGAACTCGTCGTTCAGTTTGTTGATGCGGTCGATGGCCCCCGTGTCGCCGCGGTCCGCGTTGATGCGCTTCACCAGTTCCTGCTTCTCCTCGTCGAACGCTTTCATCTCCTTGAAGAAGCCGTACATCAGGTCGCTGTGCGCGCTGCCGGTCACGCTCAAGGGTTCGCCGAGCTTTCCGGCCGTGCCTTCCACCTTCACGCTTTCCGTGCTGTCCAGGATCACGACCGTTCGGTCATTGAGCGAGAGGCTGAGCGCATAGAAATCGAGCGGCATCACCGGGGGGTGCAGGGTCCCCTTGCCATTGGCGTCCAGCTTCACCGAATCGATGTGCACGGGTTTGTTCCCGGCGAACTTGTCCAGGTAGAGCGTGAGGCCGGCACCGCCACCGACCGTGGCATCGATGGTGCGCGCACCTTGCTGGGCGCTGCACGCAGTGAGGATGACGATGGCGGGGATCAGCCCTCGAAGGCCGATGCGCACCGGAGAAGTCGTGCGGATGATCATGGTCATACGGGTTCTTGTTCGAGCATTCGCGCGGTGAGTTCATTGGCCTTGCGCGGGTCGGCCTTGCCCTTGGTGGCCTTCATCACTTCGCCCATGAAGAGGCCGAGCAGTCCTTTATTGCCGGCGCGGAACGCGATCACCTTGTCCGGATACTTCGCCATCGCGGCGCGCACGGCGGTCTCGATCACGTCTTCGCGGGTGTCGAGGAGCAGGCCATTGGTGGTGGCGAGTTCTTCAGCGGAGCCGGGCTGTTCGAGCATCAATGGGAAGAGCTTCTGGGAGGCGAGCGTATGGCTCACTTTGCCCGCTTCGATCAGGTTCACCAGTGACGCCAGCCGATCAGCGCTGATCGGGAATTCCTTGATCGTCAGCCCACGTTCATTCACCCATCCGCGCACATCGCCCATCACCCAATTGGCGGCGGCCTTGGCGTTCGTGGTATTCTTCAGGACGGCTTCATAGTAGAGCGCGGTGTCCTTGTCATCGGTGAGGATCTCCGCATCGTACGGGCTCAGGCCGAGCGTTGAAACATATTTCTGTTTCAGTTCGCGCGGCAAGGGTGGCATCGCTTTGCGGATCGCCTCCTTCTTCGCCTCGCTCACTGTCAGCGGCTGTATGTCCGGCTCGGGGAAGTAGCGATAGTCGTGCGCCATCTCCTTGCTGCGGAGGCCCATGGTGGTGCCCTTCGCCGCGTCGAACGTCCGCGTCTCCATGCTGATCGTTCCACCGGCATCGAGCACTTCGCTCTGGCGCTGCGCCTCGTACTCGATGGCCCGTTGCACGTTCTTGAAGCTGTTCAGGTTCTTCACCTCTGTGCGCGTACCGAATGTCGGGGAACCCTTCAGCCGTATGCTGATGTTCGCGTCACAACGCAAGCTGCCCTCTTCCATGTTGCCGTCACACACATCGAGGTAGCGCACCAAGCGGCGCACTTCCACGAGGTAGTCGTAGGCCTCCTGCGATGAACGGATGTCCGGCTCGCTCACGATCTCCACCAATGGAACACCTGCACGGTTCAGGTCCACAAGCGTGTTGAACGGATCAACGTCGTGGATGCTCTTGCCAGCATCTTCCTCCATGTGGATGCGGGTGATCCTGATGTCCAACTCGTTGGACTCTTCGGGTCGACCCAGTGGGTCGACGCTACGGCGGCGGTCGCTTTTGATCGTGATCTTCCCGCCGGTGCAGATCGGCGTGGTGTCCTGCGTGATCTGGTAGCCCTTCGGCAGATCGGGGTAGAAATAGTTCTTGCGCGCGTAGTGCATGCGCGGCGCGATGGTGCATCCGCAGGCGAGACCCAATCGTATTGCGAGGTCGATCACTTTCGTGTTCGGCACGGGCAGCACGCCGGGCAGGCCGAGCGTCACCGGGCTCACGAGCGTGTTGGGGTGATCCCCGTAGGCGTTCGCATCACTGCTGTACGCCTTGCTTTCGGTCAACAACTGCGCGTGGACCTCCAGGCCAACGACGAGTTCATACTTCTCCTGCCAAGTGCTCATTCCGCGGCTTTCAACAACTGGGTGTACCATCGGCCGCCCGCCGAAGAGACGGACAGCGCATAGGTGCCCGGCGCGAAGTTGCGCGTATCGATGGTGAGTTCAACGCTGCTGCGCCGCAGGATGTCCACCGGCATCGCGCGACCGGTCTCATCAGTAATGGTGACGACGGGGGCGCCATGTATTCCAGAAGGAAGTGTGACGGTCACTTGCTCCGTGGTCGGGTTCGGCCAAACGCGAAGGCTGTTCGGCTTGAGCGCTTCCTCAGTCGGGACCGCGAGCGCCTGGGCGATGTCGAGTACGAAGAGCCCGTGTTGCATTTCGCTGATGAGGATGTGCCCGCTCGGCAGGAACGGAAAAACGCCCCACGCGCCCTTGTAACTGAACGCGTAAGGTTCCGGGTGCATATCATAGAAGCCGAGCAATTGCGCGTGGTAGGGGTCGGCCACGCTCCAGAGCCAGTATCCGTCCTCGTAGTAGGCCACATGCAGCAGGTCGCCTTGGAAGCAGGGATTGTGTGGGATGCTTCCCGGACCGAGATCGGTTCCGATGGTATCGATGAAGCCGATGTCCGTGGGGTCGCTCACGTCGAAAAGCTTGAGATCCGTGCCATGGGTTTCATCGGCCATCACGTACAGCCAGCCATTGTCATGCAGCCAGCCGCTGTGGTTGTACCCGGGCTGCGGGTAGTCCGTGCTGTGCAGCGAGCCGAGCAGTACCGGGTTGCCCACATCGTTGAAGTCGATGATGTGCATCGCGTCCACATCGTTCGTGTAGGTGATGTTGTTGATGGTGTACGCATCGTGTACGCCGCCGACCTCACCGTTCCACCAGGAAACACTGTTCTGCGGTTTCAGCAGCAGCGTGGGCGCGTCCGGATCCGCGAGCGACCAGATGGCGAAGTCGCTGCTGCCGTAGTGCGTGTAAAGCCGCGCGTTCGCGGTATCGATCCAGATGGAATGCGCGCGGTGGAAGAGCGCGTTGTCGTCATAGATCACCGGCGCGGAATCCGGCAGGTAGCGCAGGTCGATGATCTGCAGCGTACCGGCACCCTCATCGGTCACGGCGTAAAGGCGGTCGCGGTAGGTCTTGTATTCGCGGTGCACGATGTCGCCGCCTTGGTCGTTGCCGGGGATGAAGGCGATCTCGCCGGTGATGTCATCCGGTGTCACGTCGATGATGTGCGTGCCCATCGTACTGCCGATGATGGCGTACTCGCGCTCATCGCGGGCGTAACCCCATACCGAGTTGTAAGTGTTGTTGTAGAGGAACGAACCGGGAAGGGTGGAGTCGCTCCACTGGTAGATCTTCGTGACGTTGAGGCTGTCTTGTGCGAATGCGTTCATCGCTGACGCTATGCACAAGGCCGCGAGCCATGAGCCACTAGCCACGAGCTTGAGCGCTCGAGGCTGGTGGCTCGAAGCTCTTGGCTCGAAGCGGATCGCATTCAGCATGAAGCGACGAGTTCCCGCATGATCAACGTCAAGCTCGGCTCGGCTTTCTCTGCGACCCGTTGCACCATTTCGTGCGTCGTTTTCTCGATGCGTCCTTCCACACCCATGTCGGTGATCACGCTCATGGCGAAGCACGGCAGCCCCATGTGGCGCGCGGCGATCACCTCGGGCACGGTGCTCATGCCCACGGCATCACCGCCGATGTTCCGTACGTAGCGGTATTCCGCCGGTGTTTCGAGCGTGGGGCCCGTGAGTCCGACGTATGTGCCCTGTTGCACCTTGATGTTTTTCTTCGCGGCGATCTCCTTCGCCTTGGCGATCAGCGCGTGGTCGTAGGGCTCGCTCATGTCGGGGAAGCGCGGGCCCAGTTCATTGATGTTCGGCCCGAGCAGCGGGTTCGGGAACAGGTTGATGTGATCGGTGATGATCATCAGGTCGCCGGTGTCGTGCGTGGGGTTCACGCCGCCGCACGCATTGCTGACGAAAAGCCTCTTGATGCCGAGGAACTTGAACACGCGCACGGGCATCACCACTTCGGGCATCGTCCAGCCCTCGTAGTAATGGAATCGCCCTTGCATGGCCACCACGGTTTTGCCACCGAGATACCCGAACAGCAGTTTCCCGGGATGGCCTTCCACCGTGCTCACCGGGAACTCCGGGATGTCCTTGTAGGCGATGGCGAACTTGACGTCGATCTCCTTGCCCAGACCGCTGAGGCCCGTGCCGAGGATGATGCCGGTCTCGGGAGCGAAGCCGTTGGTGGCCTTTTTCAGGTGGTCAGCGATGCGCTGGATGCGTTGCAACATGGGAGCGGAGCAGGGCGGTGAAAGCGTGCGGGTCGTTGAGGATCTCGGCCTGGATGCCGATCACGGCGATGGGGACGTCTTCGAGCGGGCCGTTCATGAGGGCAGGGCCCAAACGCGCGGCGTCTTTCTCGGTCGTGATCAGCGTTTTTTCAAGGCCCGCGAAACTAACGAAGCGCAGCGCTATGCGTTGTTGGTCAGCAGGAGAGAAGGCGTGATGGTCCGGGAAGGCGATGTGCTCCACGGTCTGGAAGAGGCTCCTCACATGTTCCAACAGAGGTGCCGCATCAGCGATGCCCGTAACGAGCAGCGCGGCGGTTCCGATTCCGGTCTTTACGGTCATTGTGCTGTCGTGCAGCGATCGGGGAGCCGCGTAATTCAATCCGCTGAAGAAGAGTTGCTGTGCGGGAAGCAGCTTCAATCGTTCGCGCCAACGTCGTTGCTCGTCAGGTGAAGGGTTCGCCGGGCATTTGGTGACGATCACGGCATCCGCTTGTCGCGCACGGCTGGCCAAGTCCCGTAGCGTTCCAGCGGGTAGCAGATGGTCCTTGAACCAGGGTTTCTGCCAGGTCGTGAGCACGATGTTCACTCCGGCATTCAGTTTCCGGTGTTGGAACGCATCGTCCAGGATCACGGCCTTCACCTCCGGCGCAGTGGTTCTGATCGCTTCGATCCCGGCCACACGGTCACCACCCACGAACACGCGCACGCCGCTGAACTTGCGCTTCAGCATGAGCGGTTCGTCACCCGCCACGCTCGCGTCGTCTTCGCGGTGTACTTCGTGGAAGTGCGTTCCATCGCGGCCATAGCCACGGCTCAAGGTCGCCAGCGGGCCATGGTCCACGAGCGTTCGCAAGGCGAGTTCAACGTGCGGCGTCTTGCCGGTTCCGCCCAAGGCAATGTTACCGATGGCGATGGCGGGGATCGCGGGTGTCGTGCTCTTCAGCCAGCCTTGGTCATAGGCGAGATGCCGAACGCGCAGAACCACCCCATAGAGCCAAGAGAAGGGCAGGAGGAGCAGGCGCAGTGAGGACATCGGCGGGCCTCAAAGATGCGCGGCACCACGGTGAGGCCATTCGCTCATCCGCACATCATTTCATTGACCCCTCACGCCGCCGCACCACCTCAGCATAGCGGTTCTCCATCGTCTCGTAGTAGGGGGTCAGATCGAAGGTGTAGCGCTCATCCCAAACGATGTCGTTCTCCTTCTTGCTGAAACTGGCCTTGCTCAATGGCCGCTCACACACGCTGTAGTCCACGGAGTCGATACGCGGCATCAACTTCACCTTGAACCGTGTGTTGTAGCCCCATTTGCGCTGTTTGATGCCCGGGCCGTTCAGATCGATCATGACGTGCTTCGGCACATGGCCTTCGGCGGAAAGTTCGACGCGGTACACGTGGTCCAAGGGCAGGTTGATTCGGCATTTGCCTTTGGTGGAACACGCGGCTTTCATCGGCAGCGCGCCAGCGGCCGTGTCCAAGGCGGTAATGGTGAAGCGTGTGGAGTCATCGGTCTTGTCCCAGCAGCGCACGACTGCGGTAAGGCGCAGGTCGGTGTGTTGGGCCGAAGCGGCTGACAGCAGACCGATGAAGACGAGCAGAAGGGAATACCAACGGGTGGGCATGCTGCGAAGGTTGTGAGAAGTTCGATCGGCCCGGGTGCCCCCATCTTCGCCCCAGAGTTCTAAACCATGCGCCTTTCCGACATCACCCGCGTCCTCGAAGCGTGGGCCCCGCCTGTTCTACAAGAGGACTACGACAACAGTGGCCTACAGGTCGGCAGCCCGGACAAGGAAGTGAAGGCTGCACTGGTCGCCTTGGACTGCACGGAAGAGGTGGTGGCCGAAGCCGTGAAGCGCGGCTGTGACCTGGTGATCGCGCACCATCCGGTGATCTTCCGGGGGCTGAAGAGCATCACAGGCCGAAACGGCGTGGAGCGCACATTGCTGACGGCCATCAAGCACGATGTGGCCATCTACGCCATCCACACGAACCTGGACAACGTGATCACTGGGGTGAACGCCGAGATCGCCTCGCGGCTAGGGCTTCAGGACCTTCAGGTGTTGGATCCCAAGCCGGACCAGTTGCTCAAGCTCGTCGTCTTCGTGCCGAACGCGCATGTGGAGTCCGTGCGGGAGGCAATGTTCTCCGCCGGGGCCGGTCGCATCGGCAACTACGATGAGTGCAGCTTCGGGCTGGAAGGGCAGGGGACTTTCCGGGGCGGAGAGGGCTCGAACGCCTTTGTCGGCAAGAAGGGCGAGCGCCACATGGAACCCGAAACGCGCATCGAGACGATCCTGCATGTGCCCATGGAGCGCGCCGTCGTTCAGGCCATGCTGAAGGCGCATCCTTACGAGGAAGTGGCTTACGACCTCTACCCGTTGGCGAACAACCATCCGGGTATCGGATCCGGAGCCATCGGCCGACTGCAAGAGCCCTTGGAGGAGACGGCGTTCTTGGCCAAGGTGAAGGCTGCGTTCAACGTGCCGGTCATCAAGTACACGGCCTTGCGGGGCAAGCGGGTGGAGCGTGTCGCCCTGTGCGGCGGGTCGGGGGCCTTCCTCATCGGCCGGGCCAGGTCAGCGGGGGCGGACGCTTATGTGACGGCGGACATCAAATACCACGAGTTCTTCGGGGCTGAGGGCCAGCTGCTTCTGGCGGATATCGGGCACTACGAGAGCGAACAGTTCACCATGCATTTGCTCCAGCGCCACCTACGCGATAAACTGCCTACATTCGCAGCCCATTTGACGGAAACCGTCACCAACCCCGTTCACATTTGTTGACCATGGCCAAGACCGAGACCAAGAGCCCGGTGAAGGAAGACAAGGCCCCGAAGGCCGCCAATGCCGCGACCAAAGCGGAGATCACCATCGCCGAGAAGCTGGTGGAACTCTTCCGTCTGCAGCACCTGGATTCGCAAGTGGACCGCATCAAGACCCAGCGCGGCGAACTGCCCTTGGAGGTGCAGGACCTCGAGGATGAGGTGGCCGGTCTGGAAACGCGCCTGAAGAAATTGCAGGATGACCTTGCTGAAGTGGAGCAGGCCGTGAGCGACAAGACGAACTTCATCAAGGACGCCAAGGCGGCCATCAAGAAGTACGAAGGGCAACAGGCCAAAGTGCGGAATAACCGCGAGTACGACAGCCTGAGCAAAGAGATCGAGTTCCAGAATCTGGAGATCCAGCTCGCCGAGAAGCGCATCAAGGAGGGCAAGTTCACCTTGGACAGCAAGAAGTCCGTGGTGGATGAGAGCACCAAGCTCTACAAGGAGCGCAAGAAGGACCTGGAGCTGAAGAAGAAGGAGCTCGATGACATCATCAGCGAGACCGAGAAGGAGGAGAAGGACCTGCAGAAGAAGAGCGACGCGGCTTCGAAGCACATCGAAGAGCGTTTGTTGAGCGCTTACCGCCGGATCCGCAGCAACGCCCGCAACGGCTTGGCGGTGGTTCCCTTCGAGCGCGGAAGCTGCGGTGGTTGCTTCAACGCCATCCCGCCCCAGCGCCAGCTGGACATCCGCAGCCACAAGAAGATCATCGTGTGCGAACACTGCGGTCGCATCCTCGTGGATGAGTACGTGCTGGAGCGCGTGAAGGGCGAGAACTGAGCCTTGTATACCTGAACACTGCGAAGGCCCTCGGAAACGGGGGCCTTCATCATTCTGGTCTCACGCAGAGCCGCTGAGGCGCGGAGGGAATGCTTGACGCTGCACTGTATGAGTGAACCGCTGGCGGATGGCCGGACGCGGAATCGAAGGGAGTCAACATTGAATGAACCGTCTCGGCTCTACGCCTCTTGGGCTCTGCGGGAGATCGGCCAAAAAAGGAAAGGGGGCCGCATAGGCCCCCTTTTGGGATCGATCTCAAGCCCGGAACTACTTCTTCCCGACCATCTCGTCGCTGGTGGAGAGCTTCTTGCGCCCCTGACGACGACGGCTGGCGAGAACGGCGCGACCGGCCGCAGAGGCCATGCGTTTGCGGAAGCCGTGTTTGTTCGCGCGCTTGCGCTTGCTGGGCTGGTAGGTGCGTTTCATTCTTCGGACGCTGAAGCGTGTGTTGTGTGCTTGGGCACGGTTCCGCGCAGGCGTCGCCGTGGGTCTATTTCAAAAGGGTCGCAAATGTAGCCCTTTGCTTGGACCGTACAAGTCTGTTTTTGCGGTCTTTACCGGGGGGCGAACCGGAGACGGTCATACCCGAAGACCTGCACTTTCCCCTCCTCGTCCTCCACCAGCAAACGGCCATCCTCGTCCACGTCCATCGGCCTGGCGCTGAACGGGTGGCCATCGAGTTCGAAGTCCGCGTAACGTCCTCTGGCCCATAGCCGGTCGGTGTATGCGCGGGCCAGCCCATCCGGGTCGTTCTGCCAGACATCCAGCTGGTGCTCCAAACGCTGACAGAGGTGCTCGAGGAGGGCCAAACGGTCGTGTTCCAGCCCCGTTTCCATCCGCAGGCTCGTGGCGTTGAACTCCGCATCGAGGTCGCCGCTGTTCACGTTGATGCCGAAACCCAGGATGCTGTTCATCACCAGGCCGCCCACCACCTCATTCTTGATCAGGATGCCGGAGATCTTGCGCCGGTCCACCAGCACGTCATTCGGCCACTTGATGCGGGTGAGTTCGCCGCTACGGTCCACGGCCACCTTCATCGCTGAGGAGACCACGTCATGCACGGCGAGCGAGGCGATCTTGGCCAGTACGAACTGTTCGGATGCCTTCAGGTGTTCGAAGTGCAACAGCACGCTGGCCGTGAGGTCCAGTCCGGAGCCGCTGCGCCAAATGCGTCCGCGCTGCCCTCGCCCCGCTGTTTGTTCCTCAGCCAGTATGACCGCTCCGTGCGCCAACTTGCCCTGCGCCAACAATTCGGCAGCATGCTTGTTGGTGCTGTCCACGCTCTTCAGCGTGATGAGTTCCTGACCGATGACCTTTGTGCGCATGCTGTTCCTCCGTCCCTCGCCACCAAGAGCACGTCCATGAGCGGACGTGGCGGGCGCATCCTGTCTTACTTTTGATCGTCGCAAGATAGACCGCCCCGCAAGGCGGGATGAAACACATGAAGAAACGCCCGGACGTACGCCCAGCCAACCGGACGGTGGAAGCCGTCGTTCACGGGATACAGGAAGTGAAAGGCAAAGACATCGTCCACTTGGACCTGCGGGAAGTGCCGAACACCGTGTGCGACCACTTCATTATCTGCCATGGCGATTCGGATACGCAGGTGGCGGCCATCGCAGGGAGTGTGGAGAAGTTCGGACTGGAGAAGGCCGGTGAAAAGCCTTGGCATATCGAGGGGCTTGAAAGTAAAGGGTGGGTGGTGCTCGACTACGTGGACGTGGTGGTGCACATCTTCCACAAGAGCAAACGGGATTACTACGGATTGGAACAGCTCTGGAGCGACGCCATCCGCAACATTTATGAGAACGTGGCCTGAAGAGGGCAGAAGAACGTGGAGAACAACGGGAAGAACAAGAAGGGGCCGGACAAGGCCATCAATTTCTACTGGATCTATGGCCTGATCGGCGTGCTGATCCTGGCCATGTGGCTGTTCAATTACGCCCCGAAGACCCAGCAGATCGACGTGAGCGACTACGAGAACTTCCTCGACGCTGGGGACGTCGACCGCATCGTGATCATCCAGAATGAGAGCGTACGGGTGAGCATCAAACCGGACAGCTTGGCGAAGAAGACGCACCAGGCCCGGTTAGCGCGCAGTGGATCGGACAAGAAGGGTCCGCACTACGAGTTCTACACCGGCAATTCGGACAACCTGCAGGACCAGATCATCGATGGCGCCCGCAAGCACGGCGTATCGGTGGACATCCAGCCGGCGAACAACTACGCCGCGGAGATCTGGCAATGGGTCATCTTCATCGGCCTGGTAGGCCTGGTCTGGGTCTTCATGATGCGCCGCATCGGCGGTCCCAGTGGCCCCGGCGGCCAGATCTTCAACATCGGCAAGAGCCGTGCACAGGTCTTCGAGGGGGGAAAGACGACCAATACCACCTTCAACGATGTGGCCGGCCTGGATGAAGCGAAGGAGGAATTGCAGGAGATCGTCGACTTCCTCAAGAGCCCCAAGCGCTATACGGATCTCGGTGCGAAGATCCCGAAGGGCGCGCTGCTCGTAGGTCCTCCGGGCACGGGCAAAACACTGCTGGCCAAAGCGGTGGCCGGTGAAGCGAGCGTTCCATTCTTCTCACTGAGCGGCTCCGACTTCGTGGAGATGTTCGTCGGCGTGGGCGCTAGCCGCGTGCGTGATCTGTTCAAGCAGGCCAAGGAGAAGGCGCCGAGCATCATTTTCATCGATGAGATCGACGCGATCGGCCGGGCGCGCGGCCGCAGCGTGAACATGGGCGCGAACGATGAGCGCGAGAACACGCTGAACCAGTTGCTCACCGAGATGGACGGCTTCGGCACGAACAGCGGTGTGATCCTGATCGGTGCCACCAACCGTGCTGACGTGCTCGACCGTGCCCTCATGCGTCCGGGCCGCTTCGACCGGCAGATCTTCGTGGACATGCCCGACTTGAACGAGCGGGTGGCCATCCTGAAGGTGCACCTGAAGCCCTTGAAGCTGGATACCGCTGTGGACGTTGAGTTCTTGGCGCGTCAGACGCCCGGATTCAGTGGTGCGGACCTGGCGAACATCTGCAACGAGGCAGCGCTGATCGCTGCGCGCAAGAAGAAGAAGCAGGTGGAGAAACAGGACTTCCTCGATGCTGTGGACCGCGTGGTCGGCGGTTTGGAGAAGAAGAACAAGATCATCACCACAGAGGAGAAGAAGGTGATCGCCTACCACGAGGCAGGTCACGCTACGGTGAGTTGGTTGACCGAACACGCTTCTCCGTTGGTGAAGGTCACCATCGTGCCGCGCGGACGTTCGCTCGGTGCCGCTTGGTACCTGCCCGATGAACGGCACCTGACCACCGCCGAACAGATGTATGACGAGATCGCCGCAGCCTTGGGTGGCCGCGCTGCGGAGGAAACGATGTTCGGTAAAGTGAGCACCGGTGCGCTGAGCGATCTGGAGAAGGTGACCAAGCAAGCCTACGCCATGGTCACCATGTACGGGCTGAACGACAAGGTGGGCAACATCAGCTACTACGACAGCACCGGCCAGAGCGAGTATTCCTTCGGCAAACCCTACAGCGAACGCACCGCGCAGACCATTGATGAGGAGGTGAGCGGCATCGTGGAGCTCCAGTATATCCGGGCCAAGCGCATCCTCAGCGAGAACAAGGACAAGCTCACCGCGCTCGCTATGCAGTTGCTGGAGAAGGAGGTCATCTTCAAGGAGGACCTGGAAAAGATCTTCGGTAAGCGCGCGTGGGAACGGGAAGAGCAAGCGATCAGGGTCGTGCCACCGGTGGTAAACGGCAATGGCAGTGCACCGCACGGGACTCCGCCGATCGCCCAACAGCCGGAAACACCGGACGCGGCTCCGCCCGCGACTACGCCCGCATAAGCGACCTTCGCCGTCCCGCCAATGCGGGATGAGACACATGAGCGGAGGCCCGAGTGAATTCACCAAGCGCGCGCTGACCGGTGCCGTCTACGTGGCGCTGACGTTGGGTGCCGCCATCGCCGGACCACGGACGACCTTCCTGTTGTTCCTGCCAGTATGCGTGATCGGTGCGCGGGAGTGGCATCGGTTGTACTTCACGGAAGGTGAGGGCGATCCGGGGGAAGGGCGAACGATGCTGCTCGCTGCGGTCGTATTCGTCGCGATCGCCTCCAGGACGTTATTCGAGCAGATGCGCATCGGCTACCTCTACGCCGTTCTGACGACCAGCGTCCTGCTACTGGCTTTTGACCTTATGCGGCGGGGGGTAAAAGACCCCGCTCGCGTGTTCGCGGGCTACCTTGCGACCATCCTCTACATAGCCATGCCGTTCGCGTTGACGACGAGAATGGTGGATCGGCACTGGCACGTCTTCGTGGGCTTCATGGTCCTTCTGTGGACAAGTGATACAGGTGCCTACCTGGTGGGCAGGAGCATTGGACGCACCAAGTTGATGCCCGCCGTGAGCCCAGGCAAAACGTGGGAAGGACTGGCGGGCGGTGTGGCGCTCACCCTGTTCGTGGGCTGGCTTTTGTCGAAGTACTGGCTCGAACTGACGGCAACGCAATGGATGGCCGCCGCCGGCGCAGTAGCCATAACGGCCACCTTGGGAGACCTGCTGGAAAGCGCGTTCAAACGGGCCAGGGGCGTGAAGGACAGCGGCACCATCCTGCCCGGCCATGGTGGCATTCTCGATCGCTTTGATGGCTTCCTGCTGGCGGCCCCGGTGATAGTGTTGGTGATCACCTTGCTCGACTAGTTCCGGTCAAGGCCCGCCGTAGGCGTCGCTCCCGCCCCTCCGATATCTTCGCCGCCCACCATGCGCCTCCACCGCGAAGGAACCCCGACCCTGCTGCTCACCTTGGCGGCCACTTGTTTCGCGCTGTTCGCCGCGTGGACCTGGGCACCGGCTTGGCTCGCGTGGATCGTTACCGTGGGTATGCTCGCGATGTACTTCATCGTCGTGTGGTTCTTCCGTGTGCCTTCGCGCCGGATCACGCAGGATGACAACGCGATCGTTTCGCCCTGTGACGGCAAAGTGGTGGCCATCGAGGAAGTGGAAGAACCCGAGTACTTCAAGGACAAGCGTGTGCAAGTCTCCATCTTCATGAGCCCGCTCAACGTGCACATCAACTTCGATCCCATCAGCGGCATCACGAGCTACTACAAGTACCACCCCGGCAAGTACCTGGTGGCCTGGCATCCGAAGAGCAGTACCGAGAACGAGCGCAGCACAGTTGTGGTGAAGCATCCGCGCCATGGCGAAGTGCTCTTCCGCCAGATCGCGGGAGCACTGGCGCGCCGCATCTGCACCTACAGCCAGGTAGGGAAGCCAGCGGTGCAAGGCAAGGAATTCGGCTTCATCAAGTTCGGATCACGCGTTGACCTGTACCTGCCCCGCACCGCCGCGATGAAGGTGCGGATCGGTGATGTCGTGCAGGGTTCCACCTCCGTGATCGCGACATTCAATTGTTGAGCACAATGCGTTTCGCCCATTTGATCATCCCCGTTCTCCTCGCCGCATCGTGTGTGGATGCCCCTGTGGAAGTCCCGGTCGTACAGGCTGCGGACACGTCTGTCGGAGCTCCGATCGAGGCATTGCTTGCACCCACCGATACACCGGCCACATCGGCATCGACCTCCGGCGAACCGCAATTGGTGCCCTTGACCGGCACTGGCCTCAAATTCGATGGCGCGTACCGCTGCACCATCGGTGACCTGCAGTACTACATGCGGTTCTTCGAGCGCGGCAGTGCGGCCTTCGTGGGCGGCACGGAGAAGTATCCCGGCCAACTCGCCTCCATGCTCACCATCGATGTGAAGAGCGGATGGAACCAGGTGCACAACTGCCCGGTGCAGCAGCGCAACGACAGCCTCTTCATCCGCTCCGTCGGCATGAAAGGGGTGATCAACTACCTGGGCGATGTGCGCGCGAACGGCGATTCCGTGCGGTTCTTGCGGGCCAGCGAGATCAATGGCAGCCGCCAGATCATGCGCTATGCCTTCGTGCCGGACAGCGAGCTCGCACCGAAGCCGTGATATCGGCCGCCGTACCGCGATCAGCGGATCAAAAGAGCGCGTAGTTCTTCGAAGCTCCGGATGCGGTAGGTGGCCAACGGATCACCTTCTTCTTCCGGATGGAAATGCGCTTGGTCCATGCCGACCGCACGCGCCCCGTCCATGTCCGCCGTGATGCTGTCGCCGATCATCAGGCTTTCGCCCGTCTCCGCTTTGGCGAGCTTCAACGCTTTGGCGAAGATGCGCGGGTCGGGTTTGCCCGCACCGGCACCCTCGCTGGTGATCACATGGTCGAACAGGCCTTCCAGCCCGCTGCTCTTGAGCTTCGTCGCTTGAGTGAGTTCAAAACCGTTGGTGATGATGTGCATGCCGTGGCCCGGCCGCAATGCGCGCAGGAGCTCTAGCGTCCCCGGGAACAGGCCGTTCATGCGCGGGGTGCGCTCCAAGTACTCGTCACCCATCGTCTTCGCTAGCGCTTCATCCTTCACACCGAACTTCAGCAGGGTATTCCGGAAACGCAGCACGCGCATCACATGCTTGTCAAGCGTTCCGCTTTCCATGCGCTTCCAGAGTCCCGCATTGATCTCCTCATAGACCTCGATGAGCGCATCGGCATCGGACACGCCGAGGTCGCCCATGTTGAGCTCATGGAACAGCTCACGCAGTACCGCGCGCGAGTTCGTGCGGAAGTCCCAGAGCGTATGGTCCAGGTCGAAGAAGAGATGCGCGTAGCGTTTCACCGCATGAAGCTCCAAACGGAACTGAGCACCACGGACCAAGCCACCACCGCGAGCAATAGAATGGGCAGTGTGCGCCGATCGTGCCGGAAGTACTTCGCGGCGATCACCGCGGTGATGGGGATGGACAGGATCGGCGGCATCACCGCGAGGCCCGGCAACCCGAAGTCGCGCTTCATGCGCACGATGAACCGGTTTGTGCGCGTGAAGATCCGGTCAGGTGGAAGCCCTTTGGCCAGACGCTTTTTCTCCCGGCGCAGATGTCGCAGACGGAACCACTCCATCACCCGTGCCCCGGCGAAGAAGAAGCCCGTCATTCCGAGAGCTCCACCGATGAAGAGCATGCCGAGTGTCGCGAGGAAACCGAACCCGAGTCCGTAGGACAGCGGCGCTGCGAAGAGGAACTTGAGGGCCCCCATCAGGAGCACGCTCAATGCGCTGAGGACCTGATCGACCATCAGAGCTTGGCCCCGAAGGCCAGATCGCCGGCATCACCGAGGCCGGGAACGATGTACGCCTGTGCGGTCATCTCCTCGTCCACGGCGGCCACCCAGATGCGCGTGTTGGCCGGCAGATGGCTCTTCAGGTGCTCGATGCCCTCGGCGCTCGCGATCACGCTCACGATGTGCAGTGCTTTGGGTTTGCCCAATCGCAACAGTGCCTTGTACACGAGCACCATGCTTCGCCCGGTGGCGAGCATCGGATCACTGAGGATGAGCACGCGGTCTTCCAATGAAGGGCTGCTCATGTATTCCACCTCGATGTCGAAAGCGTCTTCTCCCGGGCGGTGTTTGCGATAAGCGCTCACGAAGGCGCAATCTGCCCGGTCGAAGTAGTTGAGCAGCCCTTGGTGCAGGGGCAGTCCGGCGCGGAGAATGGTGGCCAGAACCGGTTTGTCCGTGGCCAGATCGACGCGCGCGGTGCCGAGGGGAGAGATCACTTCCTGCTCGGCATAGTCGAGGGTCTTGCTCAGTTCGTAAGCCATCACCTCGCCGATACGCTCCAGGTTGCGGCGGAAACGTATAGGGTCTTTCTGTATCGTCTCGTCGCGCAGTTCAGCGATGAAGGTGTTCACCACGGAGCGTTCGCTGTTCATTCGCACCACCATCGTTCAGGTCCTTAGCAGGTTCAGCGGGAAAGGGAGCTTGTTCACCAAAGCTCGCAAATAAACGGAGCGTTCCCCGCCGAAGCCCATGTAGAAGCGCGACAGGTCAGGATCATTGGTGCCGGCGAAGTCGAAAAGGAGGTCCTGCCCCGCATGCTCGGCGATCACCCGGTCGATCAGGTAGTGCATGGCGTGCAGCTTACGGCCCTGCTCGTTCGCCAGCCCCTTCAGGAAGATCAGACGCCCGCCCCAGCGCACGAAGAACGCCGCGCAGGCCAATTCCCCTTTGTAACGGACGCCGCATCCAAGACCATGACCCTGTTCAACGGCGGTGAAAAGCACCCGAAGAAGCGTCTGTACCTGGTCGGGTTTGATGCCCCACCTACTGAATTGGTCGGAGCTGATGAAGAAGGCCGTGATCTCCGACAGCGGGACTCGGCCATCCCAACCGGTGCTCGCAGCCTCCGTTTTCTTCAACGTGCGACGATGGTTCTCGCTGTAGCGCTTGCGGAGTGCGTCGATCGGTTCCTTCAGGGAAAAGGTGATGTTCTGCTGTTCCGTCAGCGCTGGTGGCGCGGGTATTCCGGGGCACAGGTAAATGTCCGCGAACCGGATATGCGGAGGAAGAGCCGCGATGAACCGGGCCGTATCCGCGGGCGATGGATGCGCGGCGAAGGGCCCGAGCTGTTGCAGCAGGAAGGGTTGGTAGGCGTAAGTGATGCCGAACTTCTTCCGCCAGGGAAGGGCCATCTGCGCGTCCGCCTCATCGTCGATCAAGGCGTCCCAACACGGTGCAGCGGTTGACAGCACCGCGCTCGATCCGTACCAGAGCTTGTTCGCGCACCGTTCAAGGCGCGCGTCCCATGCAGCGAGGTCAATGTCGCTATGCCGCACGTACCGGATCATGCTTGGGCGTGGTCGACGAGTTCGTGCATCGCTTCGGGTCCGCCTTTGAATTCCTCATGGCCGCTCAGGAAGCGATCATGCCAGACGCTGACGAAGGAGCCATTGACTTCGCGCACGGCATTGCTCAGGAGCTTCATGTCACCGACGGCTTTTTGCAGTCCCTCGCCGGTGCTGTTCGCGAGCGCACTGTCCATCACCGCGAAGGGATGGAGCATCAGCTGGGTCTCTTCATCGCGCTCCAGATCGTACCAAGGGAAGGGCGTGCAAGTGCCGGCACGGAAACCGATGCGGTCACTGAAGCCGATGGAATGGTCTTCGGTGAATCCGTTCGCGATGAGCGCACGGAACGTATCGGGCATGCGCCAGCGCAGGAAATGCTGTCGTGTAGTAGTGATCGATCGACCGGTCACCTTGCCGAGCTGTTCGCGTTCACGCGCGATGATCCGCTCGTCGCGGCTGCTCTCGTAAGAGGGATGCAAGCCGATCTCCGACAGGACGGCCAATCGTTTCAGCAGGTCAACGAAGACCGGATGATCGATCCGCGCGGCATGGTCGAAACGCCCTTCACCTCGAGTGAGTACGAAAGCGATCATGCGATCCACCTTGTCCCGCACTTGAGCGAGCCGATCAACGAAGGTCGCGTAGGGGTCCTCGGTCCTGCCAACGCGCACGTTCCATCGCTCGAAGAAGCGAGTGGCCCTTCCGGCTGCCAGATCCTTCGCAGAAGCACCCATGGCGCGTTGCCAGGAACGAGCGGCGTACTTCAGGCCGTTGTCCATGTCCACGGTGAGCATATGACGATACACGCGTACAGGCGCGGGAAGGGTTGGGAACATTGCCCGCAATCGGTCGGCAAGTCGCAGGACCCAGATGTCGACAATGGGAAAGTCGCTGGCCCGCGAGCGTACGAGCAAGAGATCATCCGCAACGATGCGGCCGTGTTCGTCGCGCTTTGTCAGGGAATACTCCTCTTGCAGAGAGATCAGGAAGAAGATCGCCGCGAACACGTCGAAGTCCGTACCGATGGGGAAAGGGAGGAGATCACGGCCAGTGCCGCTGGACGGCGGCGGTGTGGTGGCGCCTTCCCTTCCATCGGGCCAATTACTGGCCGGCACATGGAGCGCGCCTTGGACCGGGGTTCGGCCGTAGCTCAGTCGCGGTCCTTCGGAAACCAGGAGTTCCTCACGAGATCCGACGAAGACCACCGGCCAACCCAGCATACGCTCGAACACGTGGCGCACCACATAGCGTGCGCGCGGGGATGGTGTTTCAAGCAGTGCGTGCAGCATGGGCGGTGCGTTCCTGGCGCGTGCGGATGCCGAACGTACGAAGGACGCCTTTCGCGTGATCGCGCAACCACCAGTTCCAGCGGAATTGATGGATGCTGCGCGCCTTGTTCGCCGTGATGTCGTGCGCGATCACTTCGTGTGCCTTTGACAGGTCGACCCGGATGAAACGCGAGCCGCCCACCTCGCCGCGCGTCAATGCACCGGCCTTTTCCAGCAGGGGTTCCAATGCCGAAAGCTCGATGTGATGCCCAGGACCTTTGGCGTAAACTGAGAACGTCCTTTCGCCCGTCTTCCCATCGGTGCCCGTGTAGCGTATGCGGATCATCTTGTGCGAGCGGTAGGGTACGCCGACCTTCTCCTCCGTGAAGTGAACGAAGGTCAGCGCGTCGTTCAGGGGCAGGTTGATAGCGATGAGCGTGCCCTTCTGCGCCAACAGGAAAGCGAAAGGTGATCGGGGTCCGAAGCTCCCCGGCTCATCGGAAGTCACCTGTTGATCGGCGTGCGCGCCGGTCACGGCGAAGGAATGCAGTGCATGCGGGGTGCGTTGGAAGCGTTCATGGTCGATCGCGGCGTTCGCCAGTGCACCGCTGATCGATCGGGAACGCTTGATATCGAACGCATCACCATCGCGCAGATCGAAGTTGAAGGCCGGTATGAGCAGGTCGCCCCTTGAGCCCACAGCATCAGCGAAGGCGGTCAGGAATTCCTCAGCATTGAACCGCTTGTCGGCCCGTCGCGCGTTCCAGGCCACGCGCGTAAGGTCAGCCATCAGTTGGATGGTGTCGCCCGGCTTCACGCCCATGAGGGCGGGCCATGTGCTGATATCATGGCCGCTGCCCGTCAACTCTTCCGCAGTTGCAACAGTTCGGTCTCATAGCCGAGCGAACGCCAGAACGCGAGACCGGCCTCGTTGCGATGCACCACCTGCAGTTCAATGCTGGTGACCTGTTTCGCACCGAGCCATTCGTGGAGCGATGCGACGAGTTCACGCGCTATACCGGACCGCCGATGCGCTGGCGCGACAAACACGTGGGCGATATGCCCGATCCTCGCCCCGCCAAGATGTTCCGGTGCCAACTTGACGACCGCATACGCGAAGCCGATGACCTGTCCATCAGCTTCCGCCACGGCCAGATGACCGAAACGTTCCAGGCCGCCCTTTGCCCCTTCCAGCCAGATGCGTGCTCCGTCGGACGTGAGGCCAAGGAGCATGCCTTGTCGTGCCATTTCAGCGTGCATCGCTTCGAACAACGGAACGATAGCGGGCAGTGCCTTGTCTTCGGCATCCGTAATGGTGCGGACTGACACGATACTCATCGCTCCGAGAAGAGTGAAACGATGCTGCCGACGGTGGTCGCGTTCTTCCGTTCGAGCGCTTGTTCCAGATCGACCTTTTTTCCGGTAGTGTTCTCCAACTCCGCGATCAGGTCTACGAAGCCGAGCGAATCGAGCACTCCGCTGCGCACGAGGTCAAGGTCATCCGTGAGGTCGTTGGGCGAAAGGCCCAAACGGGCCAAGCGTTGTGCCAAGCGTCGGGTGATGTTCGAGCGCAAGGAGGTCTCAGCCATGTTTCGCGAGGGCGATAAGCTGTTGCCGGTCCGTCTTGCCGTGGTTGGTCAAGGGAAGATGTTCCTGCACCAGGATGCGCTCCGGGACCATGTATGACGGCAGGTGCGCACGACAATGGGCGAGCAGTTCGGTGGTGTCACGGGGCACGTCGATAAATGTAACGAGGCGAACGGCCCCGCCCTCGTTGACAGGTATAGTGATGGCCCTGCCACCGGCGAGCAAGGGCGTGAGCAATTCGTCAACCTCGCCTGGTTCAACGCGGTGCCCCGCCAGTTTCAATTGATGATCGATTCGGCCGAGGTACTGGAGTGTTCCATCCGGGTCCATGCGGGCACGATCTCCGGTGCGGTACCAGCGTTCACCCGTTCCGGTGATGTCGGTGAAACTGGCGGCATTCAACTCGGGCAGGCCGAGGTACCCATTCGTGATCTGCGGTCCGGCCACACAGAGTTCCTCGTTGTCGATGATGACTTTGTGGCCGGGGAACGGTCTGCCTATCGGAACCAGTCCCTGGCGCATCAAGCTCGCGCGATCGATATCGTATGAGGTGATGGCGATGGTCGCTTCCGTGGGTCCATAAAGGTTCGTCAATCGCGCGTTCGGAGCGGCCATCGCGAAGGCACGCACGGTGTCGTACGGAAGTCCCTCACCACAGAAGAACGCGTGCCTGATGGCAGATAGCGATTCGGGCTTCAAGGCGCGCATGCGTTCCATCAAGGTCGGCAATGAGGGTACGGAGAACCACGCCGTGATCCGCTCATCGCGCACGAATGCGGCCGTGCGAAGTGCATTGTCATCCGGCGGTACGCACAAGCAGCCACCAGCGCCCCAGCAGACGAAGAGGTCATGAACGCTCAGGTCGAAGGTGAGCGCGAAGAACTGCGTGAAGCGGTCCTCTTCGCCGAAGTCGTACGCAGTGAGGAGATGGCTCAAGTAGGCCGAAACGTTCGCACGCGAAACGCTCACCCCCTTCGGCCCGCCAGTGCTGCCGCTGGTGAAGAGGACGTAGGCTTCGTCGCCAGCGCGATCAACAAGTGATGCGGTGCTGGATGACCCGGGTCCGGGGTCGGCTACCTGTTGGAGACCGGCAATGGCCGGTGCATCACCGACAATGAAACGCGCACCGCAGGTGGTGATCATCCGCTCCCAACGGGCGGCCGGACCGTCGGGAAGAAGGGGCACATAGGCGCACCCCGCTTTCAGGATACTGAGGATCGCGGCATAGGAAGCGGCCCGTTTGTGGGTAACGAGCGCGACACGTTCTTTCGATGCACCACCCGCGATCAACGCGGCTGCGATGGCATCGCTCCACCGGTCGAGCTCCGAATAGGTGAGTGATGTACCTGCGACGCTGAGCGCCTCACGATCCGGCCACATCCCGCAGGACCGGCGGAAGAGGGCGACAGGATCGAAAGAGGTCGGCATCGGCATGCTGTCCGTGGGTTGCCTCCTCAATATCGCGGGAGTCGTCCCTCCGCACAAAGCAAAGCGTCCGCGAAATACTTGGTGCCCCAGTTGGGGAATGCGAAGTTCTCATACCGCCCCCAGATCGGGAAGGATCCACTGAGGGCCCCGTGCGCATCAGCGGGCCCGGCATTGTTGGCGCGTTGCATGGTCATGAGCAGATCCGTCATCCGTTGAAGACCTTCCCAATAGCGCGCTTCACCGGTGATCCGGTGCAACCAGGCCCAACAGATGGCGAACTGTGCACATCCGGTGGTGATCAGGCTCTCACTTCCGCGCCACTGGCCATCATATCGGCCGTGCAACCAGCCGTCGCGCAGGAATTTCTCCAAGACCACATTGGCGGTGCGCGTCGCGCGGTCCATCATCAGTTCGTGACGAACGTGCGCCGCGCACTCGATCAGGCCGTCCACCGTATAGGCGATGGTGTGCGTGATCGGCCGCTCATTGTGCTTCTCGGTATTGTCCGCATTGCTGAACCACCCATTGGCCCATTGCTGCGCCAGCACCCACTCCAAATTGGCCATTGCGGCTTTCTTGTACCGCTCGTCTCCGGTGAGGCGATGCAAGCGCAGTATGGGCGCGCTCACGTACGTGTCATACACGCGCGCGGCCTGCAGGAAGTTCTTCTGCCTCCATGCCCCGTCACGCGACTGCGAGCCCAGGATCCATTCACCGGCCCGCACGCACGCGTCCAGAAATTCCGCCCGCTCGGTGTGGTCGTGCGCGGCCAGGAGCCCACGGATCACCTGTGCGGTATTGAAGACGACCGACTCACGATCTTCCCCGATGCGCCCGCCCTGCCAGCCACCATCGGCGCGTTGGATCGAAAGCAGCCAGTCCGCGGCGCGCACCGCTCGGTCGCGTGGCTCATTCCATTGCAGGTGTTCGGCCGCAGCGAAGAGGGTGGGTATGCTGTAGCCGGTCGTCTCCGGATAAGACGCTCCCCAGCCGTCCACCAGATGGTAGCTGCCCATTCCATCGTCGCTCCCTTGGTCCTGGGCGCGCATCAGGTAGTTGATCGCGGCCCCCAACGCTTCCTTTCTGTCAGCCGGATGGGCGACCGGCCGGGACCCGTGAGCGATCAACAAGGGTCGCCGTTCGGGATCGGCGAGGCACCGACCAAAGCAACGGAGGTAGTTGAACGCGGAGCGGATCACCAGGACTTGAGCAGTTCGTCGCAGATACGGTCAGCGGCATGGCCATCGCCGAACAAAGGCGGTACGTGGGGAATGCCGTCGCGCAGGAAGCGTTCGACCCCTTCCGTGATGCGCGCAGGGTCGGCATCGGCCAAGACGGCCTGGTCCTTTTGCACGAGTTCCACCCACTCCGTTTCGGGGCGGAGCACCACCCCGGGTTTGCCGAAGAAGTAGGCTTCCTTCTGCACGCCGCCGCTGTCGGTGATCACCAAGCGCGCGGCGCTCTCCAAGGCGATCATGTCCAAGAACCCGGCAGGAGGAACCAGCAGGAAGCGCGGGCTCTTCTTCAGGGCTTCCTTCACATCGACTGCGAGCAGCGCATCCATCATTTTCCGTGTGCGCGGATGCACCGGAAGCACGAACGCGAGACCATGACGGGTATGCAGATCGAGCAGTGTCCGGAAGATGGCATTCAGTCGCTGCGGGTCATCCGTGTTGTTGTCGCGGTGCACCGTGACAAGCACGAACCCGTTCTGCTCCAAGCCGTGTTCCTTCAGGATGGACGAGCGCTGCATCGCGATAGAAGCGAAGTAGAGGCTGTTGTCGTACATCACATCACCGCACTGCACAACGTGAGGATGGTCCGCAGAGGGCTTGGCGTCGTTCTGTCCAGTGAACCCTTCGCGTCGCAGGTTCTCCACGGCCGTGTCTGTCGGGCAGAAAAGCCATGTGCTGCAATGGTCGCAAGTGATGCGGTTCACCTCTTCGGGCATGCGCTTATTGAAGGAGCGGAGGCCGGCTTCAACGTGCGCGACGGGTACGTGGAGCTTTGCTGCGGCCACGGCACCGGCGAGTGTGCTGTTCGTATCGCCGTAGAGCAGTACCACATCATGTTCCTTTTTCAAGAGCACCTGTTCGATGCCTTCTATCATGCGGGCGGTCATCGCTCCATGGCCACCGCTGCCCACGTTCAGGTTGATGTCCGCCGCCGGGATACCGAGCTCATCGAAGAACACCTGGCTCATGTTGGCGTCGTAGTGCTGGCCGGTGTGCAGGAGCGTTTCCACGATGCGCCCTTTCGCATGGCCAGCGATGGCTCGGCTCATGGCCGCCGCCTTGATGATCTGCGGTCGTGCACCGATGACAGTGAGGAGTCGGAGAGGGGAGGACATGGAAGTTGCGTTCCCGATGTGTCGTATCGGTGGTTGTTCTCAGAGCTGCCCGTTGTCCGCGAAGCTGTAATAGCCGGTGGTCGCCACGATGAGATGGTCCTGCACGGTGATGTCCAGGAAGCGGCCGCCTTCCACGAGCTTCTTCGTGAGCGTGATGTCCTCCGTACTGGGGCGCAACTGCCCGGAGGGATGATTGTGGCAGAGGATCACGGAACTGGCGCGTTTTTCAAGCGCCTCGCGGAAGATGAGCTTGGGGTCGGCCACGGTGCCGTGCATGCCACCTTGGCTCACCTTGCTCCGGTCCAGAAGGCGATTGCCCCGGTCGAGCAGGAGCAGCCAGAACTCCTCATGGGGCAGATCGGCCACCCAAGGGCGTAGTACTTCGAAGGCTTCCCGGCTGGTGGCGATGAGGGGGCGTTGCTCCACATGGGTGTCCCTCCGTCGCTGACCGAGTTCCAAGGCCGCAGCGATGCTAAGGGCCTTCGCCTCACCCACACCGTTGATCTTCATCAGTTCGGCCACACTTAGGGTCGCGAGCTTGTGCAGGTCATTCCCGGCCTTGCTCAGGATCAGGCGGGCGATGTCCAATGCACTGTCTTTGGGGGTGCCGCTGCGGATCAGGATGGCCACCAGCTCGGCATCGCTCATGGCCTTGGGGCCATTGGCCAGCATACGCTCCCGAGGGCGGTCCGCTTTGGACCACTCGGGTATGCTCAGCTTGGCGGGGGTTTCGTCCAGGCTTTCCACGGGTCACAAAGTAGAACAGGCCCCTGAGAGGGACCTGTCCGATATGCGAAAGTGACCGATAGGTCCTTATTTCAGCTTGGCGACGTGCTTGCGCAAGCTGCTCTTCAGGTTGGCCGCCTTGTTTTTATGGATCACGCTCTTCTTGGCCAATTTGTCCAGCATGCTCTCGGCTGCAGGGAGGAGCTTCTCGGCATCCTTTTTCGCGGTGGCGGCACGCAGGTCGCGCACGGCGTTACGGGTGGTCTTGTGCTGGTAACGGTTGCGCTCGTTGCGGGTCTCGGTCTGGCGGACACGCTTCAGGGCACTCTTGTGATTGGCCATCGGTTCTTTGAAAAGGACGGCAAATATAGACGGAGGGCCCATACGGCAATGGGGTTCCAACGAAAAAGCCCCTGTTCGGGGCTCCTTCCTAAGGTCAAAGGCTTACGGCCTTCAGTACGCCCGTTCGTCCTTGCCGAACATGTTTGTCACGGTCTTCACCACGATCTTCAGGTCGAGGGTGAAAGACCAGTTCTCCAGGTACCACACGTCCAGGTCCACCCGCTTTTCCATCAGTTCGGGGGTGCGGGTCTCGCCGCGGAAACCGTTCACCTGCGCCCAGCCGGTGATACCGGGGCGTACGAAGTGGCGCACCATGTACTTGTCGATGATGTCGCGGAACTGATCGTTCAGCTTCAAGGGGTGCGGGCGCGGGCCCACCACGCTCATCTGGCCGAGCAGCACGTTGAAGAACTGCGGCATCTCGTCCAGGTTGCTCTTGCGCAGGAAGGCACCCACTTTGGTGACGCGCGGGTCGTTCTTGGTGGCCTGTTTGGAATCAGCCTCCTTGTTCATGCGCATGCTGCGGAACTTGTAGCAGCTGAACTTCTTCTTGCCTTCGCCCAACCGGGTCTGTTTGAAGAAGACGGGTCCTTTGCTGGAGAGCTTCACCGCGAGGGCCAGGACGGGGATGAGCCAACTGAGCACGAAAACGATGACGCCGAGGGAGAACACGATGTCGAACGCGCGCTTGGCCATGCGGCTCCAGCGGTTGTCCAGCGGTTCATGGCGCAACTTGCTCACGGGCACGCTTCCATGGAACTCCAAGTTGCCGGTCTGCACCACGGGGATGAAGCTGTCGGCGCTGGGGATCACCCGGAA
>JBGAJW010000008.1:0-101229 GCA_044224725.1 Flavobacteriales bacterium
GCTGCCGGCACGATCAAGGGCTTCGATGTGGATACGGCACACTTCCTCGGCAACCAACCGCAGGCCTGTTCCATCGAAGCGTGCTATGCGCCGAACGGATTGTCCAGCGAGAATGGAGAAGGCGAGAGGTGGTTCGAGATCCTTCCCAGGACAACCCTCAACCCAGGCAGCCAGCATTTCGTAGAGGCGAACACGCAACACGCAACTCTTCAACTCGTAACGCACGTTCGTCTCCACATCTACCCCGATGGTGGCGTCGCCCGTCTGCGCATCTACGGCGAAGTGAAACGCGACTGGTCCCGCGTGAAGTCCGGCGAACTCGTGGACCTGGCTTCCGCGCAGAACGGCGCGCTGGCCATCCAATGCAACGACATGTTCTTCAGCCACATGAACAACCTGATCATGCCCGGCCGCGGGGTGAACATGGGCGATGGCTGGGAAACGAAGCGCAACCGGACGCCCAACAACCGCGATTGGGTGATCGTGCGGCTCGCGCACAAGGGCGTGATCAAGAAGGC
This sequence comes from Flavobacteriales bacterium, assembly GCA_044224725.1. Lineage (GTDB taxonomy): Bacteria > Bacteroidota > Bacteroidia > Flavobacteriales_F > PHOS-HE28 > PHOS-HE28. Next base: position 519 of record JBGAJW010000008.1, read on the forward strand.
GCTGATCGACACCTGCCACTTCAAGGGCAACTACCCGGACATGTTCATGCTGGAAGGCTGCAACAGCGCGACCGATGACCTCTCCGGCGCGAAATGGAGCACCATCATCGAGCGTACCAAGCTCCAGGCCGACCATGAGCACCACTACGAGCATGAGGTGCGTTGCACGGATCCGGTGACGCATGTACGTTTGAGCATCTTCCCCGACGGAGGCGTGAGCCGGATGCGGCTCTGGGGCACCATCGCATGACGCTGGATCAACTCAATCGACTGAGCGAGGCTGACGCCACAACGGCCTTCACGCAATGCTGCGCCGCGCAGCGCTGGGTGGAGCGCATGGTCATCGACCGCCCGTTCGAGAGCCTCAGCGAGATGCTGGAGATCAGCGACCGTATCTGGGAGGAATGCGACGTGGACGACTACATGGAAGCCTTCGAAGGCCACCCACGCATCGGTGATGTGGAGAGCCTTGCCAAGAAGTACTCGAGCACGAAGGGCTGGGCAGGTGGTGAGCAGAAAGGAGTGGAGGGAGCGGATGCTTCCGTCATTCAGCGCTTGGCAGATGGTAACAAGAGCTACGAGGAGAAGTTCGGCCACATCTTCATCGTGTGCGCCACGGGGAAAAGCGCGGCCGAGATGCTTACCCTGCTCGAAGCACGCATGAACAATGACCCGGAGCAAGAGATCACCGTCGCTGCGGGGGAACAGAACAAGATCACGCGTATCCGGTTGAAGAAGCTATTGGCATGAGCACGATCTCCACCCATATCATCGATACCGCGCGCGGCATGCCCGCCCGCGGTGTGCGCATCACCCTGCAACGCTCGGCCGGTAACGATTGGGAGGATCTCGCCACTGCTGCCACCAACGCCGACGGCCGCGCCCCGGAACTACTGCCGCAAGGCACCGCGCTTGCCGCCGGCATCTACCGCATGCGCTTCGATGTCTCGGCCTACTTCAGGGAGCACAAGACCAAGAGCTTCTACCCGTACATCGAAGTGGTGTTCGAACTGGCGGCCGACGGGCATTACCATGTTCCGCTCCTGCTGAGCCCGTGGGGGTTCTCGACGTATCGAGGGAGTTGAGTCCTACTCGAACGTTGACTTGTCCAACTGGCTCTGGCGAATGATCGACATCAACGTGCCGATGCGAAGTTCCTTATGGTCGGGAACGGGAACTGTGATCGTGGTATTCGCCAACTTCTTCTGCATGATGACGTGACTTCCGCGCTGGCGGACTTGTTCGAAACCATGCTTCCGGAGGATCGTGCAGACCTCACTGCCCGAAAGTATGCGCATCAAGCGGCTACCTGAACGCGTGTCACAAGCACCTCCTCATGCATCCGTTCACCTACCTCCGCCGGGGAAGCAGTCTCGAAGAAAAGCTCAAGCGCTTCGATCAGGTTCGCACGTGCCTCTTCGATCGTATCACCTTGACTGGCGACATCCAACTCGGGGCACAACGAAACGTAGCCATTCCCTTCTTTTTGGATGATCGCTGTGAGTTCGCGTTTGGTGGCCATGGGTGATCAGCTTCCTACAAAGATAGGAGGGTTGTAGGCGAAGACGCGTCCTTCGCGTGAGCGATTGAACGGGAAAGCCCGGAAGCCGGTAATCCGGCTGAGGACTTGTACGGGAAAGCGCGACGGTGTGCTCACGAGTGAAGGCTTTGCGTAGCGAAGGGATCTCACACCGGCACGCCCACATCTTCAATAGTACTTCAGCGGGAGTTCTCAAAGCGAGTTCCGATCTTCACCCTCGCACTCTTTCACCCTCGCACTCCTCAACGCATGAACTTCAGCGTTCCCACCAAGGACAAGTCACGGATCCTCGACACCCTCGGCAAGGCCAACAAAGCCTTCCAGGCCATCTACCCCGGAGACCGGCCCGATCGCCAGCCGGTGCATACCGTCTATGGCGGCGCCGATCTCTTCCGCGCCGACACCGCGCAGAAGATGGCCAATGCCGCGCTAAAGACGCTGCTCGAGAACGCCGCCGATTTCACCGAGTTCGCCCGCGCGCTGGAACTGCCCGGCCACGAAAAGTTGCCGAAGAAACCGGCCGAAATCGCCAAGCTCGTGAAGCGTTTCGACAAGCTGACACCCACCAAGCGCAAGGACGAAACGGGCTGGCTCGCCTACGCCACCTACAACAAGGTGATCCACAAGCTGCGCACCGAAGCGCTGGAGGATTTCCGCATCGACTTCGAGGACGGTTTCGGCAACCGCAGCTGGGAGGAGGAGGACGCCACCGCCGTGCAGGCCGCGCTGGAAGTGGCCAAGGGCATGAAGGTGAAATCGCTGCCGCCCTTCATCGGCATCCGCATCAAGCCCTTCACCGAAGATCTGAAAGAACGCGGCGCGCGCACACTGGACATCTTCCTCACCACGCTCGCCAAGGCCACGAACGGCAAATTGCCCGACAACTTCGTGGTGATGCTGCCGAAGGTGACGATCCCCGAGCAGATCACCGCACTGGTGCAACTCTTCGAAGCTATCGAGGCCAACACCAAGATCCCGAAGAACGCGCTGAAGATGGAGATGATGGTGGAGACCACACAGTCCGTGATCGGCGCGGACGGCAGCAACCCGCTGCGTCGCTACGTGCTCGCCAGCAAGGGCCGCATGATCGCCACGGCGTTCGGCACGTACGACTACACGGCCGCCAACAACATCACGGCGAAGTACCAGGACATGGGCCACGCCGTGTGCGATTTCGCGCACATGATGATGAAGGTCTCGCTCGGCGCCACCGGCATCTGGCTCAGCGACGGCGCCACCAACGTGATGCCCATCGGACCGCACCGTGGCGCCAAGCTCACGCCGAAGCAGCGCGCGGAGAACAAGGCCGTGGTACACCGCAACTGGAAGAAGGCGTACGACCACACGCGCCACTCGCTCTGGAAAGGCCTCTACCAGGGCTGGGACCTCAACCCCGCGCAATTCCCCATGCGCTACGCCGCCGTCTACAGCTTCTTCCTGGAGAGCTACGATGATGCCGCCGCGCGCCTCAAGGCCTTCGTGGAACGCGCCGCCCGCGCAACGCTCACCAGCGATGTCTTCGACGATGCCGCGACCGGTCAGGGCCTGCTCAACTACTTCCTGCGCGGCCTCAACTGCGGCGCCATCAGCGAGCAGGAAGCGCTGGCCACTGGGCTTTCGTTGGCGGAGATCCGCACGCGCTCGTTCTTGAAGATCCTCGAAGGAAGAAGGGAACGCAGATGACGCAGATGAAACTGATAGGCGCGGATCTGAAGAGGTGCTGAGCTAGCATTATCTGCGTTGATCCGCTCGATCAGCGTTATCTGCGTTCTATGCATTTGGGCGTGCCCCCTCGCAAAAGCCTCGGGGTCCGGCTTTCCGCTCCAAGTCCGCGCGCTGATTACAGCGCTTGCGGGCTTTCCGCTTCAATCCGTCACGCGAAATGCCTGACGCAGCAACGCCTCTTAGATCTCGCCCTCGATTCGCCGAGCGTAGAAGAACGTAGGCTGATCTTCCGTCATCGAACCTACTTCTATGAGTGCATGACTCTCCCAGCCCCGGAAACTCGTATCGACGATATACACAGAACCCGTAAACAGTCCGAGCGGTATCTGGAACGGGCCGAACTCTGGAATGTTTGGCTCAATGAAGCGCAAGCGACAAACCTCGCCGCTTGGCGAACTCAGTGTAAGGACGATAGACGTGATTGTCTGTGCATCAGGATCAACGTCCACCTCGTATCGGACAACACGATAGTCGCTCGGATTCGGAAGCAACGGGTGCTGATGCGTCCGAATCTCTTCAAGTGTTAGCGACGGGTTCATGGTGTGTTCGAGTGGCCTGAAGGTGATTGTGCAGTTTCAATAGTACCTCAAAAGACGCAGCTCCTCGCGCATCGTTGCACTACACGTTGAACCTCGGGAACCAGACTCCATGAAAGTTCGGCGGGCCCATATTGGGCACAACATGGGTTTGATCAAGGTCTCTCACATCGACGTCTTCAGTGACGCCTGAAGGCTCGAACGATGGGCCAAGCCGTATGCTGGCTTCGCGAGCGAGATCTTCTGCCTCTGAGCGCGAATACGCGGTGACACCGATGCCAGATGTACCGGGTACTGTGAACCAGAACCTGCGCAGATGGGGATCGTTGGGCGTGGGCATGTTGTGTCTCCAACGATGACTAAGCATACAGACTCATCAACACCTTCTCCGGCGTGTACGGCGCAACCTGTCCCGCCTTAGCGGGATCGAACACCATGCGCGCATCCTTCGCCTTCGCGTAGCCGCTTCGGCGGAGCAAGGCGGCCGGAAAGCGCTCATAAGAACTCCTTCTTGAAGGCCGACGGTTTCAAGATGCGGGTCTTCCCATGCTTCTTCAGCACCAGCAGATCAACATCGCCGGTGATCAAGAGGTCGGCTTTCGCGGCTTTGGCGAGGGCGAGCAGGTAGTCGTCCTTCGGGTCGCGGCAAATGGCTTTCAATGGCGGGTCCGTCTCCAGTCGTTCCGAGAGCGAGATAAGGCGATTGAAGGCCCGTTCGGCGTCCTGTGCGCTGAAGTACTTCCGCATCCGGGGCCGTTGTACCACATCCGCGAATTCATCCTCCAAAGTTGGTGAAGAGCAAACCGTGAAGCGTTGTTTGTTGAACAAAGTCTGCACGAACCGCCCGTCGCCAATGACAAGCGCGCTCACAAGCACGTTCACATCAACGACGAGCCGAACGCGCTTTCTGGCGGGCATAGCGTTCGGTGCGTACTTCCTCGACCAGGGCGTTCACTTCCTTCTCGCTCATCTTCACCTTGCTGAAGATCGCGATGAGGTCGTCCACCGCTTCGCTTCTGGACTTTTGTCGCAGTCGCTTTGCCACTTTCAGTTTGTCCTTGTCGGATAGCTGCTCAACCAGATCAACAACTTGATCGAGAGTGAGGGTCACCGAGGGTTTGTTGGTGAAGGACATCGGCGTGTGCTTGACGCTCAAAGATAGAGCGTTCCCTCAGGAATAGAGCGACGTCAACACCTTCTCCGGCGTGTACGGCGCATCGAACACCATGCGCGCCTCCGCGCGCTGAAGCGCTTCGGCGCGCAAGCGTGCATCCGGTCGGAAGGCCTTGATCGCGTTCTGGATCGCGAAGTACACCCCGATGCCGTACATCAACGGCGGCTCGCCCACGGCCTTGCTGCGGCGGATGGCCAGCGGGTGGCCGTCGGTCGGTAGCGCCTCGATCGTGATCTCCTTCGGCACGCTGTGGATGTCGGGCACCTTGTAGGTGCTCAGCGCGTTGCTCAGGAGCTTGCCCTTGTCGTTGTAGACGATCTCCTCCATTGTCATCCAGCCGAGGCCTTGCACTAGGCCGCCTTCGATCTGGCCGATGTCCACGGCATCGTTCATGCGCTTGCCGAAGTCGTGTACCAGCTTCACCGCATCGATCTCGTAGGTGCCGCGCACGCAATCCACGGTGACGAGCACAGCCGCCGTGCCGTAGACGTGGTACGCGAAGGGGTGGCCCTTCTCCTTGGTCTTGTCGAAGTGGATCTTCGGCGTGGCGTAGTGGCCGCTCTCGCTCAGGTTCACGCGGTCCCAGTGTGCGGCGTGGATGAGCTTCTTCCAGTCGAGGTAAGTGGGTTGGCCGTTGTTCAGCACCTGCTCGCAGACGATTGTGACCGCTTCGGGCTTGCATTGCAGCATGCGCGATGCCTTCTCCTTGATCCGTGCGAGGATCGCATTGCAGCCGATCTCCAGCGCCTTGCCGTTCAGGTCAGTGGTGGCGCTGGCCGCGCTTGGGCTGGTGTTCGCTACGCGCGTGGTGTTCGTGCTCTCGATCTTCACCCGCGAAGGATCGATGGAGAACACGGCCGCCGCCACCTGCACCATCTTGGTGTTGAGGCCTTGACCCATCTCCACGCCGCCGGTGCTCACGCCCACGCTGCCGTCCTGGTACACATGCACCAGCGCGCGTGCGTGGTTCATCGGTGTATTGGTGAACGAGATCCCGAAGCAGATCGGCATCATCGCCAGGCCTTTCTTGTGCGTGGCGCTCTTCGTGTTGAAGGCGTCGACATCGGCCTGTAGCCGTTTCAGGTCGAACTTTTCGTCAGCCAAGTCCCAGCAGGCTTCCGCGTTCACATGGTCGGCGATCTGGCCATAGCTGAATTCGCTGCCTTCCTGCATCAGGTTGCGGCGCTGGATCTCGCGTGCGTTCACACCAAGCTCCTTCGCCGCGTGGGCAATGGCGCTCTCGATCACGAACATGCCCTGCGGACCACCGAAGCCCCGGAACGCCGTGTTCGGCGGCAGATGCGTACGGCAGGAGTAGGCCGTTGCCGTCACGTTCGGCACGAAGTAGCTGTTCGTCGCGTGGAAGAGCGTGCGCTCCATCACGGCCGGTGAAAGGTCAGCCGCCGCGCCGGCGTTCTGGTGGAAGGTGGCCTCGTACGCCACGATCTTCAGGTCCTTGTCGAAACCGATCTTGTAATCGCTGCTGTACGGATGCCGCTTGCCCGTCATGCGCATGTCGTCCATGCGGTGCATCGCCAGCTTCACGGGTTTCTTCAGGACGAACGCCGCAAGTGCGACCAGCGCCGCCCAGGCGGAGGCTTGGTCTTCTTTGCCACCGAAGCCGCCGCCCAAGCGCATCACGTCCACTTCGACGCGGTGCATGGGAATGCCCAACACGCGCGCGATGGTGCGCTGCACGGCCGTCGGGCCTTGCGTGCTGGATGAGATGCGGATGCTGTCGTGCTCGGTGGGATAGGCGTATGCGCCCTGCGTCTCGATGTACAGATGCTCCTGGCCGTTGTTGTCCGCGCGGCCTTCATAGACATGGGCACATTGCGACCATGCGCTCGTCGTGTCACCCAGCTTGAACGTGCGCGGAGGGATGATCAGCTCGCCTTTCGCACGGGCCTCGCGCGGATCGGTGATCACCGGCAGTTCGTCGAGCTCGATGGTGATGAGTTTGCGCGCCTGCACGGCCGCATCCTCGCTCGTGGCGATGATGAGCGCCACCGGCATGCCCCAGAAGTGGATCTCGTGCTCGGCGAACAACGGTTCGTCCGGAATGATCCCGCCAATCTGGTTCTCGCCGGTCACATCGGTGTAGGTGAGGATGCGCACTACGCCCGGTGCTACGGCCGCCTTGCTCACGTCCAGATTCTTGATGTGCGCGTGTGCCGTCGGTGCGTCGTAAGGCAGCGCGTACAAGGTGCCTTGTTGCACTGGGATGTCATCCAAGTAGATGGAGCGACCGGTGACGTGGCCTGCGCTGTCGATGTTCTTCATCCGACAAGCGCATTGAGGGTGAACTTCTCCGGGAACAACTCCATGAAGTGCGCGAAGAACAACTGCCGCAGGAGCAATCGTTTGTATTCAGCCGTGCCTCGCGCATCGCTGATCGGTGCGATCTCTTCGTTCATCACCTTGATGGCAGCGCGCACCGTATCGTTCGAGATCGTCTTTCCAGCGAGGAAGGCGGATGTGTTCGTCAAGTACTTCGGGATCGGAGCAACTCCGCCGGCGCTCACGTGGGCCTCCCGGATCGTGTCTCCATCCATCTCCAACCGGATCGCACTGTTCACGCTGGCGATGTCGAGGTGGGTGCGCTTGCTCACCTTCTCGAAGTGGAAGCTGGTGTTCTTGTCCGGCACTCCGAAGCGCACAGCGGTCACCAATTCATCTGCTGACTTGTCGAGCTGCTTGTAGCCTTTGTACAGGTCCTTCAACTTCAAGCTGCGCTTGGCCTGCGAGCCGTTCAATTCGATCGTGCTGTTCAGTGCCAGGAAGATCGCGGTGAGGTCGCCGATGGGGGAGGCGTTCACGAAGTTGCCGGCCAATGTGCCCATGTTGCGGATGGGCGTCGATGAGACCAGCAGCAGGTTTTTCTCCAGATCAGGGAAGAGCTTCTTCAATTCCGCTGAGTTCATCAGGTCCGCGGCGGTCGCAGCACCACCGATGATGCACTGGTCGCCCTCGATGCGGATGCCCTTCAGGCCTTCATCGTTGAAGACCGAGCGCACGGTCGAATGGTGCATCGTGTCGTGCTTCTGCACGTAGAGGTCGGTGCCCCCGCCCAAAGGAATGCCGGTGTTCGTTGATGGTAGTTGGTTGTTCGGCTGCGTGGGGGCGAGCGCTTGAAGACGGTCCTTGATGCCCGTGAAATAGGAGGGCAAAAATCCGTTCTCCACGGACCAGCCGATCGGGTTCTGTATGTCCTTGGCAGCTAGCTGCACGGCCAGGTTGGCCGTGGCCCGTTGGATCGATTTATAGCCAGTGCAGCGACAGATGTTCCCATCGATCGCGCGCACCGCGAGTTCTTCCGTGACCTTCTCTCTCGACAGGCAACATCCGCTCAGCGAGACCACGAAGCCCGGTGTGCAGAAGCCGCATTGTGTTCCGCTCTCATCCACCATGGCTTGTTGCACGGGGGAGAGCTTGTCCATGTTCAAGCCTTCCACCGTCACGATGTGCTTGCCCTGCACATTGGCGAGTGCGAGCAGGCAGGAAGTCATCGAGCGGTATTCGACCTGACCGTCTTTCAGTTCGCCAACGAGCACGGTACACGCCCCACAATCCCCTTCGCGGCAGCCGATCTTGGTTCCTTTCAGCTGCTGGTGATACCGCACGATGTCCAGTACCACCGTGCCTTCTGGCGCGTCGCTCTCCACGAGCGTGTCGTTCAGGATGAAGGAAGTCATCTGTTCTATTTCACCACAGAGGCACAGAGACACTGAGGATGTTGAGCCTTCTTCGGCCAGATGGAGCGTTTGTTGTCATTGGTTCTTCTCTGTGCCTCCGTGCCTCTGTGGTTGCATTTCAGTACGCGATCTTCTTCGTGCTCGTTTTCCACTGCTCGAAGGCCACCAACGCTTCCTCGCGCAGCAACTGGTGCGTGAAGAGCTTGCGCTCACCGATCGGCCGTTCGATCTCCTCGTAGATGAACTGGTCATCGAAGTCGATCGCGGCGGCATCGCTCTTCGTGTTCGCGTACCAGATCGCTTTGGGCCGCGCCCAGTAGATCGCGCCCAAGCACATCGGGCAGGGCTCGCAGCTGCAGTAGATCTCGCAATCGTCCAGTTGGAACGAGCCGAGTTCCTTGCACGCTTTGCGGATCGCCACCACTTCCGCATGCGCGGTCGGGTCGTTGGTGGAGGTCACTTCGTTCGCACCACGTGCGATGATGACGCCGTCCTTCACGATGACCGCACCGAAGGGCCCGCCCTTGCCGCTCTCCACGTTCTCCATGGAAAGTCGGATGGCCTCACGCATGAATTCCTTCTTCGGGTCCTGCATGAAGCCAAAGTAAACGTGGATCCCCGCATACCACCGCAGATGGAGGGGATGGACAGGATGAACGCCGATGGCGATGGAGCCGAGCTCTGCGTTCAACTATCGGCGTCCATCCCGTTCACTGCGCCTGCGCGCAGCCGCTTCGGCAGAGCCAGGTCGGCATTCATCAGCGGTACATGACGAGCGCTTGTCATCACAACGCCAGCGCGCAATTCACCGCGGCGCTCGCGTTGATGTTGCCGTAGCCCTTGCTTCCGCTCGGTGCGTTAGCGAACTGCGCGGTGCTGGTAAGGCAACTGAGGATCTGCGCGCGCGTGGCGTTCGGTTTCACGCTCCACACCAGCGCCGCGATGCCCGCAGCAGTTGATGTGGCCACGCTGCTGCCTCCGATGTAGGTGGGCGTTACACCGCTGGCCGGAAGCGCCAAGGAGTTGCGGTTGCTGTTGCTGTTGCGCTCCATGCAGATGGTGAGGTCCACCTGTGACCCGTCATGACAGGTCGCGCACTTGCTGCCGTTCTCCTTCACGCCTGTAACGGCCACGCAATTGCTGTAGGCCGCCGGGTAGATAACGCCCCACCAGCTGGTCCAACTGAAGCTGGTGCCCGCTGCTGCCATCACCAATTTGCCCGCGCCCACGGCGTAGTTCACTCCATCGCTGAGCACGCCGTAGCTGAAGGGCGATCCGATGCTCATACTGATCACGCGCACGGCGGAATTGTTGCCCAGGAGCGTGAGCGCGTTCTTCACGGCGGTGCGCTCGGCGCCCTCGTCCAGCACCACATCGTTGCAGCCGCGAACGAAGGCCAAGTTGCTCTTGTAGGCGACACCGGTGGAAGCGCCGGTGTTGTTGCGCGGACCCGTTGCCGTGCTGCTCATGCTGGTGCCGTGCGTGCAGCTCGTGAATGCGGAAGTACCGAGCGTGTAGGCCGTGGTAACGGTGCGGCCCACATTGCTGTCGCCGTTGTTGAAGTCGCTTCCCATGAGCGGTTGCGCGGAGCTGAGACCCGCATCGATGACGCCCACGGTGATGCCCGAACCCTGCGAGGTGGCCCACGCGGTGGGGATCGTGTGCATCGAATAATTCCAGGGCTGCTTGGCGTTCGGGGTGATGGTGGTGTAGTCGGCGGCGTTCAGCGCGGTGGTGCTGGCGCTGCAGCCGCTGCTGCTGCGGTCATCACCGGCCACGGCGGGCCAATAGTCCAGCGGCTCGATGTAGCGCACGTTCTGCAAATTGTACAGGCGCGTGATGATCTCCTTGTCCGTTAGGCGGAAGGTGATCACCGGCAGGATGGGGTCGTCCTCGATGATGATGTCCGCTGCGGTGACCGGTCGCGCGCGGCCATCGTTCAGGCCGGTGAGCACCAGGTCGATGAGCGCATCATGCACCGCGCGCCATTCGCTCTTGTTGATGTCGATGTCGTGGATGATGTCGTCGATGTTGCCCATGTCAGCGGGCTTGTAGCCGACGGACACGCTGTGGTCGTTGTACAGCGTGGCGCTCCACAGGGTGCGCAGGTCCATCCACTCCCAGTGGAAGTCGTTGCGCTCTTCGAGCTTGCCGATCACCGTGCGGTCCAGGTCTTCTTGGCTGAGCGGATCGCCTTGCGGCACAGCGGCCGGTTCGGGCTTCACCTTCAGGACATCACCGGTAACGGCGTTGTCCGGCTCACAGGCGGGTTCGCGGCGGCAGCCGATGACGAAGAGGAGTGCGACGAGCGAAAGGGTGACAGCCTTCGCCAAGGCTGCGGCAGTTGAAGGGCGCTTGCGGAACATGGGGTCGGTTTTGGGAACGACCAAACTACCGGTTCCCCCTTACCGCGCAAGTGGAATTATCCACAGCTAGTTCACCCGCTGCTTGGCCAAGGCCTTCACGCCTTTCACGATCAGCTGCTCCAGCACCTTCACGTCCACATCCGCCAGCTTCTTGATGTACAGGCAGCCACCGCCCACCTTGTGCTTGCCCAACTTCTTCAGGCGCTCGCCTTCTTCGGCCAGGCCCGCGCTGAGGTACAGGGTGAGCGCGGACTTGCGCGGGCTGAAGCCGGTGATGAGGAAGTCGCCTTCCCGGCCGCTCTCGTATTTGTAGTGGTAGGTGCCGAAGCCCACGATGCTCGGCCCCCACATCTTCGCTTCCTCGCCCGTCGCTTTGCTCATCAGCTTGATGATGGCGCGGCAATCCGCCGCTACCGCTTCGGGCTGCTTGTCCAGGAAGGCCTCCACGCTCGCCTTCGTTTCCTTGGTCTTCAGTTCCGCTTTCGCCATGGCCGTGTGCTTTCACGCAAAGATGATCGGGGCGGGACACACGCGGAGAGCGTGCAAGGGCTCACGCAGAGGCGCAGAGACGCGGAGGAAATGCGCTGGCTGGCGCGCGATCCCTAGTGGTGGCCATTCCTTACCGGAAGAATGCCTCTGCGCCTTTGCGGCTCCGCGTGAGGCACGACCCCAACCCCCCTATTTTCGCGCCCCGTTCCCCGGAAACCGATCGCGATCGGTCATCCGGTCTATCCGACCCCATAGTTCAATGGATAGAATAGGAGTTTCCTAAACTCTTGATCCAGGTTCGACTCCTGGTGGGGTCACTCTTCGGCTGATCGAGCTATCGGATCTCCGGCCCGCGTGCTCTCCAAGGATCGCCTGCGTAGCGGGTGTTCGCAGATGGCGCAGATGTCACAGATTGACCGCAAGCGGTAAGCGGGCTCGAAGCGCCGTAAGGCGCTATCTGTGGCATCTGCGTCATCTGTGGACAGTACTTGAGGTTCAGGTACCATCCTCGTACCATGTGTCAAGACCCGATAGCCCTGTCGGCTGATCGCCGTCACGCGGTGCGGCCGTGCTTCATCGGTACATTCGCCGGTATGGCGCTCGACTATTACCAGGTGCTCGGTGTGGAACGCACCGCCACGGCGGACGCCATCAAGAGCGCCTACCGCAAATTGGCGCGCAAGTTCCACCCGGACCTGAACCCCAATGATGCCGGGGCGAAGAAGAAGTTCCAGGAGATCAACGAGGCCAACGAGGTGCTCAGCGATCCCGAAAGCCGAAAGAAGTATGACCAGTACGGCGAGCAGTGGAAGCACGCCGAGCAATTCGAGGAGGCCAAGCGGCAGCAGGGCCAGCGCACCTCGGCCGGTGGCGGCTTCCGGGGGCAACCCTTCGAGGGCGGTGCCTTCACCGGTGGCATGGGCGAGGAGGACATGGACGACCTCTTCGGCTCCATGTTCGGTGGCCGCGGCGCTGGAAGGCAGGTGAAATTCCGCGGGCAGGACTACCAGGCGGAATCGCACTTGGAGCTGATGGACGCCTACCGCACGCACAAGCAGACGCTGAACGTGAACGGCAAGCAGATCCGCATCACCGTGCCCGCCGGTGTGGAGAACGGCCAGACCATCCGCATCGAAGGCCACGGCGGACCCGGCGTGAACGGCGGACCCAACGGCAACCTGTACATCACCTTCCTGGTGAAGGACCACCCGCGCTTCAAGCGCACCGGGGCCGATCTGCACGCCACCTTGGACATCGGCCTCTATACCGCGGTACTGGGAGGCGAGGCGCTGATGGAAACGCTGGACGGCACTGTGAAGCTGAAGGTGGTCGCCGGCACGCAGAACGGCACCAAGGTGAAGCTGAAGGGCAAGGGCTTTCCCGTGTACAAGAAGGAGGGCGCCTTCGGTGACCTCTTCGTTACCTACAACGTGAAGCTGCCCACCACGCTCACCGACGAACAGCGCGCGCTCTTCGAGCAGCTCGCGCGCATCCCCCCGAAATGACCATGGCCACGCAACCGCTCGTTTCCATCACGGTCTTCTGCCAGCACCAGGGCGTGGACCTCACCTTCGTGCATGCCCTCCACGAGCGCGGCCTCATCACCGTGATCGCCGAGAGCGAGCAACAATTCGTGGCCGAGGATACCCTGCCGCGCTTGGAGCAATTCGCGCGCATGCACTACGAGCTCGATATCAATTTGGAAGGCATCGAGGCCATCAGCCACATGCTGGAACGCATGGAAGACATGCAGCAGGATGTGCGGGCGTTGCGCGAGCGCTTGCGGCTGTATGAGGGCACGGACTTCGGCGAGTAGGACACGTTCAACGGAACACCCTGATACCGGAAAGCCCGGAGCGTTCAGCTCCGGGCTTTCCATTCGTCCCTTGGGGGTTCAGCGGTTCGCCGTCGCGTCCTCCTTCCGGGAAAGGCGATCGATCAGCTCGTTCACCTCGTCTTTGCTCTTGCCCAAGCTTTTCTGCAAGCGGCCGTGGAGTTCGTCCTCCTTGCCCTCCACGTATAAGAGGTCGTTGTCCGTCAGGTTGGCGTACTCCTGCTTCAACTTGCCTTTCAGCTCGTTCCAGTTGCCTTTGATCTTGTCGTTCGCGCTGTTCATGGTCGTTGGGTTTGCACGGGATAGCGCAGTCACCGTGCCAGTGCCTGTGGCCGCGTGAACGCTTAGGGCGGCGAGGCTTTTCCGTAATGGAGCGGCGAACCCGGAAGGGAGATTGCGCAACGGATCGGGGCGCAAGCGCCACGATCCGTCGGCAGCTCTTGGCGACTACCGCGTGATCACCACCCGCTCGTTCAGCACCTGTTCCCCGGCGGTGATGGTCAGGAGGTAAAGGCCATCGGCCAGGTCCGTGCTCAGCGGCAGCATGGCGTTCAGTTCACCTTCCTGCATAGGGAGGGTGGCCGTCATCACGCGCTTGCCGAAGAGGTCGGTGAGGTCCAGCGTTGCGGTGGTGAGCGCGGGATCCGCACCGCCCAATCGGATGCGTACCTCTTCGCCGTTAGCAGGGTTGGGGTATACCAGCAACTCGGGAGCGGTGGCTTCCACATCGCGCACCATGCCGGGCGCTAAGGGGCTCCAACTGATGCGCACCGTGCAGGAGGGGCCATAGTCGCACCAGGTGGCACCGTTGTCGAAGCTGGCGCGCACCACCACGTTGTAGGTGCGGCCGGCCTTCAGCGGGTTGGTGTACCACTTGGTGAGCGTGAAGCTCCGGGTCGGGAAGGCGATGTTGCGGGAGTAGAACGGCTGTCCTGCGCTATTGGTGAAGCGGAACTGGTACCTGTTCGCGCCGGGCACTTCGTTGGCGGCGATGATGCTGGAGCCGTCGAATTTCAGGTTCACCGCGCCGCAGCTGACCACCGGGTTCGCGTTGGTGGTGAGTTGGGTGGGCTGACAATCGAGCTCAGCGGCACAAGGCCCGATCACTTCCACGGGTACGTTGCTGTCCACATTGTTGCCCTGTCCCAACTCCCCATTCGCATTCCCACCCCACGCCCAGAGCGTGCCGTCGTTCTTGAGCGCGAGACTGAACTGGTCCCCACCGGCGATCGCGACAACCCCCGAGAGCCCTGGCACCTGCAGAGGAACGTAGCTATGGGCATTCCCACCATTCCCGAGTTGTCCGAGGTAGTTGTTGCCCCAGGCCCACACGGTGCCATCATCTTTCAGGGCCAGGCTATGGTAGCCTCCCCCTGCGATGGCGATGACGTGCGTGAGCGGACTCACCTGCACCGGAACGTTGCTGTTCGCGTTGCTCCCGTTCCCCAGTTGTCCCCAGAGCCCATAGCCCCACGCCCACACCGTGCTGTCCTTCCGAAGCGCCAGGGAATGACCGAAACCTCCGGCTATGGCGGTCACTCCGGTGAGTGAATTCACGGGAACGGGAACATTGCTGTTGTTGTTGGTGCCATCTCCAAGCTCACCGTAGAAGTCGCGGCCCCATGTCCACACCGTACTGTCGTTCGCCAAGGCGATGGAATGATAGAAGCCACCCGCTATGGCGGTGACATCCGTGAGCGAGCTCACAGGGACCGGAAAGTTGCTGTCCGCAGCGGTCCCATCGCCGAGTTGGAGGAAGTAGTTGCTCCCCCATGACCAGACCATCCCGTCACCGCTCAAGGCAAGGGAGTGTGTTCCTCCGCACGCGATGGCCGTAATGCCGGACAGTGCGCTCACCGGCACCGGAACAGCGTGGAGGACATTGTTCCCGATGCCCAATTCCCCGTAGAAATTGCGGCCCCATGCCCACACCGTGCCGTCGGTCTTCAACGCGAGGGCATGGTCACCTCCGCCTTCCACGGCGCTTGCCCCGGACAGAGAACTGATGAGCAAGGGGATAGAGCTGTTCGTGAAGGATCCGTTCCCGAGCTGGCCGTCCGCACCGTCACCCCAAGAGCTCACCATGCCATCACCGCAGATGGTGAACGCATTGGCTCCTCTTCCCCCTGCGATGGTCATCACTTGTTGCGCGATGGGCGTACCCTGGCATACGCAACCTGTGGTGAACATATCGGCCGAGGTGCCGGCGTTCCCATCATCGCAGGGTGAGCCGGGCAGGGTGGTGCCGTTCGGTACGCCCAGGCAATCGATGGCGGGGCCGGTGCAGATGCATCCATTGTCCCAGGTATCCGGTCCGGTAAGCACCGAGCCGTCGTTGCAGGTGCTGCCGGGCAGGGCGGTGCCGCCGGGCACGCCGGCACAATCGATGAGCGCGCCCGCGCACACGCAGTCCGTCTGGTACGTGTCGTTGCCGGTGCCCGGCTCCCCGTCGTCGCAAGGCGAACCGGGTACGGCCGCGCCCCCGGCGATGCCCAGGCAATCGTAGGGCAGGCCCGCGCACTGGCATGCCGTGTTGTAGGTATCGTTGCCGGTGGCCGCATCACCGTCATCACAGGCCGTGCCGGGCAGGGCGCTACCGCCCGGTACGCCCAAGCAATCGATGGCGGGGCCGGTGCAGGTGCAGTCCGCGGTGAAGTGGTCCGGTCCGGTGAGCACATCGCCGTCATCACACGAAGCGCCCGGCACACAATCGCCGAAGAGCTGAACGATGCGGTTCTCCGGGCTGCCATTGAAGTGGGTGAAGGTGCCCCCCGCGAGCACCTTGCCATCCGGGCGCACGGCGAGGGCCGTTACGCCGCGGTAGGGAAAGCCGGCGTCCGTGCCCGATCCCGGATCGAACAGCGGGTCCACGGCGCCATCGGGCGTCAAGCGCATGATGTTCGACCGGGCCACGCCCCCGAAATCCGTGAAGCGGCCGCCGGCCAGCACGTCCCCGTCCGGCTCCACCGCCAGCGCCGTTACCTCGGTGGAGGTACTGGGCCCGGGATCGAAACCGGTGTCCAAGGTGCCATCCGGGTGCAAGCGGGCGATCCGTTGGCGCGGCACCCCCGCCACCGCCGTGAATTCGCCGCCGACCAGCATGGTATCATCCGGCCGCAGGGCGATGCACCAAACGCGGTAGTTGAACCCCGTGCCCGCGTTGAAACCGCTGTCCAGGCTGCCGTCCGCGTTCAGTTGGGCGAAGAAGCCCACCGGCACGCCGTTGAAGTGGTCGAAGGCCCCGCCGACGAGGATCCGTTGGTCCGCGCGCAAGGCCATGGTATAGATCACCTCGCTGGGCCCGGTGCCCGGGTCGAAGGTGGGGTCGAAAGCACCCTCCGCCGTCAGGCGGATCAGGTTGTGGCAGGCGTGGCCCTCGTAGTCCTGGAACTGGCCCGCCACGAGCACTTTGCCGTCCGCGCACACGGCCAGGGCGTACACGTAGCTGTTGCCCACGAAGCCCGCGGCGGTGCCGAAGCCCGGGTCCAAACTGCCGTCCGCGTTCAGCCGCACCAGCGCGCCCTTGGGCGTGCCGTTGAAGGTGGTGAAGTGCCCGCCGACGAGCACTTTGCCGTCCGGTTGCAGGGCCAAGGCCGTGGCCCCCCAGTAGGGTTGGCCGCTGTTGATGCCTGAGCCGGGATCGAAACCGGTGTCCAGCGCGCCGTTCACCTCCAGGCGGGCGATGCGGTTACGGGCTACCCCGTTGTACGTATTGAATGCACCGCCTACCAGCAACTTGCCGTCCGGTTGCAACACCAGCGCGCTCACTTCCTGGTCCCACACGTTCGCCGCCTCGAAGCCGCTACCGGTGACGAAGGTGGGGTCCTTCGTGCCCGGCTGGCCGAAGGCCGTGGCCGCCAGCAGACCGGCGGTAAGTGTGAACAGTGAAAGGCGTGGGTAGGCGTGTGCCATGGTCGTGGGGGTTGGGAGAGAGCGGATGAACACCCGTTCAGGCGGGCGGTCTATCAAACCTGCGCACCCGCCACGGCGGGAACCCTGACGATCGACAGATAAGGGACGGAAAGTGATACCGGAAGGACGGAAGCCGACCACGGGCGTGTGCGACCCCGGCGGTGGCCGAGGATGAACCATCCGGTCTGCTCATATCTTCACACCAGTTGACCCCCTGCCCCTATGACCAGAACACTCATTGTACCCGTGGCGTGCTTCAGCGGGTTGGTTTCATATGGGCAGTTGCTGAACGGCAGCTTCGAGAGCAATGGTGCAGCGTGGATCGACAGTTGCGCATGGGCGGAATACATCCCGGGAGGCCATACGGGCGGCGGTAACATCCAAGTGCGCATGCCGCTCTATTCTGAGGACGTTACGTGCTCACCCGTTACTGCCGGAATGATCTACCAGGGACTACCCTTCGTACAGGATGGCGACGTGGTTGAGATACATGGGTGGGCACGTGGCATGGCGGACGACATAAGCGATCAGGATCAAGTAGCATGCAGAGGGGCACTATGGCAGGTGAATAGCGGGGCATTCTCCGGAGATCTTCAAACAGGATTCGGTACACAGTTGTCGGACACGGTATGGATGCCTTTCACCGGCGCCTGCACCTATGCACTGGCGCCCAACGATGTGGCAGTACTGATGATCGGCGGTTTTGGCTTCTTTCAAACACACGGCCTCATCTACATCGATGACATGACGCTTACCGTGAACGGAAGCACGGGGGTAGCGGTGATGACATCGCAGGCCCAACTCCGGTATGACGCCTCCAGTGCCGTGGTGCGGGTAACCTATCGGGAAGGGAATAACGGCTGGCTGGAACTGTGGGACAACATGGGGCGGTGTGTCGCAACCCGCACTGTGGTGTGTGGTAGTGCTGCCGAAATGGATGTCTCCCGTTTCCATGCGGGTACCTATTTGGTGCGCTTCTCCACACCCCTGCGCACAAGCGTTATGCGCTTTGTGAAATAGCCGGATAGCCGCAGGGGTTGCGCCTGACTGCGGCAAACCCCAAAAGCGATCCCCGGGGCTACCAGAGCTTTGCTTCAGGATGCCAGTGTACCCACCATGAGCAGGACCGGACTGAACGCGAAAAACCCCGGTCGCCGGACCGGGGTTTTGTCGTTTGAAGCAGGCTGTCCTCAGGCAGCGCGGCCGAGCACCACGTCGCTCTTCATGCCTTCGCCCTTCACACCCATCGCGCTCACGCAGAACCAGTAGGGCTTGTAGCTCTCCAGGCCGGTGATCACGTTGCGGTTGCGGGTGGTCTCCAGCACCAGCTTCCAATCCGGAGCGCCGGTGGAGGGGTCGATGCTGGACTGGTACACCTTGTACAAGTGCGCGCCGTGCACGCTCTTGTGGCGGAGTTCCACCTCGTTGGCGAAATTCGTGGGGAAGGCCACCACGTTCATCGGCTGACCTACTTTCTCCGGAGGGGCGGGCATCTTGGCCAGTTCGAAACCGCTGCTCTCCAGGATGGTGCCGTCACCGTTCGCCGTCAACGTCACATAGGCGGCCTGCTTGCGCAGGAGTTCGCGCACCACTTTCACTTGATCGTCACGCTGCATCTTGTCCTGGCGGCTTCCGTCGCGCGCCTTGTCGATAAGGGTGGCCAACAGGTCCTTGGCCGCTTGCAGGGTCAACAACGGCACCGCCGGCGTGGTGAAGTTGAGGTTGCCCGTCATTTTCGTGATCACGTTGCTGAGCAACGCCAACAGAGCTAGAGGGCTGAGCTTGCTGAAGTATTGAATGATCTTTCTCATCGCGGGGCTTCAATTTGTGAAGTTGCCCTTGGAACGATAGATACATGGACGAGGTTACTGATGCATGCGAAAAGAGAAGCAATGAATGGGAGTCATAAGTTCTTTCCTTAGAGGGACGTGCTATTGGGATGAACCGTGTAATAGTGAAGATATATGTTTGCTATACGGCTATGACAGATCATCATACAGATGTACAAGTATCAGCCAAGCATGAAGGATAACGCATATGGCATATGAGGTGTGTTGAACTTGGAATGGATAGATACTGACGAGTACCTGCCTTAGGGCTGGTGAGCAGGAGACCTCAAGGGGCCGGAATGAGCTTCCGCCGGTGGGCTGGGCAGCCTTGCACCGCCCCCGACGGTGTAGCACCTGCTACCCGCAAGGAGTTCAGCACGAGCGCAGCTTGGTCACGACCGTGATGCAGGTGAGCACGACCGTCCTCCGGAGCGAGCGCGACCGTGACCGGGAGTGAGCGCGACCGTGACCGGGAGTGAGCACGACCGTCCCCCGGAGTGAGCACGACCGTCACCACGAATGAGCACGACCGTGACCCGGAATGAGCACGACCGTGACACGGAGTGAGCACAACCGTCCCCCGGAGTGAGCACGACCGTCACCACGAATGCGCACGACCGGCACCCGGAACGAGCACGACCGTCACCACGAATGAGCACGACCGTGACCCGGAATGAGCACGACCGTCCCCCGGAGTGAGCACGACCGTCACCACGAATGAGCACGACCGTCCCCCGGAATGAGCACGACCGTGACCCGGAATGAGCACGACCGTCCCCACGAATGAGCACGACCGTGACCCGGAATGAGCACTACCGTCCCCCGGAGTGCCCTCACACCGGACGCTGACCTGAACCGAGGACCACCTGACCGAAGCCCCGAGCCGACCACCGGAAAACCCGGCCGAAGCCCACCACTGACCCCTGAGCCCAGAACCAGGGGCCAAGACGAGCCCGGGACCCGAACCCACCGAATTCCACCGAAGCCCTCGCGCGCGCTTGCCTGCCGAAGGCATGGCGCGTTCTTATATATACCCCGGCACTGGTCAGGGTTGCATTTCGGTCAGGGCTCGGTAGGTCGTATTCGGCTTTCGGCTCTTGGCAAAGGTGCCGCGCCCTGGCGGCACGGGCTTGTGCCACGCCTCCGGCACAGGGGTTCAAGGCCGCGTAGCGGTGGGGTGGTCGCGGGCCAGGGTATCGGGCTCAGTGGTTCAGGCCAAGGCCGGGTCCATGGCCATGTTGAACAACGGGCATACCATGTGCCCTGTCAACGAACAGGGTTGTCCTTCGCACAAGGCCCCCACTCGCCGCCACCCGCCCTTTGGCAGGTGGCCGATACCCGAAGGAACGTAGGCACGCGGCCTGCCCGTATCCCGGTTGGCAGGGATATATGAACAGTCGCCGTTGATAACCGAGCCTGGGTAGAGCCGATCAGCGGATCAACCGCGGCCGGTGCATATACAGCCGGACAGGTATACCCGAATGCGGGTTTCAGAGCTGTTGTTTTACCCGACCCCTTCCCCTGCCATGAACGCATCGGCTTGGCCCTTCCCCCTGATGCCCATGGAAGTGGTGGACGGCGCCGATGCCCTGGTGATCGCCCAGCGCGCCTATAACAAGCACGATGCGCGTTGGATCCCATCACCGCCGACTTCGTCGAAGTGCTCGGCCGATGGCGACGTGGCCCGCTACGAGCTGGGGGTGGCCGCCATAAAGCACCCACAAGTGGGAAGAGAACAGCGAATGCCGTACGTGCTGCCCGCGGACAAGAAGACCTGGCGCGGCCACGGCCTGCTGCACATCATGACCATGGCCCAGTTCACCTGTGGTGCGAGGAGGGGGTGGGGAGGGGGTGAGGGGAGGAGGAAGTGGTTTGAACAATGCGAAAGGTGAGGTGAACAGGTAGGGACATGTGAACGGCGGTTGGTGAATACCGCCGGAATCGCGGCCCCATACCTTTAGCAGCTCAACGCGATCTTTGACAAGGACTCGATCCAACGCGCAATAGCAGCACGGCGGGGCGCGGTTGTCGTGGTTTGCTCTCAACGCGATCTTTGACAAGGACTCGATCCAACCCATCGAATCACTGATACATCCAACGACAGTCGTGGTTTGCTCTCAACGCGATCTTTGACAAGGACTCGATCCAACAAGTCCTGCACCCGCACTACTGCCCTGCCAGTCGTGGTTTGCTCTCAACGCGATCTTTGACAAGGACTCGATCCAACAAGTTTTTTGACCCCTTGGTGGAATATAAGGTCGTGGTTTGCTCTCAACGCGATCTTTGACAAGGACTCGATCCAACCGATTCCTGCCACATGGAGGAACTCAACGAGTCGTGGTTTGCTCTCAACGCGATCTTTGACAAGGACTCGATCCAACAACGCCTGTGCAGCTGATGGCGCGCTTCGAGTCGTGGTTTGCTCTCAACGCGATCTTTGACAAGGACTCGATCCAACGTACTCCAAGAACGGCAGACGGCCGCCGTAGTCGTGGTTTGCTCTCAACGCGATCTTTGACAAGGACTCGATCCAACATTGGCACGCCGTGGTGGTGGTAAGCAGCGAGAAGGAGTCGTGGTTTGCTCTCAACGCGATCTTTGACAAGGACTCGATCCAACGTCAAGGGCAACTGTCCGAAACTGTTCTGGTCGTGGTTTGCTCTCAACGCGATCTTTGACAAGGACTCGATCCAACCGCATGGGCGTGCGCTTCACCGAGGACCAGTCGTGGTTTGCTCTCAACGCGATCTTTGACAAGGACTCGATCCAACCCAGCTCGTTCAGGTGGCCCACCTGCTGCTGTCGTGGTTTGCTCTCAACGCGATCTTTGACAAGGACTCGATCCAACCGGGCGATGCGCTGACCGAACGCCTGATGTGTCGTGGTTTGCTCTCAACGCGATCTTTGACAAGGACTCGATCCAACCTCCGGCATTGGCCCCATGTGGCCCAGGCAGTCGTGGTTTGCTCTCAACGCGATCTTTGACAAGGACTCGATCCAACGGTATGGCTCGGCACCATTGACCTGCGCATGTCGTGGTTTGCTCTCAACGCGATCTTTGACAAGGACTCGATCCAACCAAGTTGATGCAACGGCTCGACCTTGGCCAGTCGTGGTTTGCTCTCAACGCGATCTTTGACAAGGACTCGATCCAACCAATGCTGGCGACGCATGGACCGGGACGAAGTCGTGGTTTGCTCTCAACGCGATCTTTGACAAGGACTCGATCCAACTCAAATCCCGCTCTCCTCAATGGCTAATGAGTCGTGGTTTGCTCTCAACGCGATCTTTGACAAGGACTCGATCCAACGCTGGCGGTGGCCGGCTGAACCAGAACGATGTCGTGGTTTGCTCTCAACGCGATCTTTGACAAGGACTCGATCCAACGTGATGAGCATCGGGGACGCTGCTTACGAGTCGTGGTTTGCTCTCAACGCGATCTTTGACAAGGACTCGATCCAACCAGCAGGCCGAACTTCACGCCAGCCTGTTGTCGTGGTTTGCTCTCAACGCGATCTTTGACAAGGACTCGATCCAACGCCCACCACCTTCGTGTCCATCAGCATGGAGTCGTGGTTTGCTCTCAACGCGATCTTTGACAAGGACTCGATCCAACTCTCCGGTGTGCAGTGATCGAGGCCCGGTAGTCGTGGTTTGCTCTCAACGCGATCTTTGACAAGGACTCGATCCAACTTTAGCGGGGCATTGCAACGCATGGGCCTAGTCGTGGTTTGCTCTCAACGCGATCTTTGACAAGGACTCGATCCAACGTCGCGGGCGATATCGTTGGACGTCTGCGGGTCGTGGTTTGCTCTCAACGCGATCTTTGACAAGGACTCGATCCAACGGATCACACTCACAGATGTGATGATCGACGGTCGTGGTTTGCTCTCAACGCGATCTTTGACAAGGACTCGATCCAACAGACTTGGCTGAAAGCCTTGCTGCGTGGGCCTTTGGAGCGGATCGTAGGGTCGAAAAAATGAACCCGGTGGTGCGAAGAGCGCCGCCGGGGTTGTCCTTTTTGCATCCTGTCCCACCTTCGCTTGGCTTCGGCGGGCGATGTCAGAACAGTTCCAGTTGCTGGGGCACCTCCTTGGTCTCCTCTTCCTCGGTGTTGTGCCAGATCTTCATGCGCTCGAACTGGGCATCCGTCACGGTGAGCATGCCGACGTGCCCGAGTTCAGGTAGGCAGCCGATCACCCGCTTCTGGTGTACCTCCATGTTGTCCCGGCTGCTGCAATGTCGCAGATAGATGCTGAACTGGAACATGGTGAAGCCATCCGCCAAAAGGTCCTTGCGGAAGCGGGCTGCGGCCTTGCGCTCCTTCGCCGTATCCGTGGGCAGATCGAAGAAGACCAGGACCCACATGATGCGGTAAGCATTGAAATGGTCGTTGGTCACGGCAGGGCGGGGTAGAGCAGCTTCCGTTGCTCGCCCGCGAAACATTGCGCCAAGGACGCGGTCGTTCGCGCCACAGCGGCCATCAACGGGCTGGCTTTGCCATCCATGATCACGTCCGCCACCGGGAGTTTGAGCAACTGGCCCTTGTGTTCCAGTGTCAGGTCCTCAGGTACTCCGGTCTTGTGGATGATGTCCAGCACTAAGGCATCCACGAACGGGCGATAGGGCTCCATGATGTCGTCAGCCAGCGCGTAGGCATTGTAGCGGTTGCGGTGGAAGATGCCCAGCGTGGGCAATAGGCCACTACCTACCAAGCTGCGCGCTACCATGGCCCGCAGGATGGCATAGCCGTAGTTGAGCAGGTTGTTCGGTGGTGGTCCTTCCCGGAACCGGCGGAAGTCCGGCATGGTCTGGAAGAGGCGGGGCCAATACCACGCAGCGGCCTGTGCTTCACGGTTACCCGTGTCGCCGCTCTGGACCTTGGCCGCCAGTTCGAGCAGGAATCCAGCATCACCCTTCGCACTGCCAAGCACCGCCGCTTGGTTCAGGATCTTGGCCACCACCGTCTGCTTCCAGAGTTGCTTGCGCATGGGTTCGCTGCTCTCGATCTGGTACTTGAAGAGTTCGGCTTGTACCCGGTTGCCTTCCAGATTCAGGAGCATGCCGCAGGGGTGCCGTCGTTCGTCGCATACCACCACGGCCACGTTGTTCGCCAACAGTTGGTGCAGCACGGTGTGCGTAACCGTGATCTGCTGGTGGTCCAACACAAGCAGCCCGATGTCCTCTATCGGCACCCGTGCCTTCTCGTCGTTCAGCGTTGTCCCTTTCAGCAGCGGATCGCGGATCACCAACTGGCCGTGGTCCACGTTCAGCCAGGCCGGGTTGCCGAAGTAGAGCGTGCGCTTGATCATGATTTGCTTTCCAGCTTGCCGAGAGGGTCAAGTCGACACGGGAGGGCATTGAGAGTGCCCGCTCTCTTGCGGAACACGGTGCCAACCGGGTAGTCGTTCGGTCGGTCCGGATTGGCATTCGATGCCTTGTGTAGCACCAGCCCGATTGTACCTGTCTTATCAAACTTCCGCACCATGTAAACATGTTGTGCCATCCAATTCGCATCTTCCCATTGAATCTTGTCCGGGTGCTCGTCATACAGGACGACCAGATCACGTTGTTGCAGGGCCATAAGGAGCTTCTTGCCTTCAACTACCGCCGGGTAGAGCGGTTCCTGCTTCAACGCTCGCTTGCTCGCTTCAAGGAAGCTCACCGTCCGGAAGGCGCGCTTGCCTTTGTCGTCCTGGTAGATGGCAATGCAATAGTTGTTTCCGGGTTCCACGAAAGTCTTTGGCCGTAGCTCCACCATCTCCTCTGTGCCCACCCGCATCCGCACGCTCTTGATCGGTATCTGCTTGCCCTTGTTCTTCTCCTTCACCGGCATATAGACCGGTGCCTTCATGGCATCCTTCAGGTTATCGTTGTTGGCCGCGACATGGTCTTGGATGGTCTTGCGCACAACGGGGTCAACGATGTTCTCCAATTGCTCCACCTTGGTCAATGAGGTAAGCGCTTTGCGCACGACATAGGTCTCCTCCTTCGTGCCTTTGCCTTGGATCGTGATGCGCCCGTACAGCGTTTCCTCGTGCAAGGGTCCGCGCACCGCAACTGTCCGTTGGTACTTATCCGGCTTGCCTTCATGGGCCTTGCTGTGCCGGTACTTGTTCAGCTTGCTGCTCAATAGGCGCTTGCCTCCTTTGTAGCTCACGAGCATGCCGTTCAACTTTTCGCCGGCATCCACGCGGAAGTTGGTCCACGGCAGACCGATATCCGGCACCTTCTGATTGCCCCGGAAGTCGAATGCGCTTTCTGTGCTGATGCGTTGGACCAGGCTTTGGGTCGTACAGGCGATCACCAGCGCGTCCACGCTGTGGTGTCTGTGGTCATCGCGGTTCTTTTGATCCTTCTCGACGTTCAGCAGTTCGTTCAGCTTCCATACCCGGCGAAGCAGGCCGGTCATTTGGCCATTGGTCACCCGCACATCCTTGCAAGCGGTCCGTAGCAGTTCGCGAACCTCGGTACCGATGTAGGCGCTGTTGGTGAACTGGCTGTTCAGGAAGTCGTCCTTCACGTTCTCCGCAAGGAACTTGTCGAGTTTGCCTTGGCTGAAGTGCCGCACGCGTTGCTTGAAAGCTTTCAGATCGGCGGGCGTGCGCTTCTGCTCGAAGTACTCCAGTGGTGTCAAGTTCCCCTTGGCCTCGTTCACGTAGTACTCGCAGAGGGTCTTGTTCGTGAAGCTGTCATCCAAACTGCGGCTGTAGGGGAGAATATGCTCCACATGGATCTCTTCCGTGAACAGCTTGTGCAGCGGGATGGTCTTGTCCGTGTAGGGTGAGATGCGTTCGCACTCCAGCCACAAGTGGAACTTCTCGCGGTCCTTTCCGCTCACCGCTTCGGCGAAGCGTGCGAAGGCTTTCAGGTCCATGGCCGGGTTCAACTTGCTCAGATCGCTTTCTGAGTACTCCAGTTCGAGCCACAGCTCGAACTTCTTGATGTCGCTCATGCGTGGCGCGGCGATCAAGCCCTTCTTCTGGAGGAAGTCACGATACTCATCCCGCAACTTCTCCTTGTCGCGTATGCTGTTGCGCATCTTCTCTCGCACGGCTTTCGGCTTCTTCAGCTCGCGGAGCAGTTCCACCCGCACCAGATCAGGCTTGCCGTGCTCTTCGATCACAGCGTTCACCAGTCGTGCCGTTTCGTTCACGGTCATCTGCACCAGCGGATTCCGGATCGGGTCCATCTTGCTGGTATCCAGCTTGGCCTTCAACACGCGGTCCGGGTTATCCAGTTCGTTCTGTGAGTGGTGGTATCCCGCCGCCACGCACGCCTCAGCGTAGTTGTAGCCGTCCACGAGGAATGGCAGGATCTTCTGTGCGGCCTTGTGGCTGATGCTGCCATAGTCCAGTTCCAGGTTCACCTCCGCGAAGAGCTTGGCTTGCTCATCGTTCATGCCCAAGCCCTTCTGCGCGTATTCCTCCAACCATTTCTCATCAGCAGCGAAGTAGAGCGTGTGCCAGAGCTTCAACCGTTTCTCAGGGTCTTGTTTCCAGTACCAGTCAGCGCCCACGGCGCCGATGATGCGTGCGACGGTGACGTTGCCAAGCAACTTTTCGCCGAAGTCATTGAACATCGCACTGGACTTCAGCCCAAGTAGTTCCTTCATCTCCTTCTTGCCCATGCTGGCCGCACCACCGAGCTGGGCAGCCAGCGTGCCCCGCTCTTCGTTGGTCAGGTAGTCGTTCACACGCTCCCCGCTGGTCACCTTGATGTCGTTCAGCCGTTGCCAAAGCCGGAACTCTTGGAAGAGTGGGTGGCTCTTGGCCATCACCCGCTTACTGGGTTCAAAGCGGCACTTGCTCACCAAGTGCTTTGCGCTCTTCAGTTTGCGTTGGAAGAAGATCACGCGGTCGCGTAGTTGCTTCTTCAGTTCCTCAGTGAGCACAGCAGGGTAGTAGCCGCTCTGTTCGGCCCAGATCAGGTCGAACTCTTTTTCATACAGCTCACGCCGCACGCGTTGGTGCTCGCGGATGCGTTCGCGCGGCTCATTCTCGTTGTGCCAGTTCGCAGGTTGGTTATCGAAGAGCGAAGCCAGGTACTCACCGGCCGTGCGGCAACCGATGGCATTCATCTTCTCTTCGAACGCGCTCATGCGGGCCTTCAGCCCCTTCAGTTCTTTCTCCTCGTCCCCGCCCTTGGCCGTTTCCTTTCGGTTGCTCTTGAACCCGCGCCGTTGGTTCATCAAAAAGAGGATGCGGCCGAGTTCTGTGAGTTCAAGCTTCCGGTCCAGGGCTTCCTTCCGTAGGCCATAGAGCTTCTTGGTGGGCAGGCTCACGGTCTTGTCGAACATCATTCCATGGGCTGTGAGGATCTTCTCCAACTCATCCCGGCGCTGTCGGTAGCGGTCGTATCCGCGTCTTATCCCACGCGCCATCCGCCGTGCCGCATTGCGACTTTCCTCGGTGCCGCTCTTCGCGTAACTGTCCTCCTTTACACCCACGGGGAAGATCCGCGACCCCATGCCGATGATCTTCTTTCCATCTTCAACAAGACACCAGCCAATGCTGTTGGTGCCGATATCCAACCCCAGGGTACGTGCCATGCTGTTCGAGTTAAGTGGTTAGTGTATGTTGCCTACATTTGTGCCGAGAGCTTACCACGATAAAGACTATTCTACAGGTCTTTTGACCTCGGCCCCGGTTATTCCGGGGCCATTTTTTTGTGGTCACAAAATAGAGAACGAAATGAGTTGGCAGGTCAGCTTCGTTCAGATCATCGCTCGGATGGTGCCGTTTGCCTTGTCTTCATTGGTCGCCTGCTTTGTTATCAGAAAGGCAAAGGCTTTATTGGGCCATTCGATCTCCACAGTTGTCGGATCAATGTGTTGGAGCCTAAGTAGATTTAGCGCACCATCGTGTGTTTCTGTGCCATGACCATCCCCTCCCTCCACAAACTCTTCACCTACTACCGCGCCCTCGGCGAGAAGGCCATCGCCCAAGTGAAGGACGAGGACCTGCACCGCGTGCTCGGTGAGGACGGGACCCCGGATGTTCCTCCGGGGAACTCCATCGCCGTCATCATCCAACACATCGCCGGCAACGCGCGCTCGCGTTTTTCCGACTTCCTCACCAGCGATGGCGAAAAGCCCTGGCGCGATCGGGAAGGGGAGTTCACCGAAAAGCCTGCGACCCGCGAAGAGCTGATGGCCGATTGGGCCAGCGGGTGGGCCTGCCTCTTCACCGCCTTGGACGCGCTCACCGATGCGGACCTGGAGCGCATCGTACACATCCGCAATGAGGGCCACACGGTGCAGGAGGCTTTGCACCGGCAGCTGGCGCACTACGCGTACCACGTGGGCCAGCTGGTGGTGCTGGCCCGCGCCTTCGTCGGCTCGGCGTGGGTGTCCTTGAGCATCCCGCGCGGAAAGTCGCAGGCCTTCAATGCGGAGAAGTTCGCGGAGGAGAAGGGGAGGAGGCATTTCACGGGGTAGTTGGGGGGTGAGGTCCCGGATAGGCCCCTACGCGCTCGGCCACCGCCCGTGGCCTTCCGGGACGGAGTTTGATGTTGGCCCGGATAGGCCGCCCACGCGCAAGGCCCCCACTTGTTGGTCGGCACTACGGAGTGTTCCTTGGATCTGTCTTCGCTGCGCGAGGTCCCGGATAGGCCCCGCCCGCAAGCCCCCATCCGGTGGCCTTCCGGGACGGTTTTGTAAGGTGAACACCCCCGTGTGAGAAACGCACCCCCCGGCACAAGGAGGGCCCAAGGTGCGCCGTTACCTTCGGCGCTGCCCCCGTGTGCCCATGTCCCGTGTCCGCTCGCTCCTGTTCTTGGTCCTCCGCCGAAGCCTTGGCATAGGCGGACTATTGCCATTGATCGCCGCTTCGCCGCTGTGGGCGCAAGTGGCCAACGCGGACTGCTCCAACGCGGCCACCCTCTGTGCGGATGCGCCCATCGCCGGCAACAACACCGGCGCGAACATCTGGCCGGGCTTCTGCACCACACCGGCCACGGCGAACGTGGTGTGGTTCACCTTCACCACCAACAGCCAGGGCGGCACGGTGGATGTGGACATCAGCGGCATTACCTGCCCGCCGCAAGTGGGCATGGACAATGAGCTGAGCGCCGTGGTCTTCAGCGGCGATGGCAACTGCACCCCGAACGCCTTCGTGTCCGTGGGGGATTGCCAGCACGACTCGCTGGACTTCACCCTGACCACCAACACCCTGCTGCCGAACACGCAATACTGGGTGGTGGTCGCGGGCGTCATCGACAACGGCTCCACCATCGCCGCGCAATGCGACTTCACCATCGGCACCTCCGGCCCGGGCGCTGATATCGTGGGCGTGGACTTCTCCGCGGGCCCGGATGTAACGCTGACCCAAGGTGGCAGCACACAGTTGCTCGCCACAGGCGGAACCACCTATGACTGGTCGCCCTTGTCGGGCCTCAGCGGCAACGGCATCGCCGATCCCTTCGCGCAGCCGGAAGAGAGCACGCTGTACACCGTGAGCACGGTGATCAACGGATGCACCTACACGGACGATGTCTTCATCGAGGTGAACCGCCCGATCTCGCCGCCCAACACCATCACCCCGAACGGCGATGGCATCAACGATACCTGGGACCTCTTCGGCATACAGGACTACCCGCAGGCCACCGTGAGCATCTACGACCGCTGGGGCCAGCGCGTGTTCAACAGCGTGGGCTACAAGACGCCCTTCGACGGCAAAGGCCTGCCCACGGCCACCTACTACTGGATCATCCAGCTCAGCCAGTTGGACGGCGTGTCCGAGCCCTACACCGGTTTCCTCACGATCGTGAACTGATGCGCGCACGCTTCCTGCTCCTGGTCCTCCGCCGAAGCCTTGGCATAGGCGGACCCCCGCGCCTGCCCCTGGCCCTACTCCTGCTCCTGCCCCTGGCCCCCGCGCGCGCCCAGCAGATCGCCCAATACACCCAGTACGTCTTCAACCAGTTCAGCGTGAACCCGGCGGTGGCGGGCAGCAAGGATTGTTTGGACGTACGCCTCGGCTTCCGCAAGCAATGGGTGGGTTTCCCCGGTGCGCCCACCACGGGCTGGGCCAGCTTGCACGGCGCCATCCGTGCCAAGGGAAAGCCCTTCGTGAAGAGCCGCCACGGCATAGGTGCGTTCATCGAAAGCGATGATGCCGGGGTGATCGGCTACACGCACTTCTACCTGGCCTACGCCTACCACGTGGAAATGGCGAAGGACTATTACATGAGCATGGGCCTCTTCGCGGGCGTGAAGCAACAGAAGCTCGACCTGGGCGAGGTGAACGCGGTGAACCCGAACGATCCCCTGCTCGCCAGCGACGGCAGCGTGATCGTGTACCCCATGGTCTGGCCGGGCATCTGGTTGTACAGCAAGAACGGCTGGGCCGGCCTTTCCATGAACCAGGTGCTGGGCAACAAGGTGAAGGACATGGGCGAGAACACGCGCCTCACCCGCCACTTCCTCGCCAGTGCCGGTCGGCGCTTCCGCCTCAACCGCACGCTGGCCGTGGTGCCCAGCACCATGTTGAAGCTCTCCCCGAAGTCGCCCCTCGCCATGGACCTCAACGTGTCCATCGAATACCGTCGCAAGCTCGGCCTCGGTATCTCCTACCGCAACCAGGACGCCGTCGCCTTCATGGTGAAGATCCCCTTCCTGAAGTACTTCACCCTCGGCTACAGCTATGACGTCACCACCAGCCGGCTCCGGAAGGCCAGCAGCAACACGCACGAAGTGATCCTCGCGATCTACCCGTGCGGCAACAACGACCCGGCCAAGAACATCGTGCGATGCCCCGTTTTCGAATGAAGAAACAACGACCCCTCCACACCGCGGCGCTCCTCCTCCTGGTCCTCCGCCGCAGCCTCGGCATAGGCGGACTCCTGCTCTTCACGATGGCCGCCACCGCGCAAGACACCAAGTACTGGGTGGGCGGCAGCGGGGACTGGAGCGATGCCGCGCACTGGGCGCTCAGTTCCCACGGTGCCGGTGGTGCCGGGGCACCGCGCGCGTCGGAGAGCGCTTGGATCATCGGCCAGGGCGACCGTACCGTACATATCGACGGGAACGTCCGCTGCATGGACCTGGTCATCGATGCCACGCACGGCGCATTGGTCATCGATGGCCCCGCTTCGGCGAAACTGGAACTGGGCGGTGGTTTGCGTGCGGACGGCAACGTGGATTGGACCTTCCCCGGCGACATCGAATTCACCAACGACCACGGCGGAACGATCCAACTTTCCCCGCATGGCATCGGTATCGCGAGCAACATCATCCTGAACGGCTCGGCGATCTGGGAGATGAGCAGTGCGCTCGTGCTCCGCGACAATGCCTCGCTCACGCTGAAGAAAGGAACGCTCCGGCTCTTCGATGGTGTGCTGCAGGCCGGTTCACTCCGCACCGAGGGCCGCGCACGCAAGCGCATCGAGGCGGGCAGCGCGTACGTGATCCTGGGCGCGTTGGACATCGATACGGAACGCACCGCGGTGGATGGGGGCAGTACCCTGCTCCTCGTGAACGGGCAGATCTCCGCGTGGGACGGTTCCATCCGTGACGCCGAAGAATTCCGCGGCATCACCAATTGCGCTACGGGCGCGGGCCAAACGCCCTTCCAGGTGAACGCCTTCGTGACCACCAACTACAACGGCTTCGGTGTCACCTGCAACGGTGCCTGCAACGGTGCGGTGAACGTGACCGTCACCGGCGGCACGGGCAACTTCTCCATCCAATGGCAAGGCGGGCCCGGCGGTTCCGGTACTTCCCTGCCCTGGACGAACCTGTGCGCGGGGAACAAGCTGGTGATCGTGACCGATCTCGGCCAGAACGTCGGCTGCTTCGCCAACGCGCTGATCACCCCGCCACCACCGCTGGGCGTGCTCTTCTTCGGCCTGAACCCGCCTACCTGCGCGGATGTATGCAACGGAACGGCCGTGACCTTCCCCGGTGGTGGCGCGGGCAGCGGCTACACCTACAACTGGAACAACAACACCGAGAACACCTCCAACCCCTCGCAGCTCTGCGCCGGCGTGAACACCTTGCAATTGCGGGATGCCAACAACTGCGTTTTCGATACCTCCTTCACCATCGACCTCCTGCCGGTGGCCGCCGTGCTCACCTTCACCGATGCCACCTGCTCGGGCGATTGTGACGGTACGGCACATGTGGATGTGAGCGGGGGCACACCGAACTACACCTTCAACTGGGAACCGGGCTCACCCACCGGGGACGGCACGGCTGATGTCACCGGTCTCTGCCCCGGCGCTTACACGGTGCTCGTGGCCGATGCGAACAACTGTGATACCACGATCGCCTTCACCATCATCGCGCCGCCACCGATCGTGCCGAACCTCGTGTTCACCGATGCTACCTGCTTCACCAGTTGCGATGGCACCGCGAACGTGAACCCCACCGGAGCGGCCGGTCCGTTCTCCTTTGATTGGGCCCCGAACCCCGTGACCGGGGATGGCACCAACAGCGTGACCGGTCTGTGCTCCGGTGATTACACCGTGCTCATCACCGACCTGGCCACGGGATGCGATACGCTCGTTCCCTTCACCATCGGCTCCGCTCCGGCCATTGATGTGCAACTCACGGTAACGGACGCTACCTGCTCCGGGAATTGCGATGGTACGGCGGACATCGTCGTCAGCGGGGGAACACCCGGCTACACCATCCTCTGGGCTCCCGGCATCATCACGGGCCAAGGCACCCCCAACGCCACGCAACTCTGCCCCGGCGATTACACCGTGACCGTTACCGATGCCGCGGGCTGCGACACGACGTTGCAGTTCACCATCGCGCAGCCTCCGCCCATCCTGCCCAACGAGACCTTCACCGATGTGCGCTGCTTCGGCCAGTGCAACGGCACCATCGATCTGGCACCTACCGGCGGAACGGGAACCTACACCTATGTGTGGGCGCCGCCCCCGCCCGTGGGTGATGGCACCGCTTCCGCTTCCGCGCTCTGCGCGCAGGACTGGAGCATCACCGTAAGCGACGCGCTCGGTTGCGATACCACCGTCACCATCACCATCAGTGAACCACCCCAGTTGGCGGTAACGCCTTCGCAAACGAACATCAGTTGCGGCAGCAATTGCGACGGCACGGCCAGCGTGAACGTTTCCGGAGGTACGCCGGGCTACACCTATGACTGGTCCGGTTCCCCCGTGGGAGACGGCACGAACGCCGTGACGGACCTCTGTGCGGGCGTGTACACGGTACAGGTGCTGGACAGCGCTTTGTGCGAGGTGATCCAGACCTTCATCATCCAGGAGCCTTTGCCTATCGTGGTGGACGTGGCCACGGTGAACGCGACCTGCCCGAACTTCTGCAATGGAACGGCGGACGCGACGGTGACGGGCGGCAACGATCCGTACACCTATGTATGGTCGCCTGCTCCGGGCAGCGGCCAGAACACCCCGAACGTGACGGGTCTCTGCGCGCAGGATTATTCCCTCACGGTCACCGACTCGGTGAGCTGTGATACCACGATCACCTTCACCATCAGCGCCCCACTGCCGATCGATCCGCAGGATTCGGTAACGAACGTGACCTGCTTCGGCGCGTGCGATGGCAGCATCATCCTGGACCCGATCGGCGGCTTCGGCAACTTCACCTACACCTGGACGCCCCAGCCGCCCAACGGC
This sequence comes from Flavobacteriales bacterium, assembly GCA_044224725.1. Lineage (GTDB taxonomy): Bacteria > Bacteroidota > Bacteroidia > Flavobacteriales_F > PHOS-HE28 > PHOS-HE28. The sequence goes on from JBGAJW010000008.1 coordinate 34,229, forward strand.
CAAGGCACGAACCAGGCGTTGAACCTCTGCGCGGGAACCTGGTCGGTCCTCATCGCCGACGGCGTCTGCGACACCACACTCGTTTTCGACATCACGGAGCCGGCACCACTGGATGCGGGATTGGTGACCACGCCCGCCGGTTGTGACGGGGCCTGCGATGGCACGGCCACCAGCTCGGCCAGCGGCGGAACACCCGGCTACACCTATGTATGGAGCCCTGCGCCCGGGGCCGGGCAAGGCACACCGGCAGCCACGCAACTATGCCCCGGCAACTACACGCTCACCATCACCGATGCGGCGGGGTGCGACACGGTCATCGCCTTCACCATCACCACACCTCCGCCGATCATCCCGACCATTACCACCACGCTCGCCAGTTGCGGCGGCATCTGCGACGGCTCGGCCACGGTCGGTTTCTCGGGCGGGTCGGGAACCATCGGCATCGTGTGGTCTCCTGAGCCGCAGACCGGGCAGGGCACCACCACGGCAACGGGATTCTGCGCCGGTGTCGGCAGCGTTACCCTCACGGACAGCATCGGTTGTGATACCACCGTGCAGTTCATCATCAACACCCCGAGCGGCATAGTCGCTGTGCCCACCATCGCTGACGCTTCCTGCGCGGACCTCTGTGATGGTACCATCGATCTCTCGGTCACAGGCGGTGTGCCCGGCTACGACTTCACGTGGACGCCCGTGCCACCGATCGGTGCGGACTCCATCGTGGGCGGTTTGTGCGCGGGACAGTACACTGTGCAGATCGGCGATCAGGCCGGTTGCGATACCACCTTGGTCATCGACATCGGTGCCCCGGCCCCCATCCTGCCCAACGGCAGCTTCACCAATGAGACCTGCAACGGCCCCTGCGATGGTACTGCCAGCGTGAACCCCTCCGGCGGTTCAGGCAACTATGCGTTCGCTTGGTCCCCAACGCCGGGAACGGATGACGGCAACGGCAACGTGACCGGCCTTTGCGCGGGTGATTGGAGCGTCACCATCACCGATGCCAGCGGATGCGACACGACATGGACCTTCACGGTCCTACCGGAACAACCCATCACGCCGAATCTGAGCTTGACGCATGCGACATGCTTCAACATCTGTGATGGCACGGCGCACGTGTCCCCCACTGGCGGATCCGGTGGCTTCACCTATGCATGGAGCCCGAACCCGCCCGTCGGCCAAGGCACGGATTCCGTAAGCGGCCTCTGCCTGGGGCAATGGAGTGTAACGATCACCGATTCCGTGGGCTGCGATACCACGGTGAGCTTCATCATCTTCAAGCCTTCGCCGGTAACACCGAGCCTGGCCTTCGTGGCGGCGGATTGCACCGGGCCGTGCACGGGCGAAGCAGCGGCATTCCCTTCCGGCGGTACGCCCGGTTATGACTTCTTCTGGCAGCCCGCGCCCGGATCTGGCCAAGGCACCTTCTTCGTGGACGGATTGTGCGCCGGGACCACCTACTCGCTCACCGTCACGGATTCACTCGGTTGCGATACCACCGAATCGTTCACCATCCCGGACTTCACGCCCATCTCCCCGAACCTCGGTACAACTCCCGTTACCTGCGCGGGCGGTTGCGATGGTACCGCCACCCTCGGACCCACGGGCGGGGAGGGTCCTTACACCTTTGATTGGACGCCCGATCCCCCGGGCGGCGACGGTACGAACAGCGCCACCGGCCTATGCGCGGGGACCTATGACGTGACCATCGCCGATGCCAACAGCTGCGACACCACGGTGAGCATCCTCATCACCTCGCCGCTCCCGATCGATCCTGCCCCCACGGTAACTCCCATCGCCTGCAACGGCGATTGCAACGGCGCCATCGGCCTGGCAACGACCGGTGGTACCGGCAACCTCGCGTACGCCTGGAGCCCTCAACCGCCCGTGGGGCAAGGCACCGCGAACGTGGCCCAGCTCTGCCCCGGTGATTGGACGGTGACCATCTCGGATGACGCCGGATGCGACACCACATTGACCTTCACGCTCACCGATCCGCCCGTGCTCAGCACGCAGGCGGAAGTGGTGCAGAGCCAATGCCAGGCCTGCAACGGCGCGGTAACGCTGCATGCCACGGGCGGCGGTGGCGGCTACTTCTTCGCTTGGGGCCCGCCGATCAATGTGACCACGAGCGATTCGGTGCAGACCAACCTCTGCGCGGGCATCTACACCGTGATCGTCGGCGATGCGCTCGGCTGTGTTACGCAGATCGCGGTACCTGTCAGCGACAGCGATGGCGAGGATCTCACCATCACCAACGATACGGTGACCTGTCCCGCCGATTGCGACGGTACAGTGAGCGTGGATTTCAACTGCTCGCTGCCCAACTGCACGATCGCCTGGTTCGATGGCTTGGGCACCAACCTGAACGCCAGCACGCCCTCCCTCAACGGTCTGTGCGCAGGTCTCTACCTGGTGCAGGTGACCAATGGCAATGGCTGCCAGCGCATCGATTCCGCGCTGGTCGTAGCGCCTGAGCCGATCGTCGCCCTCTTCGGCACCACACCGGTGAGCTGTGCCGGTTCGTGCGATGGGACAGCGACCGTCGGCATCTCCGGCGGTGTTGGACCCTACTCTGTATCATGGAGCCCGCAGCCGGGTGCCGGCCAGGGCACACCGAACGTCAGCGGCCTCTGCGCAGGAACCTATGATGTGACCATCACCGACAACAGCGGATGTTCCATTGTACAGAGCGTGCTCATCCTAGGACCGGCTCCCATCGATGCGAACGCCACCGTGCAGGACATCTCCTGCGCCGGTGCGTGTGATGTAAGCATTGTTCTCAATGCCCAAGGTGGTACCGGTACGTTCACCTACCTCTGGAACCCGGCCCCCCCGAACGGCCAAGGAGGATCAAGTGCGACACAGCTCTGCGCGGGTGCCTACGGTGTGACCATCATCGATGCGAACGGCTGCGATACCACGCTCTCGTTCACGATCACGGAACCGCAGCCGCTGATATTGACGCCTTCTTCCACGCCCGCACACTGCCAGGTGTGCGATGGCACGGGTGCGGTGCTGGTCTCCGGGGGAAGCGGTGCTCCGACGATCACCTGGTCGGATGCGGACGGAAACGTTGTCGGTACGGGACCTGCTCTTGTGGACCTGTGCGCGGGTATCTACACGGTGAACGTGCAGGACGCGAACGGGTGCTCCGCGCAGACCGTGGTGGTGATCAGTGATGCTACGGGTGAAACGCTGACCGTTGCGGATGGGCAGACCACCTGTTCGAACAATTGCGACGGCTCCGTCTCCGTGACCTTCACCTGCACGGATGGCCCATGCACGATCACCTGGTTCGACCAGACCGGCCAGCAACTCGCGCAGAACTTTTTCGCGTTGGACAGCCTGTGCGTCGGTGACTACTATGTGCAGGTGGTGAACAACGCCGGTTGCACCGTGATCGATACCGCCACCGTATCACCCTCGCAGCTATTGATCCCGAACCTCAGCACCACGCCGGTCACCTGTAACGGTGACTGCAATGGCACTGCGACCGTTGGCCCGACGGGCGGCGTCGGACCATACACCTATGACTGGGCGCCCGATCCGGTCACCGGGGATGGAACACCGTCCGTGAGCGGCCTTTGTCCCGGCGTCTACACCCTGTTATTGGGCGATGCCAGCGGGTGCGATACCACGATCAACGTACTCATCACGGAGCCTTCACCGATCTCGGTCAATGGCCAGGTATCGGGTGTTTCCTGCAACGCGGCCTGCGATGGCGCTATCTCGCTCTCCGCGGTCGGCGGGTCCGGCGGCTTGTCGTTCACGTGGGATCCCACACCGCCGGTCGGGCAGGGCACCAGCGACGTGTCCGTTCTCTGCGCAGGGGATTGGACGGTGACGATCAGCGACAGCCTTGGTTGCGATACGGCCGTCACGTTCACCATCACGGAACCGCAACCATTGACGGTCGCAACGACCAGCACCCTCAGCACCTGCGGCATATGCTCCGGCACCATGAGCGCGACGCCTTCTGGCGGAACGGCAGGATACTTCTACAGTTGGACGCAGAACGGTTCCATCTTCGGAACGGACAGCGCGTTGACCGATGTATGCGCCGGTCTCTATGAAGTGACCGTGACGGACGCGAACGGTTGCCAGGCGCAACAGACAGTGCCCGTGAGCGACAGCGACGGCGAAGTGCTCAACGCGACGAGCGATATCGTCACGTGCCCGGGTATCTGTGATGGTTCTGTCTCTGTCGCTTTCAATTGCTCTGCGCCCGGCTGCTCGATCACTTGGCTCGATGCCTTGGGGAACGACCTGGGGGAGACGGGCAACACGCTGGACACCCTCTGCCCCGGTACCTACTTCGTGCAGGTGATCAATGGGAACGGATGTCTCACCATCGATACCGCACTGGTCACGGAGCCGCAACCCATCCTGCCGAACCTCGGCACCACGCAGCCCACCTGCGCGGGCGAATGCGACGGCACGGCGACGGTGGGCCCGACGGGCGGTGTAGGTCCGTACTCCTATGATTGGTCGCCTGACACGATCGCGGGGGACAGTACGAGCAGTGTGACCGGGCTGTGCGCGGGCAACTACGCGCTGCTCATCACGGACTCGGTCGGCTGCACGGCGAACGTCGATGTGCTCATCATCTCGCCACTGCCCATTACGGCCAACGCGGCGATCACGGGGATCACCTGCAACGGCGCATGCGACGCGAGCATCAGTTTGGACGCTGCCGGTGGCACAGGACAATTGGCTTTCCTCTGGGCGCCCGATCCAGGCCCTGGTCAAGGCACGGACAGCGTCTTCGCGCTTTGTGCGGGCGACTGGAGCGTGACCATCTCGGATGCCAACGGCTGCGACACGACCTATACGTTCAGCATCACCGATCCGCCGGTGCTGGTCGTCGATGTGAGCACGACGGACAACGTGTGCTTCGGCGATTGTGCCGGTGTTGCCACGGCGACCATATCCGGGGGTACCGCACCCTATGCGCTGTCTTGGACGACCTCGGATGGTACACCCATCGCCCAAGGGGATACGGCCATCAGCGGCCTCTGCGCGGGTGACTATATCCTGCAGGTCGCCGATACGAACGGTTGCGTGTTGCCCACACCGTTCACCATCGGCGAGGGCGTGGCATTGCAAGCCGCACTGGCGTTCACCGGCGAAACGTGCAACGGACCCTGCGATGGCATCGCTTCCGTGGTGCCGGGCGGTGGTGCAGGAGGATATTCCATCACATGGACCGGTCCCGACGGTAGTGTTTTCGCTACGGACACCACGGATATCAGCGGCCTCTGCGCAGGCAACTGGAGCGTGACCATCATGGACTCCCTTGGATGTGACAGCGTATTCAACTTCACATTGCTGCCTTACACACCGATCGCGCCGAACGAGCAGGTATCGCAGGTCACCTGCAATGCCGCATGCGATGGGTCCGTGACACTCGCGGCCACCGGCGGCATCGGTACGCTCTCGTTCACATGGACCCCGACGCCTCCGAACGTGGACACCAACGGTTCCGCGACGGGACTTTGCCCGGGTGATTGGAGCGTTACCATCACCGACGGTGTGGATTGCGACACAACGCTCAGCTTCACCATCACCGAGCCTCCGGCCATCACCATCGCGGTGGATACACTGGTGAACGCGAGCTGCAATACCGCATCTGACGGAGCGATCAGCACCACCATCGGGGGAGGCACACCCGGTCTGGACATTTCTTGGAGCGGACCGAACGGTTTCTCCGCGAACACCGACGACATCAGCGGGCTCGTTCCAGGGGACTATGCGGTGAACGTGCAGGACGCCAATGGTTGCAGCCTGCAGCAGACAGTGACCGTCGGTGCGCTCAGCACGGTGCTCGCGGAGGCGGGAAGCGATGTGACACAGTGCTTCGGCGCGTCGCTCATCCTGAACGGGGCTTCCAGCCAAGGTGCCGTGGACTATCTCTGGACGGATCCCCAAGGCACCACATTGGGCACGCAGCCCTTGCTGGACCTCGGCGTGCTGCAACCTGGAGCTTACACGTACATCCTCACGGTCACCGACACTCCATGCTCCGATGATGACACGGTCTTCGTGAACGTCCTGGCGCTGCCTTTCGCGGATGCGGGACCGGACCGTGACATCTTCGTGGATGGCACAGTGACGCTCGGTGGACAACCGAGCGGGCCGCCCGGAAGCACGTTCCAATGGTCGCCGGATTCGCTGGTCAGTGATGGATCGCTGGCGAACCCGATCACGTCGCCAACGGAGACGACCTGGTTCATCCTCAGCGTCACAACGCCGAGCGGCTGCACCAGCTTGGATTCTACGCTCGTCACGGTAGTGCCCGAGATCATCATCCCGTCGGGCTTCACTCCGAACGGGGACGGGTCGAACGAGACGTGGCAGATCGATTTCATCGACCGTTTCCCGGATTGTACCGTGGAGATCTACAACCGCTGGGGCGAGCAGCTCTTCCGGAGCGTGGGTTACGGGGTGCCGTGGGACGGCAGGTACAGCGGCGGTCTGGTACCGGTCGGTACGTATTACTACGCCATCGAGCTGAACGACGAACGATTCCCCGAACCCTACACCGGCCCGCTCACCGTGATCCGCTGAACCCATGAACACGCAACGCTTCCCCTTCTTCCTCTGCGCGGTGCTGCTCACCGGCCTGTCATGGGCGCAACAACTGCCGCAGCTCAGCCAGTACAACAGCCATGACTACCTGTATTGCCCCGCGGTGGCGGGCAGCAGGCCATGGTTCGAGATGCGCAGCGCCCACCGCAACCAGTGGGTGGGCATACAGGACGCTCCGCGAACCTTCATGCTCAGCGCCACCACGCCCATGGGCAGCAACATGGGTGTCGGAGGGTTCCTCTACACGGATCACGTCGGACCCACCCGCAGAACAGGTGCTCAAGTGAGCTATGCCTACCACCTGAGCCTCACGGACAAGATCCGTTTGGGCATGGGCCTCTCGATCGGACTGCAACAGTTCCTGATCGATGGGTCGAAGATCACCTTCCACGACAACTTCGATCCCGTGATGGACAACCAGCTGCGGGGAAGCACGGTGCCGGATGCGAGCTTCTCCCTGTATCTGTATCACGAGCGCTGGTGGGTCGGGGCCATGGCACCGCAGCTGTTGGAAAGCAAGATCTGGTTCTATGATGACGCCGACCAGACGCTCAGCACCCTCGCACGGCACTACTATGCGATGGGTGGGTATCGTTTGCCCTTGGGGGATGACTTCCGCTTGGAGCCTTCCTTTCTTGTGAAGTACGTGAGCCCGGTGCCCGCCAAGATCGACCTCACAGCCACCCTTCGCTACAAGGACCAGATCTGGTTGGGGGCCACCTACCGCACCAACGACGCGATCGCTGTAATGCTCGGATACTGGATGAAGAAGACCTTCCAGTTCGGGTACAGCTATGACATCACGACCACCAATCTGAACCGGTACAGCAACGGCACGCACGAGGTGATGCTGGCGATCACCTTCGGGAAGAAGCCGCCGGAGAAAGCACCGGAAGTAACGACCCCGGCTCCGGCCGCTGCACCGGTCGCGCCGTAGGCCACACTTGTGGGGGATGTCGCGTCTAGTGACGCAGGGCGTCGCACACCGTCCTCAGGCGAGCGATGGGTATAGCACTTTTCATGGGGCCGAGCGAGAGAATGGTCGAACATCCACGCTTGTTCGTCGATGAGCCCGCGCCAACCGGCGAACGGCGAAGTGCGGCCATGACCGGGCGCGGGCTGCGAGCTACCTTGCACCGCCTCTTACCAGGGCTTGTTTTCCTCATCGTGCGCTCACGATCATCCTTCCTGAATGCGCTTCGGGCGGGCGTTCTGCCTGCCTTGGCGGCATTGATCGTTCCGGCGACGGCTCTGGGACAAACGTTCCTCATGGCGGACGGTGCACAGTGGGAGACCTGCACGGGAACCTTCTACGATAGCGGTGGTGCCGCAGGCAACTACGGCAGCAATGAGAGCATGACGGCGACGCTCTGCCCGAGCGGGGGAGCCGGGTCCGGGCCGTTCACGAGCGTCACGTTCACAGTGTGGAGCGTAGGCTTGACCGATCTGCTTGATAACCTCGTGATCCATAACGGGGCGAGCGCATCGGACCCGGTACTCGCCACGGGCTCCTTGCTGAATTCCTTGCAGGGTCAGACCTTCACGTCGACGGATCCCAGTGGGTGCCTCACTTTCGTATGGACGAGCGACCTGCTGCTCAATGATGCAGGATGGGCCGCAGAGATCCACACCGGCCCTGATGCGGGTGGTAACGGTTCCGTCACGGTCTGCAGCAGCGCGGCGGATCTCGACCTGTTCGCCGTACTGAGCGGTTCACCGGATGTGGGCGGCCAGTGGACCTTCGGTGGCAACCTCGTCAGCAATACGTTCAGCCCGGCCACTTCCCCGGGCGGCGTCTACACCTACACCGTGCCCGCTGTGGCCCCTTGTGTGGATGCGGTCGCCACGGTGACCGTTACCAAGGTCACGGCCGCCAACGCGGGATTCGATAATGCCATTGAGGTATGCAGTTCCGAGGCCGCTTTCAGCATGCGCTCCCGCCTGTTGGGCGCGCCGCAAGCCGGCGGAACGTGGACGCTTTCAGGCAACAGCCATGGGGACCAATTCAACCCGGCGACCGATGTGGGCGGCGTTTACACCTACCTCGTCAGCGGCACCGCACCTTGTGCGGACGCCACGGCTCAACTCACCATCACGATGGTGGAGGCTCCGAGCGCGGGCACGAATGGCACGCTGAACGTGTGCTCCACCGCGTCCGCACAGGACCTCTTCGCCAGCCTCGTAGGATCGCCGGACGCTGGCGGTACGTGGACCAAACCCGGCAATCTCCCCCACAGCGGGCAATTCATCCCCGGTACCGATCCGGCTGGTACGTATACCTATCGTGTTGCGGGGCAATCGCCCTGTGCGGACGCGACGGCTACGGTTGCCGTTACGGTACAGACCGCCGTGGATCCCGGAACGAGCACGAGCACGTCCGTATGCTCCAATGGCGCGTCCGTGAACATCAAGACCCTGCTCGGAACGACCGCCACCGGAACGTGGTCTGGTCCCAGTACGGTCACCAGTAACCTGTACGATCCCGTCACGATGACGCCGGGTACCTACACCTTCTCGGTGGCCGCCACCGGGGTCTGTCCATCCGTTTCCGCTACGGTTGGTGTGACCGAGGTCCAAGCTCCGGATGCGGGGAACAATGGCACTCTTACGGTCTGCAGTTCCGGAGCGAACGTGGATCTCTTTACCCGGCTTGGAGGTGCCCCGAACAGTGGAGGTACGTGGACGACATCAGGAAACATTCCGTTCCCTACGGGAATTTTCGTTCCCGGGACGAGCACAGCAGGCACGTATACCTACACCGTTGCGGGAACAGCTCCTTGCGCGAACGACCAAGCAACCGTGACCGTGACACAGGTGACCGCGCGCAATGCGGGGACCAACGGCACGCTCACCACATGCAGCAGCAGCGCCCCGACGGACATGTTCCCCCTGTTGGGCGGGGGGCCGCAGGCGGGCGGCACTTGGTACAAGCCTGTTCCTCCTGGCGGCGCGGTGGCCGGTTCTTTCTATAACCCGGCCCTGCCTGGTCTGCCTGCTGGCGTGTACACATATGTCCTCACCGGTACCGCGCCTTGTCCCAATGACTCGGCCACGGTCACGGTAGTGGAGAACCAAGCGCCGAACGCGGGAACCAATGGAACGCTCACGCTCTGCAACACTGGCGCTACCGTCAACCTCATCAGTGCGCTGGGCGGTTCTCCCGGAGGAAGCGGCTCATGGCTCGATCCCTCGAACCAGCCTTTCCCGACGGGCCAGTTCAATCCCGCTACGGGCACGGCCGGTGCGTACAAATACATCATCACCGGTACCGCACCGTGCATCAACGACACGGGCTTCGTTACCGTTACCGTCCATCAGCAACCGAATGCCGGCTTCAGCGGGGACACTATCGTCTGCAGCGATGGGCCGGACTTTCCGTTGCTGTCCGTACTGAACGGTACGCCCGGTAGCGGCGGACAATGGAGCCCGGGCAACGGGACCTATGATTGCGGGACCGGTCAGGCCGGAAGCTTCACCTATACCATCACAGCGACGGCACCATGCGTGAACGCATCAGCCGTGGCCACAGTGGCGGAGATCCAGCGCCCGAACGCCGGAGGCAACGGTTCGGTCACATTGTGCAGCACGGAACCCCCGCTCAACCTGTTCAGTCGCCTGACGGGCAGCCCCCAACCGGGCGGCACATGGACTCCGGGCGATCCTTCCGGGGTCTACACCCCGGGGACCAGCACCGCAGGCGTTTATACCTACACACTTCCTGGTGCCGCTCCGTGCGCCAACTCGACCGCCACGGTCACCGTCACGCAGAACCAGGCACCGGACCCCGGAACGGACGCGACCGTCACCATTTGCGCCGGCACCGGCATCCTTAACCTCTTCCCGGAACTGGGAGGCTCGCCCGATCCTGGTGGCACCTGGTCATCACTGGACAATATCGCTCCGGGCTCGATGACCAACGGCCTGTTCACCTATACAGGCGTCGGGGCCGGCAACTACGACTTCCAGTACACAGTTGCCGCCAGCGGTGGTTGCCCCGGCGACTTCGCTGAAGTGCGGGTGACCATCACGGCCACCTTGGATGCCGGCACCAATGGAAACTGCAGCGTATGCAGGACGAATACGGCCTACAACCTCTTCAGCTGTCTGAACGGTACCCCACAACAAGGAGGCACATGGAAGCGGCTTCCGGCGGGTACCGTGGTGAGCCCTTTCTACAACGCATCCGTTGATGCGCCCGGCACCTACCAGTTCCGTTATGTGCTGACGGGCTCTGTCGGATGCCAATCCGATTCATCGCTCGTTTCGATCACGGTCATAGCGGCACCTGAAGCCGGACCGGTCACGGCGAACGTCACCTATTGCAGCAGTGGTGCGATAGCCGCTCTGATGGATAATCTGCCGGGAGCACAGTCCGGTGGCCAATGGAAGAAGCAAGGCCAGCCCGGAATTTCTACCGGCAACTACAACCCGCCGGGTACCGGTGCCTTCGACAGCCCAGGTCTTTTCTACTACATCGTTCCCGGCAATGCGCCTTGCGGTGCGGATACCGCGCGGCTCACTGTGAATGAGGTCGTGGCCCCGAACGCGGGAACGAGTGTCCCGCTCACGCGGTGTATCCTCAGTCCGGCGTTCAACATGACGCAACAGCTCGGCGGCTCCCCTGCGGCGAACGGCGTGTGGACCGCACCGGGTGGTGTGACCCATTCCTCCACCTTCGTTCCGGGAGTGGATCCCGGCGGAACATGGACCTATACGGTGCCGGGCACGGCGCCCTGCGCGAACGGCACCGCACAGCTCACCATCACCATCGCCGCGCAGCCGAACGCGGGATTGGACGGGACACTGAACATCTGCAGCAACGCCGCCGACTTTCCGTTGTCGAATGTGCTCAATGGTACACCTGGGACCGGTGGGACCTGGTATGATTCCACAGGAAGCGTAGTACCGAGCCAGTTCTTTTTCCCCGATCCAACTACCACAGGGGAGAACGTCTTCACCTACGTTGTTGCCGGCACTGCGCCCTGCGTGAACGATACCGCGGTGGCGACCATCTTCGAGAGCAAGGAGGCCGATGCGGGCATCACCAGCAGCGTTCAGCATTGCCCCACCAATGGTGCGCTCGATCTGTTTGACGTGCTCGGGGGCACTCCCGATCCGACCGGTTCATGGAGCAACGGATTCAACGGGACCTATGTGCCGGGGATCAATACGCCGGGCCCATACACATACACGGTAACGGGTGTGCCTCCATGTACGAGCGCTAGTGCCACGGTGACCGTGGCGGAAGTGGTTCCGCCGTCAGCCGGCGTGAACACGAGCCTGTTGGTCTGCACCTCCGACGAGCCCTTCGGCTTGGCAGATGAACTGAACGGCGATCCCGATCCGGGAGGAACATGGTACTTGAGCGGACAGATCTCCCCTGTGTTCTTCAACCCCGGAACACGACCACCGGGTACCTATGTTTTCTTGTACGTGGTGGACGGGGAGGGGACCTGCGTGGCTGATTCCGCGACCCTTACCATTACGCTCTTCCAAGAAGTGGATGCGGGCTGCAACGGCACGCTCCAGCTGTGCAGCTCCAGTCCTTCGACCCCGCTTTTCCCTTCGTTGGGATGTACTCCGCAGACCGGAGGAACTTGGCGGCGGCCCGGCGGCCAATCGCACACGGGCATTTTCAATCCCGCCACGGATCCCGTTGGCTTCTATACGTATCGTCGCGCGGCCAATGGTGCCTGCCCTGCCGATAGCGCGACCGTGCTCGTTTCATTGGTGCAGCAGCCCAATGCGGGCGGGCCGGGCCAAGCCACGGCGTGCAGTGATCAGGCCCCCTTCCCGCTGATCAACTTCCTCTCCGGGAATCCGCAAACGGGAGGTACTTGGACAGACCCGCAGGGCGATCCGCACAGCGGCATCTACGTTCCCCAGTTCGATGGCCCCGGTATTTATACCTACACGTTGGCAGGGGTATCCCCGTGCTCCGGTTCTTCGGCGCAAGTGAACGTGATCGAGTACCAGCGCCCGTTCGCCGGCGAGGACGGGTTCAGGCAGGTATGCAGCGATGAGTCCGGCACGTTCCCGCTCATCACGGTGCTCACCGGCGGGCCGAACCCCTTGGGCACATGGTACGCTCCCGGTGGCGCGGCCTATCCGCAAGGCACGTTCGATCCAGGCGTGACGACCCCGGGCCAGTACACGTACGTTGTGCAAGGAAATGCCCCATGTCCGAACGATACGTCCAAAGTGACGGTCCTGCAGACCACTGCCCCCGAAGCGGGGATCAGCACGGCCGTGCAGGTGTGCAACACCGCGGGCGGCCAATCCCTGAACGATCTTTTGGGCGGTGACCCGGACGCGGGAGGGACGTGGACGGATCCGGCAGGGCAGGCGCACAGCAGCACCTTCGATCCCGCCGTGGACCCGCCCGGCACCTACAAGTACCGGGTGGGCGGAGTGAGCCCATGCGGGAACGATTCCGCTACTGTTACCATCAGCTTGGTATCCGCCCCGAATGCCGGATCGGACGGTGCGCTCAGCGCGTGCATCAGTGAGAACAGTGTCACCCTTTTCGACGGGATCGGCGGCTCACCGCAACCCAATGGCACTTGGACGGGTGCGAACCAGGTGAACGGCATCTTCAACCCCACCCAGGTGGCCCCGGGCACCTATCCCTTCATCTACACGGTGAACGGCGGTGGCACGTGCGCGGCGGACCAGTCCACGGTGACCGTTACGGTAACGAACGCGCTGGACGCGGGAACTGCGGGCACGGGCGAAGTGTGCAGCGGAACGGAGGCCGACCTCTTCACCTTCCTCACGGGTGCGCCGCAGCTCGGCGGCATCTGGCGTGACATGGACAATACGAACGCCGTGGATGATGAGGGCGTATTCGATGCCAGCATCGTAGGGGTCGGTCAGTACGGCTTCAGATACGTGCATGAGGGTACCGACAATTGCCCTGGGGATTCAGCGCTCGTGACCATAACCGTGATACCGGGACCTGATGCGGGTTCAAACAGTACCGTACCCCTTTGCAGCAGCGCCAACCAGCTGCAGCTCATCACCCTGTTGGGCGGATCCCCGGACACGGACGGACAGTGGTACGGCCCCACGTTCAATGCGGTCTCCGGCACCTTCGACCCGGCCACCGGTTCCGCCGGCATCTACACCTATGTGGCCCCGGGTGAGGGCGGGTGCGCGAACGATTCCGCCGAGGTGAACATCCTCCTCAATATCGCTCCGAACGCCGGGGGCAACGGATCGCTGACCATCTGTGCGGATGGTGATCCCACGGACCTCTTTCCGCTGCTGGCGGGTTCTCCCGATGCGACGGGATCATGGACCTGCTGTGGCGGTGTGAACCACAGCGGCATCTACATCCCTGCCGTGAACAATACCGGTGGCTACACCTATACGGTAACCGGCCAGGGCGCTTGCCCGAATGCGAGCGCGACGGTGTTCGTCACGGAACAGGCCGCCCCGAACGCCGGCGCATCAGACGTGATCACCGCCTGTTCGAGCGCTGTGCCTTTCAGTATGTTGGACGAATTGTCCGGATCACCGCAGAATACAGGTGTCTGGACGGATCCTGACGGGCAGGTCCACAATGTGATCTTCGATCCCGCAGCCGATAGCTCTGGCGTGTACACCTATACCGTGAGCGGAGGCAGCGCGTGCGCCCCCGCGATCGCGACCCTCACGGTGGACCTGATCCATGTGCCGGACGCCGGCGCGGACAGTACGCTGGCGGCCTGCGCTACGGAGACGGCCGTCGATCTTTTCGCCGCGTTGGGGCCGGAGGCCGATACCGGCGGCATCTGGACGGACATCACCGGTGTCGGCGCGGCATTGCAGGACGGGATCTTCGACGCATCGGCCGTGGGTATCGGCACCTTCCTGTTCGGTTACAACCTGCCCGGAAATGGTCCGTGCCTCGGCGATAACGCCACCCTGACCGTGGAAGTCGGTGCGGGCCTGGATCCAGGCATTGGCGGAACGGATACGATCTGCGGCGGCAACAGCGCCTATAACATGTTCGGATCTCTCAGCGGCACTCCGAACCATGACGGTGTATGGACCTCCGGTTCGGTTCCGGGTGTCCTGACGGACAGCCTGCTCAATGCGTCCCTGCTGCCACCCGGCGGACCGTATCCGTTCAGCTATACCGTGACCGATCCCGGCTGCGGTGAAGCATCGAGCGTGGTGAGCCTTTACATCTCAGCTTATCCTGACCCCGGGGCCGATACGACGATCACCGTATGCAGTACGGCGAACCCCTTCGGTCTGTTCAACCTGCTCGGCGGGAGCCCGGATGCTGGCGGCACTTGGACGACCTTGAACGGTGTGGCGGTGAGTCCCAGCTTCAACCCAGGAACGGACGACAGCGGCAGTTTCCGTTACAACCTGCCGGGTAGCGCTCCCTGCAACGACACGAGCGCGGTGATCACCATCACGGTGAATGACCCGCCCAACGCCGGGGCGGATGCCACATTGCTCGAGTGCAACTCCGGCAGTTTGAACCTGAACACCGCGCTCTTGCCCGATGCCCAGCCCGGTGGCTCATGGATCGACAATGGCAATACAGGGCAGCTGGCCGGGCCCATCCTCAACCTCGGTGGACTCGCAGCGGGTCCGCACCCCTTCACGTACCTCCTGGTCGTTCCGTCCTGCGGCACGGACATGGCCTCCTATCTGCTCACCGCAGTGGAAGCCGTGCGAGTGACGGATACCGTGCTCACCTGCAATGAGGATGACCGGACCTACACGGTCTCCGTCACCATTGAGGGCGGGGATCCAATGACCTATAGCGTGACCGGTCTGGATGGAACGATGACCATAGAGTCCCCGTACATCTTCACGAGTTCGCCGATCCTCACCAGCCAATCCTTCAGCATCATCGTTACCGACACGAACGATTGCGGACCGCGCGTGGTGGAAGGCATCACACCGTGTGATTTCGAGGAACCCGTATTCGTTCCCGAGTCCTTCACGCCGAACGGGGACGGGGCCAATGACGTGTTCGTGATCCCAGGCATCGAGGGATTCCCCGGAAATACCATCGACATCTTCAATCGCTGGGGCAGTGAGGTTTACAGCGCCGCCGGTTACAACAACAGGACCGTTGTCTGGAACGGTACAGCGGATAACGCGCTGCTGTCCGGTGATCTGCCCACGGGCACGTACTACTACGTGCTGGAACTGGGCAATGGGATCGAACCGCTCAAGGGTTTCGTGTATCTGAACCGATGAGGACCAAGAGCGGATATCAGCTGACAGGCCATGGGTGGTGGAACTCCATCGTCCACGGCGTTATGCTTTCCATCGGGATCCTGTCGACTTCAGGATCGATCGCCCAGCAGGACCCGATGTACAGCCAGTACATGTTCAACACGCTGGCTTACAACCCGGCCTATGCGGGCAGTGCTGACGTGCTCACCGCGATGGCCTTGAGCCGCCACCAGTGGGTGGGCTTCGCGGGCGCGCCTTCGACGCAAACACTTTCCGTCCACTCCCCATTGCCGGGGCAGACGCTTTCGCTCGGCGGCACATTGATCCATGACGTGACCGGTCCCGCCAAACAGAGCAGCGCGTTCATCGACGCGGCCTACCGCATCCGCACGGGCACCGATACGCGGTTGTCTTTCGGCCTGAAGGGAGGGATCAATTTCTTCCAAGCGGACATCGGTTCGCTCAGCACCGTGGACTATGATCCGAGTAATGCCAGCATCAGCGGCAAGGTGCTGCCGAACATCGGCTTCGGCCTGTTCTGGCATTCGCCGAGGTACTATGTGGGCCTCAGCGCGCCCAAGCTTTTGGAGAATACGATCGGCGCGGACGGCGGGGTGGTGACCAACCGCGAATTCCGGCATTATTTCCTCATGGGCGGCTACGTGATGGACCTGAACCGTGACCTGAAATTCAAGCCGTCCGTGATGATGCGCGTGGTGCAGGGCGCGCCGATGTCCGTGGATCTGAACGCGAACTTCCTGCTGCGTGACAAGGTGTGGTTCGGCGGCATGTACCGGTTGGGCAGTGGCCTCGGTTTCATGGCGCAATACCGCTTCAATGAGCAACTGCGCGGAGGCTACGCCTTCGACCTCACCACCACGCGCATCGGTGCCTACAACGCGGGTACGCATGAGATCATGGTCTCGTACGATCTCCGCTTCACCCAGGGCCGCACCATCTCACCACGATACTTCTGATGCGGGCGGTCACGCGGCATACCCTGTTACTCGCGTTGTTCGCGTTGGCCCTCGTGGGACAGGCGCAGCACGGCGGGGACCCGGACGCGCACACGCGCATCGCCGATCACCACTACCAACGCATGGCCTATGCGCCCGCTGCCGAGGAATACCGCTTGGCCGCAGAGCTCGGCGCTACGAACGAACATGTCGCCAAACGCCTGGCCGATTGCTATATGAAGCTCGGGGACACGGAGCACGCCGAAGCGCAGTACGCCCAAGTGGTGAAGTACCTCAACGTGCAGCCGATCGACTACTACAACTATGCACAGGCGCTGAAGGGCAATGCGAAGTACGCAGAGGCCGAGACCTGGATGGACAAATACCTCTCCATCGCCCAGCCCGAAGGGCAGTCTCCGCACAGCAACATCAGCGACTTCGCGAAGAAGTTCACCTATGGCATGGACCGTTTCACGGTGCGGGGCGTATCGGTGAATACCCCGTTCTGCGACATGGCCGCCACGTGGAACGGTACACAGGGCGTGATCTTCAGCAGCAGCCGCAATGAGCGCACCGGCATCCAGCGCCGTGCCGCATGGAACGACCAGCCCTTCCTCGACCTGTACACGGCCGATCGACAGCCGGGCGGGGACCTCATCAATGCGCGGCTGCTTGCCGGTGATGTGAACGGCCCGTTGCATGAAGGCCCCGCTGTGTGCGATGCTTCCGGTAATGCATTGTGGTACACGCGCAACAGTGCCGTTCGCGGCAAGAGCGGCGTGATCCAGTTGAGCATCCTGCGCGCCAGCAGGATCGGCAACGAATGGCGCGGGGCGGAACCGTTCATCCTGAACAACCCGGAGACTTCCACGGGACATCCGGCCATCTCAGCCGATGGACGCACGCTCATGTTCGTGAGCGATATGCCTGGCGGCCATGGCGGTACGGACATCTACGTGTGCAAGGACCAGGGCGGCAGATGGGGAGAACCCGTCAACCTCGGACCGGCCGTGAACAGCATGGGCAATGAGGCGTTCCCCTTCCTCGGCGCCGATGGCACCTTGTATTTCTCGAGTACGGGTCTGCCAGGGCTCGGCGGTCTTGACGTCTTCGCTGCACAGCGCGGAGAGGAAGGCTCGTATTCAGTGGCCATCAACCTGGGGGCCCCGGTGAACGGACCAAAGGACGACTTCGCCTTCATCATCGATGCGGCCGGCAAGAACGGCTACTTCACCAGCAACCGGCCGGGCGGGGCGGGAGATGATGATATCTATACTTTCCAGATGCACACACCGCTGGAGCAGCGCTACCTGTGTACCGGAACGGTCATTGATGACGATACGGGCCTTCCACTGATCGAAGTGGAAGTGACCCTGGTGGACGACAAGGGTGCCGTGCTGGAGACCAAGCAGACCGACATCAACGGCAAGTACTCTTTCCCTGTGGAGAAGAACAAAGAGTACCGCGTGACGGCCCGCATGAAAGGCCGTTTCGACGGGGAACAGCACCTGAGCACGGAGAACATCGAGAAACAGCAGATCCTCGCGCGCGATATCCATCTGGTGCCCGATGCGGGCATCTGGCTGCGCGGAGCGGTGCGCTACAAGGACCGCCTCGGTTTCATGGAAGGCGTGAACGTGAGCCTGGTGAACCTCGGCAGCTTCTACACCGAGACGCGCATGACCGGCCCAGGCGGCGATTTCAGCTTCCGCCTGCAGGCGAACGAGGAGTTCGAAGTGCTCGTGGAAAGCAAGGGTTTCTACAGCATGAGCGTGCCGGTGAAGACCACCGGCATGACGCGCGGGGTCATCGACCTGAACGAAGCAACGGAACTCAGCCTGGAACCCATCGAGATCGGCAAGCCGGTGCGATTGAAATACCAGAAGTGGGCCCAAGGCAGCAGCACCCTTGATCCGGTGGCCAAGACCGAGCTTGATGCCTTGGCCGAGCGCCTTCAGGTGAACCCGCAGCTCATGGTGGAGATCGGTGTGCACAGCGATGCCCGTGGCGATGCGTCCGAGGAACTGAAGCTCACCCAGAAGCGGGCCGACGCCATCATCGCGCACCTCAAGGTGAAGGGCATCACACGGGAGCGCCTTACGGCGAAGGGCTATGGCATGACCCGCTTGCTGAACAATTGCGGGCCCGGTGTCACATGCTCCGAGGCGGAGCACGCCGAGAACCGTCGCGTGGAGTACACGGTCACGAGCATCCTCGATCCGAAGTAGCGGTCACGGTCTTCCCGAAGGCAGCGGGGCGAAGCGATATCCTTCCTTCATCAGTCTTTCCACAACGACGGGCATGGAGGCACGCATCCGTTCTGCGCATTTCACGCTGTCATGGAATACGATGATGCTGCCGGGGCGCACCTGTCGAAGTACCTCGTCGATCCGTGACCTGTCCGTGTACCGGTCCTCGAAGTCATACGCCAGCACATCCCACATCACGACCTGGAAGCGCTTGCGCAATGCGGCCAATTGGCGGTTCGTGATCCGGCCGTAAGGTGGGCGGAACAAACCCGTCGCGGTCAGTTCTTGGCAGGCCAGAACGTTGCGGAAGTAGCTGCGCGGTGTCGTACTCCACCCGCTGGGATGGTCCCAGGTATGGTTGCCCACCACATGTCCTTCGGCTTTCAACCGCGCGAAGAGATCAGGATGGGCCGCGATGTTCTTCCCGATGCAGAAGAAGGTCGCCTTCACACCGAAGTGCTGGAGCGTGTCGAGCACCCACGGCGTCACCTCCGGGACGGGGCCATCATCGAACGTGAGGTAGACCACCTTCGGTCCATCAGTGACGTCCACGCGCCAGAGCATGCGCCCGTCGAGCCGCAACAACCGGCCTACCGCATCCGTGATCGCGCGGGGCCACATGGTCCGGACAGCAAGCTCAGAACGTCACGGAGCTGTGGTTGCGGTACGCCGCCAGTTCCTTCAGCTTCGCTTCGTACAGTTTCTCGACTTCCGCGTAACGGGCTTCCAGTCGGTCACCGAGGCCTTTCTGCTTGTGGATCATCGCCGTGGCCTGCACCATGCGCTCCATGACCATGCTGGTGAGTTCCATGTCACGCTCCACCTTGTCCACGAACTTGGGTTCGAGGCTCAGGAAGTGCGTCATGTTCTCGTCCATGATCTCGAAGAGCCGCTCGGTGATCGCGTTCGCGCTGGCCGTGTCACCCACCTTGTAGTAGGCTTCGATGATCGGCAGCATGATGCGGTCGTACGGCACGTTGCGCTCCGGCATCTTCTCCATGGTGAGATCGAGCACCGCCTTCGCCTCCTTCTTGCGGCCTTCATCAGCGAGCGCGTCAGCGAGCGTGGCCAGTTGCAGGCGCAAGTTGGTGGTCATACGCAGGACGTTCTCGTCCAGGTACATGGGTCCTTCGGTCTCCATGTTGCCCCACTTGAACTTCTCCATCACGTTCTTCAGCATGATGTCGGTACCGACCGTGCCGTAGGTGTTGGGGTTCTGTTGCTTGGCGTAGATCGGGACGAGGCGATAGGCCAAGCCTTCCAAGCGGAAGTAGTTCTGCATGTTCACGTAGCTGTCCGGCCCTGTGGTCACCGCAAAGCAGATCGGGCGCTTCCAGTCGTTGTTCGCTACCAGGTCCAGCACCATGAAGTGGTTCTTCAGCAGGTATTGTTTCTTTCCGAGGCTCCACTTCATCTCAGGCACCCAGTCCGCCGTGTCCTTTGCCGTGAGCATTCCCTTCGGACCGAAAACGAACGCACTGTCCACCGGCACCTTGAAGGTCTGCGTAGGGATGTACGCGTCCTTGGTGGTGCGCGAGAAGAGGTTCTGCATGTTCTTGTCATCGAGCGCGAAGGCCATCGCCTTCTTCAGGTCCATGCCCGCACCCTTGTCCTTGGCGTACAGGGCCACCACATCGCGCGTGCCCTGACGGTATTTCTCAGGGCCCATGCTGAATGGCACGGGCTCACTGTCGTAGGCTTTACGGCGCATCTGGTCGATGTACCAATCGGTGTTCAGCAGGCTCAGGTTCACCACGCGCACATCGGTACGGATGCCTTCCACTTCCTGGGCGTACCAGAGGGGGAAGGTGTCGTTGTCCCCGTTCGTGAAGAGGATCGCCTGCTCCGGGCAGCTCTGCAGGTAGTCGGAGGCCAGATCGCGTGCGGGTGTGCGCGTGCTGCGGTCGTGGTCATCCCATCCGTCCGCGACCATCACAGCGGGGATCACCAGGCCGATCAACGTGGCCAGGATGCCGGGCAGCTTGTCGTCCTTCATCCCGCGCATCAGGTACATCAGCCCCATGGCCGCACCGGTGAGGCCGCCCATGTAGAACAGGCACAGGGACACCGCGTGATCGTCCTTCGTTATCGTTTCCACCACGTATTTCAAGAGGCCGACGCCGATCGCGCCGCCCGCTCCATAAGCGATGTCCTGCCACTTCAACGTACGCGCCGCATCGAACAGGGCATATACGCCCAGGCCGATCCACATGGCGAAGGCGTAGAAGGAACCCACGTACGCGTAGTCCCGTTCGCGGGGCTGGAGCGGCGTCTGGTTCAGGTAGATCACGATGGCCAGGCCGGTGAAGAAGAACAGCAGCATCACGATCGTCCAGTCCCGGATGTTCTTCACCAGCTGGTACACCAGGCCGATGAGGCCGAGGATCATCGGCAACAGGAAGAATTTGTTCATCCCCTTGTTGCCCGTCATGCTCGGAGGAAGCTGGTCCTGGTTGCCGAGCCGTTCCTGGTCGATGAACTTCAGGCCCGTGTACCAATTGCCTTCCAGGATGCCGCTTCCGGTGCTCTGGATATCGTTCTGGCGGCCGGCGAAATTCCAGAGGAAGTACCGCCAGTACATGTGGTTCACCTGGTAGCTGAAGAAGAACCGCATGTTCTCCATCTGCGTGGGCTTGTAGATGATCGTGGGCTTGTTCTCACGGTCGGTCCAACGGATGGGCACGCCCTTGAAGTCGCTCCAGTCCTTGTACTGCTGCACATGGCTCGCTTGGCTGCTGTACATGCGCGGGAAGAGCATGGTGAACTGCGGCTCGTAGATCGGCTCCGAGCCTTCGCGCTTGTCCGTGATGATGTACTCGTTCTCGATGGACAGTTCGGGTTTGCCTTCCACGAAGTGATCGGCGCTCCAGCCGTCGTAGAAGAGCTTCTCCACGCGGCCGCCTTTCATCACTTTGTAGGTGGCGGTGTAGACCGGGGAGCCGTCACCGCGCTCATCGCTCATCTCGCTGTCCCAGAACTGGCCGATCAGCAAGGGCCGGTCGCCGTACTGCTCGCGGTTCAGGTAGCTCACCAGGTTGAACACGTTCTCCGGGTTGTTCTCGTCGATGGGCGGGTTCGCCAAGCTGCGGATCACCGTCATGGCGTAGGTGCTGTAGCCCAAGAGGATCACGGCCACGCCCAGGATGATGGTGTTCAGGATCACCTTGCCGTTTCGCTGCGTCCACATCAAGCCCCAAACAGTGAGGCCCACTACCAGCGCACCGTACACGAGGTTGCCCGTGTTGAAGGGCAGACCGAAGTCGTTCACGAAACGCAGTTCGAACCAGCCCGCCACCTTGGCCACGCCGGGGATGATCACCGCCTGGATCGCGCCCAGGATCACGGCGCTGATGACCAACGAGTACACCACGCCCTTGGTGGTGGTCTTGTACTTCTTGAAGTAGTACACCAGCGCAATGGCCGGGATGCACAGCAGGCCCAAGAGCTGCACGCCGATGCTCAGGCCAATGAGGTAGCAGATGAGGATGAGCCAGCGCGTGTTGTGCGCTTCATGCGCCTCGCTCTCCCACTTCAGGATGGCCCAGAAGGTGATGGCCGTGAAGAAGGACGACATGGAGTACACCTCCGCTTCCACCGCGCTGAACCAGAACGAATCGCTCCACGTGTAGGCCAAGGCGCCCACGATGCCGCTGCCGAGCACGGCGATGAGCTGGCCGGTGGTCAGTTCGTCATCCGAATCCCGCGTGGCAAGCTTCTTCGCCATGTGCGTGATGCTCCAGAACAGGAAGAGGATCGAGAACGAGGCACTGAGCGCGCTGAGGATGTTGATGGCCACCGGCACATGCTCCGTGCTTACGAAGGCACTGGCGATGCGCCCCAGGATCATGAACAGCGGTGCTCCCGGAGGGTGGCCCACCTGCAGCTTGTTGGCCGTGGCCAAGAACTCTCCGCAATCCCAGAAGCTGGCCGTGGGTTCTATCGTGGAAACGTAGGTCCAGGTCGCCACCATGAAAACGAGCCAGCCGGTGACGATGTTCAACTTCTTGAAGTCCATGCGGTAAGGTGGGTGTTCCCGCACGCGGCGGGGGTCGGCGAAAGTACCCAAAGTCCCTTGCCGCTTGAGGAGACCGACCGAAGGTGTTCAGGAACTTTCTACTTTCGCCGCGCTTTTCCACGGAAAGGCGGAATGACCGATGGTGTAACTGGCAACACGTCTGATTTTGGTTCAGAAGAGTCCAGGTTCGAGCCCTGGTCGGTCAACCACAGAAAAGCCCCGCATCCGCGGGGCTTTTCGCTTCTGGACCGTGGCAACTGCTCAGGCTGGTGCGGTTGGGACGCCGATGGGCACAATGCCAGCAGCCCCCTCGACCCCAGGTTGGGCCTACTTCATCTTCACCCTTTCCATCAGCAGGAACATATCGACGTGGTTGTATGCCTCCATCTCGCGGGAGGTCTCCGGGAACACGCACTTGGTCGGCTCCAGGTTGTTGCCTTCCACGTCCGTCAGGGTCGTGTATTCGAGGAGGAGATTCCGGGGCGGGAAGAAGTAGTGGAAGTCGTTGCGCACCGCGTAGCTGAACGTGCAGTGGTTGTCCAGCCATTTCAGCTCGTGCCGGACAGCCACGGTGTTATGCTGCGCATCGAAGTAGTGATACGTCGCCTCCTTCACCCCATGCACGCGTTCGGCCTTGTAGGTAACCGCACCGGTCACGCGGTGCAGGGAATCCACCATCAGCTCGATGAACTCCACGCAGCCCGGCGGCATGGCTGAACCCCGTTCGACCGGCTCCGCTTGCCCTTCAGGCGTCATGCGCGCATAGGAGGCCATGATGGGCGAACGGTCCACCAGCATCATGTACTGGTCGATGTTGGCCACCACCGATGCCGTGTCGATCGGGCCGGTTCCCTGCGCCGTCGTGCGCGAAGAACAGATGAAGAGGAGAGCTAGTGGGAGGAGGGTTCGATGCATCGGCCGGAAGGTAGAACGCCGCTACGCAACGACCGGACCGATCGATGGTCACCGACGGGTTGCGACCTTCGCTGCGGAAATGAACGGACCTGTTCACGCGACCTATTACGGGGACGATGCCTCCCGGCCCCATGACGCCACGGTGGAATGGCGCTCAGCGGATGCCATCGAGGTGCGCTTGGCCGATCGCACGGACACGTGGAACCTGCGTGCGCCTGGATTGACCTGGGAGATCAGTGCCGGATCCCTGCGCATCGCTTATGGTGTTCCGCCACATACGCTCATCATCAAGGATGCGGCCACCGTGGCCGCTTGGACCGCGTACTTCAAAGCGCACCGCATCCGGAAGAACAAGGAGGGCGGGGTGCCTTGGATCCTCACCATCCCCATGATGCTGCCCTTGGGTTTCATCGCCCTTTGCGCTGCCGCGTATTTCTGGTTGTTGCCGTACGTGAGTGAACGCATGGCCATGGCGCTTCCGCCGGAAACCGACACGCAGCTCGGCGATGCGATGTACCAACAGACCGCTACAACGCTCGCGATCGATGAAGCGCGCTCGGCGACGTTGCAAGCATTCGGCGACAAGCTCAGCATCGCCCCGACCTTCAAGCTGAAATTGCATCTGGTGAAGGATGACCAGATCAACGCCTTCGCCATGCCGGGCGGGCACATCGTGGTGTACACGGGCATCCTGGACAAGATGAAGGAACCAGGAGAACTGGTGGCGCTGCTCGCGCACGAAGGCACACACGTGGAGAAGCGGCACAGCACACGTGCCATCGCG
Organism: Flavobacteriales bacterium; assembly: GCA_044224725.1. Classification (GTDB taxonomy): domain Bacteria; phylum Bacteroidota; class Bacteroidia; order Flavobacteriales_F; family PHOS-HE28; genus PHOS-HE28. The sequence continues at coordinate 58,925 of JBGAJW010000008.1, forward strand.
CGCGACCTTTCGGGGAGTCTCTTCCTGTCCTTGCTGCTCGGTGATGTCGGCGACCTGGTTGGCACAGTTGCGAGAAAAGGGGATGAGCTCAAGGGCCTGAGCTACTCGCGCGATCTGGAGACCGAAGCCGACACCATCGGCATCCGCTGCATGCACGCGAACGGTGTGGACCCGCAAGGCATGGTGAAGCTGTTGGAACTCTTGGAGCGCGAAGCCGAGGACATGCCCGAAGGGGCTTCGTTCTTGAGCTCACATCCGCTTACGAAGGACCGGCTCTCCACGGCGAAAGCCAAAGCAGCTGAGTTCAGTGAGGTCACGGCCATTCCGACCGGTCTGGACAGCCTGTTCCAAGCGTTGACACAGCGCCGATCCTCAGACTGACCGGATCCCCAGCTCCTTCAACTGCACGTCGTCGATCCGGCTCGGCGCATCGATCATCACATCGCGGCCCGCGTTGTTCTTCGGGAAGGCGATGAACTCGCGGATGTCGCTGCGGCCACCGAACAAGCTTACCCAGCGATCGAAACCGAAGGCCGCACCGCCGTGCGGAGGTGCTCCGTATTCGAAGGCATCCAAGAGGAAACCGAACTTGTAACGTGCGTCCTCATCGGTGAAGCCCAGCACGCGGAACATCGCTTCCTGCATGGCGCGGTCGTGGATGCGGATGCTTCCGCCGCCGATCTCCGTGCCGTTGATCACCAGGTCGTAGGCGTTCGCTTTCACCGCGCCGGGGTCGCTCTCCAAAAGATGCGCGTGCTCCGGTATCGGCGACGTGAACGGATGGTGCATCGCATGCCAACGACCGCTTTCCTCGTCTTTCTCCAGCAGCGGGAAATCGACCACCCACAAGGGCTTGAAGGTCCAGGGATCGCGAAGGCCGAGCTGCTCGCCCATGTGCAGGCGCAGTTCGTTCAGTGCCTTGCGTGTCTTGTCCGCTTTGCCGGCCATGATGCATAGCAAGTCGCCTTGCTTCATGCCGAAGTGCGCGGCCCATTGCTGCAGTTGCTCCGGCGTGTAGAACTTGTCCACGGTGCTCTTCAGCCCTTCCTCCGTCCATTTCACGAAGACGATGCCGGTGGCCCCGATCTGTGGGCGCTTCACGAAGTCGATAAGCGCATCGGTCTGCTTACGGCTCCATCCGGCGCAGCCGTCGGCATTGATCCCGACGACCAGCTCAGCATCATCAAAGACCTTGAATCCCACCCCCACCAAACCTCCCCCGACGGGGGAGGCTTCCTGAGCATTTTTCAATTCGTGGAACTTCATGCCGAAACGCAGATCCGGCTTGTCGCAGCCATAGTCGCGCATGGCCTCGTCGTAGCTCATCCGCAGGAAGGGATCGTGGAACTCCTTGCCCAGGATAGCCTTGAACAGGTGCTTCGCCATGCCCTCGAACGCTTGCAGGATGTCCTCGCGTTCCACGAAGGCCATTTCGCAGTCGATCTGCGTGAACTCCGGCTGGCGGTCAGCCCGCAGATCCTCGTCGCGGAAGCATTTCACGATCTGGAAGTAGCGGTCGAAGCCGGCCACCATCAGGAGCTGCTTGAAGGTCTGCGGGCTTTGTGGTAGCGCGTAGAACTCGCCTTGGTTCATGCGGCTCGGCACTACGAAGTCGCGAGCGCCTTCCGGCGTGCTCTTGATCATCACGGGTGTTTCTACCTCCAGGAAATTCTGCGAGCTGAGGTAGTTGCGTACTTCGATCGCCATGCGGTGGCGCAGCTCCAATCCCTTGCGCACGTTGTTGCGGCGCAGGTCCAGGTAGCGGTACTTCATGCGCAGCTCGTCGCCGCCGTCCGTTTCGTCCTCGATGGTGAAGGGCGGCGTCTTAGCGTTGTTCAGCACCTTCAGTTCCGAGCAGAAGATCTCCACGTCGCCCGTGGGCATGTTGGCGTTCTTGCTCTGGCGCTCGATCACCTTCCCGGTGACCTGCACCACGAACTCACGACCGAGCGTCCGGGCCGTTTCGCGCATCGTGGCGTCGCTGTCCGTGTTGAATGTCAGCTGCGTGATGCCGTAGCGGTCGCGCAGGTCCACGAAGGTCATGCCGCCCAGATCACGGGTGCGCTGGACCCAGCCGGCGAGAGTCACGGTCTTCGAAATGTCGGAAAGGCGGAGCTCGCCACAAGTATGCGTACGGAACATGGAATGTCGAAGATTTTTCTGTCTACGCCGAGGCTTGGGCGAAGGGCGGCGAAGATACCTGAGGCGCCTTGGACCGTCCCTGAGCCAACTATCCGTCCACTGTCAGGCAGCGCCCAGTGGGACCTTCGCATCTTGCAGAAAAGAAAGCCCTATGAGGAAGACACTACCCATCGCGCTATTCGCCGCATGCCTGAATGTATCCGAAGCCTCGGCCTGCGATTGCTTCGGTAACGACAGCTATTGCGCCACACTGGATCCCTCCTGGTTCGTGAATCCGGTCTCCACCGTGCTCGCCGTGAAGCTGACGGACTACTACTACGGCATCACCGTGAAAGTGGTGCAGGTGATCGGGGGCCAACAATTGCCTAACGATACGCTCACCGTGTGGGGTGACAATGGCGCGCTCTGCCGCATCTATCTGAACGGATTCGCTATCGGTGATACGGTGGTGTTCGGGTTGAACGAGTGCGATCTCTGGGGCAATTCCATCACCGCCGGATTCCCCCCGGATCTGGAACAACCGGGCGACTATCAAGTGAGTGTGTGCGGGGTGTACTGGTTGAATTATGACAACGGACTGGTCACCGGTCCGATCACGAGCGCTACAGTGCAGAGCATGACCCTCGGGGAGTTCACGGAGGTGGTCGCATCCTGCTCACAAGCGAACGGTATTCCGCTGCACGGTGCTTCCGAAAGGTTGATCGTGCGCTATGAGGACGGCGGGCCATGGCTCCAGCTCCAGAACCCCGGCCAGGCTTGGTTGACGGTGCGCGATATGGCAGGCCGCGACATATTGCGGCGTTCATGGGGCGGATCGTCTTTCCCGCTGACGGGCCTCGCACCCGGGACCTATGCCGTACTCGTTGTGCAAGGTCCAGTGGTCACCAGCCGCAAGGTCATCATGCCCTGAACAAGAAAGGGTGCCATGCGGCACCCTTTCCCGTTCATATCGGTCCCGCTCACGGTGTTACCGTCAGCGCGATGGTCTTGGTGGTGATGTTGCCGTCGCGGTCGAGCACAGAGAACGTATACCGCTCCAAACCCGCTTGGGCCCGCGTGATGAGCTGGAAGTCGTACTCGAAATGTTCGTTGCCGGCGAGCGACACGTCCTGTAGGCTCACCGATGGATCAGTGTCGTAGGTGCGCGTAATGTTCAAGGAGATCAGCGGATCTTCCGTCTTGTCGATCACGGCCCCGATCTTCAGCGTGTCCTGTTGCGCCACCGTGTCGTTCACGGCCACGTAGCCACTGCCCGTCTTGAAGGTGAGTGACGGATGCACGCGCGGGTCGGTTTCCTTCTTGCACGAAGCGGCCATCAGGACGATCGCGCAGATGGCGGATAAGAGGATCGGCTTCTTCATGTCCATGTACGTTCGCTCGCCGTTGGCATCCGATCAGTTCCCTCCCAGTGAAAGCAGGTAGGCCACGCGCAGGCCGATGTAGGACTTGGCTTCCGCTTCCTCACCTTCCTCTTCGGCCTCAGCTTCGGGCAGGATCATGTTGTAGCGCAGGCCGATGTCGAACTTTTCCAGTTGGTAACCCGCTCCGACCGCCCAGCTCAAGTTGGTGGCCGTATGGCTCTCGCCGTCGAAGTGCACCGTGACACCGTTCACCGTTTCGTCAAAGTCCTTGAAGCTCTCGCTGAACGCGTGGATGCCCACTTGCGCATGCCCGTAAAGACCGTTCTGGCTTTCCTGGAAGAAATACTTCAGACCAAGTTGGGCGGGGATCATGGATGCGCTGCTCAGCACCTCCTTGAAGTCGCTCTTCGCTTGCGGCAGGAGGTAGCTCACGTGCAGCGTCAGGGCCAGCTTGTCGCCGACGGGCAGTTCGAATCCGGCGGTGGGGCCTACCAAAAAGGTGTATTCCTTGCTCAACGGATCGAGCGGAAGTCCGAGGTCGGCCCCGAGCGAGATCTGGTTCGATTGGGCCATTAGGCCGAGCGTGCCGCAAAGCGCGGCGGCGAGGGTGATGTTCCGTGTTTTCATGTTGTTCATTCCCGGCGAAGGCCGGTTCTTTTTTGGTTGTTGTTCGCTGTTCTTGTTGTTGGGACGACGTGAACGTCGCCCTTGTCAGAATCCGAGTTTCAGGGAAAGACTGACGTTCCTTCCGATGTCGTAGAGCCCGAACGCCTTGAAGCGGGAGAGGTGGTCCACGTACTTCTCATCGGTGACGTTGTTGCAGACCACGACCATCTCCAAGGGGTCCTTGTTCCATTTGACACTTGTCCCGATCGACGCGTTCACCAGGGTGTAGGCCGGTGTCCGCGTTTCGAATTGCGCCGGGCTGTCCTGTGCGAACACGTTGCTCACACCGAGCTTCAGCCATGCGTGCGTCTTGGGGGTGAACTTCAGATCGGCCCGCAGCCGATCGGCCGGGATGAAGGGCAGTGGTGTCCCGTCGCCCTTGTCGGCCTTGAGGTGGCTGTACGCGATCGTCGCATCCAACCACTTGATCACCTTGGGGTGGAAGTCGATCGTGGCCTCGCCGCCTTGGAGGGTCGCGTCCGTTTGCACGAAGCGGTAAATGTGCAGGCCCAGCGTGTCCGTTCCGGTCGGTGTCAGGTAGATGTAGTCCGCGAACGCGTTGCGATAGACCGACATACCGAGTTCGATCTGCTCCGCCCATTCGTAGGTGAAGCCGAGTTCAGCATTCAGGTTGCGCTCCACACCGAGGTCCGGATCACCGAGCTCCCAGCGCCGTGTGCCTTCGTGCAGGCCGCTGCTGCCGAGTTCCGCCAGGTTGCCGCTGCGGTATCCACTGCTCACGTTGGCCTTGATGTTGAGTTCCTCGATGGGGTCCCACGCGAGGCCCAGGCTTCCGTTGAGCGCCGACCATCTCTTGTTGAAGGGCAGGTTCAGGTCCAGCGTGCGGATGGCGTCGATGCTCCGCAGATCGAAGCGCACACCGCCTTCGAACGTGATGTTCCCGGTACGTTGCTTCGTGTAGCTGAACACCGATCCTTCGAGCGTCGTCGCATCGGGTACGATGATGCGCGCGCCCACGTTCGTGTTGGTCTGGTAGAGGAAGGACGCGCCGTTGGTCCATGATCCGTTCTGGCCCATGCGCGCTGTAGCCTGCGCGACTAGCGATGCGCTGTTGAGCAGCATGTCCAAACTGATCTTGTTGCCGCCTTCCTGCTCCTGCCGCTTGTTGCTGGTCCAGCCCGCGTTCAGTTTCCATTTCAGCTTATTGCCATAGAAGGTGTTCTCACTGGTGAACACGCCGAGCAGGACGGTGTGGTGCGGTCCGCCGAACGCACGGCTGGGGCGCTCGTCTTGCACATCGCTCGCAAGGGAATCGAACACGAAACCGAATTGGCTCATGGACGCCATGAGGCTGTTGGCGCTTACCCACCGTTTGTGCTGCCAGCCGACCGCGGCCTTCGCCGTGTAGCTCGCGAAGCGGGAGTTGATCACCCGCGCATCGCCCGCGCTGCTGAAGTCGCCGTGACTGTCCGCACCGGCACGGATGCGCCACCACTTCTTCGCGTCGCTCTTGCGGATGCCGTATCCCGCCGAAAGTCCCCGCGTGTTGCTGAAGAGCTGGAGACGCAGGTCCTGTTGCATCGAATCGATCGGTGCCGGTTTCTCATCGATCACGTTCACCACGCCGCCGATGGCATCGCTTCCATACTGCAATGCGGCCGCGCCTTTGATCACCTCCACGCGCTCCACGCCGTCCGTGCTGAGCCCAAGGCCATGCTCATCCTGCCACTGCTGGTTGTCGAAGCGCTGACCTTGCGTGATCACCTGCACCCGATTGCCGTAAAGCCCGCGGATCACCGGCTTGCTGATGCCCACGCCCGTGGTCAATTGCGTCACACCTGGTATCCGCGCTACCGCATCGCTCACGCTCAAGGCCCCGTTCTCGCGCATCTCCTTCGCGCTCATCACGTCCACTTTGCGGCTCGTCTCCCGCGGTGCGTTCATCTGCATGCCCACGATGTCCACTTCTTCCAGTTCCATCTGGCTGGGCCGCAACCTCACATCCACCGTGATCGCCTGATCGCTGACCGTGATATCGCGGAACTGGCTCTCGAAGCCGAGGCGCGTGAATTGGACAACGAAGGTCCCCCGGTGTGAAGAAGACAGATGGAAAGCTCCCGTACTGTCGGTAAGTGTGCCCGTACGCAGTTCTGGCACGTACACCGAAACGTGCGGCACGGCAAGGCCTGAAACGGCATCCGTGATGGACCCGCTGATGACGGCTTGTGAGTGGCACCACAGGGGCACCAGCCACAGCCCGATATGAACGGCTTTCCGCAGCACGTTCGAAGGGGTTGATATAAAAGGAGGGGGAACAGGGCACCGCAGAAGGCGATGCGATCGCGCCGGAGCGCGCGCTAGGCTGCGGGCGGCCTGAGCGGCACCCGGTCGAAACCGGCGAGCAGGTCGGCACGGTCCAGCGCGGCGAACACCTCCACATCCGATGCGTCCTGTTCAATGGGTGATACCCCGCACGGAACGAAGAGGCCAGTTATCAGTTTGAACAGCACTTGCGTGCCGCCGTTCGCCGAGCGATGCTTGTGCCGGAACGGATCGAGCATGTGTGCGCAGTGTACGAGCGTGTCCTCATCCCCGTCGGGCAGACATGAGAAGGTCACAATATTCCCGTCCGTCCGCGTGTCTACCACGTCATACAGATGATCGTTATAGGAGAATTCATCCTCTTCTTCCCACGCGAATCCGTGATCGGCTACTTCGCCCCCCACAAGGGTGAACGACAGATGGGCCAGTCGGTCCATATCGTAAGCGCCGGCCTGCACCATGGCCTTCATCTCGCGGCGCTCCATCCACCGCAATGCCAGCTGGGCCGGGTATATCCCGACGATCGTGAAGGCGAAGAACAGGAAGAGCCCTACACCCGTCGCTTGCCGCATCGGGGCGAAGGTAGCGGAGCCGTGGACAAGGCCCGTCATCCTGGGTTTGGATCGGATGCCCATCCAGCTATACCGCCGACCGTCGGTTCTCCTTTTACCCGCTTCGCAAGAAGACCTCCACCCGCGCCTGTCGACCGTTTCGGACAGTTCCTTGATGTCGTTGAAGCGCTCTATTTCGCCACGACCCCGTCCTTCTCCAACTCCAGGACGATACCTGCCGCATTCATGTTCTGCGGGTCCATTGCCGACGCTCTTTTGTAGTTGGCCAGCGCCTCCCGCTTATCGCCGAGCTTCAGGCAGGCTTCGGCGTAGCTGTCGTACACGTTCGCGCTTTGCGGATACAGCTTCATGTTCACATAGAGCAGGTCGCGCGCTTGTTGCAGTTCGCCAGAATTCAGCAGCTCGTATCCGGTGGTGTTCAAGACCTGCTCGTTCACGGCCATTTCATCGGGCTGGGCGGCGCGCAACTTCTCGTACGCCTTCAAAGCCGCTTCGCGATCACCGCTTTTGATGAACTCGAACGGAACGTGCTCATCGTCCTTCATACGCTCGAGCGTGAAGAACGGATCATCCTTCGAAGGGCCGGACACGATCAGGCCCATGTTCCCGTCAGGTTGTTTTTCGAATTTCCGGGTACGGTCATCCGTGCGGCAAACGAACCTTCCGTCGCCGATGTGAACGAGTTCGGTGGGTGATTCGCGGAGCGGTTCGCGGTACAGCTTGCCGTTGCGGAGCGCGATGGTGACACTGTTGTCGGCGCCACCACGATAGCGACCCGTCAACTGCTTCATGGCTGCATCGTCCATGGGTACCGGCTTGTGCGGTGTGGACACACCCGGCCAGTCGTAGGCACGCATGACCGAGCGCACCACTTCACCCATGAAGTCCGGTTGGTTGGCGTTGATGAGGATCACCACGCCTTTGCCGCTCTCCACATGTCCGATGATCTCGCCGCAGAAGCCCTCGTTCCAGCCGCCGTGTTCGAAGTAGCGCGCACCGTGCAGATCGATAAGCGAGAAGCCCACGCCGCCGTGCGGGTCCACGAAAGGTTCCACCATCTGCTTGGCCGTGGAGCGCATGAGCACTTTGCCACTATCCGAGGCCATGGTCTTCTGCATGTCGATGACGAAGCGTGCAAGGTCGGTCGCGGTGGTCCAAAGCCCGTCGGGTGCGATCTCCGGATACACGTGCCACTTGCCCTGGGTCATGGTGCCATCAGGCACGTAGCCTGTGGCGGCGTTGTTGGTCCAGGCCGCAGGAAGCGGCTGCTCGTACGTGCTGTGCGTCATGCCCAGCGGCTTCAGCACGAGGTCGTGCATGTGTTGCGGTACCGTTCCACCTTTCGCATCGAGCATGAGCTGTGCGGCTATGCAGTAGCCTCCGCCGGAATAGCGCCACGCACTGCCGGGCACTTGGTCCACCTCCACGGGCGGAGAGTTCGCAGGCGCTTCACCGTTCAGTATCTGCACCAACGAAGGGAGCGGCGCGCCGGGCAAGTAGCCTTCGAAACCATGAACGGTGGTGCCGGCAACATGCCCGAGCAGGCGCTGGAGCGTCACTTTCTCCGTTGTCGTGAACTCGTTCTCCGGCACTTTCCAGCTCGTGAGGCGGTCGTTCACGTTCTCGTCCAACTTCAACGCACCTTCTTCTACCAGCTTCAGCATGGCCATGGTGAACACCGGTTTGCTGATCGATGCGGCCTGGAACAAGGTGCTGTCCGTAACAGGTTGTTGTGTCATGGTGTCCATCACGCCGTAGCTCTTCACCCAGGCGATCTTGAAACTGTCGATCACCGCGATGCTCACGCCATGAACGCCGTAGTGCTTCATCCGTTCTTCAATGGTCCACGCACTGTCGCCTGCTATGAACACCGGGTTGCAGAGGCCGGTCTCCACATGCCTTCGCATGAACGCGGTGGGATCATCGGTGCGCGTGGGGGTGTGGCAGGCGGCGATGAAAGCGAAGAGGGGAAGCAGGTGTTTTGCGCGCATGTGTCCGGTGGGGTGGTTGCAAAGGTGGTCCGCAACGACCTATCTCCATTGTCAGTAAGTGATCTGGTCACACGCGTTCACCACGTGTGCACATTGAAATGACGAAGGGCGCCCAGTGGACGCCCTTCGCATGTCGCGCAGATCCAGTCCTACAACGTCCCCCGGGTTCTTCTGCTCCTTCCCGCTGAGCAGCGGGACGATCGCCGCAAAGAGCGACTTGCGGTTGCGCCTGCCGAAGAGATACTGCGGCCTATCATTATTGTATAGGATGCGCATCGGCACTGTTCGGCCTTTGGCGATCACGGTGCATCCGGATGGGCCACGTTCCAATCGCGCACGGCTGCTGGATAGTTGGCCGAATACCCGTGATGGGCACTGAAGAGGTGCGGCACATGCGGCAGTTCGGTAACGCGCCGGATCGCTTCTGTGGCCTTGGCGTGGTCCATATCGAAGAACGCCACCGAAGGCCCGACCTTTCCCTCCTTCAGGCTCAGAATGTCGCCCGTGAACAGGTACTTGTCGTTCACTTGGAAACACATGGAACCGCTCGTGTGCCCGGGCGTAAGGATGCAGGCCACCTTCAGCCCGCCGATCGTCAGGAGCTGTCCGTCGTTCAGCAGCGTGTAGTCGTTCCTGGGCACGCTGTTGCTGTAGAACGGAACTTTCTGCTGCTTGCCCGTCAACATGTCCTCTTCCTCCCTGGCGAGGTAGATGGTCGCACGTCGGAACAACGGCAACGCGGCCACGTGGTCCATGTCGGTATGGGTCAACAGCACCGCTTCCACCTGCTCGGGATCCACACCGAGCTTGCTCAGTTCGTTCTGGACAACGGACAGGTCCTTGCCGGCATCGATGGCGATGTACCGATCGCTATCGCCGACGAGGTACATGTTCACGAACTCGTCCTTGATGGCGTAGACCTGGTCCACAACGAGTCCCGTAGGAGCGGGCGTCATCACCGAGGTTTCAGCACTGAAGCGGTGCATGAACCACCATACCACAAAGGCTATCATCGCGAGCAGCGCGCCTGCGATCATGAGCGCGAGTTTCCAACGTTTTCCCATGGCGTTTCGTCCTATTTCGGGGCGCAAAACTCCAGTTGCCTTTGCGGGACGACGATAACGATCGATAAGAAATCAATGCGCAGCGATGCGCCTCCGTATCCGGCTCAACGACACTGGCGTTACGCCGATGAATGAGGCGATATGGTGCTGGGGAACGCGTTGAATGAGGTCGGGACGCTCTTTGAGCAGGTCGCGATAGCGTTCTTCCGGGCTGTTCAACAGGTACGAGGTGAACAGGTCGTGCAGGACCACGAAGCGTTGCTCGATGGACTTGCGGACGAACTCGTTCATCTTCGGGAATACGTGGTACAGCTTCTCCAGCGCCGCGTAAGAAAGGGCGAGCACCTGAGTGTCCTCCAAGGCTTCCATGGCGATCAGGGAGGGCTTTCGCGAAATGAAGCTGTCATAGGTGCCCGCGAACATGTGCTCCGTGAAGAAGTAGGTCGTGCGCTCCACACCATCCTTCGTGTAGAACAGCCGCAGGCAACCACTCTCCACGAAATACACCGCGTTCGCCACTTTCCCTGCCGGGTGGACCAAGGACCGCTTCTTGAAGACCTTTTGCTCGAAGTAGCCCAATACCAGGTCCAGCTCCGCATCGCTGAAGCCGGTGATGTGCTTGAGCGTAGAGAACGTTGGGTCGGCGCGCATGTTAATTGGGAACGGCTCGGCCAAGTTCGCATTCGGAACGACGAAGGGCGCCCAATGGACGCCCTTCGCATGTCGCACAGATCCAGTCCTACAACGTCCCCCGGTTCTTCTGCTCCTTCCCGCTGAGCAGCGGAACGATCGCCTCGAACAGCGACTTGAAGTTGCCTTGTGCCTAGAACAAAGCGACTTCGCCTGCTACGATGGCATCCCACGGTATTTGTTCGATCCCCGGCGAAAGCACACGCCGTTCCGCGGCCGTGTTCACGACCCACCCGCGCTCCAGCCCGAGATCGCTCATAGACTACCGCTGGAAGCGCTTTTCGGGCAGCCTTTGCAGGTGACGCACGCCTTGTAGATCTGAAGTTAGACTTCAAATACACAAGGCTACCTAGAGCCCATTACAGCGCCCCGCTGTTCTCCTGCTCCCTCCCGCTGAACAGCGGGACGATCGCCACGAACAGTGCCTTGAAGTTGACTCCCGATGGATCCGCACGAAGTCGCTTGCCGAAGCTCACTTCTCCTTGCGCGCCTTCTTGACGGACTTCTTCAATTCGGACTTAAGACCCAATTGTCGAAGGTCTGAGATAGGGTCCGCCGCTTGTTCATCAAGCTCCTTCTTGGATAGGCCCTTGACGTTCTTGTACGTGACGTGAATACTCCGGGACATCGCTCGATCACAGCGTCCCCCGGTTCTCCTGCTCCCGCTCGATCGCCTCGAACAGCGCCTTGAAGTTGCCCTTGCCGAAGCTCTTCGCGCCCTTGCGTTGGATGATCTCGAAGAACATCGTGGGGCGGTCGAGCACGGGTTTGGTGAAGAGTTGCAGCAGGTAGCCCTCGTCATCGCGGTCCACCAGAACGCCGTGCTCTTTCAGCACCGCGAGATCCTCGTCGATCTCGCCCACGCGTGACATCACATCATCGTAGTAGCTGGGTGGCACGTAGAGGAACTCTACGCCGCGGTCCTTCAACGCGCTCACCGTTTCGATGATGTTGTTGGTGGCCACCGCGATGTGCTGCACACCGGCGCCGTTGTAGAACTCGATGTACTCCTCGATCTGGCTCTTCTTCTTGCCCTCGGCCGGCTCGTTGATCGGGAACTTGATGCGGCCGTTGCCGTTGCTCATCACCTTGCTCATCAGCGCGGTGTACTCGGTACTGATGTCCTTGTCGTCGAAGCTCACCAGCTGCGCGAAGCCCATCACGCGGGCGTAGAAATCCACCCACGTGTTCATCTCGCCCCAGCCCACGTTGCCCACCATGTGGTCGATGAACTTCAGGCCCGTGGGCGACGGGTTGTAGTGGCTCTTCCACGCCTTGTAGCCCGGCATGAAGGGACCCTTGTATTCGTTCCGCTCCACGAAGATGTGCACCGTCTCCCCGTAGGTGTGGATGCCGCTGCGCACCACGTAGCCGTGCTCATCCTCTTCGCGCACCGGCTCCATGAAGCTCTTCGCGCCACGCTTGGTCGTTTCCTCCCACGCTTTCTTGGCATCCGGCACCCACAGGGCGATCACCTTCACGCCATCACCGTGCTTGGCCAGATGCGCGTTGATCGGGCTGTCCGGCGTCATCGGCGTGGTGAGCACCAGGCGGATCTTGTCCTGCTGCAGCACGTAGCTGGTGCGGTCCTTCACGCCCGTCTCCAGGCCGGCGTATGCGACGCTCTGGAAGCCCCAGGCGGTCTTGTAGTAGTGCGCGCTCTGCTTGGCGTTGCCGACATATAGTTCAACGTAGTCGGTACCCCAAAGCGGCAGGAAATCCTGCGCATCAGCCATGATCTTCTCGAGGCTGTAGTCGACGTCTTTCAAACCAGTGGACATGGTCGTTCAGGTTTATGGTGAAGGCTCACTCGAGCCAGCTCTTGTAATACTTGCCGTCGTCGATCTTCATACACTCCTCAGTGACCATGAGTGGCTTGAAGGTGTCGACCATCACGGCCAGTTCGTCCGTTGCTTTCTTTCCGATGCTGCGCTCCATGGCACCGGGGTGTGGCCCGTGCGGGATGCCGGCGGGGTGCAAGCTGATATGGCCCGGACCGATGTCGTTGCGGCTCATGAAGTCGCCGGCCACGTAGTACAGCACCTCGTCGCTGTCGATGTTGCTGTGGTTGTAGGGTGCGGGGATCGCCTGCGGATGGTAGTCGTACAAACGCGGAACGAAGCTGCACACCACGAAAGCATCCGTCTCGAAGGTCTGGTGGATCGGCGGCGGCAGGTGCACGCGACCGGTGATCGGCTCGAAGTCGTGGATGCTGAAGGCGTACGGGTAGTTGTAGCCGTCCCAGCCCACCACATCGAACGGGTGCGAGGCATACACGAACTCGTGCAACAGGCCTTGCTTCTTCACCTTGATCACAAAGCTGCCCTTCTCATCGTGCGTTTCCAGCTTCTTCGGGCGGCGGATGTCGCGCTCGCAGAACGGCGAGTGCTCCAGCAATTGCCCGAACCAGTTGCGGTAGCGCTTCGGCGTGTACATCGGCCGATGACTTTCCACGATGAAGAGGCGGTTGTCCGCGTCCTTGAATTCCATCGTGTAGATCATCCCGCGCGGGATCATCAGGTAGTCGCCGTAGCTGAAATCGATGTTGCCGAGGAAGGTGCGCAGTGTGCCGCTGCCCTTGTGGGCGAAGATCATCTCATCGCAGTCGGCGTTCTTGTAGAAGTAGTCCACGCTCTTCGCTTGCGGCGCAGCGAGCACGATGGCGCAGTCGCTGTTCACGAGCATGGTCTTGCGCGCGGCCAAGTGGTCCTTCTCGGGCTTGGTCTTGAAGCCATGCAAGCGCAATGAGCGCATGTTCTTCTCCACTGCGATCTTGGGCGAAACATCCTTCGCTTTCCGCAGCTCCTTCACCATCGTGGGCCGATGTGTGTGGTAGCTGAGCGTGCTCATGCCATCAAAGCCCACCGTGCCGAAGAGCTGCTCATAGAAGAAGCGGTCCTTGCCGTTCTTGAAGACGGTGTGCCGCTTGTGCGGGATCTTGCCGAGGGTGTGGTAGATGGGCATGGGTTCAGTTCACTGTGGAGCGCGAATTTTCGCGGCCGTACCGATCGCACCGCTGATCGTTGTCAGCTCGGGATGGAGCGTGCCGGTCGAACGCAGGAGTTCTTCCTCCTCGCGGATGCGCTGGCGCAAGCCCTCGGGATCGCTGATGGCCTTGGTCTTCGTGCTTCGGGTGCTGCGGCCTTTGCGCCAGGCTCGTTGCACTTCTTCGGGAAGCAGGTGGATCTCCCGGCAACCCGGGGAGCAGCATTCGGCATATTTCTCCGCGCAGGAGTCGCACTGTACGAGCAGCATGTTGCAGGTCACCTCTTGGCAGTTGCTGATACGGTCGCTCTTTGTGCCGCATTGCATGCAGGTGCTCACCACGTCGTCGGTGATGCGCTCCGCGAGGCGCTCATCGAACACGAAGTTCTGGCCTTTGTACTTGCTCGCCAGTCCTTGCGCTTTTATCTGCCGCGCGTAGTCGATGATGCCGCCGTGCAATTGGCCCACGTTCGCAAAGCCTTCATGCTTCAGGTAGGCGCTGGCCTTCTCGCAACGGATGCCTCCGGTGCAGTAGAGCAGCACCTCAGCGTCCTTCTTCTCCTTCATCGCCTCCTTCACCTCTTCGATCGCGCCACGGAACGTATCCGCTTTCGGCAAGTACGCGCCTTCGAAGTAGCCGATCGCGCTCTCGTAGTTGTTGCGCATGTCGATCACCAGCGCGCCTTCTTCCATCTTCTGATTGAAAGCCGCAGCATCGAGGTGCGTTCCGACGTTCGTCACGTCGAAGGCATCATCGGCCAAACCATCCGCCACGATCTTCTTCTTCACCTTGATCGCCAGCTTCAGGAAGCTCTTGCCATCATCCTCCACCGCGATCTTCCATGGCACGTTCCTGAAGGCCTCACGCGCATCGAGCGCGGCGCGGAACACGGCCAGGTTCGAGGTCGGCAAGCTCACCTGGGCGTTGATGCCCTCTTGGGAGATGTAGATGCGGCCTAGAACACCCAAGGATTCCCACTCGGCGTACAGCTCATGGCGCAGATCCACCACTTGGGCCAGCCGCACATAGCGATAGAAGGAAAGGGTGGTGCGTGGCACGCCCTCGCGCTCCAGACGGGCACGGAGGATATCCGGGCTCAGGAGGTTGCGGAGGCGGTGGGTTTCCACGTCGCGAAAGTACGGCAGGCCCGCTGGCTGCGCGGCCGCGAATAGATTTGGCGCTCGCCTTCGCCCTGTCGGCTTCGGCGGTCAAAGCATGACCAACCGCACCTCCGCGTCCGCTACGGCGGGCAATAGGAAGATCCTCGTCATCGGCTCCTCCGGCCAGATCGGCACCGAGCTCGTTGAGGGCCTGCGCGCCCGCTTCGGCAATGAGAACGTCGTCGCCTCCGACATCAAGGAACCCCAAGCCAAACAGGACGGCCCCTTCGCCATGGTGGACGCCATGGACCGCCGGGGTATCGAGCGCATCCTCGACAAGCACGGCATTACCGAGGTGTACCTGCTCGCGGCCCTGCTGAGTGCTACGGCGGAGAAGGACCCCGCCTTCGCGTGGAAGCTGAACATGGAGAGCCTGCTGATCGTGCTGGAGCTGGCGCGGGAAGGCAAGTTGAAGAAGGTGTACTGGCCCAGCAGCATCGCGGTGTTCGGTCCCACCACACCGAAGGACATGACCCCGCAGCGCACGGTGACGGAGCCGACCACGGTGTATGGCATCAGCAAATTGGCCGGTGAAGGGTGGTGCCAGTACTACCACCAGCGCTACGGTGTGGATGTGCGCAGCATCCGCTATCCGGGTCTCATCGGCTGGAAAAGCGCCCCGGGTGGCGGAACAACGGACTATGCGGTACACATCTTCCACGAAGCCATCAAGAGCGGCGCATACACCAGCTTCCTCGGCCCGAAGAGCACCTTGCCGATGATGTACATGCCCGACGCCATCCGGGCCACGATCGACCTGATGGAAGCACCCGTCGAGAAGGTGAAAGTGCGTACGAGCTACAACTTGGCCGGCATGAGCTTCGACCCCGAACAGATCGCGGCGGAAGTCGAACGCCATGTGCCCGGACTGAAGATGAGCTATGCACCGGACCAGCGTCAGGCCTACGCCGATTCCTGGCCGCGAAGCATCGACGATTCCGCCGCGCGCGCGGATTGGGGCTGGAAGCCACAGTTCGACCTGAAGGCGATGGTGGACGACATGATGGTCCATCTGAAGCCGATGATTGAGCGGGCTGATGGGGCTGGCGTGCGCAACCCGTGACCGGACTTTTGCGTTTCGCGGGTGCGATCACGCACGTCTTCCATGAACTCCCGCTGGAACGCCCTGCTTCCCGTTTGCTTCCTCCTGTTGCTTTCCTTGGGCCAAGCCGCCCGTGCCCAGGCCAATCGTGGGCAAGTCGATACACTGAACGTACTCGACGAGATGGGACGCAAGCAGGGCTGGTGGCGTATCACCGCACCGAAAGAGGACAAGCCTGGCTACACGGACGGCCAGTTGATCGAGGAAGGGCGCTACAACAACAGCAAGCGCACGGGCCTTTGGAAGCGCTATTGGCCCAGTGGCAAGCTGATGAGCGAGATCAACTACCGCATGGGCCGTCCCACCGGTGAGTACACCACCTATTACCCCGACGGCAAGACCGAGGAGAAAGGCACTTGGGACCTGGACCGCAACACGGGCATTTTCAAGCGCTGGCATCCCAATGGACAGCTCGCGCAGGACTTCCTCTTCAACGATTACGGCGTGCGCAACGGCGTGCAGAAGTACTACCACGAGAACGGCCAGCTCGAAGTGGAGGTGAACATCAAGGAGGGCAAGGAGGACGGCACATTGAAGCGCTACTACGCCAACGGGGACCTTCAACAGGTGGCCGAGTTCAATGGAGGGGTCATCAACGCTTCCAACAGCAAATACATCAAGCCGGTCCATAAGGTGGAAGCGCCCAAGCCCGACGCTACCGCCAAGCCCGCACCCGAGCGCAAGGCGGAAGAGGTGACCAACGCCGTGGCCTTCCGGGAGAACGGCTTCAACACGCTCTATGACCGCCAACTCCGGCTCTCACAACAGGGCGAGTTCAAGTCGGGCAAGCTCTGGAACGGCAAGTACTACCGATACAACGGGGCGGGTGAACTGTACCGCATCGAGGTGTACCAGGATGGCCGCTTCGCCGGTACCGCGGTGATCACGGAGGAGGATAAGGCGCACTGATCCGCCACGAGCTTCGAGCCACGAGGCGTGAGCTTGGGAGACTCAGGCTCGAAGCTCGCGGCTCGAAGCCCGTGGCCGGATCTCCAGACTTGCGGGTGCTGTTCCCCCGGCTACTTTCGCGCCGCTTTTTTCATCCGTCGAAGCCTTGGCGAAGGCGGATCAACCCAAAACCAACATCCCAGCGATGGCAAAGACGAACAAGGCTGTTGACGCCTTCATGGCCGAAGTGAAGAAGCGCAACGGCAGCGAGCCCGAATTCCTGCAGGCCGTGCACGAAGTGGCCGAAATGGTGATCCCCTTCATCGAGGCCAATCCCAAGTACAAGGGCAAGATGCTCTTGGAGCGCATGGTGGAGCCCGAGCGCACGATCATTTTCCGCATCCCTTGGGTGGATGATAAAGGCAACACGCAGGTGAACCGCGGCTTCCGCATCGAGTTCAACAGCGCCATCGGACCTTACAAGGGCGGCTTGCGTTTCCACCCGAGCGTGAACCTCAGCATCTTGAAGTTCCTCGGCTTCGAACAGACGTTCAAGAACAGCCTCACCACGCTCCCGATGGGTGGCGGCAAAGGCGGCAGCGACTTCGACCCGAAAGGCAAGAGCGACGGCGAAGTGATGCGTTTCTGCCAGAGCCTGATGACGGAACTCTTCCGCCACATCGGCCCGGATACCGACGTGCCCGCAGGCGACATCGGCGTGGGTGGTCGCGAGATCGGCTTCATGTTCGGCCAGTACAAGCGCTTGGCGAACGAGTTTACCGGGGTGCTCACGGGCAAGGGCATCACGTGGGGCGGCTCACTGATCCGTCCGGAAGCGACGGGCTACGGCTGCGTGTACTTCGCGGAGGAAATGATGAAGCACAACAAGACAAGCTTCAAAGGCAAGACGGTGGCGGTGAGCGGCAGTGGCAACGTGGCGCAGTACGCCATCGAGAAGGCCACGCAGTTCGGTGGTAAAGTGGTCACCGCGTCGGACAGCGATGGCAGCATCTACGATCCGAACGGTATCACCGGCGAGAAGCTCGCGTTCCTGATGGACCTGAAGAACGTGAAGCGTGGACGTATCGAAGAGTACGCGAAGAAGTTCAAGGGCGTCACCTACAAGAAGGGCGCTCGCGTGTGGGATGTGGTGGCCAAGTGCGACGTCGCATTGCCCTGCGCTACGCAGAACGAACTGGATGGCAAGAACGCGAAGGACCTGGTGAAGAAGGGCGTGAAGTACGTGGCCGAAGGTGCCAACATGCCCACTACACCTGAAGGCATCGAAGTGTTCCATGCCGCTGGCGTGGCCTTCGCGCCCGGCAAGGCGAGCAACGCCGGTGGTGTGGCCACGAGCGGTCTCGAAATGAGCCAGAACAGTTTGCGCCTCAGCTGGACCCGCGAAGAGGTCGACGCCCGCCTGCACGATATCATGAAGAACATCCATGCCGCGTGCGTGAAGCACGGCAAGGATGGCAAGAGCGTGAACTACGTGAAGGGCGCCAACATCGCCGGCTTCGTGAAAGTGGCCGATGCGATGCTCGACCAGGGTGTGGTGTAAACCTCAGTCAACTGAATTGAAGAAGCCCCGGCGTGAGTCGGGGCTTCTTCATTACGGATCGGCTGAACTCAATGCAGTATGACGAAGCGTCCGGTGCGCATCCCTTTGCTACCGACAACGCTGAACGAATACATACCGGACATCCAAGCGCGCACGTCGAATTCCGCTTGGACGGCAGATGAACGCTCGGAATCGACCTCGCGGCCAAGCTCGTCCACGACCCTGATCATCGCGTTGGTCTCATCAGCCGAAAGAGGAATGAATACCCGATCGCTCGCGGGTACCGGGAATGGGAGGGTGGTGTTGGCCCTCGGCGATGTGAGCTCACTGACCACCGTCGTGAAGCCGCCATCCGCCATCACGGAACGCGCCTGGTAGATCTCGCCTTGGTATTCGCTCACGAAAGCCACGACCTCACAATTCGCGATGTCCCATGCCTCCGGGACCATGTACGTGTAGGTGCGGGACACGAGTGTCCCTTGCGTCGTTGCGGTCACCTCATCTCCCCAGAGGTCGGTGATGTACGCTCGAAGGATGTTGTTGTGGTCGTACGCGGCTTGCGCACCGTTGATATAGTCCTGCTGGTAGCCGATCAGGTGGTTCTCCTTCAGCAAGACGCTGATGCGATCGTTACCGCCGGGGCCGTCCCCGGTATAGAAGAGCTCGACATCGACCGTGAGCGTGCGCGGGCCTGGTTCGAAGGTGCTAGCGAGTCCAATGTTCACCGGTGACGGCAGCGCCAATGCACTATTGATGGCGTTCGCCCACGCACTGGTGCTTACGACCACGTTGCCGGAGACCGGGATGCGATCGATCGCCCCTCGCGGTTGCGAATTCACCCCGTAGAACGACCAGAGTCCGCTGGCCCACTGGTTCTGGAAGTCGGGTTGGTCGCCGCTGGGGATCGCCAACCCGCCGCCATGCACTTCCACCGCGACAAAGCGCGATGGGTACTGTTGAGCCCAAGAAGCGGACAGCGCGTGCGCGGCCGGGCAATTTCCGCAGTTCACGGCGGAGTACTCTTCCAGCAGCACGGTGCGACTTTGGGGTTGGTCACTCACCAAGGTCTGGGCATGAAGGGGGAAGGCCAAGAGCAAAAAGGGGAGCATTGCGCACTTCATGGACAAGGTTTTCATGCCGCGAAGGAAGCGTGATCATGCCGCTGGACTTGTCGCGGCACAGACGTTCCCGCAGGATCCCGATCCATGGGGTATCAAGGTTGAACCGCTTGTCCCCAACCGGTAGTTTCGTGGCCCTTCCCCCCCGACATGTCCCGTATCATCTCCTTCTCCCTCGTCGCTCTGCTGTCAGCATCCTCCCTTTTCGCCCAGAAGCGAACGGGGGCATTGCCAGCGACCGTCAGGGAAGGTCTGCTTTCCGAAAACTACCTGCCCGAGGACCTCGCCGATCTGGTCGTGCAGGACGACTACCGCACCGACCACAACGGCTTGCGCCACCTGTTCCTGCGTCAGCGCTGGCAAGGCATCGAGGTATGGAACGGGGACATCGCCGTTCACGTTGGTTCGGGCGGGGAGGTGGTGAAGGTGAACAACGGCACATGGAGCCGTATGGCGAAACGGGTGAATGCAACGACCCCGATGATCACTGCGGAAGATGCGATGACCGCTGTGCTGCGGGTCAACGGGATCACGGACACACCAGTATCAGTCGGCTACAATGCGGCTGAGCAGGAATACGTGTTCACAGGCACCGCATTCAGCGACGAACCGGTACGGGTGAAGCTCTTCTTCCAACCGGTGGGCGACAAGTTGCGGCTCGCTTGGAACGTGAGCCACTACACCCCGGATGGCACGCACTGGTGGAACGTGCGTATCGACGCGCTCACCGGACAGGAACTGGACCGCAACGACTGGGTGGTCAGTTGTGGAGCGGACCATGCGCATGGGGAAGAGGCCGCACCCGCGCCTGCCGCACCGGACGACTACAACGTGCTGCCCTGGCCGGTGGAAAGTCCGATCCACGGTTCACGGGCACTCCGCAACGCTCCCTGGACCGATGGCGGTATCGCCTCGCCCTACGGTTGGCACGATACCAATGGTGTGGCCGGTGCCGAATACACCACCACGCGCGGCAACAACGTGCTCGCCGTTGAAGATGCCGACAATAACAACACGCCCGGCTACGGCCCCACCAGCGCCACGCTCGATTTCGATTTTCCGCTGAACCTCACCCTTGCGCCTTCCGGCTACCAGGACGCCGCCATCACCAACCTGTTCTACTGGAACAACCTGATGCACGACGTGTGGTACCAGTACGGGTTCGATGAGCCGGCCGGGAATTTCCAGAGCAACAACTACGGCCGAGGTGGGGCGGGGAACGACTTCGTGAACGCCGATGCGCAGGACGGCAGCGGGACCGACAACGCCAACTTCGGGACGCCACCGGACGGCAGCAGCCCGCGCATGCAGATGTACCGCTGGACCTACACCACACCGAATCGCGACAGCGATCTGGACAACGGGGTCATCGCGCACGAGTACACCCACGGCATAAGCAATCGCTTGGTGGGAGGACCGTCGAATACCAGTTGCTTGGGCAATGCCGAGCAGATGGGCGAGGGTTGGAGCGATTACTTCGGTCTGATGATGACGATGGAGGCGGGCGACCTCGGCACGGATGCGCGCGGTATCGGTACGTACGTGATCGGCCAACCGGTCACCGGTGGCGGCATCCGCCCGGCTCCGTACAGCACGGACTTCGGAGTGAACAGCTACACCTACGCCAATACGAACAGCGGCGTGAGCCAGCCGCATGGCATCGGTTTCGTGTGGTGTACGATGCTCTGGGAAATGACCTGGGAACTGATCAACGTCTATGGTTTCGACCCGGACATCTACAACGGCACCGGCGGCAACAACATCGCCATGCAACTGGTGGTCGATGGTTTGAAGCTCACACCGTGCAACCCCGGTTTCGTGGATGGTCGCGATGCCATACTTGCTGCTGATGTCGCCAACAACGCCGGGGCGAACCAGGCGTACATCTGGGCCGCCTTCGCACGGCGTGGCCTCGGGGTGAGCGCAAACCAAGGATCCTCCAACAGCCGCAGCGACCAGACCGAGGCCTTCAACACGCCCGTTGCCAATGACATCGCCATCGCGACCATCGTGGAACCGGTCGCCGATCTGCTCTTCGAATGCAGCAGTACGCCGTTCACCGTCCGCGCTTCGGTCCGGAATGATGGCCAACTTCCCCAGTCCAACTTCCCGGTGAGCTACCAGCTCGATGCGGGTACGATCATCACCGAGACCTTCCTCGGAACGCTCACCAGCGGGCAGTCAACGGTCCACACGTTCGCAACGCCGCTCACCGTTTCGGGCGTGGGGAACCACACATTGGTGGTATCGGCGGCACTCGCCGGGGATGGCTATGCGCCGAACAACAGCAAGAGCACCGTGCTGAACGTGAACAGTGGGACCCCGGCCGGGATGCCGTTCGCCGAAGGGGTGAATGCCGGTGTCGTCGCGCCAACGGGTTGGACCTTGCAGAATCCCGACAACGCCACCACATGGACCGTATACAACGCGGCGAACGGTCCAGCATGTGCCGCCTCGAACGCATGGCGGATCGACAACTACTCCTACAACGCGCCGGGCCAAGTGGACCGCCTGGTCACGCCGATGATCGATCTGGGCGGCAACGCGGATGTACACCTGCATTTCGACCACAGCTACGCGCCCTATTCGTCGAGCTACAATGATGCCCTGCGCGTAGAGGTCAGTGACAACTGTGGCGCGAGCTGGACGCAGATCTTTTATGCCGTCGGTTCAGGATTGGCCACCACGGCGGCCACCACATCGGGATATGTGCCGTCCAACTGCTCGCAATGGCTGGCGCACGATATCAACCTCAGCGCCTACGATGGTCGGACGATCCTGTTGCGTTTCACCAACGTGAATGACTACGGCAACTACCTCTACTTGGACAATGTGTCGCTCACCCAGAACGGCCTGAAGCTCGCCGTGAAGCTCATGCTCGAGGGGCCATACGAGAGTGCCACGAACCGGATGCGCGATGACCTGCGGGCCGCTGCGCTCATTCCGACAACGGAGCCGTACACAGCGCTCGGCTTCACGCAAGCCAGCGACGGCGGCGGCGAGACATTGATGCCTTCCGCGCTCACGACCACCGGTGACAACGCGATCGTGGACTGGGTGCTTGTTGAGCTCCGCGACGCCTTGACGCCGACAACGATCGTGGCCACCCGCGCCGCTTTGCTGCAACGCGACGGGGATGTGGTGGACATCAACGGTTATTCGACGATCGCACTGCTCGCGCCATCCGGTGATAGCTACCACCTGGCCGTGCGTCACCGCAACCACCTCGGGGCGATGCTCGGGGTGCCCACGGGCCTCAGTACGAACCTGCTCACGGGCGTGGATCTCACTGACCCGCTGCTGCCCACCTACGGCACGGATGCCCGCAAGACCATCGGCGGAACCGCCGTTCTATGGACCGGAAACGCGTTGCGCGATGCCCAAGTGAAGTACACAGGCAGCTCGAACGACCGTGATCCCATCCTTGTAACCGTGGGAAGCACGACGCCCAATAACACCATCAACGGCTACTTGGACACGGATACCAACCTGGATGGCACGGTGAAGTATACCGGCAGCGGGAATGACCGCGATCCGATCCTCATCGGCGTGGGCAGCACAACTCCCAACAACGTGCGCGTGGAGCAGCTTCCGTGATCGTTGCGTCACCCAATGAAGAACCCCGCTGGAAGGCGGGGTTCTTCATTCACGGGATGGCTTGTTCAGCAGAACTCCTCGAAGGCCATCGTCAAATGGTCCCCGATCATCTGCGCGGTGCGGCCCTCGATGTGGTGGCGCTCCACGAAATGCACCAGCTTGCCGTCCTTGAACAGCGCGATGCTCGGGCTGCTGGGCGGGTAGGGCAGGAAGTGCTGCCGTGCACGGATCACCGCATCGGTGTCCACGCCGGCGAACACGGTAACCAGCTTGTCCGGGCGCTTGGTGCCGGTGAGCGAATGCTTCACGCCGGGGCGCATGGCACCGGCGGCGCAACCGCAAACGCTGTTCACCACGCACATGACCGTGCCCGGTGAGGCCAGCACCTTGTCCACTTGTTCAGGGGTCTTCAGTTCCTCGAAACCGACGTTCACGAGGTCGGCCGCCATCGGGGCGACGAGTTCAGGGGGATACATGGTCGTTGGTTGGTGGTCGTTTGTTGTTGGTGCCAGCATGCACTACAACCACGGGGCAAAAGTACGGAGGTCATGGGCGGTCGGCTTCAACTGCCTTAATCCCGGTGACGATGCCCGTCACTTCCGATCAGCGTTGAACACAGAACAAGGTCCTTGCCCGATACAGCCCGGCTTGGGCACGCACGGTGTACACACCAGGTACAAGGTCATGGATATCAAGCTGCTGGTTCGCGGAGGAGAGCATGGTCCCCTGTCGCACCACGGCACCACGCCCGTCAAGGACATCGAAGTTTCCAGAGGGCATTGGTGTGCTGCCCCAGTTCAATGTGATTCGGTCCGAAGCTGGAACGGGAAAGACGCTTAGGCTCTCGGCAGTGTTCTCCTCAACGCCACCGCCGCAAATGCTGACCCCAGCGCGGATGTTGTCGATCATCCAACCGTCGCGACCGTCCACGTTGGCCTGTGACCTGAAAACGAAGCGCAGCCGCATTTCAGGTTCGTACCAGCGGGCGTCCGTCTCCTCATGTCCAGCGAAGACCCCCATGCACGGTGATTCCAGCCATACCTCCTGCCATGCGGAGGACGTGTCGGACCAAGCGTAACCGCTTCCATCACTGTACATGCCCATGCCGTCCACGAACGCACCTTCATCCCAGTTGGTGCCATAGCGCACCCATTGGGAGGCCCAAGGGATGTACACCTCGACCCATGCAGTGTCTGTTTGCGACATGTCCAAGCGTTGCTGGAAGAGCACGCTTCGACCGAGGAAGTTGAGGTCTGTGCTGATCAGGGTGAACTCCGCGTAACACGTGGTGCTGTCAGGGTAAGGCAGGAGGGTGTCCGTCACCAAGGCCCTGCCAGGGGAGTATGCGCTGGTGAATTCCTGTTTGGAAGGCATGCCGACCTGCCAACATCCTTCAGGGTACACGCTGTCCAATTGAAGGTTGTCGCTAGCATCATCGAAGAACATGTGCAGTGAATCTCCCGGAGCTTGGGCGAGCATTTGGGCCGACATGGACAAGAGTGCGATGGAAAGGGTAGCGGTTGTTCTCATGTGAGCGGTTTTGAAGAGAAGACCCGCCCAACGATGATACCGCTGCCTACAATGCGCGCTTCTTCCGGAAGAAGGCCTTCATCAGGTCCGCGCAGGGAGGCTCCAGAATGCCCCCGGTCACTTGGGTCTTCGTGTGCAGCAATGCACCACCGAACCTGCGGTAGCCTGCCTTTTCATCGAAGGCACCGAAGACGATGCGGCCCATGTGCGCCCAGTTGAGCGCTCCCGCGCACATCACGCAGGGCTCGAGCGTGACGTACAGCGTGCATTCGTGCAGGTACTTGCCGCCGAGGTTCTCCGCTGCCGCCGTGATGGCTTGCATTTCGGCGTGCGCGGTCACGTCGTTCAGCCGTTCGGTGAGGTTGTACCCGCGCGCGATCACCTGTTCGCGGCAAACGATCACACAACCGACCGGGATCTCATCATCCGCGAAGGCGCGCTCCGCCTCGCGCAAGGCCATGCGCATGAAATGCTCGTCGTCCACCGCGCCGATCACTGGAGCAGCAAGGGGCTTCGGTAAACTACCCGTCCGGTGCGATCGCGCACTTCCGCCAGAACGCTCCCACGAGCGAGGTCCCCGACCGGCATGGTGTTCCCGCCGGACAGCAACCGTCGCCGGAGCAATTCGCGCCCCTGCATATCGAGCAGGCGCAATTCGGCACCCTCGCGGTCCACGCTCACGTTCAGTACTTCGCTCGCGGGAGAGGGTGAAATGCTCACCGTCGCACGGATGGTATTCTCCGCCAAGCCGATGGTGGAACTGTAATCGCAATCGAGGTAGTGCGCCTGGTGCGGGCTGTCGTCGATCACCATGTTCGTATCGCTCGGGAACCCGTAAGTGTACGCCATGAAGAACAGCATCATTTCATCCGTTGTGGATTCGCCGAGCGTGACCCATTGCGGCGGATCGTTCGGATTGTCCTCGTTGTTCGAGGTGTTGTCGTAGGTGGCTTCCCCGTACAACCAGCTTCCGCCCGGGAGGAAGATCGGATGGCGGAACTCGTACATGCCCTGCCAATGGAAGTCCCAGTCCAGATCGATGAGCGGGATGGTGTCCTGCGCGGGGGTCACCGCATAACTCTTCATGTGCTTGCAGAGCAGGTGCGCATGCGGGCCTATCGCCACGATCGTTGCCGGAAAGATCGCCGGTATCTGGTATTCCTCGTGGAAGGTCAGCACTTGGTCCGGCGGTATGCTCAAGAAGGGCTCCACGATCGAGACAAGATGCTCGAGCGGCGAGGAGATGTCGAGGTTGCGGACGAAGGTCGCCGGGTCGTAGAGGAAATTCACGCGCGTGCTGTCCAGCGATCCATCGCTGCCCAGCGGATAGTGCAGCTGGATCACGATGTCCGCACCGGCGAAGAGTTTGATGCCCATGCCCTCGGGCGCGGTGTAGGAGGTGGCACCAGGCACCCACACGCCGATGAGCTTCGCATCGGAGACACCGATGCCGCCGAAACTCGTATAGCCCGGATCGGGGTCGGCGTCATCCAGCGCCTGCGCCTGACCGGTCGTATCCTGGTACACGAGTACATGATGTACGGCGGAACTGTTGCCGGGGATCACCTCGAACCGCTTGATCCATTTGTCCACCGTGGTTCCCGATGGCAGCACGAAGGCGCGGTAGAGGTCATCGCTCAGCGACGGGATGGTGTAGTCCGCCATCTTCACGGAAAGGTCGGGAGCAGGAATGCTCCATTCCGTGGCATACACCGGTGCGGGTGGTGCAGTGCCAAGGTCGCCGGAAGGCCCATCGGCGTTGGCCCAAGCCGCGATGATGTCGATCTCCGCCTGGGTGAGGACGCGTTCATGCGCGAGGCTGCGGTACTCCGGGTGCGGCGGCCACGGCGGCATCACCCGGGCCTCGGTGTAGTCGCGGATGTCACCACGGTGCGCGTGCGCTTCGTCATAACTCGTCAGGTCAAGGACCTCACCGCTGATGCCGCCCGGATGATGGCAGCTTGTGCAGTGGCTGAAAAAAACGCAGGCCACATCATCGGCCCAGGTGGGTGCTTGCGCGCTCGCCATCGCGGGGAGCAGAAGAAGGCAGGGCAGCAGTTTCCGCATCATGCGCTGGTTGTTCTGGATGGAAAGGTTGGACCGCGACAGGGTTGCGAAATTCGATCGGTATGACCCCGCCATCACGCCATCGTTACGGACCCGGAGGCTTCGTTTGCGGGCTCGTTCTCCAACAGGCCTTCAACGCCCGCCTTGATGTCCTTCACGTTCAACTGCAACGACTTGCGGCCTTGCCAGAGGTTCTCCTCCAGCACGTACAGGATGCTGAAGGGCTCGCCCGACTTCACGGTCTCGAAGTGCTTCCCCAAGCGGAAACCGATGGCATCGAAGCGCTTGTTCGGTTTTCCCGGCGGATGCACCATGAGCTTCAAATGGTCCTCGCCCACGATGCGCGCGCTGCCGCTGTCCACCACGCCGCGCGAGAGGAACACGGGCCGCATGTTCCGGGGCCCGAACGGTGCCATGTGCTGCACGTCGCGCACCAAGCGGTCGTTGATGAGGTCCAGGCCGATCTCCAGGTCGATCTCTTCCACGGGTATGCGCATCTCGGCGGGCATGCGCTCGCGCACCACGCGCTCGAAGCGTTCACGGAAGGCTTCCACGTTCTCCACCGGCATGCTGAGGCCTGCCGCGTACATGTGCCCACCGAACTGGTCCAGCAGGTCCGCGCACGCGGCGATCGCCTCATGCACGTCGAAGCCCTTCACACTGCGCGCGCTCCCGCTGGCCTTGCCGTTGCTCTCGGTGAGTACAACGGTGGGCCGGTAGTGCGTTTCGATCAGGCGGCTGGCCACGATCCCCACCACGCCCTTGTGCCAGTCCTTGTTGAAGACCACCGTGGTCCACGCGTCCCGCAGATGGTCTTCGGTCCCGAACATCTCCAGGGCTTGCCTCGTGATCTCCTTGTCCAGGTCTTGCCGGTGGCTGTTGTTCTTGTCTATGCGCAGACCGATCTGCTCGGCCTGCGACAGGTCATGGCTCAACAGCAGTTCCACCGCTTGTTGGCCGTGCTCGATGCGCCCCGCCGCGTTGATGCGCGGACCGATGACGAAGACCAGGTCGGTGATCGTGAGCTCGCGCTTGAAGTTCGTCATGCCGAGCATGGCCTGCACACCGGGGCGCACGGGTCCTTTGTTCAGGCGCT
The DNA here is from genome assembly GCA_044224725.1 of Flavobacteriales bacterium. Lineage (GTDB taxonomy): Bacteria > Bacteroidota > Bacteroidia > Flavobacteriales_F > PHOS-HE28 > PHOS-HE28. The sequence continues at coordinate 86,799 of JBGAJW010000008.1, forward strand.
TCAACCCGAAATGCGAGAGCACCCGGTTCTCCCCGTTCACTGGTACGATATCGCAGGCGGTGCTGATGGCCACCAGGTCCAGTAGCGGTTCCAGTTCGCTGAAAGCGATACCGTTGTGCTGTGCCAGCGCCTGCATGAGCTTGAAGCCGATGCCGCAGCCGCTCAGTTCCTTGAACGGATAGGGGCAGTCCGGCCGCTTGGGGTCCAGCACGGCCACCGCTTCGGGGATCGTTCCGCCCGGCAGGTGGTGGTCGCAGATGATGAAGTCGATGCCCTTTTCGGCGGCGTACGCCACCTTGTCGACGCTCTTGATGCCGCAGTCCAAGGCGATGATCAGTGTGACGCCGTCCGCCTCCGCGCGATCGATACCGAGCGTGCTGATGCCGTAGCCTTCCGCGTAGCGGTCAGGTATGTAGCTCACCAGGTCGCCCGTGAAGCGCGACAGGAAACCGAACACCAGTGCCACGCTCGTGGTGCCGTCCACATCGTAGTCCCCGTAGACCATGATCCGCTCTCCTTCGCCCAGTGCGCGCTCGATGCGCTCCACGGCCTTGTCCATGTCCTTCATCAGGAAGGGGTCGTGGAGCTGGTCGAAGTGCGGCCGGAAGAATGCCGCAGCCTCGGTGGGAGTGGTGATGCCCCGCTGTGCTAGCAATCGCGCCAGTTCGATCGGGCAGCGGTCGCTGACCAATGCCTGTACCTGTTCGGCAGGCGGGTCAGCCTTCAACTTCCAACGTTTGCTCGTACCCGTGGTCATGTGCCGAAGGTACTCAGCGGGGTCGATCGGCCTGCATCCGGCGGAACGACACGCCTAGTCGGCTTTGAGCAGTTTCTTCGCTTCTTCCAAGTCTTGCTTGGCCTTGGCGGACGGTACCGGGATCGTCGGGTCCATCGCTTCGAGCTGGGCGCGCACCAGGTCTCCCACGATGGCGCGCGACTCCCATTGTTCGTCCGCCGGTACCACGAACCAGGGCGCATGCGGCGCGGCTGTGGCACGCACCGCGTCCTCATAGGCCTTCATGTATCCATCGAAATGCTCGCGTTCCTTCACGTCACCGAGGCTGAACTTCCAGTTCTTCTTCGGGTCATTGATGCGCTCGATGAACCGCTTCTTCTGCTCCTTCTTCCCCATGTGGAGGAAGAACTTCATGATGACGGTGCCGTTCCGGGCCAAGTGCTCCTCCCACGCACGGATAGCCGCGTACCGGCGCTCCCAGAACGCGGCGTCCGCGTCCTTCGGTGAAGCGATGCCCGGCAGGCGCTGCCCGAGCAGGTATTCGGGATGCACCTTCACCACGAGCACCTCCTCGTAATGGCTGCGGTTGTGGACACCGACCATTCCACGGGCGGGAACGGCTTTCATGTGCCGCCAGAGGAAGTCGTGCGCGAGTTCCTCGCCGCTCGGTTGTTTGAAGCTCATGACTGTGCAACCCTGCGGGTTCACGCCGCTGAGCACATGATCGATGCAACTGTCCTTCCCCGCCGCGTCCATCGCCTGGAAAATGAGCAAGAGCGATCGGCTGCCTTCGGCGTACAGGCGTTCTTGCAGTTCAATGATGCGTGCGCGGTCTTCCTCGAGCAGTTTCTTCAGCGCGTCCTTGCCGAGGTGCTCTTTCAGTTCAGTGGGGTGATCGGCGAGATGGAATTCCCGTCCGTCGGTGATCGTGAAGTCGGATGGCTGGAAGGGCATGGTCGAGGATATCGCGCAAGGTTAGCGCATCGCTATGAAGCCGAACGCCCGGCCTCCATCGGAGACCGGGCGTTCGTTGTGGAGGTCCTGATCAGCGCAGCACCTCGAAAACGCGGGCGGCACCGACGCCGTTCGTTCCGCGGGCACGGACACTGTACACGCCGTTGTTCAGGCCGGATACGTCCAGCGAAGCGAGAGCGGCGTTGTTGCCGATGCCCTGGCTGAGTACCAAACGGCCGGAAGCGTCGATCACCTCCAGCACAGAAGCGTTCTCCACGCCCGTCACGTTGATGTTGAGCACGTCGCAGGCCGGTGATGGATACGGTTGGCCGAGGTTGGCCATCGCCGCATCGAATTCTTCAACGCCCACTGCGCCGTAGAACCAGTCATGGCTCAACTGCACCATTTGGCGGGCCACGTCGGGTTCGTTCATCTGCTCGGGACCTACGCCGAAGTACACCAGCTTGTATGCGGCGGTCTGCGCCCGGAGCCCACCGATACCGTTGTCATTGTAGTGGATGATCCCCACCGCCGGTGCGATCGGCGTGATATGATCAGGGTAGATGTTGGCCGCGAAGACATCATTGATCGTTCCATCCGCCACCGTGCCGAAGACCGCATCCCCATCGTCGAATGTCACGTCGGTGGTCGCCGAGGAGCCGTCATCCACGAAGTCGGCCAGCAGGTAGTCCGTGTAGAAGGCCTGTGTGGCCGCGGTACCGTAGCTTCCGGTGGCACCGCTCTGGTCCCAGCCGATGTCCTGGCCGGCGATCATCAGGTTGCCGCCATTGTCCATGAAGTTGGCCAGTGCGCTCGCCACTTCATCCGTATAGCTGGGGAAGGTCCAACTGATATTCAGGTAGAGGTTGTTCACGTCGACCAAGGCGTTCGCGTCCGCGAATTCGACGAAGTCCGCACGCGTAGTGAAGCCTTTGGCGGGTTCCGACCAGAGACCTTCCCAGTAGATCGTTTCATGCGCCTCGGCCTGCGGGTTGGTGACGATGAGGTCATGCACACCACTGATCACATGGAACGGTTGCACCATTATCGGTGCCCCGGGTGCGCTCGCGCTCGCGATGCGCAGCTCGTAATGGCTGATGCCCGCGTTCGTGTTCGGCGTGATGTTCACCGCCACGTCCAACTGCGCCGCGTTCGCTACTTGTACCGTGAACGGATCGGTGTGTGCGCTGCCGTTCACGGTGAAGGACTTCTCCCAACCGAACGGGGCGTATGTATCCACCAGTGAGACCACGAAATCCTGGTCACTGCCCATGGCGTTGACGAAGCCGTTGGAGTAGCCCGTAGCTGCTCCATTGGTACCTGGACGATAGGGTTGGGGATCCCCGCTGAGCGTACCGATCACGAGCGTGGTGCCGCCCACGGCGGCCACTTCACGCGCTTGGTAGATGTCCGTCTGGTATTCGCCCACGAAGGCCACCACTTTGCAGTTGCCGATCACCCACTCCTCGGGTACCGTGTAGGTGTACGTGCGCTCGACCAGCTCACCGGTTCCGGGGGATCCGATGTCCTCACCCCAGGTATCCGTGATCACGTCCCGCAGCACCGCGATGTGATCGTAGTTCTGGTGCGTTCCGTTGGTATAGTCCGCCTGATAGCCGATGATGTGGTCCTCCTTCAGCACGACGCTGAGGTAGTCATTGCCGGCGTTGCTGGGTTCCGTATAGTACGCCACCGCGTGCACGGTGAGTTCACGCGTGGTCTCATTGAATGAGCTCTCCACCCCGACGTTCACCGGGCTCGGCATCGTCAGGATATCGTACACCACACCCTCCCAAGATCCGCGCCCATAGGACAAGGCACCGTCCAGCTCGGTCCGGTTCACCGTTCCGGCGGGATATCCCGTAACGGCCATTTGCGCGTCGATGGCCGTGCCATCGTCGGTGCGGAAATCCGGCTCACCGGCCCCGGGCACCGCATATCCGCCCGCATGCACGTTCACCGCCACATAACGGTCTTTCAACGTGGCTTCCAGAGCGGCTGAAATGGCGTGGCCTTCCGGGCAGTAACCGCAGTGGATACCGGTGAATTCTTCCAGCAGGGCCGTGCGGTTCTCCGGCGTGGTGTGCACCAGCGATTGGGCACTTGCAATGACCGGGACAAGGCCCAGCAGCGTACTGATCTTCTTCATGCGTGTTGGTTTGGTCCCCGGCCGGAAGCCGGGGTTTGGGGGCGATGAAAGTACCGGTCCGGCCTCTCGGACCGTCGCACCTCGGGTCCGAACCTTGGAGGGCTGAACACGCTCGACGATCCGGCACCGTTTATTTTGGACGGCGCAACTGACCCGTACACATGCCTCTTCTCCCCCGATCGGCCGCCGTGCTCATCACGTTCATCCTGTGCTCCGGGGTATCGGCCCAGGTCGCCAAGTCCTTTCTGATCGACACACGGCCGACCGGTGCCTTGGTTTTCGTGAACGGCACGGAATCCGGCACCACTCCTTTCAAGTACGTCTACACGAAAGCGCCCACCACACCGGTCAGCATTGAATTGCGCAAGGAGGGGTACGTGGCCCAGAGCGTGGACATGGCGATGATCCTCAAGCATCCTTTCGCGGCCAAGCGCCCACTTACGGTGAACCTCTATCAGGAGCGCCCGCTCGATCACCAACGAACGGACCTGCCCGTGGTAACGCTGGTGAACACCATTCCCGACACGAAAAAGGAGTTCGGAAAGATCGGAGGGAACAAGTTGAGCATCAAATCCCCTGAGCTCACCGACCTCGCCTATCCGGAGCAGCTCACCTCCGATATCATCGGGGCTTTGCGCAACTCCTTCGCCAATGTCGGCTTGGCCAGGAAGGGTACCCAAAGGGGCGATGAGGCCATCAGGCGGGCGAAGGTCTACCTGCAGCCCGTGCTCAACGACGTGCTGCTGGACCTGGAGGAATACAACGAGTCCGTTTTCGGTAAGGTGGAAGTGGATATGGAATGGCGTTTCCTCAGCGGGATCGACACGGACAGCGTACTCTTTTCCCTGGAGCGGCGCACCAGTTGGCCCGCATTCATGGAGTCGGAGCGCAACGCCCTCAACTCCGCCATCCGGGATGCGGCCCATCAGATGATCAGCGAGGAAGGTCTGCAGGACCACCTCGCGCGCGTCTTCAATGATGGTCTCATCCGCAGCAAGGGCTCCCAAGTGGAGGTGGTGAAGCCCAAGGGCATCGCCTTCGAAGGGCGAAAGGACATGCTCGCTTCCTTGGTGAAGGGCGTTGTCACCGTGAAGGCCGGGGATGGGCACGGCAGCGGCTTCCTCATTTCCAATGACGGCTATATCGTTACCAACGCCCATGTAGTAGGTGATGCCGGAACCGTGGCCGTTCGGTTCAATCAAGGGTTCACTTTGGACGGACAGGTGGTGAAGGTGAACCGCGATTTCGACCTCGCTCTGATCAAGACCCCCGGGAACGACCTGCCAGCGCTGACCCTCGGTGACGACACGGCCCTGCTCATCGGAGAGGAGCTCTTCGCCATCGGCACCCCGCTGGACGAGCAGCTCGGCCAAACGGTGACACGCGGCATCATGAGCGGCCGCCGCGAGTTCGAGGGGCGGAGCTTCATCCAGACCGATGTGTCCATCAACGCGGGCAACAGTGGAGGCCCGTTGATCGATGAGACCGGCAAGGTCATCGGGGTCACCACGTTGAAGGTCACCGAGACGGGCGTGCAAGGCATCGGGTTCGCGGTGCCTGCGGGACGCATGCTGGAAATGCTGAACATCCGCTTCGTGGATCACTGAGCGCGGGAGGTGTGACCCGGAACGGATCCCCGGTTTCCGGGAAAGGCCCCGCGTGATCCCCCCGCGTATACTTGCCGCGATCCAATCCACCACCTATGATCGTTCCTCGCTACACGTTCCCCGCGTGCCTCCTGTTGCTCACCGGCTGCGCCAGCATGATGAACAAGGGCAAGCAGTCCATGGTCATCAACAGTTCGCCGGCAGGGGCCACCGTGTATGAGAACGGGGCCGAGGTGGGCACCACGCCCTACACCTACACCTACGACCGCAGCGACGGGGCCGCCGTGAGCCTGGAGTTGCGCAAGGAGGACCATGAGAACCGCGTATTCGAGATAAAGCCATCCAAGAAGAACGGCATCCTGCTGGCCGATGCGCTCCTGCTGAACATCCCCTACTATGCCGGTGATGCGAAGAGCGCGGAACTCTACTCCTTCCCCCAGAAGGAATTCGCCGTGAACCTCTATCGCACGTTGCCCGCCGATGTCCAGAAGAGCGATCTGCCCGTTGTGACGCTCGACAATAAGCTGCCCGCGAAAAGCAATGTGGGCAAGCTGGGCACGATGAAATTGACCACCGACTCGAAGGAGGTCGCCGATCTGGACTACCCGGACCAACTCACCAGCACCATACTCTCCGCTATGCGTGAATCCTATCTGGTGGCCTCTACCGCCAGGCTCGCCACGCAGAAAGGCGATGAGGCCGTGCGCCGTGCCAAGATCTTCCTGAAGCCGGTGCTCAAGGCCCTCGACATGCGCCTCACCTCACTCGATCGCCGCGCCTACGGCGAAGTGGAGGTCCAGATGGAATGGCGCTTCATGAGCGGCCTCGACAAGGACAGCACCCTCTTCAGCTATGACAAGCGCACCATCTGCCCGGTCTTCGCTGAATCCCCGCGCGACGTCCTCACGCTGGCCATCAAGGACGCTTCCCGCCAGTTGTTGGATGAACCCGACCTGCGCGAACGCCTCGGCAAGGTGTACGATGTGGGACTCTCGCGCAGTAAAGGCACCACCGTGGCGCTTTCCACCCCCAAGCCCATCTCTTTCAAGGGGCGTAAGGACATGCTCGCGGCCTTGGTCAAAGCCGTGGTCACCATCGAGACCTCGGACGGGCACGGCAGCGGGTTCCTCGTTACCAATGACGGATACCTCATCACCAATGCGCATGTGGTGGACGACCAGAGTGCGGTGAAGGTGCGCTTCGAGCAGGGCTTCACCTTGGATGGCAACGTGGTGAAGGTGAACCGCGATTTCGACGTGGCCTTGGTAAAGGTGCCCGGGAACGACCTGCCTGCCCTCAGCGCGGGAGATGATGCCGGCCTGCAGCTCGGCGAGGAGATCTTCGCCATCGGTACCCCTCTGGACAAAGAACTCGGACAAACGGTGACGCGCGGAATCATGAGCGGTCGGCGCGAGTTCGAGGGGCGCAGCTTCCTGCAGACCGACGTGAGCATCAACGCGGGCAACAGCGGTGGTCCGCTGATCGATGAGAGCGGCAAAGTGGTGGGCGTGGCCACCTTGAAGATCTCTGAAAGCGGCGTGCAGGGCATCGGCTTCGGCGTTCCGATGAGCAAGGCGATCGAAATGCTGAACCTCGAGTTCAAGAAATGAGCGTACGCGGTATGCTCGTCGGCTGCGCGATCATGAGCGCTGCCTTGGCCCATGGACAAGCCAATGGCATCCGTGTGATCGTACCGGCTGTGGAATCGTTGTATTCCGGAACACCCATTTCACCGTTCATGGGCTTCGGATATGACCATGACTTCGATGAGCACATCGGCATGTCATTGGAGGCCGCCTTCCTGGTCCGGGGGTGGTTCAAGAGCGAAGATGGGAGCAGCGAGGACGACCAGCTCGAATACGCCGGGTGGTACGCCTATTGGCAGGACACCCGCAAAGCCTGGACGTTGAGCTACAGGACGGCCTACTTTTTCAACGGGTCCTCAGGCGGCTCCGCTTACTTGGGCAGCTTCATCGGTGTACGCGGATTGAAGCGCGAAGTCGAGATCACCCAGCAGTATGAGCAGAACGGCTGGACCGGCTCCTCGGATGGTCCCTTCGCTTCCCGATACTCCGGCGATGCCATGGTATTCCCGGTCGGTCTCCGCTTCGGCTACCGTGGACCCTTGGACGGTAGTTACTACGATCTCTACGGTGGGTTGGGCTACCAGCTGGCAGGCGGTGGGAACATGATACCCCGAGCTGAATTGGCCGATGGTCCTTTCACAACAAGAACATTCACATGGCACATCGGATTGTCTTACGGAGTGGGCTGGTAGGGTGCATTCATTGCGTGGCCGTTCTCGGCATGCTGATCACCCATGAGGTCCGCGCCCAAGCGAACGGTATCAACCTGCTTTTCGAGTATCGCAAAGCGGAGATCAAGCAAGATGGTGCCTCGAAGCTGGGTTTTGCCTATGGACTGTCTTTCCAGCACGATTTCAAGGACCGCGTAGGGATGGGGGTCACTGCTTCCCTCGTGGGTGAGGAAAGCCGATCTTTCGAATTGTTGTACGATTCGAAGTTCTTCACCTCCGACAATGATGATCAGACCGCATTCTATGTCGGTTCGTTCATCGGTTTCCAGAAGCTGAAAGCGTCCGTCTACACGGGCAAGGAATACGAGGATGTCAGCCGCACACAGATCCCCATCGGCCTGCAGATAGGTGTGCGTGGCGGATTGCCGGGATACTTCGGTGAACTGAAGCTCAAAGTGGGCTATTGTCTGGCCAGCGGATCCCTGGGAGGCGTGGGGAAGGCGGAGGTGTCCACCGAGCCGCTCTACCTTGGGTTGGGTGTTGCCTATCTCGGATTCGGCTGGGATAGGTGACCATGCTCGAGCTTTCCCGGCCAAACCTTCCACTCGGACCGGCCTCCGGTTCCGGTTGTGGGCCCTGCGGACCGGAGCGTGTACGCGATGTGTATTTTCTCTCCCGGTGTGCCCTTAGGATGAACTCCGTGATCCGCGGTTGTTGGTCCATTCTGGTGCTGCTCGGAGCATCCCATTCGACGATGGCCCGATCCGGCATACGAACCCACCTGTACAACGCCTTTCTGGTTGCGAACGAACCCCGGCAGTTGGGCCTCGTACTGGACTTGGGGTATGGCCATGACCTGTCCCGCTCCTTGGCCTACGGCATTGATGCGGACTACCTGATCATGACGTTCCGGGGCGATGACGAAAACGATGGCGAAGCCTTCCAGTTCGATCATCGCGCGTACTACCTCACCGGCGATCCCGATGCGAGTTCGTCCTACTTCGGCCGCCGCCTCGGCTTGCGCAGGATCGCTTTCGAGGAAGGGGTGACGTGGTCCTGTCCCATCGGAGTAGGTTCGGATGTGCGTGGTGGACTGGAGAGGTTCTCCGCGGACCTCTACGTTGAATTGGGAGCGCAGGCAGGGGGCACAACGCCATCGGGTGCCGCACTGAGCGGGCCGGAGATACCTGCGGGATCGGATATCGGCTTCGGCCGGGCCGGTCGGGATCGATGAATGAGGGCACAACTCTTCGGACGATGATCACCGAGCAGAAAAGCGACCGCTCCACTTCCATGATGCCGATAGGAAGGATCCTGCGCACGCGATCGGCCGATTCAGCCAGGGTGCTCTTGCTCGCGCTGTGCGGACTGGTTCGGACAAGTCAGGGACTCGCCCAAGAGAACTCCTCCTGCCTGCAGATCGCGCCGGTCCACTTCGAGAGCGTATTCAAGGGTGATGGCTTCGCGCCGGTGGCTTTGCGGGTGGCCTATGAGCGTCTCATGCACCAGGACATGATGTTCGGGGTAGATGCGCACATCCTCTACCGCAGCATATTCGGGCTTGCACCGATCAGCAACGACGAAGCGCTCACCTACAACGGATGGACCGCGGGTTACCAGAAGAACCTGCGCGAATGGGGCTTGACCTATCGCACAGGCTACTACTTCACCGGGGACAACGAATTGGGGATCTGTATCGGTACGAGCATCGGCTTCCGGCGTATCGTGCGCGAGATCACTGTCAATGATGCCTACAACCCGAATGTGTGGGGCACAGGAGCATCACCGTTCCGATCGACGTACGTGGCCGAGAAGACCGTATTCCCCGTTGGCCTCAGGCTCGGTTTGCGCGGTGCTTACCTCTATGGGGTGGAGTCCGATCTCTACTTCGGGGTATCTTACCAGCTGGGCGGGGGCAAACGCCTATCGACCGAACCGGAACTCGTGGACGCGCCGTTGACGCTTGCACCGATCACCTACACGATGGGTTTCGCTTGGAATATCCCGCTATGATGCGCATGAGCCGGGGTATACGACATCGGAGGTTCCAGCGGTCGATGGCCAAGGATGGCGAATCCACGGAGCAGGTGGGTCCACGACGCCAAGGCTGTTCCTGCGGCTGGTGCGTATGGATGCCATTCTTCATCCTGGTGTTCCATGCGCACATTGCCGCTGCGCAGAACTCAGGTATCAAGTTGGTGCTGGACGGGTACCATCCCTACATCTTGGACGCCCCGGCCGGGGATCGGGGAGCCTTGGGTCTCGGCTTCGACCGCGACATCGATGGGCACCTCGGCTGGGGACTGGAGCTCAAGTATGGATGGAGTGGGCGCGACGAAGGTTCCCTCTTCGAGGCCATCTACCATGCGAGTTACTTCACACCTTACAATGGAACGACCGCCTTCTATGCGGGTTCGTTCCTTGGTATTCAGCGGCTGAGCGGCACGGTGTCCCGATATAGTTCCAACTGGAATGTCGATGAAGAGACCGGGTATTCGCGAACGCAGTTCCCCGTGGGTCTGAGGCTTGGCGTACGCGGCCCCCTTGATGGGAACTTCGCGGAATTGTTCGGTCAGTTCGGCTACGTCCTGGGCAACGGCACGCTGGCCGGTGACATGCGTACCAACCCCCTTTGCATCTCGATCGGGTTTTGCTACGGCACCGGGTGGTGAACGTTAGCGGACCGATGCCCAAGCGGGACCATTGGTCAGCCGGCCATGCTCAACGCTCCGCCCAGATCACTTGCGTGACCGTTGCCCCCACGGCCTGCAGCGATTCCTTGCTGATGCCCGCCAAGTTGTCGTCGTGCGTGTGCCAGGTCTTCGGGAAGGCCCCTGAGCTTTCTTCCCAGGCGATGAGGTCGGCGATCGGGATACCGGTCTCCATGTTCACCACGAGGTGGTCATCGATGCCCACGTAGTTCTTCGTCTCGCTCAAGAAGCGTTCGCCATGACCGGTCGCGGCGGCGGCCTTCCAGATCTTGCCCACCACCTGCGGCGCGATCCTCATGCTGATGCCTTCCCGTGGGAAGCGCGCATCGATGCTGCCGCACATGTCCAGCAGGATGCCGAAGCGCGCGCGGTAGTCCTTCACATGCGGGTTCTTCGCCCAGTAGCGACTGCCCAAGCACCAGGTTTCAATGCTGCTGTCGTCGGGCTTCGCGCCCATCACGCCTTCGTTCGGCTGGCCCATGTCTTCCACGTCCGTGAAGAAGATGTCGATGCCCAAGGCCGGCTTCTGTTCGGACCCCATCCCGGCCTTCCCCGAAGGGGAAGGTGCCAGATGCCGTGCTACTTCCAGCCACACCGCCACGCCGCTGCCGCCATCGTTCGCACCGTCGATCGGCTCGTTCTGGCGCTCATCGTCATGGTCTGCGAAGGGGCGCGAATCGTAGTGGGCCATGAGCAGCAAGCGGTCCTTCTTCTCCGGTGCCCAGCTCGCGATGATGTTGCGCAGCGGGACCGGCTGTCCGTTGAAAGCGGTGACCGTCCCCGTTTGCTGGTAGACCGTGTCCGCTCCGAAGCGCTTCAGCGTGGCGACCATCCAGTCAGCGCAGGCCTTGTGCGCGGCTGTGCCCGGTACGCGCGGGCCGAAGCCCACCTGCTTCGCCACAAAGCCGAAGGCGCTGTCACCATCGAACAGAGGTGCAGGTACCAGCGCTGCCTTTTCAGGCTTCACTTCCGCGGATGGATGCGGCCCTTCCGGTGCGCAGGACTTCAGCAGGAACGCGCCGATGAATACCGTGATCAGGGTAATCGCGATGGTGGGCCGCAGCCAGGTCGAACGCTTCAGTTCCGGTCCCATGTGCTGCCCTCCTTGGTGTCCTTGATGCTGATGCCAACTGCTGCAAGTTGATCGCGTATCCGGTCGCTGAGCGCGAAGTTCTTCGTGGCCTTCGCCTCGGCGCGCATGGCGATGATCAGCTGCATCACGCCATCGAGCGTGCCATCATCGCCTTTCGATTCGTCCTCTTTCCGCAGGCCGAGCACGTCGAAGAGCATGTTCTTGAACAAGACCTGCAACCGCGCTATGTCCTCACCGCTCAATGCGAGTTTGCCATCGTTCGCCGAGTTGATCATGCGCACGCCATCGAACAAGTGCGCGATGAGTATCGGCGTGTTCAGGTCGTCGTTCATCGCATCGTAGCAGTTCTGTTCCAACGTGGTGATATCCGCTCCGGCGCCTGGTCCTGCTCCTGGCTTCAGCTTCTCCAAGGTCTCCACGGCCGCCATCATCTTCTCCAGGCCCTTTCCAGCCGCCTGCATCGCCGCGTTGCTGAAATCCAATGTGCTCGCGTAGTGGCATTGCAGCATGAAGAAGCGCACAGTCATCGCACTGTAACCGCGTTCGAGCAGCTTGTGGTTGCCGGTGAGCAGCTCTTCCGGCGTGAAACCGTTGCCCTCGCTCTTGGCCATCTTCCGGCCGTTCACGGTGAGCATGTTACCATGCATCCAGTAACGAACAGGCGTTGTTCCGTCCGCCGCGATGCTCTGCGCGATCTCGCATTCGTGGTGCGGGAACTTCAGGTCCATGCCGCCACCGTGTATGTCAAAGGTGAGGCCGAGGTATTTCGTGCTCATCACGCTGCATTCCAAGTGCCAGCCGGGAAAACCTTCGCCCCATGGACTTGGCCAATGCATCAGATGTGTCGCTTCCGCTTTCTTCCAGATGGCGAAGTCGAGCGGTGACCGCTTTTCCTCCATGCCTTCCGTGTCGCGCGTGTTCGTCATCAGCTCATCGATCTTCCGGCCGCTGAGCTCGCCGTAGTTGTGCTTCGCCGCGAACTTCGGCACGTCGAAATACACGCTGCCGTTCACCTCGTAAGCGTAGCCGTTGTCGATGATGCGCTGCACCATCTTGATCTGTTCGATCAGGTGCGCCGTGGCCGTTGGCTCGATGCTCGGGTTCTTCAGGTTGAAGAGCCGCATCACGTCGTGGAAACCGTTCGTGTACTTCTGCACGATCTCCATCGGTTCCAACTGCTCCAGCCGCGCGCGCTTGGCGATCTTGTCTTCGCCGGCATCCACGTCATCCACCAGGTGCCCCACATCGGTGATGTTGCGCACGTAGCGCACTTTGTACCCGATGTGGCTGAGCCAGCGGTAGAGTACATCGAAGGTGGTGAAGCTGCGCACGTTGCCGAGGTGTACGTCGCTGTATACCGTAGGTCCACATACATACAACCCAACGTGCGGCGGGTTCAACGGCACGAACTCCTCCTTCTTCCGCGTCAGCGTGTTCGTGAGGTGGAAGGGCAATTTCTTCGGGGTGGACATCGGTCTGAAAACGAGGCGCGAAAGTAGGTGGGGATATGGGGCGGTCAGGTGTTTTGGCGCGCGAGGTTCGTGGAAATGACCGCCGATGGAAGGGATGGACGGGATGGACGCTGATAATCCTTCGAAATGCCGGACTCGACAATGATCAGTGCTCGATTCGGATGCCGTGCTTGGCCAGCAAACCCGGCAGGCCTTCCACCGAGAACCGCGCTCCCTTCATCTTATTCAGTTCCGGGTCGATGGTAAAGCCTTGCGCGGTCCGGAAGTCCGTGCGTTGCAGATCGCAATTCGCGAAGACGGCGTCCGACAGGTCACAGCGGTCGAAGGCCACACCGCTCAGGTCGGCCCGTGTGAAGTCAGTGCCGTGCATCCGGCAGCCGGTGAACTTGGTGCGTTGGAGGGCCATACCCTGGAAGGAGCACGCATCCATGATGCAATCCGCGAAGGTCGCTGAGAACAAGCTGGTCTGTCCGTGGTCGAAGGAGACGCCGAGCAACTTGCAGTCCGTGAACGCACATTCGCGGATGCTGGTGCGTACCACGCGGGCCATGCTCAGCTCGCAGTTGATGAAGGTGCATTCCGAGAAACTGCGTGCAGAGAGATCGGCGCGCGTGAACGTGCAACGCGTGAAGGTACAATGCTCGTACTGGCCCGGTGGCAACGGCTCCTTGGTGAAGTCGATGCCGGAGTAGGTCTTGTCTTCGGTGCGGGAAGCGATCATGGATGCGCAGGACCTGGGTCTCTCGGTTTATCGTTCAGTACCGCGATTGCAGCGGTGACATCGTTCAGTGTTTCAAGAGCTTCTGGATAGTCAGGTGTAATGGTGAGGGCCTTACGAAGGTGCGATTGAGCTTCGGGTAGTCTGCCCAAGGTCCGTAAGCTGTAGCCGATAATCAGGTGAAGCTCATCCTGATCGCCGTCGAGATCTTCAGCGCCCTGCAACACGGATACCGCATCCTCGAACTTCTCTTGTTCCGCAAGTGATGCAGCTAAATGGATCCATGGCACCGTTGAGAGGGGATTGAGGCTGACGGCTGTGCGAAAGAGGGTTTCAGCTTCGCCATAACGACCGGCATCTTGGCACAGTTGCCCTCGAAACAGATGTACCAACCACCTCTTCTTCTCCGGAACACTCTCCAGATCAAGAGCGTTGTAGACCTTCTCGGCATCGCGACGTCTGCCCACCGTTCGAAGCGCGTCTGCGTAGTCGAACAGCATTCGAGATGTGCGTTGCTGGGTTGGGGGTAGCATCTCGAATTCGACGATGGTCTGCACTGGCCCTTTTTCTGTGTCCGGCATGTTCCTTTTGATATGAGTCGGGTGGTCCGGCGATGATCAGTTCAAGACGTACACCGTCCCCGGGAGTGACCGTACCACCCCATTGAACTCCAGCGTGAGCAGCACCGTGCTCGCCTTGTGCGGTAGCATCCCACAAGCGAAGCACAGCGAATC